>CAKZUB010000010.1 GCA_937921505.1 uncultured Clostridia bacterium | reverse complement strand
CCTCACAAAAAAATGTAAACTTGCATTTCTACCTCAAAGTGAAGATTTTAGTTTATTTCCTTTAATATAAATGCACTGGCAGCTATCTTAAACTGCCAGTGCATTTATATGTCCTATAATACCCAAAGTTCAGAAAGAACCCTTTTAGCCTACTGCTTCACTGTCTTTTTATCATAACCCATTTATTTTTACGTCTACCGTAATATTTTGTCAAATAGATACCCATCTACCGTTCTTCTTATAGAAGGGATGATGTCCTCTTTTCATTATGGTTATTAATTGCTATGCCAAGTCCTAACAGAACCCAAAATACAGGCGCTACCGAAACAACAGAATCATTGAATATGCCTGCTCCTAGATAACCCGCTACTGCTAATAGTACCGCTATGCCTTTACCCTCATGAGACGTATAGTCTTTTTTAAATGCATACAACCTTATACTGTTAACCACATACGTTATGATAAGTGTAAGAAATGCCAAGAGTGCAACTCCGCCATTATTAATACCATATTGCAAATACATATTATGAGGTTTATCTACTGTCATTTTGGGCGTATCATATGCCCACCATTTGCCAAGCATATCTGCTTGTGGGAACTCTAATGGAAAGGTATCTGGTCCATGCCCAATAAGCCACGTGTCTTTAAGCATCGGAATGCTTCTTGACCAAATATAACCCCTCGCAGAACCAAGCTTTTCTTTGCTTTTAAAGCCAAAGGTTTCTGGGTAAGTGATATCTTCTTTTTCTAAGGTATAAGAATTTACAAGGTATACCCCTTCTGTATCATCATATTTAAAGACAAATAAATCGTTATTATCAACATACATTACCAGGATATCCTCAAAGATACCATCATTATTTACATCACCTGTGCGAAGCTCAAAGCTAATAAACTCAAAAGGAACATTTTTGGTTGTTAAACGATTACCATTTGCACTATAATCAACTTCCACACCATTTTGATCTTTAAAGCTTATAGCACCTTTTATATATTCTAAAATAAGTTTACTGTCCTGCAATATTACCGTTGCCTTTTTACCTTTAATGATAAGGTCTTTAATGGGCAAATGATCTTTATAATTAAAATGAGTATCTGATTTGCCAAATAAACCAAAAGCATCTTCGATGAGCGTCGGAACCCTCTCAAAAATAGCTCCTTTTGTCATGCTGTTAAAAACGCCAATTAGTAAGCCTCCTGCTAATAACAAAACTCCGATAAGCCTCCACTTACTGATAAGATTCTTACCAAAAACAGCTAATGCAATGATCACCGCAAAACAAAGACCTACAAGGCCGGCTCTCGATGTACTCCCAAACAGCAAAAAGGCTGCACAAACGGTAAAGAAAGCCAGAATAACTTTTTTCTTCTTATCTCTTTCAAATAAAGTAAGTCCTGTGAAGAGAGGAAGCATCATAGCTCCAAAAGAACCCATATAGTTATAGTGGTACATGGCACCATATATTCTACCACTTTGACTGGCGGTCACCATTATAAGTTCATATTCCGAGTAACTCTTTGGCATAATAATATTTTTGATCCATTCTGTAAGTATAGGGTCTTTTCCCCAATATTGGAAAGCTCCTATAATTGTTGTCATTCCTATCAGAACGCATAGCGCTGTAACTGCATATTTCATATGTCTTTCATTATTATAGATATAAATTGTATAAAACATGCTAGCTATATAGCAAATTAAGGTAATTACTCCTTCGGCTCTATCATAAATCCCCCATACCGCTACGCTTTTATAGTCAGAAAATAGAGTTGCAATCACTGACATTACGATGAACACCATACTAGATCCTATGTATACCTTTACTTTTCTATCCCACTTCACCCACTCTTTATGAAACAGAAAAAATAACATTACCACCATGACTACTGTACTTATAAGCATAAGCACTGCCTTCCCTTGTGAAAAAAAGTCCAGTGTACCCGATAATCTCAAGATACTAATCTGCTGCTTGTCAGGATTTGTTATAGTCACTCTTATAATAAGTGGTACTATTGCTAATATAAATACAATAGGTATCCACAGGATACTATTTATTATTCTTTTCTCTTTCTCTAGTCTTTTAATTTTGCTCTTCTCTGACATAATATTCTCCTAATTTTTACTTATTAATTTCGAATATTTGGTTCTATCATATAGTATACCATAGTCTGTGAGAGTCGCCTATTACAATTTTAAGAAAGGTTTCTGGTTATAATACGACATTAAAAAAGAGTGACCCATAAGGCCACTCTTTCTAGTTACTAATTAGTTATTAATTATTCATTAATAAATTTAGCTGTTTTTGTTGCATTATCCCATTCTACTTTAACTCCAAGTAATCTTGCAACTTCTCCAACTGGTACATATGTTCTGCCATCTTTGATAACAGCTTTTTGTGCCATTGCTACGTTTGCACCGTTTAATACTGCTACGTTGCTTCCGCTAGCTAATTGGATTGTTCTGTTTCCAGCAACAATTGTTACTTTACCTGCTGCGAATAAGATATCTTGAGCTTTTACGCCAAGAGCTTCTGCTACATATCTGATTGGAAGCATTGTGCTTGCACCTTCGATATATGCTGCTGCATCCATATCTTTTTCTATATCATTTACAATATATTTTGTTGAACCGATTGTGAAAGATGATACGCCTTTTCTTAATCCGTTGTTTGTAATATCTTCTGTGTTAGGTGTTCCAACTTTAACGAAAGCTTTAAGAGCTATGTCTCCACAATCTGTAAGTGCTGCGCCTTTGATCTTAAGATCATAGTTGCCTTGTGGAACTGTTCTGTCAAGGCTTAATTCAAATCCTGTGATTTCGATTGTTGCTGGTTCTTTAGATTCACGTTTAATTGTGATACTAATTGAGCCATCAGTTTTGCTAATTGTGAAATCATCTTTATTTACTAATTTAACATTACCTTGTTTAACTGTTACAACAGGATCTGCTGCAAATTTGATTGCATCGTTTTCATCAAGGTCAAATACTAATAACTTATCTTTTTTAAGAACACCTTTTTCAGTTTCTGTTAAAATAACTTTAGCATCTGCGAATTTTTGGTTCTTAAGACCAACTTTAGCTGTAAGACCTACGAATTCTACTTTTACTGGGTTAACGATTGTTACTGCATCAGTAGTTACATCTGGTCCAAACATACGTGAACCTGAAACAACAAGTTTAGCAGTTTCTTTTTCTCTATCGCCTAAGTCGATTTCTACTTTTACATCTTTAAATGTAAATTTATCTTTTTTGTTATTTCTTAAAGTAGATGGTGTAAATTCAAAACCTACTACTTTTTTACCATCATAGATAAGTGCTGTGATTGCATTTACTTTATTCACATCAACTGTATCATTTTGACTAATTGCTTTGATATAATCTCTTTGGAAGATTTCAAGAGTAAGAGCTTTGTCAATTTCGCTTATTTTTGATGCATAAGTAATTGCTTCTGTTGCAGTTCCTTTATTAGCAATTGATTTAATAGAATCATGCATAAAGTGACCGTTTTCTAATTTGAATTCTGCACTACGATTTAATGCCATTGAATCTTCAATTACTTCTTCAAATGTGAATTCAACTTTATCATTACGTCCAGCTTTGATTACTTTAGGTTTGTTATCTTTCATAGCTACTTTAACGCCAAACTCAACAACTTCAGCAGCTTTAACTGTTTTTTCATCTACTAAATCGCCACCAACTGTTACTTCAAAAGTTCCAAGTTCTGGCTTTCTAGCGCTTACTTTTAGTCCATCAAGTTCTACTGAATAACGAATGGTTTGATTTAGTAAGTTACCTGGTACTTTTACAATAAGCACTTGTTTATCAGTATCCAAGTATGCTGTTGGCACAACTGGAACATTACGAAGTGTACCTGCTGCATTAAGCGCCATTACTACTGTAGCATTATCAACTTCAGCTTTTGTACCAAAGTAAAGAGGTATGTTAGTTCCTCTTGTTACTTTACCTACAAGGTCACCTGATATAAGGTCGTAGCCGAAATCATCATGTTCTAATGTTACTTTAACTATACGTTTTAAAGGATCCGTTTCATCTTTAAAAGCATTTGGATAACTTTCAAGAATTGTAATTTTAGCTAATGTTCCTTTGTCATAGAATTTCTCAGCATCTGCAATTGTTACATCAGCTTTTTTATCTGTTGTTGCAGCTGCGGCAATTACAATTTTTGAACTTGTTACTAAAGAGTTTTCTGAAATAATTTCGATACTTGGAGCTGCACCTTTAGCTTTGATGTAAAGTGGTACGTCGAACGATTTAAGATTGCCAGTACTAGTATCAATTACTCCTGCTGCTGTAACAGTAGTACCAACTTCTACCATTAATTCAGTTGAGCTATTTCTAGTAAGTTTCATGTTGAAAGTTCCAGCCAATGTTGTAAGCGCTTGAGCCCCACCATTATATTCTCTTACATCTTCAAATTCGCCTTCTGTAAGCTTGATGATAAAAGCTTCTTTACGTCCTGGTACAAGTTGAGTTGCATCATCAAATTTAACATTTAAGCTTGGTGCATTGACACCATTTAATACTCTTGTTACCACTTTCCCTGCTACATCATCTGTTGTTGTTGTAAAACCTACAAGAGCGTCTTTTCCAACTACTGGTACTTTTGAAATAGTGTTTGTTGATGCTGCCATTGCTGGCATTGACGTTGCTAGCATAGCTGCTGCTAATGCCAACGAGATCTTTTTACGTAATTTCATTTAATATCCCCCTTTTATTTTTTATCACTTCTAATATTTGTAATATCAAAATGATTATATAATAGTATAGATTTCCAGTCAACACAAGTTATCGTTTTGTAACTTTATTGTAATAAAACTATTTCTATTCTTAACAATAAATACTCTTTATTCACTATTATGACTACTTATAATTTCCTCCACATACTTAGTATAGCTCTTTGCAAACTGTAATTGTCTATATAAATACAGTTGTTCTTGTGGCCCAATATCTGATTCATCTAAGTAATGTGGCATATATATACTAAGTCCATTAGCCCTCCCCAAAGTTACATTATCTTGTTTAACATTATAAACTACTGCTTTATCAAGGGATGCTTTTAATGCCTCTATATAAGTACTCGCCTTATTACTCTGCTTTTCTAATTGATTACAAAAATCTTTTACATCCATTAGATTTATTTTCTTATCCTTTACAAAGCTTGTTTTTTGAACAGCTTCCTTCACTAATTCTTCAAATGCTCTTTGATCCATGCCAGCTCTTGTACTAAAGAGTCGTTCAATATTATCGATTATTTCATCTATACCTTCTAGTTTAATCGCTGAAAACGTACTAGGAAGCTCATTTAAATAGTCATTTCCATTACTGATTTCCCAGTCATTGTACGTTTTACGTAGTTCATAATAACTATCACATATACTTTGAGCAATCTTTTCAGTAGGCATATTGGGGTTTTGACTAAGCTCTGCAAGCCACTTATAATATGCTGTTCCAAAACTAAGCGTATCTTGTGAAGCAACCAGATAGTGTGCATAATCTTTAAGTGTATAGGCAACATCTAAATTAGCCATATAGCATGTATCAAATAGAATAAAGTCTAACTTTTGCTGCTTAACTTTTGAGTCTTCAAAAGCTTGTTTCATCTCTAGTATCGTCAGCGTATCAAGATTAAAGTTTTCATCATAACCAAAGCCTTTAAGAGCACCATGTCCATGTCCAAAGAATACCAAGGCATATTTTTGTGCTGGAAAGTTTTCCATACTGTAGTCAATGAAGGAACTTAATGTAGCTTTTTCACCCATATTTTGTTTGTCAAATGTTTGCAGCTGCTTAAGGTCTCCTTTTTCTATTTTATAACGTATGTTTTTGTTAGGATCTATTTCTTTCTTAAACCATGATGGTAGCTTTTTCTCTGATTCTGGTAAAATATCTTCTATGTAGGGTGGATTAAACCTTCCCTTTTTCTTAAAAGGAAAATTAAGAGCATAAGTATTGGTCCATTTTTCTGTCCCCCCAATCTCTATAATAACATTCATGTTTTTCTCGTTAATCTGTGCTGCTAACATTTTGAGTATATTAATACTTCCTTCTGAGTGCCCACCAGATTCTAAGTCCCCGGGGTTCATATAAACCATTATGGTATATGGTTTTTCTGTTGGTGCTTGCTGTCGGGCAAATAGTGTCGAGAGTGACAGCCCTATAATAAGTACTATAAAAAGTATCTTATATTTAAGTTTCTTTAGTGTTTTCACAATTTAACCCCTTCTTTCTAGTTTTTTTGAATAGGTAGTGCTTTAATCATAACATAAATTACGAGATGAAATGATTATGAAATAATTACATTTTGTTTACATTATTTAGCAGCCTTCAAAGTATAATAGATGGTTATACTTCGCGCAGCATGAGGTGGTTTCTTTGAAAGTTTATTAAGCCCTCTTTTAATTTTCAGTTCTCCTATATCCGTCACTATTTTTCCACTAAAAGTTGCGTCCATAAATAAAGTATCATCTTTTCCTTTAACAACATCTAAGTCAATAAGCTGTGTGCCCTCTGCTATTTTTTGTCCATCTTTATCAATAACCATTGATAAAACACTTCTATAAGGAATAGTTACAGTGGTTACCCCCCTATATAATTTCCCATCTATTTTTACATTCACAAGTGTATCAAATTCCATCGTAATGTCTCTGGTTGTTATCGGGAAATCATGGCTATATGTTAATTGGTTTTCTAACAGAGTAGTTATACGCCTCATATCTAAAAACCTAGAGTCTCCAACATTTTCTCTTTCTATGGACATCTCTTTATACAAGGCTTTAATTCTTTCCCCTGTAATAGTAGGGTCTACTTGTTTTAGAATAGCTGCAAATGCTGCTCCTGTTGATACTATCGCTGCATTGTTCCAGTCATATTCTTTGCTTATATCAAAGTTATTAAAAAATCTGTCATAAACCCTTAGGTCATCGGCGGTGTTCAAGTACCCCTTATAGCTTGCTTTATGTTGATAAGAACTAGGCGTAATAATATTAGGCGTTGTACTATAGAATTCCGGCATAAAATCTACACTTACAATAATGCCTTGGTCGGCTACATTCTTTATTTTTTTTAATAGCTCCTTGTCCATTTGCGCCTCAATAGGTGCGTTTATTGCAAGAATATGTACTTGATCTCTATTTTCTAGAATCCAATCTAAAGCCTCCTTAATATGCGTCGTATTTAATTTGCCATTAACAGTATCACTCTTTGCAGATAACAATGTGACCTCTGCATTAGGCACAATGTCCCTAAGTACATCTACTTTCATTCTTTCCGTTGTCTTTGTATGTCTACTTGCTTTATAATCTTGTGGAAAGGTTAGAACATGTTTTATATAGTTTTGAGTTGCTAGTGAGTGACTGTCTCCGAAATCTATCAGTGCTATTTTAATCCCATCTCCTTTAAACTTAGCTGGGATATTATAAGATTTTACTGAAAAATTATCGTTGTCTTTTTTCTTAAAAAGTATTTTATAGTCTAACACCGATATAGTATGATCAGTTGTAGCTTCAAAGCTATATTTACCATACTGCAAAGTTAGAGAACGAAGCTTTGAATTGTTCTTATAATATGTTCCAACGTCTCCTAAGAATGTTTTGTTTTCTAATAAAATCGCCAAACTTGCAGCAGCAATCCCTACAGCATTATCCATCCTTTCGCTTTCATTTGCTCGGTTATGATAACTATACTCACGTGCATGTCCTTTAGAGGTAGGCGTAACTTGAACAAAAATATCAATTAGCTTTAAAATGTCTTCTGTAACAACTTGTTGATCTATCCCAGCATCATTGCCGCCTGCAACTATTAAGGTGTTTTCTAAGATACTTAACTCTTTTATGTATGAAGCAAACAAAGCATCCTTATCATTAGATCTTTCTCCGTTTATAACAAAATATTTATCCGGATAAGTATCTGCAAGCTCATAAAGATAATTATCCTTACTATCAAATTTGCCGACACAAACAATATCATTTTCTTCAATCATTTCTTCTGTGATTACTTTTGATAAATCTTTATACATTTGTGTATCTGTATGAATATAAGTAACTTTTGCATTTGGAATAATAAACTTGTAAAGTTCTTTTATGTCATTAATAGATGATCCGTTATCCCCTTGGTGGTCAAGTACCAATAATCTTATTCCGTCTCCTGTCCCTTCACTCATGCCGTAGTCTAGTCTTGTATAATAGCTATTAGCTCCTATCTTGTCATTTATTTGAGGATAATAAACTTCCTCAATACCTAGTTTTTGATTCAAGACATTCTCTGTTGCAAAGGTATTTACAGTCATTACACATACCATAAGTCCTATCCCCAGTACTTTTTCAAATGTTTTTCTCACCATAATTCATTCCCCTTTTCTATATTTATTTATAATGCAGTTGTTCTCATTCTTATCTTCTATTTAATACTTTCTGATACTCTTGTTTATCCATTATTCGTATAGGTAACCTTGAGAATAATATTTTAGACTATTATACTATCTTATCACTACTTTTAACATGTATTTCTCTTAAAGTTTATCAAAATCATAATACACCCTAAACGTTTTTAAGGAGCAGTAATATCACACTGCTCCTTAAAAATGTTTATGCTTGCCTATATGCCAAAAGCAACTCTTAGCCATATTGACTAAGAGTTGCTTTTATATTTTTATTAATTTTATTGTTTTTAAAACTTATTAGTTAGTGAATGTAGCTGTTTTTGTTGCATTATCCCAGCTTACGCCAACACCAAGTAATCTTGCCATTTCTCCTACTGGTACATAAGTTCTGCCATCTTTGATGACTACTTTGCCATCTATTTTGATTTTTGCACCGTTTAGAGTTGCAATATCACTGCCGTTTGTTACTTGAAGTGTTCTGTTTCCTGCAATGATTGTTACTGTTCCTGCTGAGAAGAGAATGTTTTTGCTTTCAATACCAAACGCTTCTGATACATATCTTACTGGAGTCATTGTACGACCATCTTGGATAAATGGTGCTGCATCCATTTCTTTTGTTTCATTGTTTACTACATAGTTTTTACTTCCGATTACAAAGCTTGAAGTTCCTTTTTTAAGACCACCAACATCTCCTGTGTTTGGTGTTGCTACTACAAAGAAGTCTTTTACAGTTAACTCACCGTGTTCTGTAAGCGCTTTTCCACCAATCTTAACATCATATTTGCCTTCTGGAACTGTTCTGTCAAGTTTCATATTGAAGTTTGAGATTTCAAGTTTTGTAGCTGTTTTAGACTCACGTTTAATTGTAAGTGTTACTAAACCTGCTTCTTTAGTTACTTCAATATCTGTTCCAAGTTTAAGGTCACCCTCAACTACTTTGATTTGTGGTTCTGTGTTGAACACAATACCGTCATCAATATCAGCCACTTTAATTGTTAAAGTTTCACCTCTTTTAAACATTGCTTTAGCTGTTTCAGAAATTGTAAGTTTACCACCTACTTGTTCTTTAAGACCTACTTTAAGTGTCATTGGTGATGCTGCAACTGTTACTGGAGTAATGATGCTTACTGCATCTGTAGTGATTGTTTGTCCGATCGCACGGTCACCTGATACTTTAAGTGCTACTGTACCTGATTTATTAATATTAACTTCTACTTTAACATCTTCGAATGTAAATTCATCTTTTTTATTTGATCTTAAAGTTGATGCCGAACCTGTTGTTGGTTCAAATTCAAAACCTACAACGTCTTTGCCATCATAGATAAGTGCTAAAATAGCATTATCTTTATTTAAGTCAGCTGTATCATTTTGTTTGATTTTTCCTACATAGTCTTGTTTGAAAACTTGTAATGTAAGTGCTTTATTGATTTTACTTGATGTTGCTGCTTTAACTTGTGTATAAGCTGTTCCTGCTGGTACAGTAGTTAAATCCGTTGTTTTTACTACTGTTCCTGCATTAATATATTCAACTGCTTCAAGTCCATGCATGAAGTGTCCGTTATCTAATTTAACTTCCATCCCTCTATTTTTTGCAATAGAATCATCGATAACTTCTTTTAATGTAAATGTTATTTTATCACTTCTTCCAGCTCTTATCTCTTTAACTTTATCGTCTTTCATAGCTAATGCCACACTATGATCTACAACTTCAGCTAATTTATATGTAGCTTCATCTACTAAATCTCCGCCTATTGTAACGTTTATAGCACCTTTTTCTGGATTTCTAGCAAATACTTTAACACCATCAAGCTCTACTGCTAAACGTACAGTTGAAGTGTAATTACCTGGCACTTGAACAAGAAGTACTTCACTATCAGTTGGATCGATTGTTACGTCTGTTCCAAATACTAAGTTGTGACTTACGCCTCTTGTTAATTTACCTACTACATCTCCAGCTTGAAGATCATATGAGAAGTCATCATTTTCTAGTGTTACTTTAATAACACGTTTGCTTGCTGTAGTTTCTGATTTAAAGGCTTCTGGGAAAGCTTCCATAACTGTAACTTTACCGAGTGTTCCTCTATTATAGAATTTTGTAGCATCTCCCACTGTTACAACTGCTTTTTTGCTAGATGTATTTGATTGAGCAATAACATATTTACCGCCTGTTACTTGTGAGTTTTCAGCAATAATTTCTAAAGTTGGTAATGCTCCCGTCGCTTTTACGTATATTGGAATTTGGAAGTCTGATACCGACCCTGATGCTCCAACAGTAACTTGAACTAACACTTCACTTTTATTCATTCTTGTTAATTTCATAGTTCCATTAGTAATAGGTAAGGCTGAACCATCGTATGTAGCTACATTAGCAAATTCGCTATCTTCTACTTTAAGTAAAAATGCATCTGTAGATCCAGCTGTTGTAAGAGCATCTTTAAATTTAATTGCTAATCTTGGTGCATTATCTGTTGAAACTAATTCAACACTTGTTCCTGCTTGAGTTGTAGTTTCAAATCCAACTAATTGATCTTTTCCAACAAGTGGTGCATGAGATACTGTATTGTCTGATGCTGCCATTGTTACTACTGGTACTGATGTTGCGATTAATGTCGCTGCAAGTACCGCTGCTAATTTTTGTCGTAATTTCATTATGTATGTCCTCCTTAAGAATAGTAAAAAAATACAATTGAGCGAAAGACAGTTTGGTATCTGGGTGGCAGATTATATTTGGTTAAAGATTATGTAATATATTGTAATATGTATGTAATCTGCCACTTTTATCTATCGCTGCATCAAGATGTGGCATGCTTGATATGCTTATTATAGCTTGTCTAATTAGGAATATCAATAGCCATTTACTGGAATTAATCTGTTGGTAAATATTCTATTTTTTCCGTAAATATTCCTCAATAGGTAATATTTTGCTCCAAACCCTTGTGTTTTCTGGCTTTATTTTTTTGTACTTATGTAAACATTTCCTTTATATAGTTAATATATTTAATAATTTCGTAACATAATTTCTTTAATATTTATTATAATCCTATTGATCTTAATAAGCAATTACCCAAATAGGTTCTTAAATTTGTATATGCTTTTGGTATTTTCTTGAATCCCCGAAGGGGTTTTACTATTAATCTTGTATCTTAGCGGCTATATTAAGAAAAGTAAAAAATAAATTGAACTAGCATATAAGGTTTTTTAGTGGTAAAATATGGTTAATAGTGAAGATAAAAATACTTTTGTGATAAATCACAGTAGGAGGTTTTTAATGCGTCTTAACCGCAGTTACTTTAACCTGACTTTATTTTGCACACTCTTATACTTGATTTGTTTGACACTTTTATCACCCAAAACGCTTTATGCTAAAGATTCGCCTTTACAGATACTTTCTTTATCCGAGTCATCTGATTATGTTTTCAAAGCCGCCACTCAAATTGAGTATTACAGTGGTCTAGCTGAAAATCCACCTCTGGCTTTTGATTATTCTAAGTTACATAGTAATGTTGTTGATCCTTCTAAGTTACACGTTAAGGTTGTCGTTACTTCTCTTAGTCTGGCTACAGATGCTGATGGCAGTGGTGGTGGTGGCGCTGCTGCTACTGATATTCATAGAGTTGGTGATGTTGACGGTAATGCTGTTACTGATACTTATAGAGACGGTGGTGGTAGTGGCAATGCTGCTAATGATACTCATAGAGACGGTGGTAGCGTTGGCGATGGCAATGCTGCTACTGATGCTTATAGCGACGGTGGTAGCGATAGTAATGTTGCCACTGATACTTATAGAGTTGGTGGTGGCGATGATAATGTTGCCACCAATGCTTATAAAGACGGTAGTGGCAATGATAATGTTGCCACTGATACTTATAAAGACGGTAGTGGCGAAGCTGGTACTGCTATAGATATTAACAATATGATAAGTACCTTCACCAAGTTAAGTGCCTCTTATGAAGTTATTATGCTTTCTATTATGCCTGGTGATGGGTTATCAGAAGAAGATTATAGTCGTATTTGTTTGAAGTTAGATCGCAAGCTTAAAGAAAATGGTGTATTAAACGTCGCTCTCATTGGGTATCCTAGGGACCTTAAAAATCTAGCTTTATATCGCAGTGATGCTATTTCTGGAATAGGTATCGTCATTGAAAAGGTAGAGGATCTTAAAAAATTAGAGAGTTTATATGGTTCTTTAAATACGAACAAGCCACTCTTTATACAAGATGGTATCAGACACTTTTACCGCCAAGATGTTGTGAAGGGCGTTAAAACTATTTATGAAGTGTATTATACTTTAGGGGTTAAATACCCCAATACTCTTACGTTCTTAGTGCCTTATTCTATATGGGCACCTGATGCATCTGATTCACTTGATGCACCTCATGCACCTCATGCACCTCATGTGAAGGATGGATTTAGCCCGCAGTATAGACGTACTTATGAGGCTGTGCTATCTAAAACGCAAGGGATTTATAGTGCTGCTAGTCAGTATGTGAAACTCTCCGGCGAAACTGATTTGATAGCATGGGGTGATCGTGATCTCTTTAAAGATACTGCGTATGTGGAGTATAAGTGGAACGATAGCGCTGCTACCCAGCGTTTCCATTACCCTTACCCACTTACTATAGATACAACTATTCTGCATGATGGCCTAAGTAGACTCAAGGTCATAGGTTATGATACTCACAACAAGGTACTTTGGCGTAAAACTGTTGAATTTGATATTTATAATAATCTAGCTCCAAAAAGAGCTTCTCGCCTCAAAGCTTCTTATGCTAAAGATCAAAAGACTTCTTATAAGGGAAGTTATATCCCTGTTCTTATGTATCATTATTTCAGCGAAGGTCCGCCTGGTGCCTTGCAAAGCAATTATGTGCGAACTGGCGTTTTTGAAGAGCAGCTTCAGGCGCTTTTAAAACATAACTATACGCCTATTACTTTTCATGACCTGCAGCAATATGTAAAAGGAAAAGGCGGACTGCCAAGTAAACCCATTCTTATTACATCAGATGATGGTTACTTAAATAACTATACGCAAGCTTACCCTTTATTAAAGAAATACAATGTACAGGCTACCTTCTTTGTATCAACCGCTTTTATGGAAGAAGAAAATGATGGCGTTACTGCCGAAAACAAAAATACCGTTCATGCGCATTTTAATTGGCAGCAAGCTCAGGAGATGGAAAAGAGCGGACTAATCGATATACAAATTCACGGTCATGATCATACGCGTTTTACAAATCTTTTGGCCAAAGACCTTACCTATCAGATATCGCTCGCCTTAGGCCTTATCGAAAAAAATCTTGGCAAACGCGATGTGGTCGTTGCAGCTTATCCAGAATTTAAGCATAATGCTTCTACGGTATCACTTCTTTCTAAAATGAACGTTGATTTTCAAGTGACTGATCTGGCGAGAGTGGGGACGGTTCTCCAAACTAACGGTATAAAGCGTATTAATGTGCCAAGTACCATGAGTGCAAATGAGCTTATTAGTACCATCGAGCGTATCACAAGGTAAAAAAAGGGACGGTTCTCCAAATTTGATGTTTGCAAACATCAAATTTGGAGAACCGTCCCCGATTATAAGAGTGGGTGCCTCATTATGACGAGACACCCACTTTGGTATTTGTATTAGTTAGCAGCTGTATTTCTTATTACTCTTATTTCTACATCCTGTTTTTGAATTTTCGAACTCAGTTCATCGACCTTGTTTTCTAAAGTCGTGAGTTTTTCATAAGATTGTTTATATCCATCAAAAAGAGCTGTGAACCTAGTATCTGTTTTATCTTCTAGTTTTATGAACCCATCCTGCACCTCTTTTTGAATAGTGTCCATTCTTTGTGTCATATCAGCATACATCTTGCTTATTAATTCAAATGCCTTATCTTCCATAGCTTCACTCCTCATTTCAAGACCATAAAAATATTATATCACTTCTTATTATGTGTAAAAAGCATTTTTTATACACACAGTAACTATGCTGTCTAGTAAAGTTTTGAAAGAACTCTATTTCTTTATATCAGATAATTCCCTAATTCATAAGCATTTTTTCATTATAATCTTTTTGAAGATCATACCTTAGGTAGTCAATGAATTGACCTAGTAGAGCGGCACATTCGGCTTTAGTTACGGTTTTCTTTGGAAATACATAGCCGTTACTTGGCGTAATAATACCTAGTTTACTCGCCGCATAGATAGAACTCTTAGCTGAGTCTGCTATGTGTGCATCGTCTATAAACGGCGTATAGATCCCCATAGTGCCTATGCCTAGTCTTTCAAGACCTACGGCTCTCATATTAAGCACATACATTTCTTCTCTTGTGAGGGCCCTTTTAATATTAAGCGTTCCCCCACCAATGAGTCCCGCATTATAAGCTGCCATCGCATAAGGATAAAAAGCATCAGTTGATTTAACATCTACAAACGGGGACGGTTCTCCATTTTGGGTGTTAGCCCCAACTGCTCCAAAGGCAGAATTTGTCTTCTTCGGTGGATCTGGAAGTGGCATTTGCAGCGCACGAACAAGCATTTCTACGTACTCTTGTCTTGTTACCGCTTGGTTAACCGAAAAACGTGCTGCAGGTTCTGTAAAGATCTTCATGCTGTACATTTTCTTGATGTCGCTTTCTGCTGGGTGCCCCTTTATTCTAGTTAAGTTTGGAATAGAAAGCTGTTCGAGTATTGGTGAATTTGCTACCTGAGCTGTACCTATTAGTTCGTCATCGTAAAGCTCTGGACTCCCAACTATGACATTATAGGCAAGCACCCCTTCACTTCTTATGAGTTCTTTGTAGTTGCCCGCAAGGCTAAACGCATCTGGTTCGTTTGCACCGTACTGTATGTCTTTATGTACTGTAAAAGTGGGCGTTTCTTCTATGTAGTACTGGGTATCTCCAAGATCAATGGCAATATTTCTTCTTTGAGTCTCTGTTTTAGCAAAGGCTTGTTCGTAGCCATATATAGGCCCATCTATGGAAACTGTAATAGAGGCACCATCTTGAGCGGCTACCTGATTATATACAGCGTCATACTGAATATCTCCTCTATAGTAAGTTACTCCAGGAGTATAGTCTTCTAAAATACTTTTTGTATAACTAGATTGCTTTGAATCGAGCTGGTAAGTTTGCCCTCCGACAACGATTATTTCAGTCCATTTTGTGGCTCTTGAGATTTTTGTGGTTTGTTTTCTTGAAGCTTCATAGATGTATTGTGTTTCAAATGTAATATTTCTTGTTACTTTAGCTGTTCCTTCTGCATTTTGTGCTTTAATAGTATAAACTTCGTTATACTTGCCGCTTCCTTTTGTTTTATCTAATCCTTTTCCAGGCCTAATTTCTATAGTTCCTTCTACTAGTTCCGGCTTCCCTGATAGATAAACATTTTCTTTGTAGGGTAATGTGTGTCTTGTCGTCGCACTTGCTTTCTTAGCTTGTGAAAGTTCGGTAATAGTAGGAATCTTTATCCCTGTACTAATGCCGCCAAAATACCCCATTTCACCCTCTAAAGCACTGAGTGAACTCATCGCTAGTATAAAAGTTATGCCCATAATAAGTATTTTTTTCATTTCAAGCCTCCTATCCTTCTACTATGATGATGTAACCGTCTGTCGTCCCATCTGTATCTTTTAAGTTGAGTTCAAGCATGGCTTTAATCTTGTCACCTTTTTCTAACCTTGATGGAGGTATCACTTTACCATTTTTGATAATTACTGTATTTGGTGTAACAGTAAGTGTTGCCCCTGTATTTTTTCGGCTGTATTCAAGCCATTTCTTTTGACTTGTATGGTAATAGTAGACATCTTTTACTTTTACGCTTTCGCCATCAACTTCATAGACTTCGCCTTTTAGTGATTCTCTTGCATAAGGCATATCTATAACCGCGTAGGCTTTTTCACCAATTGTCACTGCAGTATAGACTTCTCCAACCCTAGAGTTTTCGCCGTAGCTTAAGAAATCTTCTATTTCCCCTGCTACAAATCCTGCTTCGGTATAGAATTTGGTTTGACGATCAATGGAGAAGGTGCGTGGTGTTGGGTGGAAGTACCATGTGTTGCCTTCTAATTTAGAGAAGCTTTCAACTTCAAATTCTTCACGGTCATTTATTTTCTTAATACGTCCTCTTAAAATTTCTAGCGAGCCTGTTGTCATAGCAGACGTAATCTGTGCTGCTGCTAATTTATTTTCTCCCGTTATAACAGCCTGCATCACATCTCCAACCATAATGTTATGAGGTTCTATAAGTCTTTTGTCTCTGACTATAATGGCATCTTTTGCAATGTAGATGGTTTCTCCAGAAAGAAGCCTCATAACTCCCGGTGATACATAGGTGACCGTTGTCGCTGGAAGTGTTCTTTGGAGTTTGCTTTGAAAGTTTAACTTGATAGCATTTTCTTTGCCCATATAGTTTTCGGCGGCTACATAGACGTAGTTGTCCCCATTTCTTAAATATCTGGTAATGTAGTCTACGGAAACTGGATTACCTATTAAGTAAGACTCTGCTTTTTTAGGATCTATGCTTATAGACGCAAGGTTTGTATAAGCGCTCCATCCTGTTTTAACAAATGTGCGTGTGTCTTTGAGGTTAAGAAGTTTTTTGAAGGTATTAATACCTGCTACTTGTCCTCTGTAGATATTGGATATCGTTCTTGTATCATTATCTATAACTATTTCTTGGAGTTCTTCTTCAACAATACCTTCTCCTAGTATTTTTTGAGCTACAAGTACTTTAACCCAGTCTCCTGGTTTAATTGCACTTATCGTATAAAGCTTTCCACCTTTTGTCACGGGGATATTAAGCCCAACGTCATAGGAATATAAGCGTCCATTTTCATCTTCTAATAAAAGATTTGCTGTTTGTGCTGTATTGAAAGTAAAGCTGTTGACCTTGCCATAGCGCATAACGTAGTCGTTGTAGGCACTTATGTAGGTAACGTAGTCTTCTTTATTGGTTCTAATATAAATACAATCTCCAGCTGCTATAGAGTCGATTGTAGTGTCTCTTGGATCAAATCTGAAGTTTGGAAAGAGTTCATCTAGGTAGCCTAGTCTGTCTTCTGCTTCGTAGTAGGGTTGCTTTTCTACTGCTATTTCTTCTCTGTAGTAGTTTTTTGTAACATTCCTTCCATTACTATTGCGATATACAATGTATCCTAGGTGTGGATTGTTCTCTATAACAATCCCTTGGTCTTCACTAAAGTTGTCACTGAGTATGTCTCTATACTCCTCTCCATTAAGATACGGAGATAAATTTGCAAAAGTAGTGATGCCTACGCTTAATGATAAACAGATGATGCCTGCAATTTTATATAATCTCTTCACGATATCTGTCCTCCTTAATATTTTTATCCTTATAAAGAATATCGGCTTAATTTACCAATTCATTTAGAACTTTTTGGGATTTTTCGAAGAAAAATTGAAAAATCTGGAGGGTAATTGGGGACGGTTCCCCATTTTGGGTGTCTGGTAGTGAGGGACGGTTCTCCATTTTGGGGGTTTGGGCAAGGTAAAGGCTGAGGGACGGTTCTCCAAAGTTGAGGGTGTAGATTTATCTCACCCTCAACTTTGGAGAACCGTCCCCCTTAAAACGTCCCCCTTAAAAGGTTTCGGTAATGCCCTTTAGATATTGCTTAAATTCTTCTCTTAGTTCGTCTCGCTTAAGTGCAAATTCTACTGTTGCTTGTAAAAACCCCATTTTGTTACCCACATCATAGCGTTTACCTATAAAGTCATACGCATACATCGGTTCTTCTTTTGCAAGTTTATTAAGAGCATCTGTAAGCTGAATTTCTCCGCCCGCTCCTATTTCTTGTTTTTCTAAGTATTTAAAAACAGCTGGTGTAATAATATATCTGCCAAGCACTGCTACATTTGAAGGCGCCGTCCCAACTGGTGGTTTTTCAACCATGTCATTTACTTTGTAGACTTTATCTTCTACTAAAGTCCCATCTACAATACCATATTTACTAACGTCTTTTGGATCTACAGTTTGAACGCCTAGTATAGATGCATTGTATTTTTCATACACCTCAATCATTTGTTTAAGTGCCGGTTTTTCTGAGTCAATGACATCATCTCCTAAGAGCACCGCAAAAGGCTCATCTCCTATAAAGGTTTTGGCAGTAAGAACAGCGTGTCCGAGTCCCTTTGGCTCTTTTTGTCTTATGTAATAGATATTAGCTATTTGAGAAACAGATCTTGCTATCTCCAAGAGTTCTTTATCTTGCTTTTTTTCAAGCTCCATCTCGAGCTCTACTGATTTATCAAAATGGTCTTCAATGGCTTTTTTTGTGCGTCCTGTAACAATAATAATATCTTGTATACCTGATGCTACTGCTTCTTCTACTATATATTGAATAGTTGGTTTATCCACTATCGGTAACATTTCTTTGGGTTGCGCCTTGGTTGCTGGTAAAAATCTCGTCCCTAAGCCTGCTGCTGGTATTATCGCTTTTTTAATAGTACTCATAACATGTCCCCCTTGACTTATCTGTATATTTCACTCTTTTATCAGTTTGCAACAATCATATATATATTATCACTTATGGGCTTTCCTTGCATTAAAATTTTATAGTCAATATATATTTTTATACCTTTTTCCAAAATATATACTTCACACTTTTTAGTAATGATCTGTATTTCCATTTCACCGTAAGGCGTGTAATAGATAGTGGTATGCGTCCTTTCAGTATCAAATTCTAAGTTGCCTTTTAGGGCGCCTAATCTTTTAACTGAGACTACACCTTTTTTTGTTTTAATGATAGTGGTAACACTCATTTCATCATCTTTATAAGTAATATAAACACTGTCATTTCTAAAGGCTAATTGCCCTTGAAATTCAGTTTCTTTGGTATCATCATGCGTTTCATACGTTTGTTTATCATATACTTTAATGTTGACATCTTTCATTTATCCCACTCCTAGTGTCTCTTTGCCAGATCAAAATAAAAAGGTAGGTACAAAACCTACCCTAAGTCTTATTATGTTTTTCATTATATCCGATTAATATTCCTCTATCGGAACTGTTGCTATATGTTCTATGGGTTTATTTAAAAATATTTGAGCCATTTCTTTAAATCTTTCTTCTGAATCACTGACATAAAATTTATATTCTGGGTCATAATCATCTGATGTCATATCATTTTTGCTCAAAATATCTCCCATCTGTCTTGCAGCTTCTTCTGCCGGATTTATAAGCTCTATCTGATCTCCTACTACTTTTTTGATAGTACTCGTCAGCATTGGATAATGTGTACAGCCTAGTATAAGAGAATCTATATTTTTCTCAAGAAGCGGCCTTAGATACTCTTTTACAACTTGATACGCCACATCACGCTCAGCCCAGCCATCTTCGACTAGTGGCACAAAAAGAGGACAGGCTTTACCATATACTTTTAAAGCACTGTCTTTAGCAAGTAATAGTTCTGGATATTTATTACTTTCTATTGTTGCATGAGTCCCCACTACGCCTATTATCCCTGTTTTTGTTGTATGCAGTGCCATGTGTACTCCAGGCCCTACCACTTCTACAATCGGTATGTTAGGAAAAATTTCTCTTAATTCTTCTATACTGTTTGAGCTAACAGTATTGCATGCTATAATAATAGCTTTTACATCTTGTGTGAGAAGGAATCTTATAATTTGGGCAGAAAACTTGGTTACTGTTTGTTTTGACTTACTCCCGTAAGGAACCCTTGCAGTATCTCCAAAATAGACGATGGATTCTCCTGCAAGACTATTCATAACCTCTTTTACTACAGTAAGCCCACCAACTCCCGAATCAAATATTCCTATTGGTCTAGAATCCATATGCTTCTCCTTATAATGCGGCAAGTTCTATTAATTTTGTGATAAGCTCTTGAAGTGGAATACCTGCTGCGTCAAATAGCATAGGATACATGCTAATAGATGTAAAACCTGGCAAGGTGTTGATTTCATTAAATATAACATTTCCATCTTCTTTAACAAAAAAGTCTACTCTAGATAATCCTTTGGCTTCTATTGCATCATAAACAACTCTTGCATACTCTCTGACTTTTTCTTTTATAGCTGGTGCTAAATCTGCATCTAATACTGTTTTAGAGTCTGCATTATTATATTTAGCATCAAAGTCATAAAACTCTGCAGCTGCAATAATTTCACCAACTCCTGATACTTCTATCTCTTCATTGCCAAGGACGGCTACTTCTACTTCTCGCCCGACAATGGTTTCTTCTACTAATATTTTTGAATCATGCTTAATAGCTTCATATAAACCAGCTATAAGCTCTTCTTTATTTTTTGCTTTTGAAACACCCACAGAAGACCCTGCATTAGGCGGTTTGATAAAGTATGGATACGGAAGAGCTTGTTCTATTTTCTCTACAACTTTATTAATATCTTCAAGCTCTCTTTTTTTAATCACAACAAACTTAGCCTGTGGGATCCCTTTTGCCTCTACAACTATTTTAGTAAAAGCTTTATCCATAGCTACTGAAGACGCTAAAACACCACACCCAACATAGGGTATTTGTGCCAGTTTACATAGGCCTTGTATCGTGCCGTCTTCTCCATTTTTACCATGTAGAACTGGAAATACAACATCTATATTTACAAAGATCGGTTCTTGTCCTCCCTCTCTAAGAATACAGAGTCCTTTGTGCGTAGCATCTGGGCTTAATATAGCAGGAATACCACTTATCACCCAATTATTTGTTGCAATGTTAAAATCATTTCCTTTATATAACAACCATCTACCTTCTTTAGTAATACCAACTAAATGTACTTCGTATTTGGTTTTATCAATGTTATTTATGATTGTAGTTACCGATTTGAGGGATACTTCATGTTCTGATGAACATCCTCCAAATAACAATAATATATCTTGCTTCATTATATTCCTCCTATTTATAGAATCTACGCTTATATTGTATTCACAATCTTACTTGATTCTTCCTATATTTTATTACTTTATTTCATAATATACAACTACAAAAACGGAACACGTGTTATTTCTTTTTAGGAATTTGCTTGTAACTTGGCTTATCTAGGTATGAATTGACTGTATCAACTATTTTAAATCTTATTTGGTAAGGTCTGTCTTTTTGATGTGTAATGAGATTATACTGCTCTTCATTTAGTTGATTTTTGAGTTGATCTTTGCCTTCAAGCGGTACTACACCACTTGCTGCGTCAATATAGCATAGTGGCGGAAACATAACACACCACCAATTTTCACCTTTTCCTTCTCCGATAATAATCCTGCAAGCCTCATACTCTCCGGCCGGAAACACTACATCTCCGTATGCTTTTGTGGGGAAGTTTGCATAATCAAGTGATACATACACATTATATTGTTTCTGCCACTTTTTTACGACCTCGTTTGCAACGCCTTGTATATTAATTAAGTTTTGTTTTATAAGCATTCTTGTTTGATCTACACTCTTTGACTCTCTAAGCATAGGCTCCATATAAGCGATAACTTCATCCCTTACTTGCTGCTTAAGAAGTTGATCTGCTGTTGTATCACTATTTGCAACGACATGAAATCTAATAACCTTGCTCGAAAGAGCATCAGTAACAGAATGCGAATATGTACCTATAGCGACTTTACAAACAGTGAGGAAACATACTACAATAAATAAAACATATAAAAATTTTTTATACCTATGTATTTGTTTTGAATAGTTGCTAATAATATTTTTCATAAAGAACTCTCCCCTATTAAATAATCTTTAGTCTAATTATTAACTTATCTTCACTTTTTATACATTCTTCCAAAAATCTTTTTGGGCGTTTTGGGGGACAACCTTTTTGGGGACGGTTCTCCATTTTGGGTGTTGGACAATGGGGGACGGTTCTCCAATTTAGGTGTTTTATAAATCTCTGCATTGTGTGGTGAATAGCGTGCGTATATGTAATAATACTGTTTCTATTTCTGTTCGTGATTTAATAGAGTTTGTACTTAAACATGGCAATTTGGACTCTTCATCTATTATCAGCTCCTCTAGAGCAGTCTTAGGAACAAGAGCACATAAAAAAATCCAAAAATCTATGGGAGATAACTATACAAGTGAGGTTATTTTAAAACACACTTGCGTTTATGATGATATAAGTTTTGTAATAGAGGGCCGTGCAGATGGCATTATAGAAAATATAGATCTTTTTATTATAGATGAGATTAAATCTACTACTATTTCCCTTGATCTAATAGAAGAAGGCTATAATCCTTTGCATTTAGCACAAGTTAAATGTTATGCCTTTATATATGCTTGTGATAAAAATCTTAATCATATCGGTGCTCAATTAACTTATTACAACCTAGATACAAAGGAAACTAAGCGCTTTTTAAAGATATATGACTATGCTGAACTTAAAACATTTTTTGAAGACCTTACGGATCAATATATTATTTGGATTAGATTTTATATGAACTGGTGCATTTTAAGGGACGGTTCTCTAAAGTTGTTGGTCTTTCCTTTTGATAAGTACAGAGAAGGGCAACGAGAACTTGCTGTTCATGTTTATAAAAGTATTGTTAATTCTTCTAAACTTTTTGTTAATGCCCCAACTGGCATTGGCAAAACTATTTCTACTTTATTCCCTTCTTTAAAAGCCATGGGCGAGGGACAAGTCTCCAAAATTTTCTATATAACAGCAAAAACCATTACAAGATCAGTTGCTGAAAATGCCTTAAATAGTATTCAACTTAGCGGTACACGTATTAAGTGCATTACTTTAACAGCTAAAGATAAAATTTGCTTTTGTGAAACAACTCACTGTACGCCTTCTCATTGTATGTATGCCGAAGGACACTTTGATAGAGTTAATGCTGCTATTTGGGATGCTGTAAATTCTACTGATTTATTTACAAAGGATGTCACCAAGGAATTTGCCAGGAAACACCGTGTGTGTCCATTTGAACTTAGTCTTGATTTGGCTTTATGGGTGGATATTATTATCTGTGATTATAATTATATTTTTGATCCAACCGTTGCACTTAAGCGTTTCTTAGATGCACGTGATTATGTTCTATTAATAGATGAGGCTCATAATTTAGTCGATAGAGCGCGTGCTATGTTTTCAGCTAGTCTTTCTAAAAAAAATATATTAGCCACCAAGAAAAATCTTCCAAAATCTTATTCTTCTATAAAATCAGCTCTTACAAAAATCAATTCCTTTTTGCTAGATATAAAAAAAGACTGTTTTGAACTGGGTCTACCTTTTATAAAAAAAGAAGCTCCAAGTGATATTTACCCTCTCTTGCGTCAATTTATTAACGCATGCGATAAAAAGTTCCAAAAAGCTTCTAGGTCTAGTCTGGAGAGCTCTTTAATTGATTTATATTTCGAGGTATATAGTTTTCTTAAATTATTTGAACTTTATGATGATAAGTATATTACTTATGCTAACGATGAGAATAGCGATATTATGCTTAAGCTTTTTTGTATTGACCCTTCTTTTTTATTAGGCGAAACAATGGCGAAGTTTAAAAGTGTCATCTTGTTTTCTGCAACATTTTTACCCATCGACTATTATAAATATTTACTTTGTGGTGAAGATGATAGGGCTATTAGACTAAGTTCACCTTTTGATCCGTCAAAAGTTCAGAGGCTCATTGCTACAGATATATCCACAAGATATCAAGATCGTACGCATAGTTATCCACATATCTGTGATTATATTAAACAAGTTGTTGATACTCGCGAAGGAAATTATTTCGTTTTTTTTCCTTCTTATAAATATCTTATGGATGTGTATAATTATTTTGTAGAAAAGTATGATTCTTCTTATAAGGTTCATGTACAATCTTCTCATATGAGTGAACTTGAAAGAGAAGATTTTTTAACACAGTTTAAGGAAAATCCTACTCATACTCATATTGGCTTTTGTGTTTTAGGAGGGATATATTCAGAAGGTATTGATCTAAAATATGATAGACTAATTGGCGTAATTATAGTAGGAGTAGGCCTTCCTCAATTATGCTTAGAACGTACACTTATTGAAAATCATTTTAATGAAAATGGTAAAAATGGTTATCATTATGCCTACACTTATCCAGGAATAAATAAAGTTTTTCAGGCTGCTGGCCGTCTCATACGAACCGAAGAAGATAGTGGTGTAATCCTTCTAGTCGATGATAGATTTAACAACGCGCTCTATAGAAGCTTATTCCCCTCTGAATGGCACCCTTATCACCCCGTTACGCTACGTTCTATCTCTACCTATCTTTAAAGAGACGTAGGAGACGCGTTTAAGGGGACGGTTCTCCATTTTGCCTGTTTACGCATTTTTACCGACATAAAAAAACAGCGTATCTAGTATCTGATATACTCCCTTCATAATGATAGTTTTATTATTTTAACTATCTATTATAAAAGGGGGGTATCAAACTCTTTCGCTGTTTTTGTGTTTTACTTTCACTTTATAAATCCTTATCCTCTTTATACGATACATGAGACTCTATGATATCTGTTTTAATAAACTATTTATCTCTTCTAAAATCTCAGGATTTTCTAGCATCAAATTAATAGCTCTCCTGATACTCTCCCCAATAGCTGCCGGCTTTACATAAAACATCTCTCCCACTTTTTTATATGGCATTCTCCCTCTAAGAACCATAACATATATGGCAAGATCTCTTTGCACATGATGAACTTTGTTATCTCTTCTTACTAATTCTAGTCTGTTAACGTTAAAATACTTGCATACCTCAGTCATGATTTGTTCCTCACTTATTTTCTTCAAAACTTCTCTAGTACCTATACCCTTATGCCCTGATTCAATGGCTGCCGCCACTTCTTTCTCAACTTCTCTATCATACATATATTGAGTATATAATTTTATACTTCTTTTATAATTTTTTGAGAAATATGATAATATGTGACTACTATCTATTATTTGATAAAAATCATTTTCTCCCAAATAAATTCTTAGACTACTCCACTTATAGTTTTCTGGACTTTCAACTATACCAGCTTCTGTTGGATTCAAATGTATATATTTAGATACTTCAACGAAATAGTTGTCTCTCTTTACCATTACACTGGTAAATCTATCTTGAAATAAGTGCCCACATCTATTATATTTTTTATTGAAATACCTTACATAGGTTTGATTAAGCCCCTTCATTATTTTAGAAATATCTTGTCCATTATCATATATAAGTAGATGCACATGATTTGTCATGAGACAATATGCATAAACCTCTGCCTTATATTGTTCTTTATATCTTTTTAGTATTTTCAAGTATTGGAGTCTATCTTCTTCGTCTACAAAAATGTTCTGCCTATTATTACCTCTTATCATAGTATGATACGTACTATACTCACATTTTTCTCTAGCTCTTCTAGGCATATATATCATCCTTTTTATTTTAGAGCATAGCCAAAAATGTATTTTTAATACAATTCTTCTTCACTTTTTCTCATATTATATTTTTATCTTTCTATCTTCTATATTTCATAGAAATAGCCTTCTAATAACTGTATACCCTTAAGTTTGGAGAACCGTCCCCAAGTAACCATAACCCCAAGTTTGGAGAACCGTCCCCATTACTATTGGAGTATGCCTGTGTTTTGGATATTTACAGTAGCGCCTACACGTACCGTGAGATCTCTGTAGGAGCCTTTATCCCATGTATCTTTGTAATTCTTCCACTGTTTTGGATGTTTGCGATACATTTCGAGTCCTATTTCAAGAAAATCTACCTCTAACTCTTTAGACTTATCAACTGCCACATTAACTTGTTTTTCTATTTCCCTCTCAAGTAGCTTGGTTATTTCTAATATGCTTTCTTCATTAAATACATTTTTATAACCTGAAGATAAATACTCTGATATATCTCCTTCTGCTGTAATATCAATGTTGCATTCCCATACACCTTGATTTTCTTTAAAAGATATTTTGCTTTGTTGATCTTTGATTATATAAGTTAAATATTGCCCCTCATAATCAACAACTACAGGAGCTCTTTGTATCACTCCCTCAGCAAATAATTCTCCTCTTACTACATCCTTATCTAACCACGTTACAAGCTCATAATCCTTAATAAGTGCCGCTCCACTTATTTGTATAATACCTCCGTCGTTGCTACTTATTATAGGAATAGTTGATACACCCGTATCTTTTAACTCTTTTGTAAAATTACCTAGCAGCTGCTCTTTTGCATAACTTGTTGCTCTTTCTCTATTATTAAAATACTTCATAATATACATTCCCATGATGGGATTTTGAGGATTTTCTTTTTGTGTTAAATCTCCGGCCAATCCTTTTGTAGCAAGTATTGTGACACTTCTTCCAACTTTCATATCTCGAAGCAGAGCATCTACAGCTGCCCTAAATAACTCTTTATCTTTTAGAAGTTCTTCTCCTAAAATAAGTGCTTTTGTATGGCTAAGCATTACTGTGTTTTGTGTTTTTCTTTCAACTTCATCTATACTTGTTGCTATAGAAGTACTATTAGTTGTTATATTTGTCTTTACATTTTCCGCAAGACTATCTGCGCCTGATAATTTCCCTATGTCGGGAATGCCATATGTTATACGGTAAGATGTTTGTTCATGAATAGGCTGACTTAAATCTAACTCTGGATTTTTATCTAACGCAATTTCTAAGATGATATGCCTTTCATTAATCTCTACACTATCCCAACACCCCGTTAATACTAAGGGTACTATTAATAAAATGAACCATTTAAGTTTATTCATTTACATTCCCCACCTTTCTTACTTTTGCTATAAGAAGGAGGATTACTGGAACAGGCACTAAAAACCATATCCCAAAGCTGTACTGAAACGTAATGTAATATTTATAAGCATCTATTAAGCTTTGTGGAAATATAGCTACAAAATATATGATTGGAATGATAGGCAGAATAAATATATTTTCCCTTTTAAACTTAAAGGATCTACTTGCTATAAGCGAAGTAAAATAAACCCCTGAACTGATATACATATAAATACTAAATACCCAGCTTGTCATCATAAAAATTTCTTGATTTTCTATCCATGACCCTGGAAACTGCACACTTTGCATCAGTGTCAAAATAGGCCATATTTGTCTCTGGGCTTCATTAACACCTATACCTACATAGGTTAAAACAATAACTATGCACTCTATAACTGCAATGGCAATAAGGGCTATAAACATAGCTTGTCTTGATTTTTCTTGCTTTTTCATAAGTCCTGATAAAATCAGCATAAATTCTATTGGCATAAAAGAAAGACTTATAAAAAATGCACCTTTCCCTATACTCACTGCATCTGTTTCAAAAAAAGGCATAAGTTGTTTGTAGTCTGCCTTGACAACTATAAAAGTAAGCACTATAACAAGCGGTATAAATATAAAATAGATAAGAATCTCTGCCATGCGTGCGGTTGCCTCTATCCCTGATTTAACTAAATAGGCCGTGGTAAGAAGCATGGTCAAAATAATAACTGGAAGCGGGGTATTAGGCAGCATAACTTGGGAGACCATCTCTCCAAACATTCTTATTTCAAGACCTGTCGTAATAAGGATCTTAAGTGCGAATAAGCCAATAACGCCATATGCAATAACCCCTGGCAATATTTTAGGCGTAAATTCTACTAGGGTATCTCCCTTGAATCTATTGGTAATGCTCGTTATAGCATAAAGATATATTATTCCAAAAGCAAGAGCAGCAATAGGTAAAATATACCCATTTCGTCCTACATGATTAGCCGCGATTCTAGGAAGTAGCAGTATACTTGTATTGAACATTTGAAGAATGAGCAGTATTTCAACTTGTCTCACTGATATTTTGCCATTATGAGAAAACATTTACTCACCTCATTTATTTGAATTATTGCCACTAGAGCCCTCAGATCCTCCGGGCTCCAGATCTTGACTTGGGCTGTTTTCTTTCACCCTAAGACGTATGCGTTGGTTGTCTCTTGCAAAAATAGGACGTGTTCTTTGCATAAATGTAGGAAATCTTAATATAGTATCTTTTAAATCTCGAAACTCGTTGCGGTCAGATGCATTGTATGGTGAAAGATAAGGCACTTTGAAACTTTCTAGTGAAGAAAGATGCGCAAGCACAAATAGCATTGCAAGCAAGAATCCATATAATCCAAATAACGCCGCACATCCAATAAAGAAAAACCTTACTAGTCTAAACGCTGATGTAAGATTATAATCCGGTATTGCGAACGTAGATATTGCTGTAAAAGCAACAATAATGATAATCATCGGACTAATAATCCTAGCCTCAACCGCCGCTTGTCCTATAACAATACCTCCTACTAGTCCTATTACATGCCCTATAGCTCCTGGTATACGTATCCCTGCTTCCCGAAATAGCTCAAAGGTAAGCTCCATAATAAGTATTTCTATAACGGTAGGAAATGTAATTCCTTCCCGTGAGGCCGCTATAGATATTGCAAATGGTGTCGGCAGCATACCTGGCTGAAAGTTAAGTGTAGCTATATAAATACCTGGAAGTGTAAAAGAAAGAAAAGATACCAAGTAGCGTAATATCCTTGTAAAACTCATAATTTGCCATCTTTGATAATAATCTTCTGAGGCTTGATAAAATGCGTTAAGCGTAGTAGGTACAACAATAACAAAAGGTGAGTTATCTACAACAATAGCTACTTTGCCTTCAAGCAGGCTAGAAGCTACTTTATCAGGTCTTTCCGTTGCTTGAGTTTGAGGGAAAGGACTTTTCCAACTATCCTCAATAAGCTGCTCTACATAGCCACTATCAAAAATAGCATCTACTTCATATTTATTAATTCTTTTCATAACTTCTTCTACAAGTTCTGGCCTTGCTATATCTTCCATAAACATAACCGCAATATCTGTTCTGCTGCGAATACCGAAACTTAATGATTTAACTTTAAGTTTTGTATCTCTAATACGCCTTCTAATAAGGACGGTATTAAATCTAACGCTCTCTGTAAAACCATCTCTTGCCCCTCTAACCACATTTTCTGTAGCTGGTTCTCCAACTCCTCTATTTGGCCATCCACGTGTAGCTATAACAAGTGCCTTTTTAGAATCATCTACAAATATAGCACTATCTCCTGATAATATTGCCTTAACAATATCATCCATATTATCTACTTCTTTGATGTCAAAAGTAGATGAAAAATGCTCCATAATGATCTCAGTCGGAGTCTTTCTATTTTCAAATATACTCCCATTTAGATTTTTATAATCTATTATTCTACCCAAGAAAAATTGATCTAATAGCTGTCTGTTAATCATGCCATCAATATACACGCCTAGAACTCTAAAAGATATTTCTTTACTTATATTGACTTCTCTTTTAACAAGGTCCACACAATCTTTAAATAGAATTTCTAAGTTTTTAATATTAATATCTAAATGCGTAGATAACTCCATGTTTATCTTGTTTTCTTTATCATGATATATGCCTTCATCACTTATTTTGCTTTTCTCTTGTTGTTTTGCCATATATGTGCTCCTCTCTTAGTCACTCTACATTCCTATGATTACAAATCCTATTATCGAAACTGCTATATAAAACCAGCCAACAATCTTAGCGAATGATCCCTCTTTGTTTAAACGAGCTGCATGTGTCAAGTCTGTGCTTTGTATAAATACCATATATAGACCTATACCCAACATAACTAATACTATATAAATAGAAAACATATCTCTTATCATCCTCATATCTTATCCTCTTTTCTATCTCCTAAAAAACATACATACAACCATTATCTGTAATTACCAAAAAAATATACATAGGGGGACGGTTCTCCAATTTTGCTGTTTTAAATTTCATTTAACAGCAAAATTGGAGAACCGTCCCCTCTTTTTTTAAAATACTTGACTAACTTATTGTATTTATGACAATAATTAAAATATACTGAATATATTAAATTCAATTAAGAAAGGATATGTCTATGAGCAGATTAAAACGAACAGCAACTCTTTTGATTATTATAATCTCAATGTTATTTACTAATTCATTTTCTACCTTGGCTAGCGATATCAACTTATCTCTTAAGGCAAACACCCTTATTTTAAATTGGATAAATAAAGGAGTTATTGTAGGATATCCTGATGGTAGGTATCAACTTGACCAGCCCATAACCCGTGCAGAATTAGCAGTATTTATCTGCCGCATTTTTGGCTTTAGTCATACGGACGACACACTGGTTATGTCCGATGTTCCTAGTTCAAAATGGTCTGCACCTTCTATCTATCGTGTACTATCAAAAAACATAATGAATTTGGATTTCTCCAGATCAATTCCTGCTTTTTATCCTGAGTCATATGTAACTTACCAAGAAGCTCTCACTTATTTATCAAAAGCCTATAACCTAAACCTTGAAGAAATAGCAATCTATCAACCTGAAAGCCCTAATACTCTTCTTACTAGGCTAGACTTCATTAGGCTAATTGATCAGCTTACCCAAGATCTTATCTATACGCCAGGTATTTATACACATAATATAGATGGAAATCTAATTATTAATACACCTCACGTAGTCTTAAAAAATATGACTATATCAGGTAATTTATATCTAGCAGAAGGTATCTCTCATGGCTCTATAGTTCTTGATAATGTTTATGTTAAAGGAACTGTGTATGTCAATGGCTGCGGAGAAAATTCTCTAACGATTAAAAATAACACTGTTATAGAGTCTATGATTGTTGAAAACAAAATAAGTACTGTTCGACTTGTGACTGAAACAGAACAAGCCCTTAAAAGACTCATTCTTCTAACTCCAACTATTTTAGATGGCCCTATATCTTTATCTGACTTTGCATCTAAACAATATGCTGTCTATCCCTCTAATCTTACTAATACCGTATCTAATAATAAAACATCTGTTCCAACTAGTGATACTGTGATTATAGCTCCACCTCACATTACTAAACCTGCTACCGATACCCCTATATCAGACGATACTACTACCCCTGGTGATCCTCCTATTGATAACCCTATACCTGATGATACTACTACCCCTAACGATCCTCCTACTGATAACCCTATACCCGATGATACTACTACCCCGGTCGATCCTCCTACTGATAACCCTATACCCGATACTATTACCCCTAGCGATCCAACAGATCCCCTTGCTGCTCCCTCTAACATTTGTATAGATTTTATAAGTTACCCAAATTTTATCATCAGTTGGGATACTGTTCCTTTGGCATCGTCTTATAACTTTGAAATAACTAATCTACAAGATTCTACGGATTATTTTTCACTGCAAACAACAGAATCTATCATTACGCTAGATAATTCTAATTACTTGCCTTCATTAGATAATTCATATACTGTTTCTGTTACTGCCCTTACAAATGACACTAGCGCTACAGCTACAAAAGCTTTATGTCTGCCTGAATTACAACTGCAAGAAGCTAGCAACGGCCTCTTACAGATAAAGGTTTCTCCTAGCAGTCCAAATAGCATGCATGTGCAAAATCTTAGCGTAGGTATCTATCAAGAAGCTCTAATTGCCAGTGATTATTCTACACCTACGGCACTATATACGCTTACATTAAATAGCACTGTAGGTACGCATCTCATACCTAAGCTTCTTGAAAACGATGCAACCTATACTTTAAAAATAATGAATCCTATGCTACCTCATGAAGCCACTTATCCTCTACTGCATTATACAGCCACTTACTTTTCTAACATTAGTTATAATGACGTCATTTCTCGCTTATGTTCAGTTGGCAACAGCGAAGTAAATCCTATTACGCTTACTTCAATACGACATCTTAATAACCTAAGTTCATTTGTAGCCCAGGGACATGTTACGAAAAATAAGTATTTCAAAGTATTAAATGATCTTGACTTTGCAAATCCCTTTTTGGATAATTCATCTCAAAATACAAGTAATTTTATACCTATAGGCATAAAAACAAATAGTTTCTCAACAGGTGTCATAGGCTCTTCATCTACAAGTCATAAACCATTTGAAGGTGATTTTGATGGTGGCGGCCATACTATTTCTCATTTGAAAATCCATATAGACTCAAATGATAATATCTCTGCTAGCACCTATGTTTATGCCGGCCTATTTGCAGTCGTCACAGGAAGTATCCGAAATATTACTCTTGATAATAGCTGCGAAATATCTGTTGATCATGGCAGACAATGTATCGCTGCTGGAATTGTAGCTTTTGCAAATTACGCGGGTTCATCTAGAAGTATATCAAACTGTTATAATTATGCTTCTATTTCCAGCTCTTCTTATGCCGGTGGCATCGTTGGACATGTTTTTCTTGAAGAAAAAGCCTCTAGCTCTATAGAAAATTGTTATAACTATGGGGCAGTATCAAGTAAATATAGTGCTTCTGGAGTAGCTAATGTGCTCAATTTAAAAGAGTCTAGTAACGTGCTTATTAAAAATTGCTATAATTATGGATCTATTAAAACCCCTAATTATTCTGGTGGCATAGTTAGCGAATCACAAGGCCGCGGTATAAGCTCTATAAGTCATTGCAGCAACTTTGGCTTAGTAACTACTGAAAAACCAGGAAATCTAAGTACCGATATAGCTTCTGCGGGCATAATAGCTTATGCTAGCAATGATGTAAATATAAGCTATTGCCTTAATGGTGGAACTATCCTAAACGATGCAAGTTCCGTCCTACCATCTCAGTCGATTACGCTCTATGCTGGTGGTATTGCTGGGCGCTTAAGTTCTAAGTATTCTTCTTTTTTATACAATTATAATTACGGTAACGTATCGAATATATTATCCTACTCAAGCAAAAACAATTGGGGTGGTATCTTAGCTGTGCCCAAAGCTTCATCTCATATATCTCACTGCTATACTAGTGCCTGTTCAAGTCTTATTCCTAATACTACTGCACACGATTCTACAAGTATCATTTCTCTATCTTGTCATGAATTTGTAGATAGCCTTGAACAAAACTTGCAACATCTTCCCACTACTATTACAACCTTTATCGCACAACATATAGTCTCTAATTGCTATAAATGCTATGAAATAGCAGATTTAGCTAGTGGAAACTTAGAAAATATTTTAGAAGATACTCTCCCTGATGCAATCTCCCAGGAGCCTGAAGATGATTCTCTAGACATTCCACCAAGGAGTCCTGCAAGTGACTTTCAGCAAGATTTTGATGACAACTTAGAAGACATATCAGTTGATTTATTAGATAATGACCTTTCTAAAGGGGGACGCTAGAGGGGGACGGTTCTCCAATCTTGCTGTTTCGAAATAAGATAAATATTCTAATCTTCATCTTTCACTTTATAAACTTATTTATAGACGACAATATCAAAAGGGGTGTTGGACAACTAACTAAATTTAGCTAGTTGTCCAACACCCCTTTTTAACCCCTCAGATTGGGGAACCGTCCCCTTCTTTGTCCCCAGCAAGATTGGAGAACCGTCCCCCTCTTTTATAGCAAGTTGTTAGCGTATCTATTTTTTTGAATAAATCCTTTGTTAATATACCTTTTCGCATTCTCCACTTCCAATTAATTCCAAGTGTTGACGGCCTATTCATACGAGCAGAGTTACCTAGCCCCAAGAAATCTTGCATAGGTGCTATAGCCGTTTGCGCAGTACTGCTCCACGCTGCTCTAATGATCCCCCAGTGGTAGCCTTCTTCTTCATCTAGCTTAAGATACTGTTTAGCATACTCTATGTCTTTCTCATCTCCCGTCATACTCATCCAACCCATTGCAGTATCATTATCATGAGTACCGGTATAAACTACACAGTTTTTATCATAGTTGTGTGGTAAATAATCACTTTCTTCTTCTGTATTAAAAGCAAACTGCAGTACTTTCATACCTGGATAACCGGTTTCATCTCTAAAGTCCATCACTTCTTGTGTAAGATACCCTAAATCCTCAGCAATAATATCAACTTCTCCAATTTCAGCTTGAATGGCATCAAAGAGTTTCATACCTGGTCCCTTAATCCATATACCATTTTCTGCCGTTTCATCTCCAAATGGTATTTCCCAATAGGCTTCAAACCCTCTAAAATGATCTATTCTTACGACATCATAAAGCTTAAAGCTTTCTTTAATCCTATCTATCCACCAGGCAAAGCCTGTTTGCTCTAGATATTCCCAGTCATAAATAGGGTTACCCCATAACTGTCCTGTGTCTGAAAAAGCATCTGGCGGGCATCCTGCTACAACAGTTGGATCTTTATGTTCATCTAACTTAAATAACTCTGCATTCGCCCATGTATCTGCGCTATCTATCGCTACATAAATAGGGATATCGCCTATTATTTTTATACCCAACTTATTAACATAGGCTTTTAAAGTTCTCCATTGTTTAAAAAATTGATATTGTACAAAGATCCAATAATTGATCTCTTCCTCTAATTCTACTTTATGAGCCTCTAGTGCCTCTTGCTCTCTTAGCTTAATGGCCTCATCCCACTCTTGCCAACTTACTAAGTTCATTTTATTTTTAATTGCCATATACATGGCATAATCTTCTAACCATAACTTATTTTCTTCTTTAAACGCATCTATTTCTTGTTTTAATATATCTTTGCCATTATGATAAGCTATCTGAAGAATATCAAATCTACTTTCAAATAATTTACCATAGTCTACTGCGCTTTCATCTTCCCCAAAGTCCATATTTATAAAATCTTCCTCTTTAAGAAGTCCTTCTTTTTCTAATAGCTTAAAATCTATAAAATAAGGATTGCCTGCATAAGCTGAAAAAGCTTGATAGGGTGAATCACCATAGCCTGTATGCCCTAGCGGAAGTATTTGCCAATAACTTTGACTCGATGCTTTAAGAAAATCTGCAAACTTATAGGCCTGCTCCCCAAACGTTCCTATGCCGTATTCTTCTGGCAAAGAAGAAATGTGCATCAATATGCCACTTGTTCTACTCATATTTAATCCACCCTCTCAAATTAAATCTTTTTTGTGCTCTTACCTTCAACCAGCTCAACGTCTAATACGATGTGCTTATTTTGTTTTTCTCCTCCTAGTAACTCTAAAAGCAAATCAACACTCATTTTTGACATTTCATCTCTAGGCTGTTTAATTGTTGTAATAGTAGGCTCATAATACTGTGCAACATCCATACCATCAAATCCCATGACAGAGACATCCTCACCTATCTTTAAGCCTAAGTTAACAACAGCTTTTGCAACCCCTATTGCCATCATATCTGATATAGCAAATATGGCTGTTACATCTTTATTTTTCTTTAAAAAAGAAGTTGCTTTCTCATACGCTTTAGTCACTTCATATTCTCCATATATTAAGTGACTTTCTCTAACCTCAATGCCATTATCTTCAAGAGCTTTTTTATAGCCTTCATATCTTATGAATCCAACTCCTAAATCATCTTTATCCCCTAGCATAATACATATATTCCTATGTCCGTTTTTTATAAGATACTCCGTTGCTTCATAACCCGCACTATCATCTGCAATACTTATTGTAGAAAAACTATGCCACGCCTTTTGTGTTTTTAGATTCACACATAGCAAAACAATCGCTACATCAAGGTCATCAAAACTTTCTTCCTTAATATCTACAAAGTTTCCCCCGAGGCAGATAACTCCTTGAAGCTTTTTTTCTTTAATAAATCCAACAAGTGTATCTAATTCATTAGGATTATTATGATGCTGCAAAATCATTGTATAACCCGTCTTTTCTACACTCGTACTTATATTTTTTATTATAGCTGAAAAAAATGGATTAAATACCCCTTTTACTAAAATGCCTATATTCTTCGTATTAGATTGTTTAAGTATTCTAGCACTATTATTAGGCACATAGTTATATTCTTTAATGATTCCTAGAACTTTTTCTCTCGTTTCAGATTTGACATCTGGATGATTATTTAGAACCCTAGATACAGTACTAACACCCACTCCAGAAAGTTTTGCAATATCTGTAATAGTCATTTTCATCCCCCCTACTCATCTTTAGTATATATTTATATCATATATTTAAATAAATTAAATTTATCCTTATTAGGTATCGTTTCCAATTTTGATTTTATTATAATTGTTTAAAAAAGTCAATTTTTATCCTTACTAAGATAATTATAGACTTATATGATGCAAATTCATACAATCAAAGAAAGATGACTTCCACGTTACATAGAAATCATCTTCACTATTTTCTATCTATTATTTTTTATTATCCGAGTTGATCTATTCATTGTTATATTTAATCCATTGCCTATGGCAATTTTTGCTTGTGATACTGCCACACATGAAAAGTTGAAAGTAAACTTATTTAATTGATCCTTGCATAACCCCTTTAATAATGTGCTTTTGCATCGCCAAATAGAAAATGATGATAGGAAGCATGGCTATTATTAACCCTGCAAGCCCTAAATCCCACCTTTTTGAAAATTGCCCAAAAAAGTAGAACATTTTAAGTGGTATCGTTTGCCATTCTGGTTTATTAATAACAAGCTGCGGAAGAAGAAAATCATTCCATATCCACATAGCATTTAATATTGAAACGGTTACTGTTATTGGTTTAAGAAGTGGAAATACTACCCTCCAAAAAATTTGAAATCTATTACAACCATCTATAACAGCTGCTTCTTCTATTTCTACTGGTACACTTTTTACAAATCCATGATAAAGAACAACAGAAAGTGGTGCTCCAAACCCTAAATACATAAATACAATGCCTCCAGGATTTAACAAATTTAGTTGACCCATAATTCTTATTAGAGGTAACATAACTGCTTGGAAAGGAATAAGTAGCGCTGAGGAAAGTAATAAAAATATAAATGTACTTCCTTTTGTTTTTGTTCTAACAAGCATCCAAGCTGCCATAGAAGCAAATATTATAATAAGTAGTATTGAAATAACAGTTATAAGCAAAGAATTCATAGCAGATCTTAAGAAATTTAGTTTTATAAAAGCTTCTACATAGTTCTTTAGTGTAAAGTATTTACCCGGTAGTCCTATTACATCAATCAAAAATCCTTTTTGAGTCTTTAAAGAATTGATAACTGCAAGATAAAATGGAGCTAGAAATAAAGTTGCTGAAAAAATCCCAATAATACCTAGAGCAAATTTACTCGTCTTTTTTTCTACCATTACATTTCTACCTCCCTCTTTTTACTAAAGTACATTTGTGTTAATGCAACCGTCGCGAGTACAATCAAAAAGATAACTGCCTTAGACTGAGCAAGTCCAAACGTATTAAATTTAAAAGCTGTATTATAAATATTCATGGCTACCATTTGGGTTGAATTCCCAGGCCCTCCACCTGTAAGTGATAAGTTCTGGTCATACAATTTGAAAGAATTTGATAAAGTTAAGAAAACCCCTACTGTAAATGCTGGTGCTACAAGTGGTATAGTAATATCCTTTAATACCTGCCAATTGGATGCTCCATCTATAGCGGCTGCCTCTAAAACACTATCAGGAATATTTTGTATACCTGATATATAAATAACCATCATATATCCTGCCATTTGCCATGTCATAAGAATTACAAGACCCCAGAAGCCTGTTGTAGCTGTTGAGAGCCATCCTCTTAGAAATTCTATGCCAAACTTTGCTCCTATTGCATCAAATCCCTTTGTAAATATAAATTGCCATATAAAACCTAGTACTAATCCTCCTATGAGATTAGGTATAAAAAATGCCCCTCTTAAAAAGTTGCTTCCTTTTAATCCTGAAGTTACAAGAAGCGCTAGTAAAAAGCCTACCAAGTTGATACTCAAAATAGAAACTACTGCAAATCTGGCAGTGAACCAAAAAGTTGCAAAAAATTCTATGTCCTTAAATACTTTTATGTAGTTTTCAAACCCTATAAATTCAATTTTACTCGCTATCCCATTCCAAGAAGTAAATGAGTAAACGATTCCCATGAGAGTAGGTATTACTAACACAACTGTAAAAGCAAATAATATAGGCCCTACAAATATCCAGAACCATAATTTTGAAACCTTTTGCATATTCCCACCACCTTTAGTTTAATAAGTGCATAGAGATGTCTCTATGCACTTTTAATAATATCATTTATTTTGTCTATTTTCTAGCTTCTGCCCATTTAGCTTGTGACTCAGCTATTACTTTATCCCATTCCATTTCTCCTGCTAAGTACATTTGAATATTTACACCTAGCACATCCATACCCCAAGCTGTTGGATAACCCATGAATACCCATGAAGTTGTTTTGCCTGCTGCTTGGAATCTCATAATGTCTCTTCCTAGAGAATCTTTTGCTGGGTAGTTATCATATCCTGTAAATGGAGGTATAAAGAAGAATTTATTTACAACAATGTCTTTACCTTCATCTGATGTATATAGCCAATTTAAGAAATCTTTAGCTGCTTGTTTTTCAGCATCTGGTTTACCTTTATTAACTGCCCAGTACATTGGTACACCAAGAGGTATTGAATCTCCACCTACCGGAAGGAATCCAAGATTACCTGCTAATTCTGGATCAATATTATTTACATCTCCAAATACCCAGTTGCCTTGTTGAATAGCTGCTACTCTTTCTATTCCAAGACCTTGACCTACTTGAGTTGAATAATCTACTGCATTAAGTCTTTGTGGCGTTGCAGCATTTGGTGAGTATTTTATCATAAGATCGATATATGCTTTAAAGTCAGCATTGTTTTCAAACTTAATCTCTGTTGCATTAAATGCATCAACACCTGTTGGGAATTCTTGGTTGATAAATATATTTGATGCGTGAAGTCCTGTTACCCATGTTTCTTTTCCAGGTAATTCTACTACTGCTTCTAGTAATGGGAATTTCTCTTTTAATTCACCCGCTTTAATTTTTGCATCTATCACTGCAAATGCTGCATCCATTGAAGCTGTATCTTTAATTGTTGAAGCATCAACTCCAGCTGCTTCAAAGATAGCTTTATTATAAACAACGCCGTAACCTTCTACTGCAAGAGGCATACCATATGGTTTGCCATCTACTGTAACAGCTCCAAGTGTACCGCCTGCTGTCCCAACCCATGGTTGATCCCCTAGGTCTTCTAACTTTTCCATCCAGTCTTTTACATCTTGTGGGCCACCTACATTATAAATAGTTGGCTCTTGCCCTGATTGGAATTTTGCTTTAAGTGCAGCGCCGTAGTCATCTCCGCCACCAACTGTTGTTAAGTTAATAGTAACATTTGGATTATTTGTTGTATAAAGATCAATTGCTTTTTGTAATTCTTCTGCAATTTCTACTTTAAATTGAAATATATCTACTGTTACTGGTTCATTTACTGTCGCTTGAGCTTCTTCTTTTTTTACCTCTTTATTACCAGCAGCTGCTGCCCCTGACCCACCTGCATCTTTTTGCCCCGCACATCCTGCCATGCTTAGTACCATTGAAGTTGCTAGTGTTGCTGTTACTACACCTTTAATCGCCTTATTGAGTTTCATCTTATATAACCTCCTCTATTTTATTTCTCTTTAATAAACTTATATATTAAATTTGGCCCAAGCTTTTATTCCTTACCAAATTAATATTTCATGCATTTACTGCCTTATGTAATGCCATTTAGCTTTATGAGTATGATAAAATCATTTTTAGCTAATATGTCTAATATTTGATTGGTACCTTTACCGGTAACCTTATCGGTAACGTTTCCAATTTTATTTTAATCTAATTGCACTAAAAAGTCAACTATATTTTTACTGTTTAAAGGAATTTTTTATTCATTTTTTATACCCATTGCATATCTCAAGCTTTGCTTGTGATATTGCCACAAATAAAAAGGTTGAAAGAATTTTTCTTTCAACCTTATACTCAGTAACTTTTGGAGACATGGAGGCATGGAGGCAAATTTTGGGGGCGGTTCTCCAATAATCCCTATGATGTGCTCCCCACATATTGGATAACTGCCCCCCTATTTAACTTCCACCACCCAGATTGGAGAACCGTCCCCTTATTTAGTCCCCTTATTTAACTTCTACCACCCGGATTGGAGAACCGTCCCCAATTAGCTGTCCTTAATTTATTTTGTTGCTTTTTGAATGCCCCAGATTTCTTGTGCATACTGCATAATAGTTCTGTCACTTGAGAAGATACCTGAATTTGCAATATTCATAAGGCTCATTTTCGCCCATGCTTTTTGATCTTTGTAAGCTTCAAATACTTTATCTTGACTTTCTTTAAATGCTTTAAAGTCCGCAAGTAAGAAATAGGTATCGCCTTCTTTAAGAAGTGATTTATATAAATCTTCAAATTCCCCTGTATCTCCATCATCGAATGTCTCATCTATAAGACTATCGATAACGCGTTTAAGATCTGGATCTTGTTTGTAGTATTCTTTTGCATCATAGGTATCACTTATCTGATCGATATCTTCTACACGAAGTCCAAAAATAAAGTTGTTTTCTTCTTTGCCTTCTCTTACAATCTCTACATTAGCCCCATCGTATGTGCCAAATGTAAGCGCCCCATTGACCATAAACTTCATATTCCCAGTTCCAGATGCCTCTTTGCCTGCTGTTGAAATTTGCTTAGATATTTCTGCTGCCGGAAATAACTTCTCAGCGTAAGATACTCTATAGTTTTCTACAAAGATTACTTTTATCTTATCCCCAATAGTTTTATCATTGTTGATAAGTTTTGCTATTTGACCTATATATTTAACAATTGCTTTTGCTCTTACATAGCCTGGAAATGCTTTTGCTCCGAAAATAAAGGTTACCTTTGGCATATCCATACTTGGATTTTCTTTTAATCTGTAGTATAAATCTAAAATATAAAAAGCATTAAGCAGTTGACGTTTATACTCATGTAAGCGTTTGATTTGAATATCAAATAATGAATTTGGATCAATCTCTATGCCTTCTACTTCTTTTATATAAGCAGTAAGTTGATCTTTTTTAATTTTTTTAATCTCTGTAATTCTATTAAGCACACCTTCATCATCTGCAAACTTTTCAAGTTCTTTAAGCTTAGATAAATCATTTACCCACTCTTCATTTCCTAAAAGTTCTGTGATATATGCAGAAAGTTCTTTGTTACAAAGTTTCATCCATCTTCTTGGAGTAATACCATTGGTTTTATTTTGGAATTTATTAGGATATAACTCATACCAATTACGCAGCTCTGTTTCTTTAAGAATATCTGTATGCAGCTGTGCTACACCGTTAACCGCAAAACCAATATAGATAGCTAGATTAGCCATACGCACTTGTTTGTTGTATATAATCTTAAATTCATTGATCTGTTCTGTAGTATATCTTTTAGCTTTTAGTTCTCTTAAAAACCCTTTTTCGATTTCTTTAATAATCGTTAAAATTCTAGGGAAAAGCCTGTCAATAAGTTTAATATCCCACTTTTCTAATGCTTCTGCTAAAATAGTGTGGTTTGTATAGGCAAATACTGATTTACTAATAGCTACCGCTTCATCAAAACTTACATTTTCTTCGTCCACTAAAATTCTTATAAATTCTGGTATTGCAAGTACAGGATGTGTATCATTTAACTGCACAGCATGTAAATTTGAAAAGTTATTAAAGTCTGTGCCATGCAATAATTTATGTGTTCTAATAATATCTTTTAAACTTGCACTTACCATAAAATATTGTTGACGCAGTCTAAGAAGTTTTCCTTCTGTTTTTGAGTCATTAGGATAAAGTACTCTTGAAATATTCTCAGCTCTATTTTTTACTTTAACAGCTTTATCATATTCTTGATTGTTAAAGTGGTTAAAATCAAAGCTTATAAGTGACTCACATTGCCACAGTCTAAGTGTATTAATATTTTTAGATCCGTAGCTAATGATTGGCATATCATAAGGAACTGCTTTTACACTATAATCTTTAAAATCTACTGTTACAGCCTCGTCTTCACGACGTATGCTCCATGGATCACCGTATTTAAGCCATGTATCTATTTCTTCTACTTGCGCACCATCTACCATCTTTTGATTAAAGAGCCCATTTGAATAGCGTATACCATATCCTTGAAGCGGTAAATTCATTGTAGCTCCTGAATCCATAAAACATGCTGCAAGGCGTCCAAGACCACCATTACCAAGTCCTGCATCCTCTTCAATTTCTTCTATCTTGTTAAGGTTTAAATTTAACTCTTCAAGTAACCCTTTAACTTCATCATAAGCACCCATACTGATAAGGTTGTTACCTAGCGCACGCCCCATAAGGTATTCTGCTGATAAGTAATATGCCTTTTTACCTTGATTGTAAAGGTTTTTAGTATCATTCCAGTCATCTACTATTTGTTCTAATAGCGCAAGTGATAATGCATTAAAAATTTCATGATCCTTCGCTTCACCAAAAGACTTACCATACTTCACCTTAAAGTGTTTCATCATACTGTTTTTTAGTTCTTCTCTATTAATCATTTTCTTGTAACCTCCCATATGTTTTCGTTAGTTCATATATTTTTTTGTGTAACTTTTCTGTTAAATCTTCTTTTTTCATTCTCCATTTCCAGTTAATACCTAGGGTAGAAGGTAAATTCATGCGCGTCGCGTTGCCTAGTTCTAAAAAATCTTGCATAGGCGCTATAGCCGTTTTCCCTACACTGCTCCATGCACCTCTTATAAATCCCCAATGATATCCTTCTCTTTGGTCAAGTTTCAGGTACTTTTTAGCATACTTTACATCTTTTTTATTGCCCGTTGTATGCATCCATCCCATTACAGTATCGTTATCATGTGTTCCTGTATAGACTATACAATTTTCGTTATAATTATGTGGTAAATAGTCACTTTCTTCTCTCGTATCAAAAGCAAACTGTAGTATTTTCATACCCGGATAACCCGTTGTATTTCTAAAATCTATCACTTCTTGCGTAAGATACCCTAAATCCTCAGCAATAATATCAACTTCTCCAAGTTCAGTTTGAATGGCATCAAAGAGTTTCATAGCCGGTCCCTTAACCCACGTACCATTTTCTGCCGTTTCATCTCCAAATGGTATTTCCCAATAGGCTTCAAACCCTCTAAAATGATCTATTCTTACAACATCGTAAAGTTTAAAGCTTTCTTTAATCCTATCTATCCACCAGATAAACCCTGTTTGTTCTAAGTATTTCCAATCATAAATCGGATTGCCCCATAGCTGACCTGTATCTGAAAAAGCATCTGGCGGACATCCTGCTACAACAGTTGGATCTTTATGTTCATCTAACTTAAATAATTCTGAATTAGCCCATGTGTCTGCACTATCTATCGCTACATAAATAGGGATATCCCCTATTATTTTTATACCAAAATCATTAACATAGGCTTTTAAGGCTTTCCATTGTTTGAAAAATTGATATTGTACAAAAATCCAATAATTGATCTCTTCGTCTAATTCTACTTTATAGGCTTCTAGTGCTGCTTGCTCTCTTAGCTTAATAGCCTCGTCCCACTCTTGCCAGCTTACTAAGTTCATTTTATTTTTGATTGCCATATACATGGCATAGTCTTCCAGCCATAACTTATTTTCTTCTTTAAACTTGTCTATTTCTTGCCTTAATTTATCTTTACCATTCTGATAAGCTATCTGAAGGATATTAAATCTATTTTCAAACAATTTACCATAATCTACTGCACTTTCATCTTCCCCAAAATCCACATTTATAAAATCTTCCTCTTTAAGAAGCCCTTCTTTTTCTAATATCTTAAAATCTATAAAATAAGGATTGCCTGCATAAGCTGAAAAAGCTTGATAGGGTGAATCACCATAACCTGTATGCCCAAGCGGAAGCATTTGCCAATAACTTTGCCCCGATGCTTTAAGAAAATCTGCAAACCTATAAGCTTGCTCCCCAAATGTTCCTATGCCATAGTCTTCTGGCAAAGAAGAAATATGCATCAATATGCCACTCGCTCTACTCATCAAAACCACCCTCTTCATGATTCATTTTTTATATCGGTACCCTTTTCGGTACCGTTTCCAGTATCAATTTTATTATTATTTTCTATAAAAGTCAATATCTATATTCAAGTATAACGCAAAAAAACTTCATTTAAAACTTTTTTATTTTGCATAAGTCTATATTATTTTATATAATGGGAATTATAATCAGATATTAAATGTGTATTGGGAGGTAAAAAAATGATTTATACAGTTACAATTAATCCATCTTTAGATTATATTATGCATCTTGATAATGTTAATTTAAATACAATGAATAGAAGTACTAAAGAAGAAGTATATCCAGGTGGCAAGGGTATTAATGTTTCCGTCGTGCTAAATAATCTTAACATCCCAAATAAAGCCTTAGGTTTTATTGCTGGTTTTACTGGCCATGAAATAGAACGTTTAGTCCGTCAATATGGTGTAGTAAGTGATTTTATTACACTAGATAGCGGTAATTCTAGAATTAATGTAAAACTTGCTGAAAAAAGCACTACCCATGAGACTGACATCAATGGAATAGGCCCAAAAATTACACCTCAAGATCTTCGCGAACTTAATGAAAAACTTGAACCTTTACAAGATGATGATTTTCTAGTACTTGCAGGGAGTATTCCTTGTGGTGTACCGGATGATATTTATAAGAAAATCACAAAAAATTTATCAGATAAAAAAATAAATTTAATAGTTGATGCTACTAAAGACCTTCTTTTAGCTGCTCTTAAATATAAACCTTTTCTTATTAAACCTAACCGTTTTGAACTCGCTGAAACTTTTGGTGTTGAACTAAAAAATGAAGATGATATTGTTATTTACGGAAAAAAACTGCAAGAAATGGGTGCACAAAATGTTCTTATTTCTTTGGGCGAAAATGGTGCTATTTTACTTACTTCTAATGGTGATATCATTAATGCACCTGTCTTAAAGGGGACTGTTGTTAATGCCGTAGGGTCTGGTGACTCTATGATAGCAGGATTTATTGCTGGTTATTTGAAAACAAAAGATTTAAAACAAGCTCTTAGATTTGGTGTAGCTGCTGGCAGCGCAACTGCTTTTTCACCTTGGCTTGCTACTAAAGATAGCATCGACGAACTACTGATGCGTTCATAGACCCCAAGTTTGGAGAACCGTCCCCATCTTGACTGTCCCCATCTTGACTAATTCTATTTTAATGGTAAAATGTATAATTATAATATATTATTAATTTTTATTCAAAGGAGTTCATTCTATGATAACTAAACAATTCAATGTTTATGTAGATGGTCAAGCTGGCACTACCGGTCTTAAAATAAATGAAAGATTAGTGAGTCACCCCTACGTTAATATCTTTACTATTGATGAAGCTAACCGTAAGGACTATGCAGCACGCAAAGAAATGATTAACTCTGCTGATATTGTCTTTTTATGTTTGCCTGATGATGCTTCTCGTGAAGCTGTTTCTATGATTGACCCTACTAATGTTCACACTAAAATAATTGATGCAAGCACTGCTCATCGCACACATCCCGATTGGACTTATGGTATTCCAGAGCTTAGTACAGAAGCTAGAGAGCAAATAGCCTGTTCAAACCGCACATCTGTACCTGGCTGCTATGCAAGTGCTTTTATATTACCAGTTTATCCTTTAGTTAAGTGTGGTATTATTCCTACAGATTATCCTGTTACCTGTCATGGTATATCAGGCTATAGCGGTGCCGGCAAACCTATGATTGCTGAATATAACCACGAAGACCGTGATACTTTATATCCTTATCACAAAAGTCCTCGTCACTATGGACTCGGACTAACTCACAAGCATATTCCTGAAATGAAACAAAAAACAGGCCTTGAATATGACCCAATCTTTTCACCCATTATTGCTGATTATTATAAAGGTCTCGCAGTTTCACTTCAATTTCATACGAGATTATTAGGTAAGACTGTAACACCTCTAGATATACATGCCTATCTAGCCCATTATTATGCTGATCAAAACTTTGTTAAAGTAATGGACTTTAACCCTACTTTATGTAATGACGAACCTTTCTTTAACCCCATGGCTTGTAATGATACAAATAGAGCTGAAATATTTGTGTTTGGTAATAATGATCAGGTTATGATTATGACTCGTCTTGATAATTTAGGCAAAGGTGCTTCTGGAGCTGCTGTTCAAAATATGAATATTATGCTTGGTTTAGATGAAACTATGAGTTTATAAAAAATAATAAAGCTATAATCAAAGAGGTCGTTACAGCTAGCTGACTCTTTGATTATAGCTTTATGTTTTCTTTCCTTGTTATTCAATTCTTGTTACTTAATTCTTGTTATTTAATTCTTCTTTTTCATATATTTTTGCCTATTGTACCTATCTACTATTTGCGTTTCATTTTATCTTGTAAATTCTGAACGCCATCTATCGTTCTATCTGCTAATCTCTCAGCACTTTGTTTAAGGTTATGAATGCCTTCTGCAGCTCTGCTGCTGATATTTTCACTTCCTGCAATAGCTTTATGGCCAAGATCTTCCACTTGACTTAGCGTCTTAGCTCCTAAAACTTCTGCGTTAGATTTTACTTTGTGAGTAAAATCTTCCATTTTATCTTGGTATTTGTCTACTATATCATTTTTATTATCCATTATAATCACCTCTTTTAAAGTTATTATTAGCATCTTTAGTTTTTGTATGCATATTCTATAAATTTTTCTATTTACAAACTTAACCAAACCTCAAGTTTGGAGAACCGTCCCCAATTAGCCTAAACTTAACTGAACCCCAAGTTTGGAGAACCGTCCCCAATTAAGTCACCAATTAAGTCAATTAAGTAATTTACAAAAGGTACCATAATGATATAATATAAGTACAACATATTTCTCATTTACTATTTTAGTGAGTATAACTCATAGATTAGAGGATTAACTTATGCAGTGCATTACTTTAAAACACATTTTAAAAATTATACAAGACTCATTTAATACAATAGATATGAGACTTTTAGGTCATGGTAATCAAGTCGCTTACATCCTTTGGAAGCTGCTTGAATGTAAGGGCGGCTATAGTCAAAAACAAATATTGGAAATATGCTCTCTTGCTGTCTTTCATGATATTGGTGCTTATAAGACTGAAGAACTTAATGAACTATTAAAATTCGAGATGGTTTCTCCTCATAATCATTGCATTTATGGTTCTTTATTTATTAAATACTTTTCTCCGCTCGCGGAAAAATCTGATATGATCTTATATCACCATTTAGATTACATTTATAAAGATACAGTCTCCTCTGATTATTTAGATGAAGCTATGCTACTCCATCTTGCTGACCGTATTACTATTATGCTCACAAATAATCAAGAAATTGACTTTGAATATCTTTATAAACTTGCTAATATTAAATTTTCTAAAGATGATATCGACCTATTTGCTAAAGCAGATAAAATTTATAGTATTACTAAAAAAATTCTGAGTGATAGTTATACTGAAGAGCTATGTGCCTTCTTTGAAACTCAAATACTTACATATGAAGAAGTATTATCTTATTTACGTATGCTTGCATACTCCATTGATTTTAGAAGCGAACATACCGTCTATCATACTATTACAGTCACCCAACTTAGCAAGCTACTTTGTGCGCGACTAGCGGTAGACGCTGCCACTACCAAGAACGTTGTAATTGGCGCGCTTATGCATGATATTGGTAAAATCTCTACCCCCGTTTCTATTCTTGAAAAGCCAGGTAAACTCACATATGAAGAAATGAAAATCATGAAAAACCATGTAGTTGTAACTTATCACATTCTAAAGGATCTTGGTTTTAAAGAAATAATTGATATCGCTTCTTACCATCATGAAAAATTAGATGGCTCTGGTTATCCTTTTGGACTCTGTGGTGATGATTTATCTTTTCCTGCTAGAATTGTTATGGTTACCGATATCTTAAGTGCACTTCTTGGCAAACGCAGTTACAAAGAACCTTTTCCTAAAGAACGCATTATCAATATCTTAAATGATCTAGCCTACCACGGTAAGATAGATGTGCAGATTGTGAGCGTTATCGTATTTCATTTTGATGAGATTCTGGATCAGCTCTATTTAAACTGTAAAGATATTTTTACGCAATATGAAAATATCTCAGATCAATATGCTTCGCTTACAACATACTTTAATGAGAGTTATAATCACATCTCTTGATGACGATAAATTAGCCGTATCTTATAAAAAAAGATACGGCTTTAAAATAATAGAAAATATTAAAATTTGAACAATAAGTATTAGAGGAATACCGAGTTTAAAAGTCCAATGCTTTGTTTTGTGTCTGAAAGTATACATTCCGACCAAACTTCCTATACTTCCCCCTGCCCATGCTATCCCAAAAAGTGTGCGTTCTGATAATCTATAGTGTTTTCTAATAGCTCTTTTTTTATCTTCCCCCATACTCCATAATCCGATAATATTAATAAGTATCAAATAATATAATAAATATACCTTCACTGCGTTCCCCCTCTTTTGTATGCTTATACTATAGATATATCTTATCACTTGTTATGGTGTTTTTTCTAGCCTTTTAATGACTTATTCATTATCATAACTACTCTTTATGTTCTATCTTAGACTACCCTAGCACTAAAAATTACTTAATCTTTTCAAAAGCATTTTTCAAGCTATAATAAGAGGGCTTTAAACGTTCATGGAAAGTGGGTTCAGTCCATGGTTCCCAAGAATAAAAACTCATTCCTATTTTGTCTATGGGCTTATTTTGTCTTATGATTGCTGCGCCAAAATAAAATCCTTCTGTTTTCTCTGCTTTTATTCCCTTATTTTTATACAAGTCTCCTATAATTGATTTTGTACTAGGATCCATAACATTTAGCAGCTGCCATGGTATTCTTATTTCTATTTTCCCATCTTTTACATAATAGTCTGAAAGAGAATTGTAGTTCTCCTTTTTAGGGTGTGCATTACCATAAGTTAATAATCCCGTTTCATACTTGGAAAAAGGAACTATTTCTTCATCTTGAGGCAGTACAAATCCTTTAGAAAGACAGAGATACTGCGGCGTAAATAAGCCGCTTGCCTTATTTTCAAAAAGTATATCCGGCATTTCTACCCCGAACTGTTTAGGATACATATAGTGGAAAGAATCATAATAAGTATCCACCTGAATACGAGAGTTTTCTATACCATCAATCATTAGTATAAAATCTACGGCTCTTGTAAATTTCAGATTATTAAGCTTATCTGTCTCATTGCCTTGACCTTCTATGGTATCAATGGGAATGACAAGCTTATCTTTGCCAAAATCAAAATCTTTTGCATCTGCCATTAAGTAGATATACTTCTCATCAGACTTAACAAATAGCTTGATGTGATTATCTTCGTAAACAGGTTTCTCATTTCGCCACTCATCTATATCCCCATCAACATAACAAATACTTTCTTCTGTTCCTGGGTCAAAGGCTAGAAGTCCAAATTGCTGTTCATTAGTTTGAGGGTTTGACCAATAAGGTCTTGAATCAGGGAGGTCAAGGTCCATAGTATTCCACGTTCTTTTGAACCATTCATCTTGCCATGCAAATACTAAACCGCCACAATAGCCCTCATCATAAATATCTTGTAACAGCTTCCCAACAATTCGTCCCTGTTCAGCCTCATTAAGCTTCCCTTGGTTATAACCCATATGGCTATTGATGTGTGCCATACCTCTTGAGGCTGGTACACCAAACTCAGCGACCATAACAGGGATGGTGTGCTGACGCATTAAATCTCTAAGATACGCTTTATAGGTATTTACTTTACCTGAATCATCTTTAAAGCTTACATATTCTCTTTGATAATTCATAAAATCAGGGTAATACGGATAGATATGATACGATGCAAATACCCCTGTTTTTAAAGTTTCCTGGGGTTTTATATGCTCTATATTCACTTCTGCACGGTCTTCATTCTCTAGAGGTTCATTGGGATGCTTAAGCATATCCGTCGTTGGCCAGTTAGCGTAACTTAAAGGCCTTACCATATTATACTTTTTGGCTTCATAGGTGAGTACTTTGTCACCTACTTCACATAAGAAGACTTCAAAAGGAGATGCCCCATCCGTAAATAAGTATTCACCTTGATAACTTTTTTTATCTGAATGACTGTTGTTAGTGTTTTCTACAAATTCAGGATCCCATTCAATACCTAAGATCCATCCGATTACATATTTAGAAATATCACTAGTATAGGTCCCGCTTGCAAATCCCTTTTTCTCAGGAAGGGTGGCATTTCCATGTATAATATCTGTTAAATCTTTTGCATCTTTAATAAACTCATTTTTTATTTTTTCATGATCTGCATAGGCGTCCTTCAACAGCTCTATATCCTCTTCTTTTACCCACACCCCTTGTATTAAATACAAAGGTTTCTTAGCCGTTTTATTATAAAGATACAGCGCATCATAGAAATCAGGCTTGAGTGTTGTGTAGACTCTGATCACTTCTGCATTCATCTCACTAATATATTTGAACCAGCGCAAGTATTCGTCTTTTGTAATAGCAAGTTCTCCAGGAAAAGCGCCTGGCTTTGCAGCCCCAATATTAACTCCCTTTAAAAATTTCTTTTCCCACGTACCGTTTGTATGAATATAAAAGTCTTTCCCTTGTGTTTTTGCAATATATGAAAGTCCCTCTGTTTCCATACTATTATTCTGATCTTTCCTAGCCTTTACATCACTGATAATTTTATTCATCATCGGAACATAGCAGTTCCAATAAAAGTAGTCAGGCGCTCCCTTATTAAGTGAAGTTGTCACTTTTTTAAGCTTATCAAACCCCTGATACTTCCAAGTGCTATATATGTCTTGTAAATCTGCATAATCTCCCGCAAAATAGTAGGAAGTATATTCAGTATTTATTTTACGAATGACTGCTGGAAAAGTAAGCGGAAGCTGGAACTTTTCCATAACCGCTTTGCCTTCTTCTGTCAAATCCAGAGTATAATTGGCTAGCGTTTCACTATCTTCATTACGACTTACAAATTCAAACCAGTAGTGATAAGGAATAGCTTCTTTTATATCAAACTCTAGCTTATAGGCCTCCTCAAATTTTATTGTAAGACCTGTCTTCCCAACATGAGTCTTTCCTTCTAGTACAGCTATTTCATCTGAGTCGGAGACTAGTACATAGCCATCACCTTTAAAATGCCACTGTTTTTGGTACTGTTTTTCATAGTTATCTACTACCCAAACTGGCACTTCAATATCACGGGACAGTTCTTTAAAATACCTGCCTTTCCATCCTCTCCACTGGGTACCAAAAAGCAAACTTAACTCTTTTCGATTTTCTGCGTTGGTAGGTGCGGAAGCAATATTAAATTCTCCTATCAAGGTATTAGAACGGCCGATATTATTTTTGATTGCAACGAGTTCTTTACTTGTAAGTCCTCCATAAATAAGATCTGAACGAACGCCTTTTACATTAGGCACCAAATAATCATCCGTATAAACACCATAAGTATCTGTTAAGTATATAAGGTCTGGATTTTCTTTACCTTCTGGTATTTCTCGTACATCATAAACATCTTTGCTTATAGGGAAAAATCCAAAATAGTCTTTGTCATACTGAAAGTAGCTTTCTGTCTTTGAATAGATCACTTTATTATGATTTAGCACCCACATAAGTCCTTTGTGCTCACGATAGTCTGGAATAGGTACAGTCTTGTCAACAATCCATACATTGAGTGAAGTAGTGGGTAAATCATGCCACTTTGAGATGGGACTTAGTAATACAAACCCCAACAATGCGGTAAAGATTGTAATTAAAGAATAAATACCTATCAACATTACTTTTCTTTTCATGCTATCACCCCTCTACTACGGTATCGGAAGATGTAAAGCCTTTCCTCTTGGCTTTATCCCATCCTTCTATTTTTGTCAACATTCTTAAAGTTGCCTTTACGCGCCAAAAGCTAAAGAGCTGTCTTGGGCCGAAGTTTTCAAGTATAGAATAAAAGATGAGTATCCCAATATCTTTTAGCCTAAAATATTTCATATCCTTCTCAGCAATGAGGAGCGAGAAGAGTGAGATTAATACGCCCATTAAAACTGTTGATATAAAAAGTAATAACGCAAGTTCTACATTCAAAAGACCTAAAATTAATGCAACAATAACCATGCAGTAGCCCTGTGTCTCTATTAATGGGCCTACCATTTCAAAAATGAAGAAATAAGGCATCGCAATACATCCTGTTCTTCCATAGGCTGGATTAAAGATCATTTTTTTGTGAAAAGTCAGTATATCCAAAAGTCCTCTATGCCAACGGTAGCGTTGTTTCTTTAGACTTTTTAAATCTTCTGGTACCTCTGTCCAGCAATTGGCATTGTATGCATAATCTATTTTGTAACGGAGACCTTTTTCACGCATCATTCTGCCAATGCGAACCACCAGTTCCATATCCTCACCCACTGTATCTTTTTCATACTGGCCGCTGCTAGTAAGATAGCCGCCTACACTGATAACACGTTCTTTTCTGAAAAGTCCAAAAGCACCTGATATAATGAGTAAGCTATTCGAATACGCCCACCCCAGTCTGCCTGACATAAATGCACGCATATACTCAATAGTCTGAAATCTTGCCAATATATTTTTGGGAACACGGGTATCAGTAATAGTTCCTTGATCAATAACACAACCATTAGCAGGAAAGATATTACCCCCAAGTGCAGGTGTTTCGACTCCTGCATCAAGTTCCATTGAAGCCAGTTTGAGAAGTGCATCTGCCTCTAAAAGAGAATCTGCATCTATACCACAGAAATATTCTCTGCTTGAGATATTAATCCCTGCGTTCAAAGAATCTGCTTTTCCACCATTTTTCTTATCTACTACAATTAATTTAGGCATGGATGGATTGAGATAAACAGCTTGAATAGGTCTTGTCTTAAGCTTATTTTCAAAGGTATAATCTACTCTTTTTAGGTCAAAGTGCTTGATTAGAATTTCTAATGTTTTATCATCAGATCCATCATTCACAATAATAAGTTCATAATCCGGATAGATTAAGTTGAGTAACGAATGAGCACTTTGAATAATAGTTTTTTCCTCATTATGGGCTGGTGCAATAATAGATATAGATGGCAGCATTCTTTTTTTAAAGAGCATCGTAATTCCCTTTAAACGCCATAATCTAGACTGTCTTCTTACATTTATAAAAGAAAGTATTAGAAGCATACCATAGATCAAATTAATTGCAACAGAATAAAAAACCAAATAATAATTGAAGTCTATAACATAAGTTTTAAATTGTTTTATTAGAGGGGTATTAAATAGCTGCGGAAAGTATCTCAATATATAAATAATTGGGAAAATTAATAGTGTGACAAGAATGACTGAAGAAAGGACTTGAATAAGACTTTTATTTCTTGTTTCTGACTTAGGCGTTTCATTCTCTTCGCATTCAATAAGCCCGCATTTTTTTAGCATCGTATCATTTAAATATCCTGTTAACTGCATTTCTAAAGATGTATCTTTCGATAAAACCGCCTTTATTATTACAACTAATTCATTTTCTATATCAATATTCTTATTTTTATTAAGAAAATCTATGACATTACTTGCTTTTCCTGCTAATAGCACCTGTTCTATGATATCAACTGCAATATCATTATCTTTAGATACTAACTTCATAATGAAGTATTCGACTTTTCTCGAAAGAATCTCAGCAAGGCATTCTTTTACTTTGCTATCCTTTTCTTCATTAAAAAACGCTGCAATCTTATTAATAAGCTCTGGCCTCTTATCAAGAACCTCTGAGATTCCATTTATAGCTGCTCTTGATGTTTCTTCATTATAAAGATAAGTAGCTAGTCTGCCTAAGCTTTCATCTACGTCAAACCTGGATAAGGCCTTTACCGCAATCTCTCTTATTCTGGAGTCCTGACTCTTTAAATACTTTTCCTCCATAAGCACTTTGGGATAAAGTTTAGCTGCTGTTTCAGCTGCCTTATAAACGAGATTTTGCCGGCTTATTCTGCCTTCAATACTAACTGGCAGCCGTTTAAAACGCCAGCATTTATAATAAGGACTGACAGCCCCTTTGTATGTACAAATCCTATTGCCCGCTTTATCAGATATTCTGCCGAAGGTACAGTTGCCACAGCATCTTACAAGCTTATCCATAGTATTATACTTTTCTCTATTTGCTGCTATTTCATTTTCATCCATCAGCTTAATTAAATAATCTTTTAGGGTAGTTGTATAAGACTGTGCAGCAAAGTCAACGATCAATTCTTTTATTTCCGCTTCATTGCGGTGTATGATTTCAGGCAAATAGGCATGAAACGCTTCTCCAAAATCTATGATCATCATATTAACCCTGTCTCTATACCAACGATGTGCATTTATCAAGGTTGCAACAAGCACTGGAATCGACTTTTCATCCCCTATATCTGAGAGTGCACTCGCCATATAGAGTTTAACAGGGTAAGACTTTTGCTTGGTTATTGCTTTTTCAAGCGCTTCTCTTGCCTTATCTGAGGCAATCAGACTTAACTCAGCAGCTGCCTCTATTCTTCTAAGTGCAAAAATCGAGGATAACCTTCTAATATTTTTTTGCTCATGTTTATTGATATCTAGAATGCTTTCAACAGATTCTTTCTGTTTTTGGTCCAAAATAATCGAGTGTTTCATTTGTCTATAACTCTCTATAAAATGCTTGGTCTGCCCTCGTTTCCTCTCTCCTGAAAATACATTAATAAGTCTTTTCTTCTGTTTAATAAGATTTTCCTTCCTGCCAAATTTTTTTAATCTGTTGGCCAAAAGTTTAAGCACTATTATACTATCGGTATATAACAATAATACTACTATGACTAAGCATATCTCAAAACTTAAACTCATTGGTACCCTCCCCCTTTAACTTTCTGTTTAATAATCCCCAATAGTTCAGAAAGCATGAACGGTTTTTTTAAATAATATTCTATCCCAAGGCTCACTGCTCTTTTAACGGTGTCCTCGTTTTTAAGGTGTGAAGCAATTATAAATGGTATGTTTTTAGTATGGGAGTCCATCATCAATTTTTCACGTATTAGGAATGCATCCATTTTTGGAAGCATTATTTCTGTTATAATGATATCTGGCACTTCTCTTTCTGCTATCTTCAATGCGGATTCACCATCTTTTGCGGTCAGCACTTCATATTTCATATTCCCAAGAAAAGTTGTAATGACGTCCACATTTACATCATCCGTATCTGCTACCAACACTTTGCCTACACTTTCTTTGTAGTCTCCTACATCAGAATTACTGCATACCATGTTCATACCTCTATTTCTAGCAAGTCTCACGCGCCACATAGCAAGCTCATAGATCATTTCAAAAGGCCTCTTAGTAAAATTCTCATGATTCTTAACTTCCTCCAGACTTACAACGCCCAAAGATATTGTAATCTTTTCAATATACTTCTCAGAAGCTGCTACTGCATTTCTTATCTTCTCTGCATTCTGGGCTGCATTTTCCTTAGATGTATGCGGTAAATACCATGCAAAAGCTGCGCCTTGAAGCCTAAATAGCACCGTGTTTTCTTGCTTAAGGTCATTAATGATATATACAGTGTTCTTAAGCACTTCTTCAACTTCACTATCTCCATATGAAAATCTGATTTTCTCCATATTATCAAGATTAATAATAATAATTGCCGGATTTAGCCCTTCTTCAGTCTTATTAAGCTCTGTTATTAAATAATTTTTAAAAAACTCATAATTATATAATCCCGTTATAAGGCACCTGAACAATCTCTCCTGTGTTTCTCTAATACCTAGGTCAAGACGCTCATTAGCTCGTTTAAGCTGTACATTCTCTTTAGTAAGTGTGTATGTCTTTTTGATACTGGTTTCAAATACCAAAGGCATGGGAATATCAAATTCCTTTGAAAGTTTAATGACTAAAGGTTCAATAATTATAAGCGATTCAATGCCCTTTATTGCTAAAAACTTCTCGAATATAAGATTCCAAAGTACCTCTCCTGTGTAGTTATAATCAGAGATATCAAGTGTCTCCTTGTCTATTGTTATCTCTAAATCCCTTATAACACTCAAGACTTCTTGTTTTTTAAAAATCGCTTGATAGCGCTGTAAGATAGCACTGCAGGGATGCAGATAGCCCCCAGCTCTTGAGAGTTCCTTCTTTATAGGTGTTAAAAATGCGCCGCATTCAAGGTCCCTCAGTTCTCGGATATATCTGCCTATATCTGATGTAATAATAGAACCGTGCTGCGGCGCAATAATATCAATATCCATCCCCAAGAACACTTCCATTACGGGCCTTAAAATATCATTGGACGGCATATAATGTTCATGAAAAACCTTCATTTTTTCAATGTAATCATCTTGGGCAAAAAGACTCCATTCTTGAGACAGCGCACCAAAGAGGTCACTGGAAAATAATATTTTTGAAACTGTATCATAAGTTGTAATAGCTCCTGCAAAGTGGAGATAGGGTGTTTGTATAAAATCAAGCTTTCTGCCTGATTGCAGTGTGAGGCTAAATTTATTCTGATCAACACTATAATACTGAGATTTTATGCCATAATACTTTACCAGTGTTTGAGTTCTCCAGTGAGTTACAATTTTAAAAACGCCCCCTTTTTGTTCAAATAAAGGGACACTCGAACAAAAATCTGGGTCCTGATGATGGAGCACGATGTATTTAATCTTTTCTAAAGGAATAATGCTTGTAACATTTTGATATACATATTCAAAGTCTAAAACAGACCCCGGATCAAAAAGAACACCCTCATCCCCATCCACTAGTAAATAAGGATTGCAGTGCAAACTGCCATTCTGATCATTCCCTCCTACCCAATAAATCCCCTTGTCTAATTCAACTGTTTTTAAAGTATTCATTTAATAGCTCCTCCTATTCCAGTCTATATTGATCTAACAACCTACTTCACCTATAAGCCATCTCTCTCCTTAAAAGACATGTTTTTCTCTCAAGCACCATTAATTATTCTAAAGTATTAATTATCTTTAGATAATTATTATTTATAGATTATTATATTCTTTATTTTATGTCTAAGTCAACTCAAAAATCTTATTATTTTTTAAAATATAGTTTTATGATACGTATACACGGATTTCTACGATACATTAGGGTCTCCAGCTGCTGATCTTTTAAAGTTTGTGACAGTATCTAGTGTTCCTTCTTACAGACTCACATTATAACTATTAATGATTATTTTTAGATACTAAAAAAACGACTAAAGAATAGGGTCTTTAATCGTTTTTTAGTATTAATTAGGGGGGTATATTGCTTAAAATTTATGGGTTTAGCTAATTACTTATCTTTGTACGCGTCCAGAACCGTCGCCACCAGCAAGAGCATGTACTTCCTCAACTGATACGCGGTTGTAGTCGCCTTCGATAGAATGTTTTAGACATGACGCTGCTACTGCAAATTCAATAGCCTCTTGTGCTTTATAGTTATTTGATAAACTATAGATAAGTCCTGCGGCAAAAGAGTCTCCTCCGCCAACACGGTCTACAATATGCACAAGATATTCTTTAGAGAAATAATATTCACTGCCATCATACAACATCGCCGCCCACTTATTGTCGCTGGCTGATATTGATCCTCTTAAAGTAATGCCTACATGTTTAAAGCCAAATTTATCTGCAAGTTTTTTAGCTACATCTTTATAACCTTCATGGCTAAGTGCGCCTCCTGTGACGTCGGTACCCTCGGCTTTGATACCAAATACTTTTTCTGCATCTTCTTCATTGGCAATACATACATCCACGTATGCCATAAGAGTTGCCATCACTTGACCAGCCTTTTCGGTTGTCCATAATTTTTTTCTATAATTAAGATCACAACTTACTGTAATCCCTTTAGCCTGAGCTGCCTTACACGCTTCAAGACAGATTGCTGTTACATTATCTCCAAGAGCTGGTGTGATACCTGTAAAATGGAACCATGTTGCATCTTCAAAAATTTCATCCCAGTTAAAATCAGCTGGTGTTGCCTCTGAAATAGCTGAATGTGCTCTATCATAAATAACAGATGAAGCTCTTTGAGAAGCTCCTTTTTCTAAAAAGTAGATTCCTACTCTTTCTCCGCCTCTAGTGATTTTAGATGTGTCTACACCATATCTACGAAGGTCATTGACTGCTGCTTGCCCTATATCGTGTTTTGGAAGTTTAGTTACAAATCTAGCATCTAACCCAAAGTTTGAAAGTGATACAGCAACGTTTGCTTCGCCGCCACCATAAGTTGCTTCAAAGTTATCTACTTGAGTAAATCTCAAATAGCCTTTTGGTACAAGTCTTAACATTATTTCTCCGAAAGTTACTATTTTACTCATCACTTAGCCTCCTATTTTTTTTGTAGTAAGTGGAATGCAAAACCACCTTTATCACCTTTTATATAAATGGCAACCATATTACCTTTATCATCATACTTAGCTGAGTCTTCATCAAACTCTACGTTTCTAGCTTTTAAATAGTTGATAGCTCTATTTAAGTAATTTGTTTTATAGGCTACATGCCCATTTGCACCTAAATAAGGAGCCTTAAGCACCTCAACTCCAGCACCTACAAAGAGTGAACTATTGCCATCTTTAACAGGCTGATTAAATAAACTTGCGATATCATCTGCTACTGTTTTTGCCTGATCTGCTGATGTTGCATTAATGCCTATATGAGCAAGTTCAAAGCCTAGCATTTGTGATACCGCTTCACGTGTGAGTTCTGTAATTTTATCAAATTGTCCACTGTTAATAAGGCTTGCATCTACCATCCAGCTTCCGCCACATGCGATGACTTTATCAAAGGATAAGTACTCATTAAGATTTTTAGCACTTACACCTCCAGTAGGCATAAACTTCATAGTTGTATAAGGTGCTGCCATCGCCTTAATCATTTTAATCCCACCCGCAGCTTCCGCTGGAAAGAACTTAACAAGTTCTAATCCAAGTTCAATAGCTTGTTCTATATCAGAAGGATTGGTACATCCTGGTGTAATAGGTATGCCTTTATCCACGCAGTATTTAACCACTTTAGGATTAAGTCCAGGACTTACTATAAAGCTGGCTCCCGCCTCTACTGCTTGGTCCACTTGTTCAGTTGTAAGTACAGTACCTGCTCCAACTAACATTTCTGGCAGATGAGTGGTAATGATTTTAATAGCTTCTTTAGCACATGCCGTTCTAAAAGTAATCTCTGCTACCGGAAGACCGCCCTCACATAAAGCCTTTGCAAGCGGCAATGCATCTTCTACCCTGTCAATTTTAATAACCGGAACAATTCCAAATGCTTCTAATTTACTTAAGATCTGCTGCATATTTGTACCTCCTATATTATAGTTTCTTATTTCTTGCTTCTTACTTCCTACTTCCTTATTTTCTATTTTTCCTTGTTTTAAGGAACTTATATTTCTTACTTATATTTCTTACTTATTTTTATATTATATATCATTTTTTTTTAGATGTATAGCTTTTTTATGCTTTTTTTTTATATTTAACCCTGTTTTTTATAATTCTTTTTCATAACGTATGTTATACCATACATTATAGCAGTTTACTACTGAAAATATTTTTGGTTTTTTATAAATCTTTTTTATCACTCTATCTTTTATTGATAGTTTTTTGATATACTATAACCATCTAGCTTTTAACTTATACAAAAGGAGATACATATGAAAACTATTTATGATAATTTAGAACTATTCACCAATCTATTAGATCTACTCGAAAATCATCTTGGCAGCAACTGTGAAATTGTTTTACATGATAATACCAAAGAGTATGAACATACGATTGCAGATATAAGAAATGGTCATGTGACAGGCAGGAAAGTCGGCGACTGCGGAGGCAACTGGGGACTTGAGGTGATGAGTAATACGATCAGCGATACCCATATTTATAATAAGGTTATTCATACACGAAATGGTAAGATTATTAGAGGTTCCTCTATGTTTCTTAAAGATGACGAAGGTAATAATATTGGCTCTGTTTGTATTAATATGGATATAACTGATTCTTTAAAGTGCGAAGAGTTTCTTAAACAATTTAACAACTATTCTTGTCCTACCCCATCTTCTAGTGAACTCTTTACTACAGATGTGAATCAGCTTATGGATAATCTCCTTATACAGTGTGAAAATATGTTTGACAAACCTTTGGCTCAGCTTAGCAAGGAAGAGAAAATTGAAATTATTAAGTTCTTAGATAGCAAAGGGGCTTTTCTTATTACTAAGTCAGGAGACAGAGTGTGTGACTTCCTTAATATTTCGAAGTTTACCTTGTATAACTATCTCGAGACAATTAGGCAGGTCTAAAATAAATAAGAAAGGCCACAGCACACGAGATCATTCCTCTATGCTATGGCTTTTCTACGTTTTAATATATATTATCCTCTACAGCTCGCCAACCATCTAAAACTAAGATTTTATATTTTAATTCTTTGCAATACAATGCAACTTGTCCATAATTTTGAATTTCTTCCTCTGTATATCCAAATTCCTCAAAAATCTCTTTAGGTAAGTAACCATTAATGGCAGGAAAGTATTGTTTTTCACTAGTTTTTATAGCATCCTCTGAAAAAGTATAACTATAAACTTCTCGTTTATGTGATGCACTATAAACTAAATCTAATAATAGGTTTTTATCCCATTGTTTGTTGTTTAATATAGTAAATTTTAAATCTATATTATTGAAATTAAAGATACCTATCACAGCTGCTAAAAGAACTATTGTACCTGTAACTATAACTATAGTTTTTTTCATAATTTGCTCCTAAATTTATTCATACTATCCTTTGTAGAGATAGTATGATAACTACAATAATGTGCTCATACGAAAAAGAGGCTGTGCTCTACTTTAGTGCAACAACCCCTTTAACTAATCTTAAAAATTTAATTTATCTACTCCAAATATCATCCCCACTACTAATCCTGTAATTAAAAAGGAGGCGATAAAAATTCCTGCTCCAAGCCAAGTTTTTTTAGGATTATCATAGTATCTATCTGGGAAGATGTCTAATTCTATTTTAGTATATTTAAGCAGTATAAATCTTATTGCCAGATATTCAAGATATGAAAATATTAAAATAATAATAATCATGTCAATCTCCACTTAATATCTAAATATGTAATCATTGTTATAAGATGTAGTAGCTCCTGTTGTATAAGGATATGATATAGGATAAGTTGCACTTTTAGCAATACTAATTAATCTATCTTCTTGATAAAAATAATTCCCAGTTTCATATTTTACAATTCCTAAATCTAGATTAGATGGATTTTGTCTCTGTTGCTTATAATAATATACTAGATTAGATTGCGCCCCTGTTGACCTCATTGATGATAAAACCATAGGCTCCCATTTATACTGTGAGGTCATAGTATCTAATTTATAAACTTCTACAATTTTTTCTTGAATCTTATAATCATATAATGTTCTTGCAATAATACCTGTATAGGAATTAAATTCATCTTGTGAGATTATCCTACCTATCATTGTATAAAGTACTCCAATAGCAGGATGTGACCATGACATTCCTATATCTAGTGTAAGTTGAGAAAAACCTGATAAGGTTGAAGATGATTTAGTATCATAGGTAGTTGAAGCACCATAATACGTATATGAACTAATCCTAGTAGATCCCGGAGTTGAAGCTGCTTGAATATTATCAGTTAAAATATTTCCTGCTTTATCAAGGTACACTATTTCTGTAGAAACTGCATACTTTTGATATTTCTTAGATGTTTCAAGCTGTTCTTTAGCCGATTTTGATCTTCTCATTTCATCTTCATATGAATTAATGTCTATAACTTTACTCTGTTTCCTCAAGTCTTTTAACTCGATTTCTTCTGGGGTTGATTTAGCGATTACGCTAGTTTGAAAACTAGATAATAACAATATTGATACCATAGTGATACTAAAGATCTTACTTAATTTTTTCATCTGCAATACCTCTCTTTTTTATTAGATTATTTCTTATTACTATTTTATTTACTTAACTCTTTTAAACTGATTTAACTCTTTTGGCACTTCCCCTTGATAAGCAAACCAATTGCAGGCTGTATTTGCACTAAGAAAAACTGTTAAGATGGCTAACTTGCCTGCATATTTCATGAAATTTAAAGCGTACCTTTTAATTTCCCTCTCCCCCTTTCGTATCCCATCATAAGCATTATAGCTATCCATCCTAGAGAAAATATTATATATAAGCTGTACTCATATAAGTAAGGATGAAATAAGCCTATTAGTGCTATTAGTCCCAAACTTATACTTAATCTCCTAGCTATGTGCTTATATCTTATCTTCTCTATGTTATTAAGAGGATTATTATAATGCTCTAGAGGTGAGAATCGACCGATAATAAAAATACTTAGGCTCAAAAAGATAATCAAGATTACCTTACTCTTCATAAAATCTATAGAGTTTATCATCGCCAACGTAGATCCATAGATCCCTATAAAAGTCATAAAACACCCTATATGGTTTTTGGCATGATATCCTCCTGAAAATTGCCTTATGCTGCTATAAGTTATTAAGAATAATAAAGTATGTATAAGCCTATCACATATAAAACCAATAGCTAAAATAGCTCCTATATTTATTAATGAAGCTATAAATGTCTCAAACCCATAGGCATATAATCCGTATTCTTTTTCTTCATCGATGAGCCCATTTCGGACAAGTGCTTTTGCCATCGTCTGTGAACAGTATTTTATCATTTGTTTTCTCTCCTCTGTCTCAAACTTAGCATCTTTTTCTACACTTTTATACAATTATTGTTTAAGATGTCGTTTTTATTGTCTAAGATGTCACCAGGTGCGTTTAAGGGTATCACTATTTTTAAATAAAATTCATTTTCTGTATGTTGAAGAACTAATTCTGATTCGTATTTTTCTACACATCTTCGTATATTTTTTAGCCCTATTCCATGCAGCACTTCATCTTTTTTATGGGTCATAATCTTTCCATCTTTTAGCTTAACGGGATGCTCTTTAGCATTTTTTATTTTAATGACTAGAAAACGTTTGATCTTAGAACTTTCTATATGTATATATTTAATTTTATTTTCAGTTTTTATATTTTGACAAGCTTCTATGGCATTATCTAAGGCATTGGCAAAAATACTGCATAAATCTTTAGCTGCTATAAAACTGCATCTCGTTAAGTCTAAAGAAACTTGTAGATCAATATGCTCTTTCTCACATAGAATGCTTTTTTGTCTAAGCAGAGTATCTACTACTTTATTGCCTGTTTGAAAGATTTGTTTAATAGTAGGGATTTCTTCCTCAAGCGCTTGTATATATTGTTTTAGCTGTTCTTGGTGTTGTGCCAGTCCTTTGATGCATGCGATATGATTATTCATATCATGATAAAGCTGTCTAACCTCTTCATGCTCCTTTTCTAGTTGCATATAATAGCTGTACTCAGCTTCCTTTTTATCTTCATAACTTTTATAAACTAATTTAATCTGATAATCCTTAGTCATCTTTCTTATGATTATAATGAGTGATGCATTGGCTGAAATAACAAGTAATGTAATACTTAATATCATAGAATAATAGTGCTGTGTATTAATATCCATCAGTGGTGCATACCCAAAAATAAAAAGCAGTACTAGGCTATTAGCAGCTAAAGGCAGTAATATGTAAATAACATCACGTTGGTTATTGTCTATAGATATCTTTAATTTTCTATAAACTAAAATAATACTTATGAGTAAACCTTTGACTAATATAATAAATAGAAGTTTTATATAACTAGGTTCTAATAAACTCATATGGCTCTCTAAACGATATAATCTTGTTATAAGTGCCATCATAATGGCTTCACTTCCAAGAGACAGCATCCAAAAAACAGCTATAACTAGACTATTTTTGACCCAAGACACCTTATAACTTATTCTATAGAAGCTCCAGGTCATACAAACTATCACAAAAACTTTTAGAGCTGGAAATACATTGAATTCATTTAAAAGAAATCCTATTGCTATCATCAAGCTAAATAACTGATAATATCTTTCTCTTGAAACCTTTGCCAAACTGTTGCTATCCATAAGAAGCTTCAGCGATGTCCACTCAATTAAAGTTGTTATAAAAAAAACCACTGACCAAAAAAAAGATGTCTCTATCATTACTATTCTCCTATTATCTTTGCCAACTCTTTTTTTAAAGCTTGCATTTTTAAACGACTTACTGGAATTTCTTTATCTTTTATGAATACTGAATCTTTAGTAATGCCTTCTACATAGCTTAAATTAATTAAACATGACTTTTGACATCTGAAAAAATTTTCTTCTTTTAATTCCTTTTCAATAAGACTTATTTGCATATAAGTCGGATATACTTGATGTGTTGTATAAATGTTGACTTGACGACCATAAGTTTCAGCATATAGAATCGCATCTACCCTTACCCTATATGCCGAATGGAGGCTTCTCACCCATATATACTTTTCTTGTCTATTTATAATAGCTTCAATGCAAGGCCTCACTTGCTGCATAAAAACTTCATACTTGATAGGCTTTGTTAAATAACGCCTTGCATTTACTTCATAGCCTTGTTGCATAAATTGACTTAGTCCAGTTATAAAAATAATTTCTGCTTCTGTATCAAAAGTTCTAATTTTTTTTGCTGTATCCATACCTGATAACTTTTTCATCTTAATATCTAAAAAAATAATATCTACCCGACTCGGATAAATATTCAATAGTTGTTCTCCTGATTCAAACTCTAAGATTTCATAAGCAATATGTGTTTCACCAAGCAGCATCCTTACATACTTATTGATCTTATCTCTTTGCACCTCTTCATCTTCACATATGACACATGTAAACATAAAATATTCATCCCCTAACTTTACTGCACTCTATAGCTCACCTTGTTCCCTTATCATTTTACAATACATTTTTGCCTGTAGTGTGAAAATTGCTCGAATAGTATATAAATGTGTATGAATAGTGCCTTTTCAAAATAAAGATATTTCTAAAAATTCTTACGCCATGCATCGAACTCATAGTATAATGGAATAATTCAAATAAAAGTTTATATAAAGGAGGCCTGAAAATTGAAAACAAAAGCAGTTTTAATTTTAATAATATTATCTCTAGCCGTTGCTTTAACTGGATGTTCATCTCCAAGAACACCTAATGAACCACCCAATATTAGTATAACTATTGATGATCAAGAAGTTGATTATGTTATAGGTAAAAACATATGGAATGGTGCTATATATGATAGGCAGGATACATTTATAGTTATTTTAGAAGAGGGCTCAAATATCACCCCGCCCTACGTTGAACTAGGTAAAAGAGCTGTAATAGACTTTGGAAATTATCCACCTGATACTCTAAAAATACAGGATTATATACTTAATGAAAATGGTCACAGCAAATATACTTACAGAGAAATCTTAGAAATAACCCCTAAAATTAAAAAGGGCAAAGTATCATTTGATATAGGTCAGCATTGGGCTGCCAGCCTAAGTTCTAATAGTGCCGATTATGAAAAAGGTGCTGTTATAAGAGGTTTTAGAATAACCTGTTCTTGGAATGATAACGCGTGTGAATATGCCTTTATTATAAAAACAGATGCTAGCTGACGTTCTTTATTGTCTAGTTTATAATGTATCCTCACTTTTATAGTATATGCCCTTTATCTTCTCATTAATGGGCGCTGCCTTTTTGGCAGCGCCCATTGATTGCAAGGGTAACTGTTGCGATATTACCAGCCCCTATTAATAGGTCAATATTGAGATGGAACTCATTATCCATTATCTTACAGATTCCCGTTCTACGATTTCTACATCCATAACAGTATTTTCTATAGGCTCTTTTCTATGACTTAATCTCCATAAAAGCTTTTCTATGGCTTTTCTGCCCATGCGTTCTTTATTAACTCTTACAGTTGTCAGCTTAGGACTAATCATAAGACACAGATCTATATCATCAAAGCCCACTACACCTATGTCTTCTGGTACATTATAACCTAATAGCTTGAGTGCATTACTAAGTTGAATGGCCGCACTATCATTTGAACAAACAAACACCTGAGGCATGCTCACAATCTTACCTAAACTCTCAACAATACTTTGCGTATCATTACCTAAAATGAATTTCTCTATATCATTTAATATGGAGTATTGATTACTATAGTACGCAACTTCCTCATACGTACGTATACCCGGCAACATCTTGAGCGCCTCTTGATAACCAAAGAACCGCTCTTTCACACTGAGGCTATAATCTAGATCTCCCAAGAAGCCAATCTTTGTATACCCTTTTTCTATTAAGTACTTTGTTGCTTTAAAAGCACCAAGCTTATTATCTGTTAATATACTATCTGTGGATTCTGCTAAAGAGGTATGGTCAACTAATACTACAGGTACCTCATAGCTCTTAAGCTGCAAAAGATAATCATCATCTATTTTTCCGACAACCACAACCCCTGCAACTCTTCGATTTTCTATACAGTTTGGAATAGCTTTATCTTCTTCAAAGAAATTAACAAATACATCAAAACCATTTTTCTTGGCTTCTTCTTCTATTCCTAATAGAATTTTAGAATAGAAATGCATATCTCTAAAATAAATAGTTTTAAGAAGAATACAAATGTTTTTACTCGAGTATGTACTTACATACTTTGAATAATTGTTTAAATAACCCATTTCCTCTGCTAATCTTAAAACCTGTCTTCTCGTCTCTTCACTTACTCCTACCCTGTCATTTAGCGCTAATGAAACCGCATTAATAGATAATCCAAGTTGATTTGCTATGTGTTTCATTGTTACTCTTTTTTCCATACAACTTCACCTTACTTTGCTTCATTTTTATGTAGCTTAAACACCTAGTGCTTTATAGATCTCTTCTATTTTGATATCCACCCTGCAAATTTTATCGTCTGCTGCTCCGTAGTAAATAATAGCTGTATCCTTTTCAAATAAGCAGCCACACGTAAACACTACATTGCCAAAGAAGCCTTCTTTTTCATAAATAGCATCAGGCTCTAAAATAGGTACATTGGTTTTTGCAATCACCTTGTTTGGTTCTTTAGCATCTAATAAAAATGCTCCTAAGCAATAGCGGTCTGTTTTGTCTGCTGCATGATAAATTTTAATCCATCCTTTTTCTGTTTTAAACGGCACAGCACCACCACCAATTCTACCATTTTCCCAGCTTTCATCTGCGCTCACACCGTAGAAATGCTTTTGCTTACCCCAATGAACAAGGTCTGGTGATTCTGCAATCCACATATCTGGACTTCCAATAGCACAAGGTACTGGTCTATTAAAAGCCACATATCTTTCTCCTATTTTTTCAGGAAAAATCGTTACATCTTTATTCTCAGGTGCAAAAATAATACCGTGCCTTGTATAACTTATAAAATCCGTTGTACTAATAAGAGATGTTGCCGCACCGTTAGCTGTAACAGAAGTATAATTGATATAATATGTACCATCAATCTCTGTTACTCTCGGATCTTCCATCCCCCAGCTTTCTTCTGCTGCATTTGGAAATATAAATGGTTTTTCATCTATTGTAAAGTTGATACCATCTTTTGACCTTGCCAGGCGAATATGTGATAAAGAAGTAAGATACACTGTTTTTCTTTGTCCTTTTGCATCTAATAGCCCTATAGATCTTGTATCCGAGTAATTATATTCTGGATGTTCATCCTTATTAATACTTATTACCTCTATTTCATCTATGCCCTTTTTACGAATGACAATGGGCACTTTAATGACTTTCTCATCTTCATTGTATACTGATTCAGCTATTCTACAAACTAAAATCACTTCATCTTTGTACTTTGCTATGCCACAGTTAAATACCCCATCAACCTTAAAATTTTCTTTACTTGGTTTAACATCTGCCGGTACTAAAAGTGGATTTTGATTGCATCTTGTTACATTTATCATGTAGGCCTCCTATTCAAGCATAAATCATAGTATGGTGCCATAGCTTTTTCTGTTAAAGCAGTTTGAATATCTGTCATTTTATCATTCGGCTGTTTTCATATTCTATAAATGGATCGTCTATTGTGATTCTATGTGCCTCTGCATCACTTACACCACAGTATAATATTGCTTTGCCACTCTCCTCTCTCACCAACCCTCCACTAAAGATAACATCAATCAAATCTTTTCTCTTATAAGCACCTTTTTCAAAGTTATCTCTTATAGCAATTAATCGCATTGGTGTGTAATCTCCTGTTGCAGGATCAAATACAAAAACACTTGAATAATAATGTCTATTACCCTCTTCATCAAACCTTGCGATATGCGCAAGTACACCAACAAGTCCATTTTTGAGTTTGTGGAGTTCATTTGCTCCACCCCATTCTTCTTTAATAAACTGTCTATCTAGAAGTGTAGCTTTTTGGATAGCTTCTTGCGTTAACTCTTCTAAACTATTAATCACTGTATACCCAATAGTTCCTCTTCCACCTATTTCGCCCTGTGGTCTTGTAAAAACTAAGATTTTGTTTTCTTCTAATTGAAGCAAGCGAATATCTTTCATTTTCTCTGGGCCTTTGGCAAAGCGTTCTAGTTTATCAATACTTTCTCCTTTTAGGAAGACTGTTCGATAAGCTAAATACCCTGGTTTTATAGGATCATCATAGATTTCCACCCCACCAACTACAAGCTCTTTTCCTATTTGAGTAACAAAAGGATCTTGTAAGTTAAGTACTGGGTAGCCATTTCTTGGTTTCCACTTCTTATTATCTTCTATAAAGAAGATAACCTCTGAATTCTCACTGTCTCTTGCTTCTACCCGTCCTGCTATAAGTGTTTCGCCGCCCCATGTAAATGGAGCTGAGATATTGTAAATATCTCTTGAATCATTCTCCCCTAAATCAAACTGTATTTGACTTGAATGGTCACGTATATTTTTAAAGTTAAATTCAAGTAACAGATTTTCACATGTTTTATGTTTATTTTGCTTCATTTATATACCCCTTCTCAAAATGCTTAATTTTTATGTGCAATTTATAACAAAATTTATTTTAAATCGTCATTAACTTCATATATTGATTATATTATATTCCTTACTCAACTTGAATCAAATACCTTTTCTACTTTAATTTTAAATCTAAAAAGGACGAGAGACTTTTTTCTAAGTCTCTCGCCTTTTTTTGGTTTATCATAAATTAATAAGTTTAATATGCTCTTCATTTACCAAACTCAAAGCCTTTTGATCAGCAATAATATAAGAATCGGGTAATAATTTCAAAACTGAGGCCGGCACATCAAAGTCTGGCTGACACTCTGTAGTTCTTTTTAAAATACTTGCCTTTTTTTCTCCAAAAACTTGTAAAACAACTGTTTGACTTTCAAAAACATGCTTCATGCCTATAGTAATTCCTTGTGTCAAAGGGGTGCCACTTGAAAAATACTTTTGTCCAACACTCTTTGTAACTTCGTCTAATTCTACAACTAAGGTGTAACTATCCCAGGTTGTATTGGGTTCAATTAATCCTATATGACCATTCATTCCAATCCCTAAAAGCAGAAAATCAATCTTGCCATTTTCAAATATAAATTTATCTATTTTTTCACATTCACTTTTCGCATCCTCTGATAAAACATCAAAAAACATGACTTGTTCAGGCTTAATTTTTAAAGGTTCGTAGAAATTTCTTTTCATAAAGTGAGTACAGTTTTCTGGATTATCTCCAAGACCCCACCATTCGTCTAAAGCTACAAATTTTGCTTTTGAAAAATCCACCTCTCCTTTATCACACATTTCTTTAAGTATTTGATACGTCTCTACCGCTGTACTTCCAGCCGGAAAACAAAACAATGCATTTGGTTTTTTATCTACGCATTCTTTTATTTTCAAAGCTGTTTTGTATGCCACATCTCTAGAGTCACTGCAACGGATTGTGTTGATAGGCGTAACGGGTTTTACCATCCCATACTTCTTAATTGCAATACGTTCTGCGCAGTTCATAATATCATTATCTTTCATATTTTTTGTTGCACACGCTTGACAATTTCCGCGCACTTTGCATGGTATATATGGACAAGGGCATAGTTTATTTAACATTGTTCGTTTCTCCTTCCATTATCCTTTTACAGCACCTGCCGAAAGGCTTTGTTGTATTTGTTCGCTCATGAAAACATACAATATTATCGTTGGAATTGTTGCAATCACAAGGCCAGCCCCTATCGGTCCCCAATTCGTGGTATAACGCCCTACCATGCTCATTATGCCATAAGGAAGTGTTTTTAAGGCTTCTTTGTTTATAAAGGTAATTCCAAACATCAGTTCATTCCATGATGAAAGATATGTAAGGATTGAAATCGTTGCAAGCGCAGGCTTTATAAGTGGCAGGATTATTACGGAAAACACTTTATAGATACTTGCGCCATCAATAAAAGCTGCTTCTTCCATTTCTCTTGGAATACCGCCCATGAAACCGCTTAAAATGAGGATAGACAAAGGCATAGCAAACCCTATATAAGGTATTATTAATGCAATATGTGAATTTAGAACAGGTTTTAGAGTTATAAATAAAGGAAGTAATGCTGAATGAACAGGTATCATAAGTCCGAGCAGAAATACCGTATACACCGTCTTGCTAAATCTCCATCTCATCCGCGTAATTGCATATGACGCAGTTGCTGAAAAGAAACCTGCTATTATTACTGTTAGCGTTGTAACAAAAACACTGTTTAGAAAATACGTACCAATCCTAGTCCCAGTAAAAACTTGTTGATAATTTGACCATAACCATTCTCTTGGAAGACCAATAATATTATCTCCAAAAAGCTCAGGATTTGATTTGAAGGAAAAAGTTAAAAGCCAAAGTAGCGGAAAAAGTTGTATACATGCAAATATTATAAGAATACTCTGCACGATAATATAGCTTGGAGTCACTTTGGTTACTACTCCTGATGTTGTTTTTTCTTTCTTTGCCACAGTTCCTTCCCCCCCTTAGTCCAAAACTTCTTTTGGAAATAGTTTTTGTATTAATAGTGTAAAGATCAGACATTCAACGATAATAAATATTGCCATTGCACTCCCAGAGCCGTAGCCATATTTAACAAAAATGCTGTTATACATGAGTGTACTTGGAACCTCTGTAGCATTCATCGGGCCGCCCCTTGTCAGTATATAAATTAAATCAAATGCTTTGAGTGATCCAATAACAGCAAAAATCACACATGTTTTTAGCATTGGAATAATCTGTGGTAATGTGATCTTGGCTGCAATGGTAAAGTTATTTGCACCATCAACCCTTGCTGCTTCGTATATTTCAGCCGAAATGGACTTGGCTGCAGTATAGATTAGCAACATATGGTAGCCTATATATTGCCAAATCATAGGAACAAACGTAGCCCCAAGTGCGGTGTCTGTTTTTGCAAGCCATTCATGCTTCAAAGCTCCTAGACCTACAAAATCTAAAAGTGAATTGAGTAAACCATATGATGGATGATAAATTTTCATCCACAATTGCCCAATAATTACTGTAGATATAATAACGGGCAAAAAATAAATAGTTCTGTAAAACTTTTCTCCTCTTACCCCCATCGCCAATATCAACGCCAAAAATAAAGAAATTGGAAGTTGAACAAAAACTGATAAGCCTGCAAGTATAAGAGAATTTTTAATCGCTCCAATAAAATTTGTATTTTGATCTGTAAAGAGCCTTATATAATTATCAATGCCAACAAAGGTTGGGGCGGTAATTCCATTCCAATCCAACAGACTGTATCTGAAGGATTGGATAATAGAAACCAGAATTACAAAAACGAAGATAGCTAACCCAGGCAGTACAAAAAGGGCAATCGCTTTTTTATCTCTCAATACTTTATCCAAAAAATCACTCCTTTCGTAGCACCTCAAGTTATTATCTATTTTGCCACAGATAAATTATTTTGTAATATATCAACAAATTCCTGCGGAGTTCTTGCTCCTCCTTGTAATTCTTGCAAAGTTCTTAAATAAGTATCAATATCTGCTCCTGAAAGTTGTGTGTCCCATGCTAAACTGTAGCCTTTTGCCTCTTTTAAAAGAGAAGTAATTTGAGTTAGAACAGGGTTGATTTGTGACTCATCTACGTCTGATTTCCATACTGAAATACCAGCTCCTTTTAAATAAGAAGCATTTGATTGGTATTCTGCTAAACCAACCATAAATTCTACAGCTAGTTCTGGATATTTCGTTTCGTTGCTTACGCTATAACCATCAATTGCTCCGCCTGTAAATTCTGCTGTACCATTAGATGTATTTGGAAATGGTATAGGAACTATTTTATCTTTTACTTGGTTTTCATCATCTTGAATATTTCCTGTAAGCCAACTACCATTAAAATACATTGGGACACGTCCCATTAAAAATTCTGCTTGTGCTTCTTGTGCACCTAAACCTTCAAAGCCATTCGGAAATGCCTTGCGATCAACAAGTGTTTTAAACTTGGTTGCTGCTTCTATAAATTCCGGATCATTAAAAGATTTCTCTCCGTTCATTGCTGAAATGACACCATCAACACCCGCTTCTCTTACCGCTAGCATATCAAAATACATCGCAGGGTGCCACCCATCTTTTCCACCTAGCGTCATTGGTGTAATATCTTTAGCTCTAAATGTATCAACACATGTGAGTAGTTCATCCCAGTTCTTTGGTAATTCTAGTCCAGCTTGATCAAATAATTCTTGATTGCAATACATCACACCAGCCCACATTTTTATAGGAAGTCCATACAGTTTTCCATCATAGATATAATTGGACTCTATCCCATCTAGAAGTCTTGATCTTGTTTCAGAAGATATTAAATCATCTAAAGCCATAACCTTGCCTGATTCAACAAATGGCTTAGAAAATCCTGCGCCATATGTAAAATATACATCTGGTAATCCGCCACCTGAAAATGCTACTTTTAATTTCGTTTTATAGCTCTCAGTATCAGAAGCATCTTGATTTATTGTCACATTGGGGTGTTTCGCTTCAAATTCTTCCACATAAGCATTAATTACTGCCCTGTCTCCTCCATCTGCTGGCCAAATGTGCCATAAGTCGAGTGTAATTTTTTCATCTGATGCTGCTTTGTTTTCTTGTTTTGTTGATGCTTCTTTATTGTTTCCTCCTGCACTGCTTTCTTTCGTATCATTTGCTTTGCCGCAGCCAGCCACCGAAAAAATCATTGCAAGTGTACTGATAACCGCTAGGCTCTTCATTATTTTTCTGTTCATAAAAATTCCTCCTCATATTTTTTATAATAATTACTATTTGTAATAATTATATTCCATAATATTTATAATCTTAATAAATCGCATTTTACGACTGAACTATTAAGATTATTTTCAACTTCCCGAGAGTATCCACCCTCTCCAAACTCTTCTAAAGCCATTATTATAGCTCCAACAATAGGTTCATACCTTGAATCTAAAATAATAACCTGCGAAGCATGGCGCCTTACTTTTTCTTCAAATGCAGTTTTTATAATGGGTAATCTGCATTTAAAAATGCTTCCGGATATAACAACCTCAACTTCTTCTTGCAGCATGTCAAAACGCTTTAAACCAGCAATAACAAATCGCGCTGAATTTTCTCCAAATGACTTTAATATTTCATTTGAAATCATATCACCTTTTTCAGCACAATCTATCGCTAGATGTACCAGGTCATTAATTTCTTTCATATCAATTTTTTTGTTTACATAATCAATTAGTAACTCATCAATTGATTCTTTGTTGAAGTTTGCAAGCACCCTAGAAGTAAGTGTCGTTGATTTGATCACACCTGTATGGCTTTCAAATACTGACTGCATAATTTTTTTACCGATTGCACTACCCCCTTGATATTCATCATCAATATAATACCCAAATATAAAGGATTCTCCATTTGGAGCTTTTACACCACAATTCAAACCCGTTCCAGCGCAAATAACAGCTCCGTAGTTTTTGGTTGTGGCTGCTCGCATCGCAATCATACAGTCATTAACAATCTTTATTGTTTTAACTTTTACATTCAGCACTTTTGCCATGCTATTTTGTATCAAAGTATATTCAAAGGGAAAATCAGCTCCCGAAATGCCACCAACTATATGTATACATTGTTCTATTTTAACACCCGCTTGATCTAGGGCTTTGTCCACAGCTAGCTTTACTTGACTCATAGCATCGTCAATTCCTGTAACCGCATAATTCCCAGCGCCCGCAAATCCAACTCCTAAAAAATTCCCAAGAGTGTCAGAAATCAGTGCGACTGTCTTGGTTCCGCCTTGGTCAATTCCCAAAACATAATTCAAAATATCTCCCTCTTCCTCTGCATTTTAATCATTTATAAAACTGGGGTAAATAGGCTTTGTTCGCTTCCATGAGTTCTGGCAACATTTTCTCAATAAGATTATAATCTCTAACTAATGGATGAGCCATCAAAGCAAGTTTTGCTTTATTGATATCACCTTCAACAGCAGCTTCAACGGCTAGCTGCTCGTAATTTTTAACTTCACTGATTAATCCCCACACCATTGGTGGCACATTCTTAACTTTAAGTGGCTGCATCCCTACACCATTTACAAGACAACCTATCTCAACAACTGCAGAATCAGGAAGGAAATCAACAGCACCATTATTAGGTACATTCACTATCATCCATGTATCTTGATCATTGTATACAGCATCTAAAAATCCCATAGCAACATCAGAATAGCCTCCGCCTCCGCGTTTATTTAAAGCTTCGGGTTTGGTTGATATTTTTTCATCTGCATAAGCTGAATATATTTCTTTTTCCATCATCATAACTTGCTGACCTCTTGTATATTGGGCATTTTTAAATTGATCAAGCTTTCTATGTGTATGATAATAATATTGTAAATAGGGACTTGGAATTGCATTTAATAATTTAACTAACTCTAGATCAATCTCAGGGTTCGCTTTTGCAATATGAATAAATTCTTCTTCTGTTGCAGCCCGGCCATCAATAGAAATATTATATATAAAATTCATATGATTAAGCCCGACATAATCATAGCGAACCCGGTCATATTCTATTCCCATAGATTTTTTTGCCCACATTTTAGGAAAAATCCCACCTGAGCAAAATCCTGCAATCTTAGCGTTTGTGTATCTTGTGACAGCCTCTGAAACCAATCCTGTAGGATTTGTATAATTGACAATCCATGCATCAGGGCTATATTTTTCTATAGTTTTTGCTAGATTAAGCATAACAGGAATGGTCCGCATAGCCTTCATAAAACCACCCGCTCCTGTTGTTTCTTGACCAATAAGCCCGTGACTTAGAGGGATTTTTTCATCTAGCACGCGTGCTTCATTGCCTCCAACTCTTATCTGTGTGTTTACAAAATATGCGCCCTCAACTGCTCTTGCAAGATCTGTCGTCTTGTTAATCGTAACGTCTAACCCTAATTCTTTTACATATCTTTTACAAAAACCTTCCATAATGTCAAGTCGTTTTTCATCAATGTCATGAAGCATTATTTCTCTTACAGGTAAACTTTCTTTTTTTTGTGCCAATCCTTCTATGAGCTCGGGTGTATATGTACTTCCTGCTCCAGAAATTGTAAATTTAAAACCTTTCATATAAAAACCTCCTAAAAAAGATATGTGTAACGTTCCACAAAATAGCAAAATATAAATCTGACTTTAATCAGATTTGTATTTTGCTGCCACATGTTGTTCTTATAACCAACTCAGGGCAGATTATTTTTTTTACCGGTTCCTTATTGGGGTGGTTGATATTATCAACTAAAATATCAATTGCAATTTGTCCCATTTCGTATAGGGGTTGCTTAATTGTAGTGAGTGCTGGAAACACCCTATCAAATGTTTCAGGCTTATCATCATCAAAGCCAACTAGCTTAATATCTTCTGGAATTCTTATACCAGCTTCTGCAAGTGCACGCATTGCTCCAAAGGCAGTTACATCTCCTGCAAAGAACACAGCTTCTGGCAAATTATCATCTTTTATTAATTTCATCATTTGAGTATATCCAGATTGTTGTGAAAAGCGAGAGTTGATGATGCTATCATCCGTTATTTCCATGCCATGCTGTTTCATAGTTTCAACATATCCTCGAAGTCTATCTAATGATACACTCTTATTCATGTCTCCCATAAAGTGTCGAATATCTTTACACCCAAGACTTATCAGATGTTCGACAGCTAATTTGGAACCATAAACATTATCTAAAACAACATTATTAACAGCTAGATCATGGATCTGGTTTTCTATTAAGATAAAAGGAAACTTTGTCTCTGCCAGATTTCTAATAAGGCGCGCATCGTTAATATGACTTCCATAAATAACAAGACCGTCACACCTACCCTCTGTAAAAAAGCGAATATACTTAAGTTTCGTTTCCTCATTGTCATTAGCTCCACAAAACAAAGAACTGAATCCATGTTTTTTCGTATTTGCTTCCAATGAACGTATCATATCAAAGTAGAAAGGTACACATAAATCATCTAAAACAACACCTATCGTTTGTGTTTTTTGAAGAACAAGAGATTTTGCCAGCATATTAGGTCTGTAATTGAGTTCTTTGGAGACTCTCAAAATTTTCTCTCTTGATTGTTCACTAACACCTGGCTGATTGTTTAATGCTCTTGAAACAAGAGTCTTTGAAACACCTGCCATTTTAGCAATATCAAGAATTGTTGAAATTGTATTCACCTCTTCCGTGTGTAACGTTCCATAAGATAAACCAAATATAACATATGCACATTAATTTGTCAATTAAATATTATTTTCTATACATTTTTTTACCCGTTGTATGCTTACATACAACGGGTGTCTATGAGATGATTAAAGTGGATACTCTATAACCACCATTTGATGAGCTTCTACTTTTGGAACTATATAGGATACCTTACCGTCTTGCACTTCAAAAGGTATCTCCTCATTTTGTGGGGCAAGATAAACGCGTTTAACAGGCTTATCAACTTTAACTGATACTGGCACATTATAGACAGGCACAATATCTTCTATCACTTCAATTGTTCCCTTCATAATAGCTAATTGAAATTGACCCCTTATCGTTGTATGGGCATACAGCAAATGATTAATCCATCTGTTTTGCTCTTTTTGCTCAGTTAGTGTAACAATGCCTCGGTCTACAAAATCAGTCGTAAGGGTTTTATCTTTTCCGATTAAATGCTCTATCACATAGATCACAGCTTCTTTTAAATGAAGTGAGCCTTTTGCCTTATAGTCCGTAAAGATATCCCAAGCGATATAGGCTGTTTGATCTGTTACAACAATACCAGCCCCAGCTGGGCATGGATCGTTTGGTGTATGTTGATGGGAGCAAAAAGCATAGGTATCCCTATTAAAATAAGGATTTTCTCTCTTTGCAATCACTTGCCCGTCTAGCACTTCAACGTGGTAGCCTTGCTCATACATAATTTGTGCAGAGCCATTATTGGTTAATTTAAAATCCGCTCTCATATAGTCTGGCTTAAATAAATTCTTTTCTATATATTTTACGCCGAGTGGAATAGCAAATTTATCTTGTGTTTGCGCAAGTCCTGACTGACCGCTTGCGAGTATCTTACCCCCATTTTTAATATAATCTTGTAGTTTACGTGCAAGCTCTTCATTTAACCGAATGGTATCTGGAAGGATAACTAATTTAAAAGGCGTTAGATCCACTTCCTTATCTATTATTTTATAGAGGTACTTGCCCTCTAACAAAATCCTATTGGCCCCTACGTCTGCATGGTCCTCGGTTTCACGCGCTGCCACCTCACTATTTACTGCTTGCTCACTTAAAACAGCTATATCTGCTAAATTCACAGCCTCATCACACCAAGCTTCTTTTTGTTCTACCTCGCTATAAGCTTTTCCAATGAGTTCATAAGTTGCTCTATCCATCTCCCCTAAAGGATGAAGTTGATCTCCAATCGAGCATTTAGCGCCCAAGGCAATAGAGAGCGCTGTTTCATAACGCAAGGCATTAGGATGCTTAAAGCCACCAAACTCTCCCCACATTGTGTGGAATTTACCTGTCATACCGAGGTATTCCATCCCTATATGTGATACATAGGCTGCTGAAAGTGGAAAATGGTTATATCCCCATCCACCTGTTGGTAAGCTTTCTAACTCAAGATGTGTATTATGCTGTGCCAGATCACGCCTGCCTCTTGCTATATGTCCTGCATTATGAAAGATACGGGTTTCTTGATTATAGTGATGTATTAACGCCTCACACCTTTGCGCATAATTCTTATAAACTTTTTCAGCCAGTGCCATCACAGCTTTTATATCTCTTGGGTCTTTCCCAGAGGCTAAAACTTCCCCTCTGCATGTTGAACAATAACAAGGGTGTACCCCAGAAATATCTAAGAAGATGCCTACCGGGTTATACTTTTGCATCACCTCTTCTATTTGAGCTAATAGTAAATCAAGATACCCTGTGTTGTAACATAATAGATGAAAATTAGGCGTCCCTGTAAAATCTACTGCCCAAGTAGTTGATTCATCTGCATTTCTTACAAGCCATTCTGGATGACGCACTGCTTCCTTTTCATCGAGGCCTGCTGAAATGTAGACAGGTGCTGCTACGCCTATTTCCTTACAAGCATCCAGCTGCGCTTGCAATAAGTCAAAATCAAGATGTGGATGCATCTCATGTACATCTGTTGGATGATACGCATAGCCATGATGGCATTTTGAAAAAACGGTAATCGAGTTGACATGTCCTACTTTTAGAGCTTGTTGAAATTGTTCTTTACTAAACTCCTTTCCAATATTTTTTATTAATCCTGAGGTATGAAAATCAAGGTGTACTTGCCTATAAGGTAATTTAGACATTTTAGTTTCTCCTTTTAAGAATTATTTTATTAAAGCATAGAGCTAATCGATTAGCTCTATGCTAAAAAATTATTTTATGATATTCCCAGCTACTGATCCTGTTCTCTTGAGTGTTGTCTTTAATCTCTCTATATGCGGAAAATCTCTCCAATCTTCTTTCATACGCCTTAAAATGATCTCGGCTACTTTTTCTCCTATTTGTTTTAAGGGTTGCTCGACCACACTTATAGGCGGCCTCATAATGCTTGCAAACTCCAGTTGATCAAAAGCTATCAAGGACAATTCTTCTGGTAATTTCATATTTCTTTCATTTACTGCACCGAGTGCGCCTATTGTCATATGATAATTCGTCACAAAAATAGCCGTAGGTGGCTCTCTTAAATTCATCAGTTCATTAAAACACTTATAGCCACTCTGCTCAGTATATTCTCCGTAGCATATAAGTTCCTCTTCGAGTCCTATAAAATAATCTTCATGGGCTCTGAAATACCCCTTAAGCCTCTCCTTTGCAGTATACATATAAGCAGGTCCTGCAATAATACCTATACGTTTATGCTGGTGCTTGATAAGTTCTTCTGTCGCCTCATATGCGCCACCCATGTTATCTGCAAGGACTGCATCGCACGCAATACCTTCTAACATATTATCAACAGTAACAACAGGTATGTTTTGATCTTTGATCGTATTCACCAGATCTTTTTCATTTTCTCTAGGAAATATAACGATACCATCAACCTGTCTCTTTAATAAAATATCCAGCTGCCTTTTTTCTAAGTCATCATTCATTTGATAATCCACAATAAGCGTACTATAACCGCATTCTAATAACTTGTATTGAATCTGTGATATAACACCTGTAATGAAAATGCTCTGAATACTTGGGGCCAATATCCCTATCGTATTTGTTTTGTTAGTTTTCAAGCTTCTGGCTACCTCGTTAACCTTATAATTCAGGGCATCAACTGCCGCTTGAACCTTTATACGGTTTTCTGCGTAGACATTCCCACCATTTAAATACTTAGATACTGTAGCTACCGAAACACCCGCTAATTCTGCTACCATTTTTATCGTTGCTGCCACTTGCCCCTCCCCCATCGCTAATCGTTTAGCTCTTTTCCTTAGTATATACCTTATTATATATTTTTTCAATATAAATTAGCGTATATACTTACAACATATCCGCGCAAACCAGTATAAAATCCCTGCCAAATCAGAAACTGGCGAAGGATTTACATACTGCCTTAATCAGGAAAAACACCTGCTTTTATATTCTTCTGAGGTCATCATAATAGCCATTTTACCATCAAAAAGTATAGGTCCTATTCCACAAGGAATTAAAAAGCTGTCTCCTAGCGTAACTTTCTGTTTATTTACAAAACCATTGCCTGCTACAACTGTAGCCAACTGATAGGTATAAAACTCAGTTTCATGCTTTCCTGTGACTTCTAGTTTCTTTACACAAAAGCTATCATTTTCAATGTAAGTTGTAAGTGCAGCATTTTCTGATTTTAATAGTATAGGCCTAGCTGACACTGCTTCACTTTCTTGATTATAGCTTATACATGCTATAGCTTGTTCTAAATGCAATTCTCTTTCATTTCCATACTTATCCACTCTATGATAATCATGGAAACGATATGTAACATCTGTTGCTTGTTGGACTTCATACACAACACTACCTTTGCGCAAGGCATGGATCTTACCTGCCGGAATATAGATACAATCTCCTGTATGAACCGATAAATGCCGTATTAATGCGTTCCATTTATCCTTTTTTATATGATCCCTTAAAGCTCTTTCGTCTTTTGCATTATGACCATATACGATAGTTGCATCTTCTTCTGCTTCTATAAAATACCATGCTTCATTTTTTCCCATTTTGTATCCTAGTTTTTTTGCATATTCTGCATTAGGATGCACCTGTATACTCAAGTCATCTTCTGGCGCAACTAAAGAAATAATGACTGGTAATTCTTCATGTCGGCTACAAAACAGCTCCGGGTGCTCTTTCCACAATTCTCTTAATGTCATCCCCTTATACTCGCCCTTTATTACTTTATTGGACTCTGATTCCTGAGCACTAAACGCCCATGATTGGCCTATGTCATCCGAAAAATCCTTATATCCAAAATAATTCTTAATTAAGGTTCCTCCCCATATAGCTGTTCTAGAAATAGGTTTAAAAAATTGTAATTCCATCATTTTTACCTCCTATACAAAACAATCTGAATTAATAAATGCCGCCCCTATCATAGGTGCATAGCTTCCTAGTTCAGCCTTAATCACACGAATACTTTTCTTACAGCTCCAGGCGTCATATCCGTATTTCATAATTAATTCTGGTAAAGGCTTAATGATTAATTCTTCATGGACACATAATCCTCCGCTTATAACAATCGTATCAATGGAAAGAATATTAACTATAATGGCTAATCCATAGGCTAATTTATCCACACAAGCATGGATTAACTGTAGCGCATCCTGATCACCCTTATAGGCTAATTCAAAGACCTTCTCTGCTTTCTTTTCTCTCTTTAATTTACCCGGGAATAGTTCCATTGCCTGCTCTAGAATACCTGTTCCTGAAGCATATCTTTCAAGACAACCATACTTACCACAACTGCACTTTCTTCCTTCTTTAATAATAGGAACATGCCCTATCTCACCCGCTGTATTCATAGCTCCAGCATAGACTTTCCCTTTCATTATCACTCCGCATCCGATTCCTGTACCTAGTGTAATGCATAAGAAATCATCTCTATTTCTTCCAGCACCAAATAAGTGCTCTCCCCAAGCAGCTGCCCAAGAATCCTGAACCAAAGCAATCTTTCTTTCTAATCTCTCTTCGAAATATTTCCCTATTGGAATGTTACTTCCAAATAAATTGGAACTGTATTCTATCACACCTTGCTCCCTATTAGCTGTTCCTGGAATACCTATCCCAATCTGTTCAATATCTTCTAGTCTCAGTTGTTCATTTAAAAGTAACTCAGACAATTCTTCACATACCGCCTTTACAAAGCGTTCTATAGAATTTGAAATGTCGGTCCTTATTTTTTTACTGGTTATTATCGTTCCGTTTTCATCTATGACTCCTATATTAACTTTTGTTCCTCCAATATCAATACCAACATATTTTTTACCCTTCACAATGCTTACACCTCCTTTCGTAGTTCTTTTACCACTGCTATTGTATGACTTCTCTTAACATCTTTATTGCCTCTTCCATTGCAATTTCTTTTCCAAAGATACTAGCAGTTCCCGCCACAAAAATATCTGCGCCCACTTCTCTCATTTTTTTTGCATTTTCAAAGCTTACATTGCCATCTACTTCTATTTCCTTTTGGGGATAGCCATATTCCTCAAATAGTCCTCTAATTCTTTTTATCTTCTTTAATGTATGTGGTACCATAATTTGACCCGCAAACCCTGGATTGACCGTCATAACTAATACGCCATCTATCTCATCAATCAGTTCTTCTACAACTGCACTAGGCGTGGCAGGATTAATGGCTAAGAATACTCTTGCTTTTTTTCCCTTTATGAAATCAATAGCTCTTTGTAAGTGATTTGTTGTCTCGTAATGTATGCTAACTATTTCTCCCTGTTGTATATCAAACCATTCCAGTTTTAATTCTGGCTTCTCAATCATTAAATGAATATCTAATGGAATTTTGCTTTCTTTTCGTATGCGTTTGATATAATCTGCACCAAGACAGAAATTTTGAACAAATTCTCCATCCATTACATCCATATGTAAGTATTCAATTTCAAATTTTTCCATACTGCGCAAGGTTTCTTGCAATGTAAACAAATCAGCGCACATTATAGAAGGTGCTATTTTCCCATGCATGCTTATCACCCCTTATCTACTTCAATAATATGAAATACTTCTAATTTAGGTAAGTAGATTCTTGTTATATCCTTAATAACTTCTGTATCAAGTGCTTGTGCACTCTCTGTCATACGCGCTTTCCATGCAGTACCTGGTAAATCAATATATATATCATATATAGGAACAATTGGTGGTTCTTCCTGCTGATTCAGTGCTGCAAAATATAACTTTCCTGCCTTTTTCCAGCCTATCACTTCGACAAACTTTGGGGCATTTGAGGTAAACTGCATCTCCCCTGTTAATAAAACCATTAAGTTTTTCACAACCTGACGACTCATATAGGGTTTCATGATTTCAATTGGTGCGGCAGTCCATAATATTTTCCCTAATCCCACATTTTTTAGAATAATAGCAGGTTGCTCTGTATATATTCCTGGAGGATTAGAATGAATTGCTGCAAACTGCTCTGTATTTGTCTCTGTGTAAGGCAGTGTCAATGTTGCTAATATCTTGCAGTCATTATCCTGTAGATCAACTAAGTATTGATGCATTGCAATAGTCAATGGTACTTTTTTAGCGAAACCTTTCAGATATGCTTTCCCCTCATCTGTAGGGCTCATATACGTAAATGTATGTTCTGTCCTTCCTTTTATCGTAACGCCTAAAAGCTGAGCGAGTCTTTTATTTCCAATGGTTCCACTAATATACAAACTGCCACCCTGCTGTACAAAAGCTTCTATATCATCCATTTCCTCGTCTAGAATATGCGAAACATGGGAAAGCACAAGCGTTTTACACTTGCAGGTTTTTAAATTCCTACTTCCAATAACGTCAAAAGGTATATTATTGCTTCTCATAATGGCTGCCATTTGCACTGGTGATTCCAAATAATATTTCGTCTTGAATGTCTTTTCTGACATAGAAATACCCGTTTCATTTGGATCATACTTTGAATGTGTAGCAAACCATATCGCTACATCATGGACTAACTCACCTGAGATTGTCTTTTCATACTGCATAGTCTTATCAAAAATTTTCTTCATTAATTTGCAGTATATATCTTTAACAATAGTGCCATCTGGATTAATGGCATCAACTAATAAAAATGCCCCATTATGTACTAATGCTGTAATAACATGAAGTAGTAGTTCTTCTTCTGTTTTTGTAGTTGTGTGCTGATCTAATTCAGGATCACATCTTGATGTATGATAAATAAACGGAAGGTTAGGTGAAACATTTTTGTAATACTTATTAATAAAAGTTTGTTGAAGAAAACCTCCATAATAATCACCACCCGAATAATCAACAGCATCTGCTAAATATTCAGAGCTCGCATTAATCCATGGAGAAGTAATCATGGAAAACTGATGTTCTATGGTTACACTTGGCTTGATCTCTTTGACAGATTTCGTCGCAAATTTAGCATAATCAGCCATCCACTTTTCTCTCAATAACTGAAATTTAATAAATTCCTTATCCTTCCAATCAATCATCCTTGGCATTTCTCTTCCTGTTTCTTTCATATAGCGTTCTCTACAAGAGGAACAATAGCAAATATCAGGCCAAAATGTCATATCTAGAAACATACCTTCAAAATCATAATTACGATTAAGCTCCTGAAGATTGCACTTTACATATTCTCTATATTCTTCATTATTAGGACATACAATGCCATAACGTCCATTTTTAAAATTTTCTTGGTTACGAAATTCTCTAAATTGTTTTCCATCCTCTGTTATACATCTCCAAGACAGATGGTTTTCATAGGCCCAATTATCAAATACCTGCGTGAAATAAGTGATAACTGCAATGCCACTCTCATGGCATTTCTGAATCATCTCTCCTAAGAAGTCTTTCCCATTAAGGCCTTCATGCATCCTTCCAACTGATGTAGGATAATAGCAGAGTCCTGTATGTGACTTCGCTTTTACCATAGCCGCTTGAATATTTGCTTCTTTTAATGCATTTACATATTCATTACAGTCAATTTTTGATAGGAACTCTTTATTCCAATCATCTATATGCATATCCATAAGGTTTCTTCTATAATTGTTTTCTATCCACATTTCGCACCCTCCACCTAACTATTTTATTAAGTTTATCAAATAAGTTTAGTTTATCCTTTATAAAAAATGCCTTCTTCATTTGTCCCTATAGCGCTGTCTTTTGTTGATGTAAATTTATGTTTATCTACTACATTTTCTAAGTATTCACTTGGTGTCATTCCAGTAATATTTTTAAAACTTTTGCTAAATACGTGTATGCTAGAAAACCCCGAAGCTATTGCTGCTTCTGTTATATTTATTTGGCTGTCTGCCAATATTTTTTTTGACTTTTCAATTTTTAGATTGAGTACATAGGTATGTAGTGAAAAACCTAAATAATCTTGAAAGAGCTTCGTTAAATAATTTGCAGTTACCCCTATAGACTTACTAATTGTTTCATTATCTAACTGATCACTTTTATAATTAAGATGAATATACTCTATTGCATTTTCAATATGAATCCATGATTTTGTCTTATTCGGTTTGTCGCTACTTTGTTCTGTTTTATTATAATTACGGCAATATGTTGTAAGGATTACCACCGCCAACCCCGTTAACATCATATTCCAGCCTTTTTTCTTCTCTGAAAATTCCTTATACATTCTTAAATACTGACTCGTTACCATCAATTTCTCATTACCATCTACCGATGATGCAAAGATATCTTCATCACAATCCATGCCAAATTTATCCCAACCATAAAACTGAAAGTGAAAAATGTACTGAATCAAAGGTTCTGTTCCTTGTGATACAATAACATGAGGAGAGTGTGGTGGTAATACAATCATATCTCCAGGGTTAAGAATGTATTTTCTTCCTTTTACAACAAATTCAGCGCTCCCACCTGCAATATAGGTAAATACATATTCTTCATCCTGCCACTTTCCAGACATTCCTACCGCACGCTTAATTCTCATCATATTAACGATCGGGTACCCTCTTTCCAATTCAAGTATATCCATATACCCACTCCTTTCTTATACTATTATCCCTTAACAGCTCCAGCCATCATCCCTTCCATAATTTTTTTATAAAAGAGTAGATATATTATAATAATAGGAATAGTAGCCATAACCAATGCCGCCATCAATAATGTATAATCTACAGTATATTGAGTAGTAAAATAAGTTAATCCAACTGGAATTGTCTTAAGCTTTTGATCACTCACCAACATCTGTGCAAATGGAAACTCATTCCATACATGCATAAATGTTAAGATGGTCACGGTTGCTAGCACAGGTTTACAAATAGGCATAATAATTGTAAACATGGTTCGAAGCAGACTTGCTCCATCAATAGCTGCTGCCTCCTCCATCTCTAAAGATATCCCTTTTACATAGCTATCTATTAAAAAGATGGCTATAGGAAGTTCAAAAGCAATATAAGGAAGCAATAGAGTGAAACGCTTATTTAACATTCCAAGATAATTAAACTGAATAAACATAGGTACCATTAATGCATGAACAGGAACTAATATGCCAGCAAGAAACACCCCATATATGATGCCTCTTCCCTTAAAACGATATCTAGAAATGAGATAGCCAACTATAAAAGAAATAAATACAACTGCTATAAGCACAATGAAGCTATTAAAAAAGCTATTTATTACATAGACATCAAATCTAGCAGTTTTAAATGCCTTTATATAGTTAGAAAAGTTCAGTGCTTTTGGAAGTGCCACCTGGCTTATAGCAAATTCTTTTTGTGTTTTAAAAGAAGAATATATCAACCAAATAACTGGAAAAATACAAGAAATAGAAAGTATCATAATTGGAATATTAATAAAAAACTCTCTATATGTTTTTTAGCTTTATTCATTGTTTTCTCCTTCCCATAAGCAACTGTATTGCTCCACTTATACTAAGACTAAAAACTAGAATACCTACTGATATCGTTGCACCATATCCAAAATTACCAATTCTAAAAGTCGTATCAAAACAATACAACGTCAGTACGCTAGATGCCCGCCCTGGTCCACCATTAGTTAAAACATAGATATGGTCATATATCTTCATTGTCCCTGCTGCACATAAAATAATGGCAATTTTTAAAGTATCCCAAATCATTGGCAAGGTGATATATAAAGATTTCTTAAACCCGTTTGCTCCATCAATTTCTGCGCATTCATAGATTTCTGTTGGAACGCTCATTATAGCACTCATGAGTATCACTAAATATAACCCTATGTATTGCCACACAACAGGAATTGATACGGTAGTTAATATAATATTGGTATCATCTAACCACGGAAGAATCCAATCTTTCTTGCCTATAATGCTTAGAAAAGCATTTAATAACCCATAATTAGAATTATAAATAAATTTCCAGATAAATCCTATGACAACTGGCGCTAATACAACAGGGAAAAAAATAACTGTTCTATGAAATTCTTTAAACCTTAGCCTTCGATTTGTCATTAAAAAAGAGATAATGAGTGCTATACCAACCTGCCCAATAACACAATAGGCTGCAATGATCATTGTATTTGTTGTAGCCAACCAAAAATTACGATCTTGTAATAAATATTTGTAGTTTTCTAATCCTATATATACTTTGTCTCCCACCCCATTCCATCTGCTGAAGCTATAAATGATTGATACGAGCAATGGGAAGATTACAATAAATAGATAAATAAGAAAAGGTATAAGTACCATAGCATAGATTAGAATTAGTTTATATTTGTTCTCCCTTTTAAGCATTCTATCCTCCTTCTGTATAAATATAAGGGAGCCATGTACTCCCTTATACTTGTATAAGTATTCTATCTCCTAGTACTGTGCATCCATAACCGCCTGGCATTCTTCAGCCATCTGTTGTGGCGTAATTGCCCCAATTAATAATTCTTGCGTTTTTGTGAAAAGTTCTTCCCCTACAGCGCCTGGAAGTTGAACATCAAAGATTGGAGCAAAATTCATTGTCTTATTTAACTCCAAATATTTTTTGAATAAGGGATTCAAATCAATGCTGCTAGCATCTACATTACTAGCAGATACAAAGCCCATTTCTAATGCTACTTTCCCATAGTCTTCACCAGTAATGGCTTCGATAAAGGAAAGTGCTTTTTTCTTAGCCTCTCCTTTTAAGGATGCATTGATAACATATTGCCACCCTGATCCTCCCGCAACAGTATCTTTATTACCTCCAGCTCCTACTACTTTTGGCAAGTTAGCAAATCCAGTTACCGCCTTTACATCATCTGGAGCATTTGCAATGACATCTCCAAGCGACCAAGCACCCTCAATAAACATCGCTGCTTTTTTATTATAAAATAACGTTTTCTGCTCAAGGTTATCAATGGAATTCATATCTTCATTGAAGGCTCCAACGGTTGCTAAATTCTGAAAATCTGTAACTGCCCGAATAAATGCTTCATCTGTAAACTTAGCACCTGTACCCTCTTTTAAGCTATTAAACCAGTCCACATCTACATAGCGATACGCAAATGTATTAAACAAACAAGATCCAGCAACCCACCTTGCTTTATTTCCAAGAGCAATAGGAATATAGCCCTTAGCTTTAATTTTTTGAATTGCATCTAATAATTCATCATAATTCTCCGGAAATTTATCAACACCACATTCAGTAAATATTTCTTTATTATATGTAACTACAGTGTTAGATTGAAGTTGAAATGGAATGCCATATATAGTCTCCTTATAAGTTCCATCTGAAAAAGCATCTGCATTAAACCCATTGTACCAAATGCTATTGCTTTCAATATCCTCTTGCACTGGAACAATAAGCCCTGCATCTGCTAGTGATGTCAGCGTATCTCCTTTACACAGAAAAACATCTGGTAAAGTGTTGCTAGCCATTAGTGTTCTTAAAGTAGTCTCATAATTGTCATGAGAAACATATTGTGCATCAATAGTCACATCACTATTTTCAGATGTCCACTTATCAGCCATTTTGGTATATGCGGCAGCAGTACCCGACTCATCTGCTTCATTATGAAAATGTAAAAAACTAAAAGATGTATTTTCCGTCTCTGTAGTTTTTTCATTATCCGCTTTCTTTACACCTACCGTCTTCTCTTCCCTGCTTGAATTCGTTGTTTGTTCTTTCGCACATCCAACAGTTGATGTTGCCATCAATGCACCAACTAAAAATAAAGTTAAAGTTTTTTTCACAAAAATTCCCCCTTTTTATTTTACCAAAACACCAAAAACGCAAGCGCAAAAAATTATTAAATTTTTAACATTAATATTATTTTGTCCTATTATTTTAGATGTTTTGACCTCAAATAGTTACTTTACACTTTATATTATAAACATACTACACAACTTTGTATTTATCTAGATCAATCATAATTTGTCTAAATCTACAATTATCTAATATATTATTTTTAATAACTCATTGTCTACACGGATGCCGGACTTACATCAGCTGATAACAGAAAGTCCAATGATAAAGAGGATGGCTTAGAGCAAAAGAACAGAATTGCTTTTGGAAGTACTAGTATTACCACTACCCTGTTTCAATATGAACTAGATAGTAACTCTCAAAAATAGCCTTAAAGCTTACAACCTTGGTCTACAGGCTCTTTCAGAAATTGATACATTTATTGCTGAACATGGTAATACATGTGATTATGAAAAAAAAGATACCCTGCTTTATACTTCTAAAAAAGAAGAAATCGCAGAGTTTGAGGAAGAATATAATTTTAGAAAAACTAATGAACTTAACGTTGAATTTCTAACTGCTTTTAGAGGTAAGCTCTAAGGCCGGACTCCTAGCTTTTGAAAATACTGAAGCTGTTAAAATAAACTATTTAGACGATGGCGTAGAGGTCGAAACCACCTATGGCTATCAAGTTAAAGGTAAAATCATTATTGTAGCTACAGGCTATAATACGCAGCTTTTTACTAAGAGAAACTTTGGTGTCAAAACAACGACTTTTAATATTGCAACAAAGCCTGTCGCCTCTTTTGAAGGTTGGCCTGGCAGAGTATTAATTCGTGATAATAGCTCTACTTATCATTATCTAAGAACGACTGCTGATCATAGAATACTCGCCGGCGGCGAAGATATTTCTTTTGTTCCTGATATCTTTGATGAAGATGCTGCACTCGAAAAATATAAGTTACTAGAAGCTAGGATCAAAACTATGTTTCCGCTTATCAAAGATGTTGCTATAGAGTATCAATATTGTGGGGCTTTTGCTTCTACCCAGGATAATCTAGGTTTTTTAGGCAAAGACCCCAAAAATGATAAGCTCTGGTACTGCCTCGGGTATGGTGCAAATGGTATACTCTTTGCAATTCTCGGCGGTATGATGCTTAGCAAACTTTATTTGGGTTCCTTTGATGAAAACCTCAAATTATTTAAAGTGAATAGGTTTGATGGCTGATGATATAGTTCTTAACAAAAAGGACAAGTTCTTGCCACCTTTTTCTATAACTCCTTCACCCAAATATTCATATTTTCAGACTGCCCACAAATATGACAATGGTTTACGAGTCTTCCCCCATATTCATAATTATGTTTGGAAAAAATAATATTCATACCTACCGAGATTGCTCTAACTGTACTGATAATCTCATTTTCATTTAAAAAACTATATACTATATATTTATTGACATAACTAATAAATTTATTGACAATGTGAATAAATTTATAGTATAATGAATATACTAATAGGGAAAGGAAGTGTTTTTGATGGCACAAATTAATGTTAATATCCGAATGGATGAAAATTTAAAAAAACAGTTTGATACTTTTTGCTCTGAAATTGGAATGAATATGACGACTGCCTTTTGTGTTTTCGCAAAAACAGCAGTACGCCAAAATAAAATCCCTTTTGAAATTTCTGCCGATAGCGACCCATTTTACAGTGAAATCAATCAAGCAAGACTCCGAAAATCTATTGCTGACCTCAATACCGGCAAAGGAAAAGTTCACGAGCTGATAGAGGTCGTTGATGAATAAGGTATGGCAAGATGATGCATGGGAAGATTACTTGTATTGGCAGACGCAGGATAAGAAAACCTTAAAACGTATAAATCAGCTATTAAAGGATATTGAACGCAACGGCTATGACGGTATTGGCAAGCCAGAACCATTGAAACATGAATTTCAAGGATTTTGGAGCAGGCGAATTGATGAGAGTAATCGCCTTGTATATCGTATCGAAAACGGGCAAATACAGATTGCTCAATGCGGTTCTCATTACAGAGATTAATAAATAGGAGCTATTAAAAGACGAGATACTGTTTAAGTACCTCGTCTTTTAAGTTCATTTCTTTCGCTTGATAATCAATAAGACTGTAATAACTATACTACCAGTCATTAACACTAACAAAATAATGCTATCAACATCAACATTCCATAAATAATTGAGCCACGGCCTAGGTGTTACCGGATCTTTTATGACTACACTATTTCCACCATTTCTAAATTCATATAGATCTCTCATTTATTCTACTCTCCTTACATTTTTTTATTTTTTGTACTAATCCTTTAACAAATCCACATGAACCTTTACTACGACTTTTCTTATATCTTTAGGCTGATCTACATAACACCAGGGTCTATGTAAATCATTAGGATAGAAAATTACAAACTGCCCTTCTTTTACAACGATATTTATTTCATCTAAACGATCTTTAAAGAATATGATATCGCGTTCAACTAAAAGGTCTTCATCCACTACCTCGCCGTTATTTCTTCTGCAAAATCCAAACAGCTCTTCTCCTTTAACGATATATTGAATATCAATATACCTATTATGTGCTTCCAATCGCATCTCGGATTTAGCCTTTGTCTTTATGTCTTGGACCATAACAAAAACTTGATCCCCATCTAATTGGTAAGTGCCAGCATCTTTTTCCAGGAAGTTGGTATCCATAAGGTGACTTAGAACTTCTTCGATTACTTTTGGGAACTTCTCACTCTTAAAATGCTTTAAATCACTTATAATCATAATTACCTCCATTGCAGTATCACAAGCTTTGCTTGTGATCTGCCTCAAATAAAAAGTTGAAAGTGTTCTTCTTTCAACCTTGCACCTCCGCAACAGTTTTATTTGTTAACAATGTTGACAGATGTTCCTTTTATATAATGTTCTATATTATCTACAGCAATTTCCATAAGTCTGGCCCTTGCTTCTTTCGTAGCCCATGAAATATGTGGTAAAACAAAACAATTCTTAGCACCGATTAGCGGGTTATGATCTTTGGGTGGTTCTACTGATAAAACATCGAGTCCAGCACCCGCAATTATGCCCGTGTTTAATGCATTTGCTAAATCTTCTTCTTGAATCAACGGGCCTCTGGAGGTGTTAATCAAGAAAGCTGTTTTTTTCATTTTAGCAATTGTAGTTTTGTTAATAAAATCTTTTGTTTCAGGAAACAGTGGACAATGCAGACTAATGAAATCCGCCGATGCTAAAAGTTCATCAAACTCTGCCCACCTAAAATTTTTCCTGCTTGTTTGGTCACTCTTATATTGATCATACCCTATAACTTGCATGCCAAAGGCTTGAGCTATGTCAGCCACTTGTTGTCCTATTCTACCAAAACCAATAATACCAATCGTCTTATCTGCTAACTCTATTAAGGGATAATTCCAAAAGCAAAAATCAATACTGCTTGACCAATCTCCACTAACTACTGCATCACTATGTTTTTGCACATGTTGACAAAACTCTAAAATGAGGGCAAATACCATTTGTGCTACAGATCTAGTACCATATGTTGGAATATTGGTGACAATAATGCCTTTTTCTTTTGCTGCATTTATATCCACTACGTTGTAACCCGTTGCGAGAACTCCGATATATTTCAAGTCAGGAAGCATTGCTATTTGGACTTCACCTAACACCGTTTTATTCGTTAAAACTATCTCCGCCCCACGTGCTCTTTCAACAATTAGCTCTGCAGGTGTCCTATCATAAATCGTCACTTCTCCTAAAGCGTTTAAATCACTCCAATCCAGATCTCCGGGATTTAACGTATAACCATCTAAAACTACTATTTTCATTGGGTAATCCTCCATTACTTATTTTATTATACTTTTGCCCACGCTTCATTGAGTGTTCTTTTTGAATTGCTAATAACACACTTTGGTTCCTCATCTCCATAAGGCTTGACCTCGAAACTTACGATAGGTGGGTTCTTTTCATTTAAAAAACCAATTTCCATTAATACTCTTAAAAATTCAACCAACTCATCCACATCATTTTCCCCTCCTGGGAAACCAAAACGTGGATGTGCATCGCCGTAACCAGGTAATTGCTTGTCTTTAACAACACAATTTCCCATATGCGCATGGACTAAATACTCCTTAATAGGTAAAATCGCTTCTTTTGCTGTTTCACGAATGAGCAGCAAGTGACTTAAGTCCACCATCAAGCCAAAATTATCATACTCTTTCCTAACTTCCTCAGCATATCTCTTAGCAAGCTCAGCAGGTCCAATAAGACTTTTTTTATCGATATCATAATCAAAAATTTCTAGTACAATCTTCATATCCCCTTTAACTTTTGCATAGGCACATAGTTCCTTTGTGGATGCTACTAATGCTTGAAAAGCCTCTTCCTTTGTGCTTTCTTCATAATTTCCACTTAAAAATGCAAAGCCTTTTGCTCCCATTTCATAAGCTTCATCAATACCCTCTTTTAATGTTTTTAATGCCTCTTGACGGCCTGTTTCATGGAGGTTATTGATATTTAATCCCGTAGTTAGAAGTCTGGGTTGCGCACCATATGCTACTGTCATATGGGAGGTCGCTAGTATTTTCTTAACCTGCTCTCGGATCACTTCATCTTTAATCCAAGTTATTTCAATTGCATTAAAATAACTGTCCTCTGCAATACTTCTGATCGTTTCTAGAATGTCACCCTCACCTTTTATGGTCGAGGGATAGGCCATAAAATGAATAAGCCCAACCTTCATAAATTTGTACATAGATTCTATCATTCTTATATCCTCCTCTTATAGATTCATATTTTACAGTTCTAATTTAACAATAGTCGCATCTCTTCCTAAGACTTGTAAAGTCAAGATTCCATTACTATCAGAGATGTCTCCAAAACCTTTGATTAACAGACTCTTTTTATACCGGATGCACTCTGTATTCAGCTTTATTTCTACAGTAAGATCTTTCTGATTTTGATTCACTACCCAAAGATAGGTATCCTTTCCATCGGTCCAAGGCCTAGCAATCACCTCTTTTTGATTGACTTGAAGGCGCTGTTTTTTGCCAATGAATGCGAGTAGTGTTGCAAACCAACGTTTTGTATTGTGGGTAGGTGATTTTTTATAGGAATAACTTGGCATTGTTCCAACAATTCTAACAGAACCCTTTCCATAGTCGTGTGCCACACAAGCAACACTTCCGTCCTCATAATGACCAACAGGTGTGCCCGTCGTGACTTCGTATGCCTGACGGTAAAGTCCCCCTCCAACAAGGTCAGCTTGTTCATGTTTTTGACTTTCTACTGAGAAGGTCAATTCGTTCCAGCGATCCGGAGCAAAGGAAACTGCTTTTTCTCTACATCCAAATACTTCTTCATAACCTCTATTCGGTTGAGTACTATGGGCATGCCCATGACCATTAAAATAACCAAAACAACCTTCAGCGACCAGATGTCCACCGTTACTGATCCATGATTTTATCTTTTGCATTTTTTCATCAGGAATAGCTACGGGATAGGGTACATAGATTAAATCATACGCGTCAATATCCTCCATTCGAACAAAGTCGCATTGAATATCAGCATCCATTAAGGCTTCATAGGCACCTTGAATACATTGCCCATAATAGTGATTGTAATAATCGTTGATTCCTGATTGAATAAACCCAAATATTTGAGCCTCTTCTAGAATTAAAATCGCCACTTCACCTTTCATTGGCCTTGCCTTCCAGAGTGCTCCTGGGCTGCTATCATTACACCACTTTGCTAAAGATGCTACCATTTCTGAACGCTCTGTTTGGCTTCCATCCATCCCATACCAGCCAAACGCTCCAAAAAGCGGACCATCCAGCAGTGGTCTCCAGCGGGGCGTCATATACCCACTAGCGCCCGTAGCTAAGGTAAGCATAAAATCCAAACGTATATTTTCAGGATAGGACATTTGATCTTTTTCTGATTGGTAGCGCCCTATTGGTTTTCTGTCTGCCCAAATAGAGTTTCCAATAGCTTCAGCTCTCCAAAACGCTTTACCCTTTGAGGCACTCCGAATGATGTCCCCTGCCATTAAAGGATGACATGCAATCCCATAATAATAGGTATAACCAAAAATATCGGATTGTAGTGCAGCGCGCCAATCATCACCACAGCTTGTTGCAATATCGTTAAAACTTCTTGAATTTCCATGAGACACCACCAAATGTTCTGGATCAACACTCTTTAAAATGTCTCTTCTCCATTTCATCCAATAAAATGCATTGTCATTCCAAAAAGCAATGGCATCAAAAACTTCTGGATACAAGTTAAAGGTTCTTGGGAGTTCAGCTTGTGCCCAATCCGTTAGGCTATATCTTCCCCAAGCTTGACCTAAAGCTTTAATATCTTTATATTTCAGCTTTAACCATGCTCTAAATCGTTCCTGTGTAGCTGGGCAATAACAAAACCTTTTAGGGTCGTATAAGGTAGCCTCATTCCAAATGTCATAACCCATCAACCCTGGATGGTCCTTATACCTTATTGCCATTGTTGTTAGAAAATTTTTCGCCGCTAGTTCCACTTCCTTATGATCCAAACACATGCAGTAATGACCACCCGTTGCACAACTACCGTGCATTTCACTAACCCTCTTGCTACCATCTGCCGCTTCAATTCTGGCATCTAGGTGCTTATGATTAAGCCATTCAGGCGTATCGATGATCATTTCTGCTATAATTGTATCTATGCCATATTGTGCAGCTAAATCTAACTGCCTATCATAATCCTCCCAATCGAAAACATTTGGCTCAACTTCAATGGCATTCCAGCTAAACCAATGTCTGAAAATCGTATGACCGTCCAATTTTGCTCTCTTGTAATCTCTTTCCCAATCCTCTTTTGGTGGTGCTGATTTCCTAAAATATACTGCACCAATATTAATAAAGGGGTGATTTGTATTGTCCATATTTACCTCCATCTATGATTTAGTTATATACGTAAGGTTAAATTGAAGATACTATCATTATACCTTCAATTTTTACAGACTTCTTCGGTTGAAATGACTTAATTTTTATGCTACAGTGATATTAGCAGCAATCATAGGAGGTAAATTAGCTATGGACTTTCCAAGATATAATTTGAGTAATAATGATAATCCCAACACTTTAATAAGACACGACATAATCAATAGAATTGATTATGTCGTGCAGTATCATTGTCATGATTTTTATGAAATTTTTCTTATTGTATCTGGGGAAATGAAACATATAGTAAATGGTAAGATTCATTGCATGGGAAAAGGCACAGTAGTTCTTATACGCCCAGATGATGTGCATAAATATTCACAGGCAACAAGTGAACCTTGTGTCTTTGTTAGATTATGGATTAAACCTGAAGTCTTTAATCCTTTAAAAATATATTTAGGAGATAATAAAGCTATTGATCTGTTACTTAATGAAAAGTATCCCTTCATTTTATCTATAACTAAGACAGAAACTGAACATCTCTACAATCGTTTTTATAATATACTTTCTATTTCAGAACCTAATGGTTTTCAGTTAACACAAAACTTAAAGCTTTTGCTTTTTGAACTGATGACTCATTTCACTAATTTTATTAATAAAAAAGGCAATTCTTTTCCCCATTCCTGGCTAAAAGATCTCTGTGATGAAATGTCCGAAATAAATAATTTTACTATTGGCATTAAAAGGCTTTTAGAATTGTCCCCCACAACGCGAGAACATTTAAGCCGAACATTTAAAAAACAGCTAGGCGTTACTCCAACAGATTACATTAAAAACTTACGTCTTAATTATGCTGCGAATCAATTGATTCATACTAACAAAAAAATAATAGACATCTGCTATGATAGTGGCTTTGGTAATCTAAGTTATTTCTATGAGTGTTTCAAACTTACTTATTGTGCAACACCAAAGGCATTTCGACAACGCAACAGTCATAAAAATTATACCTAAGCGAATAGCTTAGGTATAATGATGGAGGAACTTGATGAGTAATAAGGCTTAGCAGTGATAATTCCTTTTTTATGAGCTCCCATAATTTTAACTTTTTTTATCTCTCCAGGAAGTAAATCAAAATAGTTATCCTCAAATATCCAGCCAAATTCATTGCCATCTTCATTACCTGTAAGTTCTATACACCTTGCAAATTGATCTGATGTAATTTCTAGAATATCTTCATGGCATTTAAGTTCAAGGTTTGCATGAGGGAACTTCATATTTCTTTCTATATCTAGTATTTCATTAGTTCTGGCAATTATTTCTCCATTGCGATTTCTATAATAAGCAAATAAAATAAAATGTCTATTAAATTGTCCTAAGTAATTAAGGTCCATAATAACTCTTGATTCACCTTGTGGAATAATAACATCGCTTGACCTTTCGCTGATAACTTTATTCTTATCCATATCGAAAAGTTGGAATACTAAAGTCCCTTCGCTATATTTAGCCGTATCATTTACAACCCATAAATAAATCGAATTTTCCACATCAAAAGACAATAAGAGGGGGACATGCGCTCTTTTCAAGGCATAGTATGGCATATAGGGTTCTAGGTAGTAATCAAGCATACTACAACAAACCTGCGGCCATGTATCATTAAATTTCCACATATAATGCCCTTTGCAACGCCTTTCACCTAAAGGCTCTTGTGATGAACGACCTCTTCGACATCGTTCTACTGTTTCCCTTAAATGCAAAGATCTTGCCGCACCAAATTTATAGATTAACCCCTCTGGTGTTTTAGCATCATAAAATTTCTCTATATTCTTTATTCTAGGAAGAATACCTCCAGTTGAAATATTATGCCAAGATTCTGGCAGTGGCATCTCGTCAGGACTACATACCATACTTGAATAACTCTCTGGCCAAAGTTTGTCCTCTCCAATTGCTTTTTTCATACTTCTTAGCACTGGTATAGAGATTCTTGTATTCTCACTTAGCATAACAGGATAATCTGCTTCGGGTACATAATACACGTGTGTATAGCCATGTGTATCTCCTTGTAATGGATCATTTGTATAATCTCCTCCAAAAGGAGAATTTATATGATAATATCTTTTAGGATCTAATGTATTACAAACTTTTTTATAATCTTCTTTAAAAATACTTGTTCCAATATAGCTTTCCTCAGAACTGTCACATTCTGTTCCCATGAAGTTTTCATTTCCACCACACCATAGAAGAATAGAGGAATGGTGTCTAAGTTTTTTTACAATATACGTGGATTCCAATCGGCATTTCTCTCTAAATTCATCACTATCCGGATACATTCCCCATATGTGATAAAACTCAAACCATACCAAAATACCTCTTCTATCACATTCATCATAAAGCTTCTCTGAGTGCGGCTCTGCACCACCCCAAACTCTAATAGTATTAGAATGACAGTTCTGGGCTAAATCTAATAGTTGGAAAGCTCTATCCTGATTCCAACAATGTGTGATCCCATCAATTGATACAAGGTTTACTCCCCAAAGTTTGACTTTCTTATCATTTATAAGATAGTCAAAGGGCCCAACCATTTTTATATCTCTAAATCCTATTTTCTTACTCTTGCTGTCTTTTAGACTGCCTTGTACATAAATCTTTGTAATGATTTCATAAAGCGGCTGATCCCCATACCCTCTAGGCCACCATAATTTTATATGATCTAATGCTATAGTTAAGTTTGCTTTCCAGTTTTCTGATTTTAACCCCTTGACTTCATGATGCAGTTTTTCAGCTACTCTTCCATAAGGATCAACAACTTCAATTTCTAACATTATATTTGCCTGAAAACTATTTCCTTCAATCTCTAAAGCTAAATCAGCACTTTCATAGTTAGATGATAACTCATAATCTACGTTGATATAAGATATTTCTGCTACGTCAATATGTTCTATTTCTATCGTATCAAATACGCCCACAGGTGCAAGATAGGGTTTTGCTCCAAGAAAATCCCCTACATCTTCTGGGGCTTTTCTAAGAAACTTTTTAGACTCTATTTTTCCTTGCCATTTGGCACATATATCAAGATGCTTCATGTACTCAAAAACAGAGTGAAAGTGAAGCAGCAAAATGTTTTCATCCTTTATTTTATCCGTAACATCTACTCTTAACGGCAAAAACATATTATCATGATAGGCAATATGTTCACCATTAAGATAGATATCCACAAGTGTATCGAGCCCCTTAAAATAGAGGTATGTCTTTTCACTACCTTTAGAATTTTTAAACATCCCCCTATAGATCCAGTCACAATCAGTCACCCAGAGACACGCTTCATAATCCAAGGTTACTGAAGGATCTTTTATCTTATCATAACTTATAAGAATCTCATGAACTTGTGCAGGTAATTTTGTTTTAAACCATTCATTATCTTGTAAGCTAGTTGTATTACTAAGCTGTTCAATTTCCTTTTTGTTTAGTTTTTCAATAGGTTTGTATTGCGTTATTTCCCATCCATCGCTTAATAAAATAACTTCTTTCATTTGGCACTTCTCCTTTCTGCTCGCTTAACTGGAAAATGATATGCCTAAACGAAACTTTTTATAAATTTCATTATTAAATTCGTTTAGCTCATAGGATATAATTTATCAAGTTTTGCCGCTAAATCATCAGGAATTTGAACTTCACTAGCTTTTAAAGTTTCTTTTAGCTGATTAACCCTTGTCGCGCCTAGTATAACACTAGATACTTCTTTTCTTTTTAAACACCAAGCAATAGCAAGCTGCGGGGCTGTAACACCAAGCTCACTTGCAAGTTTTATAAGTTCTTGTCCTTTGATTTTATTTTCTTCCGAATAGAAAGTATTCATCATAAATCCATTTATTTGGCTATCAGCAGCTCTTGAGTCACTTGGAGGATTTGCACCCGGAAGATACTTTCCTGTTAAAAGCCCATTAGCAAGTGGTGAAAATACAACATTTCCTATTCCCTCCTCTTTTGTTACAGAAAATAATTCCTTTTCTGGTTGTCTATAAAGCAAACTATACCGAGGTTCATTAATAGCAATTGGCCTTGCCCCAAGCTCTTTTACAACTTGCTGTGCCCTAATGATTTGGATAGGAGACCATTCACTAACTCCCCAATATAGAATTTTGCCTTGGCGTATTAAATCCTCCATTGCCCATATCGTTTCTTCTATAGGGGTATTAGGATCAGGTCTATGGCACATCAGCACATCTAAATAGTCCATTCCTAATCTTTTTAAGCTTGCAGCACACCCTTCATGAATATGTTTTGCAGATAATCCGGAATCATTTGGACTAGAACCCATATCCCAAAAAAGCTTTGTCAGTATAAAAAGACTTTCTCTCCTGTAATCTTTAACACATTTACCAAGCATTTCTTCTGCTTGACCATTGTTATAAGCATCCGCTGTATCAAAGAAATTGACACCACTTTCATACGCCGTTCTTATCAATTCTTTAGAGGTTTCTTCATCAATCTTGTGTCCAACATTTAGATAGGTTCCAAAACCTAATTCACTTACCTTTACGCCCCACTTACCAACTTTTCTGTAATTCATAAATACCGTCTCCTTTATCCATTTCTTAGATTATATTTTAATTTCGCATTTCTACCCTGTCATTTATACATCACAAAATGCAATAAGTGATATATAGTAATTAAAAAGCAAATTGACTTAAACCTACTTATATTATATAATAAACTAACACTTCAGTCCTTGCAGTATATAACTTTATTAACTATAAATGTTGCATTTTTTGACTTTATTAAAGGATGATTTTATGGAAAACTTTAATTATGACTTTTTATCAAAAGAAATGATCTTATACCGTGATTATACTCAAAATACAAATATGAATTTTCACACTCACAACTTTTACGAAATAGTCATCGCTGTTAAAGGAAGATTATCTTATCTCGTTGAAAAAAACGTTTATAACTTGAGCAATTCTGAAATACTATTTGTTAATAACATTGAGGTTCACAAACCATCTTTCAATGATCCCGAAGATGCTTATGAACGTATTTTTGTACACTTTAGCATCTTGGCAATCAATCAGCTAAGTTCAAAAAACTTTAACTTAGCTGATTGTTTTATACAGAGATCTCTAGGTGAAAGAAACAAGGTTACCCTGTCAGAAACTGAACATCAAGATTTAAATACAATTCTTGAAGAAATTGAGAAAAGACAAATAGACTCTCAACCTGGTGCTGAGCTATTGAAGGTAGCTTCCATGCTAAGTCTATTGGTATTTCTTAATAGAGTATTCAATAATTCCAAAATATCTGATAACCCTATTAACCTTTCAGAAAAGATTGTACCCCTATTAGATTATATAGAGGAAAATATTCATAATCCTCTGAGCTTAGATCAATTAGAAAAAATCTTTTATATAAATAGGTTTTATTTAAGCCGCCTTTTTAAGAAGGAGATGGGGGTCAATATCCATGAATATATAACACTGAGAAGAATATCTAATGCTAAAAAACTTTTATCTCAAGGATTTAATGTTACTAAGGTCTTTAGTCTTTGTGGATTTAGAGATTATACAAGTTTTATTAGGTGCTTTAAAAAAGTTGTAGGTGTTCCCCCCGGTAGATATAAAAGACTTCAAGACTGATTAAGTCGTCTTTTTAATCAGCAACCTAAAATAGAGCCCTAATAACAGACTGATTTGAATTCATAGTCTCTTAGGGCTCTATTTTGATAACTCATACTATTCTATACCAAATGTTACTTCTTTATCTACAGCTTTAATTAAAATGGATTTGCTTTTAGCATCCCATATGATATTTTTGCTATCTACGCCAAGGAGTGTCGCTATATCTCTTACCCCTACCATTATACGTCCATTTTGTACATACGGTTTTACAGATAATGTAATATTCATTCCTCCATATATCCCCCATTTACAGTTGTCATATACTCTATTATTGTCGTATATTATGTAGTCAGCATAAGACCTTTCGAGTCCTCCTCCTGGGCATTTAGAAACATCTAATTTTCATGAATACACTCAAATGTAACTTTTGAAATACCTGCATCTTTTAGCGCCTTAATATAATCATCTAAAGTTTTTTCTTCATTATCACCAAAACCTAAGTTAGGTATTGTTTGTGCCACCGTTGCCGGTGGAATGGGTTCATACATATGTTAATTGAATTTTACACCGTATTTATACATCATAGTGTGGAGTTTATCAATCGCTATTTCAGATACACCCTTGTTGTGGTCAATTGCTATAGTTGCCGCTATTCCCGCTGCCTGACCTAAAGCGTAGCAGGTCGGCTGAACTCTTAACGAAGACATTGCAACGTGAGTAGCAGAAATCGCTCTACCAGCCACAAGAATATTTTCAAGTCCTTCTCCTTTTGGTATCATACATCGATAAGGGATATCATAACTATCGATTTTTCTCTCGTCACAGCTCTTTTCCCCGTCGGGACTGTGTATATCAATTTCATAATTCGTTTGAGCAACGACATCTTCAAATCTTCTACCCATAAAAAGATCATCTTGGTTCAATGTATAAAGCCCTTTGATTTGATTAGTCTCTCTTACACCTACTTGAGAGCCTATATGCGAAATAATATAGTTTTCAAATCCATTCCTCTGTAGATAATTAGCTACAGAAAAAACTTGCTTTAATGACTCTACTACTGCATTATTTAATTCATTTATTTTGGAACCATTCCCTTTAACCCTTGTCATGTTAACAAGTAGTGTCCCCTCGCTAATATTCTCCCAATATAAAGTACGTCCTTGAGGTAGATCGGACTTTTCATTATAGTAATAACAACCTTCTGGTAAGATATTATCCACTTTTTGTCCTGTGTTTTGCATTTGAAACATTAAAGTCATTGGCTGCGTTATGTCATCTTCACTTCTGCCCGTAATATATTCTGCTCCCGCATTTATTGCAACGGCTGCGTCTCCCGTACAATCAATAATAATTTTACCTATCATTGACATTAATCCTTCTCTTGTATGAACGATAATGCCTTTTGTAATATTCTCTTCCTTTAATACTGTTATGAAAGTGGTATGGTAAAGCACTTTTACCTTTTCCTTTTCTAGCTTCTGGTTAAGATAATATCTATAAAGAAAAGGATTAAAGTGAGGATCAAACTTGTTTTCATTGGCGTTCTTTAATTGCTCTGGTATAAATTCTGATAAGATTTCTTTATAAATACCAGTAATATTGCCAACTGGCATGAAGATGCTTACATTACCTAAAGTCGCCATTCCACCTAGTTGACCGCTCTGTTCTATTAATGTAACCTTTTTACCACATCTAGATGCAGAAATTGAGGCAGCAATACCAGCAGGGCCGCCACCAATTACTATGACATCTGAACTCTCAAGCTCGCTCGTACTAATTATATACTCTTGTTTCATTTTTTATTTCTCCTTCACCACGTTATAATCTTCTATAAGTTTAGACTAACAAAAGAGACAGTTGCAACATGCCAACTGTCTCTTTTGAGTTGATTATACTCGCTTATTTTGCTGCGTCAAATTGTGCTTGTAATTGCGCTCTAAGCTCTGCATCTACTTTTTCTATACCTGCGTCTTTTAGTGCTTTAATATAATCATTTAAAGTTTTTTCTGCATCATCACTAAAACCTAAGTTGATGATTGGTTTGTATTGTTCAATAACTTGTGTCGTTGCTGCCACTTCTGCTTTTACATTATCAGGATTAAATGTCATCCCGATACCTGGATGGAAAGTTATTTGCTTCTCAAAGTAACTGTCTGCTAACTTCTCATATCCTTCAAATGCTTCTAATGGACGTGTCTTAAAGTTATCAAAGCACCACTGGCTATATGAACCGCCATACGTAGGTGATAGCACTTCAATTTTTCTAACTTCATTTGTTCCAACATTGTTTGTGTGTACTCCTGGTATTCCTTGCATAAGTAGATAATTGATTTCTGGATCATAACCTAATAAGTCTAGTACCATAAGTGCTCTTTCTGGATTTTTACTTGTTGCGTGAATTGCAGCACCATTTCCTCCGAAACCTCCTGCTGGCAACCTTTTACCAGCTGTTAAATCAACATATTCTATTTTCCAGTCAGGATTGTTTGTCTTAGCATCATCCCATATACTTCTTGCTACTTCAATATTAGAAATTACAACAGCTCCTTTACCTGCCTTAAATTGATCTGCAACATTACCTGTATATGTAAGTGCACTTCTTGACCAATAACCTTTTTTTCTCCACTCAACCATTTTCTTCATATAATCAAGCGTGCCATCTAACTCATAACCTGGAGTAGTCACTAATTCGTCTTCTTTTCCATAGTTAAAAACTAATGTACCAATACCATCTGTTGCAAACCATTGTTCTTGTGGTGTATATAACAGTGGTCTTATTGTTTCTGTGCCAGAACCCACATCTGCTAAAGGAATCATATTAGATTCGTTTGCTAAAACAGCATCCATATACTTTTCTAAGTCTTCAATCGTTTTCACTTCTGGAAGGCCATATTTTTCTCTTAAATCTCCCCTAATAGTAACTCCTTCATGAATAGCCCATTTACTATTAGCTGGAATCATGTAGCTGCCCCCATTAACTTTTGTGCTATTAAAAGCGGCCTCTGGTAAAGTAGCCATTGTCATTGGTGCATATTGATTAAGTAACTCAGGTGTAAGCTCTAAGAAACCGCCCTTTGAAGCTTGTTGTGCATAAAAAGCCCAGTTTGCTGTATAGGCCATATCCCACTCTTCACCTGATACGAAAAGTAATGGATATCTATCTGCCCAGTCACCCCATCCTAAAATAACAGGTTCTACTTCTGCATTAACTTTTTCTTTTAACTTGGCGTTAATTTCTCCCCATACTTTATCCATATCATCTGGGGCTCCTCCAAGAAAATACATTTTAAGTTTAACATAATCTAACTCTTCCGCTTTAACTTCCTCCAAAGCTTCGGCTGTATTCTCCTTAGCTTTTTCAGTAACTTGTGTTGTAGTATCTTCTTTTTTCCCACCACAACCTACCATGAGTGTACTCATCATAGCAACTAGAAGCATTAAGCTTAGTGATTTTTTCATTTTCAACATCTCCTTTTCATATTATAAAGTAATGGTAAATAATATATAAATGAGTTATTTAAGCTCATTAATATCAGCCTTTAACAGATCCAACCATAATTCCTTTAACAAAATACTTTTGCAGATAAGGGTATAATAAAATAATAGGACCAATTGTTATAACTGTCATAGCCATTTTAAGTGATTCACTCGGTGAACTTGTCTGTATAAATCCTGGTGGCAATTGACTCCTCATCTTATTGAGCCCCTCAGTAGAAGCTAACAAGTTATGCAAATAATATTGCAAGGGCATCATATTACTCTTATCAATAAACAACATCGCATTAAACCAATCATTCCAATAGTTCAGAGCTATAAACAATCCCATAGCCGCAAGAACTGGTTTTGATAAAGGTAATATTAATTTTAGGAAAATCGTGAATTCTCCAGCACCATCCATTTTTGCTGATTCTGATATAGAATCAGGAATACCACTCATAAAGCTTCTTACGATAATAATATAAAAAACATTAAATAGTAGTGGAATGATTAATGCTAAAATATTATTTTTGAGTCCAAGATACTTCATCATCAATATATACCAAGGTACTAATCCGCCACTAAACAAGGTCGTGAAGTAGAAATAAAAAGAAAATTTACTTCTAAACGGAAAATCTTTATGTTGTAATACATAAGCTGTCATCGAAGTTAAGAACAAAGAACAACTCCCACCAACAAATGTAATAAAGATCGTTATCCCGTAAGCTCTAAGCATTGCGTCTGGTGCTAAGAAAATCATTTTATAAGCCTCAAATGAAATTTCTTTAGGAATAAGTGAAAAGCCATCTCTTAGAATGGATTGCTCGCTTGTTATAGATCCTGAAACAATCAAAAGAAAAGGAACAATACATATGATAGCCATAACACTTAAGTAAAAATAAGCTATAAAGTTAAAAACTATCAAGTCCTTTTTATGAACTATTTTCTTGGTCATTTTATGTCATCTCCTTCTATCTTAAACTTTTAAAACAAGGAATAATCCTTTTGATATTTTTTAACCAGACTGTTACATAGTATTAATATGACAAAACCAATAATTGATTGAAAAAGTCCTGCCGCTGTAGCCATACCAATATCTTGGATTTTCAAAAGTGATCTTACTACAAAGGTATCTATTACATCTGTTGCTTCATAAAGCAACGGATTATTTCCAGTTACCTGGTAAAACATTGAAAAGTCACCTCTAAAAATATAGCCAATATTTAAAAGAACCAAAACAATGATTTGCGGAACAATAAGAGGCAACGTAATTGTTTTAATCTTTGTAAATTTACTCGCCCCATCAATATCTGCAGCTTCATATATTTCCTTGTCAATGCCTATAATTGCAGCAAGATATAACACAGTACCATACCCAAGCCATTTCCAAGCACTTGTTCCTACTAAAATGTACTTCCACATACCAATGTTCATATAAGCATCAATAGATTCTAACCCTAAAGCATTCATAAAACTATTAAGTGCACCAAATTCATAACTTAATATATTATGCACCATAAACCCAACAATTACCCATGATATAAAGTAGGGCAGAAACAAAAAGGATTGTATAATCCTTTTAAAATATTTAGAACCAATTTCTGCAAGCAAAATAGCTGATATAATTTGTAAAGAGTGATTTACGATTAGAAACACGCCATTATAGGCGATCGTATTAAAAGACACCCTCAAAATTTTTCCTCCTGCAAATAAGAATTTAAAGTTTTCGAAATTATTCCAAGGACTTCCAAGAATGCCATCTCTATAATTAAAATCCTTAAACGCTAATATAATCCCACCCATTGGTAAATACATGAATATAAAAAAGTATATAGTTGCAGGTAGAATCATCAGCAAAAGCACTTTATTTTTTTTGACCTTTTCTAAGAAACCCCTTTTATTATTTTGGTTTTTTTCCATTGTTTTCACCCATTTCTAGTTTATTATTTTTGCTGCTAGTTTTTATAGTCTTATGTTATCATAGCGTTTATTTTAAAAATACGTGATACGATTAATATGAGAGGAAAATATTAATATACCTTAATAAAATAGACTCTTTAATTAGGTGAGCCTAATTAAAGAGTCTATTTTATAGCTGGGAAGTGAATCGTTACATTAGTCCCTATGCCAAGTTTACTTTCATATTGAAGTCCATATTGATTGCCATATTTAATCCTAAGCCTTGCATCGGTATTATAAACACCATATCCATGTTTAGCTTTAGATTGATCTTGTACGAGTATATTTGATACAACTTCCTCTGACATACCTACACCATCATCACTTACAGTAAGTATAATAGTTTGTCCTTCAAGTTTTCCTTTTATAATAATTGTCCCTGTTTTTATTTCTTTACTAAAGATACCGTGTATAATAGCATTTTCAACAATAGGTTGAAGTATTATTTTGAGTATTTTATACTCATATAACCCTTCATCTATCTCTTTAACAAAATTAATTTTATCCTTATATCTTAGATTTTGTATACTTAAATAATGAGATACATGTTCAATCTCATCACTAAGGTTAATGACTTCTTTACCATTACTTAAACTGATCTTATAGAATTTAGAAAGTGCATTTACCATTTCTCTTATCTCTTTAATGTCATATTTTATGGCTAAACAGTTAATAAGATCAAGTGAATTATATAAAAAATGCGGATTGATTTGCGCTTGAAGTGCTTTAAGTTCTAAATTCTTAACCTCTATTCCCATAGCATATTTTTCATCATTAAGTACGCTTATTTTTGAAACCATTGAATTAAAACCATAAATTAATTCACTGATCTCATCTTTTCCTTTGTCCATAATTTGAACATCTATATTCCCCTCTTCCACTCTTTTCATTTGATGTGTAAGTAAAGACAAGCGCCTTACACTTGAATCTGAAATAAGATAGGCTAACAAATAAGAAAATATAGCTATTAAAAACATAGTTGTTAACATTTTTATTCTTAAACCATCCCCTAAATAAGTAATGTCTTTCACTGGGATGATAGATAGAAAATACCACCCTGTTAATCTGTTAATATGCAAATTATAGAATACGTTTTCATTATTAATCGTTCCTTTAATCCATTTATCAGTTTGTGTATTTTGTAATAATTTTTCAAAATCCTGCCACGTACTAGAGCTTTCTCTGCTAGACAAGATTACGCCACTTTCATTAAATATATAAGTACTACTATTAGGTGTGAAGGCTGTTCTTTCTAGAATATCCAAAACGTTTTTCTTAGATAAATCTATTTTAATGATGGCAAGTTCTTCTTCTATTTCATCTATTTTAAAAATTCTGCTTACATAAGAAAATACAATGTCATCACTTGTTGCTTCTTCAACAAGTAAAGGCGAGAACCACATACGATTTTTTTGATCTTGGATTAATTTTTTATACCAAAGCCTTTCATGCAAATCATCTATTGAATACGTAAGGTCTGTTCCATTGGTACTGTAATAACTCTGTGAATAAAGACCAATATTTGTAATATCTGTAGTATTTTTTAAATACGCCATAAATTTAATAACATTGTTTACGCCTTTGGTATTCAAATAGTATTTCAAAGGATCCTCTTCGGCAAGTTTATAAACCTCCGGTGAGTCTAACAAATTAATCATTATCGTATTCATATCTTTTAAATACTTTTCTAAACCAACAATACACTCCTTAAAAGACTGTGATGCCGATGCAATCGTTTGATCATGTACAACTTTAGATACTTCATTATAGGTAAGAACTGTAAAAAAATTGAGTGGCAGAACAATAAGAAGAAAATAAACAATTAAAAGATGATGCTTAATTGTAAACCGTGTTTCTTTCATAATGAAAAACTTTTTACCTTTACTATTCATCTCTATGCTTCTCCCTATATTCCCTTGGTTTTATCCCAACAATTTTAGTAAATACTTTTACAAAATATTTACCATCTTGATAGCCAACCTCTTGTGCTATACGATATAGTTTTGAGTCACTTACTTTTAATAATTCTTTAGCCTTTTCAACTCTAACTTCTGTAATATATTGATTAATGGTCTTTCCTGTCTCTTTTTTATAAATATAACATAGATAATTTGTTGTTAGGGATAGTTTTTCAGCAATCATGTTTAATGTGAGGTTTACATTACCATATTGATTAAATATCAAGTGATTGATACCAGATATAATATCTTCTTTATCATAATCTCCAAACTTCTTAAAAAACTCACCGAGTAGCTCCGTTACTATATGTTCTATTTGCTTGATTGTATAGGCGTTTGATATAGCGCTCATAGAAACTCTGCAACTATTTTGTAAAATAATCTCATTTCTATCTTCCGCAATTCTTAAAAGCGTTATCACTATTTGAGTAAAAATATTTTTGATGTACTCTGGCTGAGTATTATCATTTTGCTTAATCTCTTTAATTAACTTTTTTATTTGTAAAATCGCTCTTGTAGAGTCTTGGTGTTTAACATAACTTGCAATTTCGCCAAGATGACTCTCATCAAACGTATAGGCTGGCTGTATATTTTCAATATATCTATTAATTGTATTCACCTCTCTAAAGAAACATCTTTTCATAGCTAACACAGCTGTTTCATAAGAAGTATAAATATGACTCATACCTTTTACTTTTGACCCAACTCCTGTAAAAAACTTATATGACTTTAATCTTGATTCATCTTCATAAATTGTATAAAGCTTTTCAATAAGTACATCTTCATTTTCATCACAGCTAAAATGAATAAGTATATGATCTGTATCCTTTGGTGCTATAAGTATGCTCTTTTTAAATTCTTGTAAAGAGTCCTTGAGTATAGATAAAAAATCATTTCTATGCTCTTCTTTTTTAGCACTTTCTTGTTCATCACATATAATCAAAATGACTGCAGATATAAAAAAGCCTTCTTGTAAAAAGTTGTATCCTAGATTTTGAAGCTTATTTGAGATGTCTTTATCATCCATCTTTTGATGAGTCATGGCTAGACATAGGTTGTTAGAAAATACTGTGGTCATATTTTCGGCAATATTTCTTTCATGTTTAATTTCACTAATAGCTAATGAAATAGCTTCTGTTACTTCCTCTAAATCTATTGGTTTCTCAACATACCGAACAGCCTTTAATTTAATAGCAGATAAAAGGTATTCTTTATCAGAATACCCACTTAAAAAAATAAATTTACAATTACTGTGAATCTTAGATATCTCTTCGGCCATCTCAATACCATTCATTCTTCCCATTTTAATATCACTGATGACTATATCAGGCCTAAATGCTTTACACGCATTTAATCCCTCCAAACCATCTTCAGCTTGTAAAATCTCAATTTCTCCGAATAAGTGCCAGGGAATATGCTTTGCAAGTATTTCTCTTGGTAATTCTTCATCATCTACAATGATAACTTTCATCATAATACGACCACCCTCCAAAATAATTGCTTTATTATACACTCATATTACACAATATAAAGTACCTGTATAGGATGTACCTCAATAATTTTTTTATATTATTACTATTATACTTTATAAGTTTGTCGAATAAAACGTCATAATATTAATTAAGGTAGAAAATATTACGATTTTATATCTCATTTTTTACATTACTGTTAGTATTGTTGCCAATATAGTTATCTTAATTGTATTCCAGTAGGCCAAAGCAAAATTATACGGACCTAACCAAACTTCTGTATAGTTTTGAATAAGATTCCATCTTTTAGGAATCCATTCAATTGGATAATTAACTTACATCGACCCATTTCCTTCAATCCCTCAACTTTTAACATAAAACCATCTTTAGCCATGCATACTATCATAAAAAGCTCCACACAATATACTTTGCATCCATTATGAAACTATACTTCCCTTAGGAGCGGTGATCTCAATGAATTTACAATATGTACAAGGCGAAGCACTCTTTACACACACTCATAAAGTACCCAAACAATATCCTTATTTAACTGAAAATATAAATACAGATGTCATCATCATAGGTGGGGGCGTCACAGGAAGTATTGTCGCTTATTACTTTACGCGTCAAAATATAGATTGTGTTATTCTAGAAAAAAACAGAATAGCTTTTGGGAGTACGAGTATTACTACTACCCTGCTTCAATATGAACTAGATAGTAACGCCCGGAAACTTGAGCCATACACACCTCTTGAAAATAGCCTTAAAGCTTATAAACTTGGGCTTCAGGCTCTTTTGGAAATCGATACTTTTATTAAAGAACATGGTAATCTATGTGATTATGAAAAAAAAGATACCCTGCTTTATACTTCTAAAAAAGAAGAAATCGCAGAGCTTGAGGATGAATATAATTTTAGAAAGGCTAATGGACTTGACGTTGAATTTCTAACAGCTTCTAGTAATCCTTTTAGTTTTGATCTAAAGGCTGGGGTTTATGGTATAGACGGTGGTGCTCAGCTAGATCCTTATAAGTATACCCATCAGCTTCTAGAGGTAAGCTCTAAGGCGGGACTTCAGGCTTTTGAAAATACTGAAGCTGTTAAAATAAACTATTTAGATGATGGCGTAGAGGTCGAAACAACCTATGGCTATCAAGTTAAAGGTAAAATCATTATTGTAGCTACTGGCTATAATACGCAGCTTTTTACTAAGAGAAACTTTGGTGTCAAAACAACCACTTTTAATATCGCAACAAAGCCTATCGCCTCTTTTGAAGGTTGGCCTGGCAGAGTATTAATCCGTGATAACAGCTCTACTTATCATTATCTAAGAACGACTGCTGATCATAGAATACTCGCCGGCGGCGAAGATATTTCTTTTGTTCCTGACATCTTTGACGAAGATGCTGCACTCGAAAAATATAAGTTACTAGAAGCTAGGATCAAAACTATGTTTCCGCTTATTAAAGGTGTTACTGCTGAGTATCAATACTGTGGGGCTTTTGCTTCCACCCAGGATAATCTAGGTTTTTTAGGCAAAGACCCCAAAAATGATAAGCTCTGGTACTGCCTTGGATATGGTGCAAATGGTATACTCTTTGCAATCCTAGGCGGTATGATGCTTAGCAAACTTTATTTAGGTTCGTTTGATGAAAATCTCAAATTATTTAAAGTAGATCGGTTTGATGGCTAATTTAAAAAAGGCAGCTCTTGTAATATATTCTTTCACTCTGTCCATGTTCCCTTCATTGCTATTTATAACACCTGCTTTAATACAAGTAGCAATGCTCATTTTGGCATAGTCTGAGGCTTGCGTAGCATCTCCAAATGCTGTGAGTAGCTTTTGCATTTCTTCTTGTTTTACATCTACCTTAAGTCCTGTTGTTTTATAATAAAAAGCTTCTACTAGTATCTACTTTTAATTGTTAATGTTTTTAATAATACTCAGGTAGCCAATCTTTATGATCCTCTATTAGATCGTCACACATGTTAATAATATCATCCATTGAAAGTTCCGCTGCCGTATGAGGATCTAACATGGCCGCCCTATAGATCGTCTCTTTTTTAAGCGTCGCTGCAGCTTCTATTGTTAAAAGCTGTACATTGATATTGGTTCTGTTAATAGCTGCACATTGTTCCGGTAAATCTCCTACAAAACAAGGGTTAATGCCATTTCTATCAATAAGGCAAGGTACTTCTACACAGGCATTTTGTGGCAAATTAGTTATAAGCCCTGTATTTAAAACATTACCATGTACTCTAAAAGGCGTATCTGTTTCCATAGCTTTGATAATATAAGATGCAAATTCATGACTCTTCTCATGCGCGATTTTTTTATCATCCGTGAGCTCTGCTTGTGTTTTAGCCCAATTTTCAATCTGTTCTACACAACGTCTTGGATATTCATCTAAAGGAATATTAAATTTTTCGATAAGCTCAGGATACCTGGACTTAATATACCATGGAGTATACTCACTAAGGTGCTCGGAAGATTCAGTGATGTAATAACCAAACTTATTCATCAGATCAAGCCTGACAAGGTCTGTCTTCTTAAACTCGTTCATATCACTTGATAAAGAACGTCTTTTAATCTCTGGGTATAAATCGTTACCTTCAAGATCCGTTATTTTAAGCAACCAAGCTTGATGATTAATTCCTGCAATTTCCCATTTACACTTATCTATATACTCTGTCATATCTACATCTTTTAAAAGCCTACTTGCACAATCTTGTACACTATGACAAAGACCTATTGTCTTAATAGAAGTATGTCTTTGCATGTACCCTGTAAGCATCGCCATAGGGTTGGTATAATTTAAAAGGAGCGCATCCGGACATACTTCCTCCATATCCTCTGCAAAAGCTTTCATAACAGGTATGGTTCTAAGCGCTCTAAAGATTCCCCCTATACCTAATGTATCTGCTATTGTTTGTCTTAGTCCGTATTTCTTAGGGACTTCAAAATCTGTAATAGTACAAGGATCATAGCCCCCTACCTGAATGGCATTCACTACATAATGCGAACCTCTGAGTGCTTCTTTTCTATTTAAGTCACAAGATAGCTTCACGTCACTGCGTCCCGATGTTTTAATAATACTATTTATAAGTACTCTTGATTCTTCCAGCCTTTTTTCATCAATATCATGTAAGACAATATCTATCTCTTTAATTTCATCCGTATAGATACAATCTCCTAGTACATTCTTAGCAAAAATAGTACTTCCTGCTCCTAAAAAACATATTTTTGGCATAATGACCCTCCTATTAATTTAACTTTTTTATAACTTAATATTATCTTATGTGTTTCACCCTAAAACTTAAATAGATAAATGTAACTTTTATATGTCCTAATGTGATATGATTTTAAAAACGCTATAAAGGAGTTACTTCTAATATCTATACATTTCAAGGCAAACGGACTAAATACGGTTGAACTCATGATGTACCATTGTGGTTATGAAGCATGTTTTTCAGAGCATTCTTTTGGCCCTGCTGTACGTGACCACTATCTAGTGCATTATATTTTAATTTAAATTTTTACTTATATAATATTAAATAAGGTAGAAAATATTACGATTTTATATCTCATTTTTTACATCACTGTTTTGATCTTTATCATTTATACTAAAATCATAAGAAAATTAGATTCTAGGAGGAAATGATGACATCAAAAGAACGCGTACGCCGCGCCCTACAACATTTACCAGTAGATCGTATACCTGCCCATTTTGAGTGCACGAGCGCTGTGAGCGAAAAATTAATGAAGCACTATGGATTTACGACCCATGAGGAAATTCTAGAAAAATTCGAGATTGACATACGCTGCGTGGACGCAAAATATATAGGGACAGAGCTTCCAAAATATATTGATGTGGATGGCAATGAAGTGACTACAGATTATTGGGGCTGTAAAAATAAAAGAGTCTGGACAGGAAGTGAGTACAACTCCATTACCTGCTTTCATCCATTAGACGAAATAGAAACCCTTGAAGGTCTTGACAATTACCCTTGGCCATCAGCAGACTGGTTTGACTATTCTATTGTAACAGAATTTTGTCAAAAGAATGCTGATAAGGCGATTATGATTGGACATCCAGGTCCCTTTCAAATTGCCACTTTCCTTAGGAATATGGATAAGTTATTTGTTGATATGGCTTTAGAACCAGAATTTGCCCAGAAAATATATGACAAAATGGTAGATTTTGAATTAGACTATTATGAACGCATGCTCATAGCCGGTCAAGGGTTAATTGATATTATAAGGCCTCATGATGATTATGGCACACAAATCAGTTTGCTATTTAGTGTTGATATGTGGCGACAATTCTTTAAGGAAAACACAAAGAAGCTAGTGGATCTCACCCATAAATATGGCGCCTTTTACCAACAACATTCTTGTGGCGCAATCCAACCCATTATTCCGGAGTTGATCGCTTGTGGGGTAGATGTTCTAGAGCCGTTGCAAAAGGTTAATGGGCTTGAAGCGACAGTACTTCAAGAAATGTTTGGCGGTAAAATATGCTTTCAAGGGGGCATTGATACCCAAGTTATTCTACCCTTTGGAACAGTTGAGGAAGTAATCAAAGAAACAGAACATTATATGGATACCCTCCACAAAGAGGGCGGTTATGTCCTAATGGCTAGTCAATACTTTGAAGGAGATGTGCCTATAGAAAATATTGAGGCGGTTTATAGTGTCAACCGAATAAGAGATTAGTCTATTACCCATACATTTTACTTTGTTGTCTGAATTTTAAAGGCGTCATTCCCTCACAACGCTTAAAGTCTTTTATAAAATGACTGGTGTCGTAGTACCCCATAGCGTGTGCAATTTCTAAAATAGAGAGATCGGTTGTGATGAGCAGAATTCTCGACTTATGGTGACGCAGCTGGGCTATCACCTGATTAGGTGTTTGCCCAGTATTTTCTTTAAAAAATTTAATAAAATAACTTTCACTATACCCTGCTATTTTTGCTAAGTCAGAGACTTCAAGCGTTGTATCTAAATGTCTCTCTATATAATCACGGATCTTTTTGATCACCCCTTGCTGTGTACTTAAATGGAGAAACTTATCACTAAGGGCAATACAATCAATTAAGAAAGCATAAATATCCTTGGATTGCCTAAAGCAATCCATTTTATTTTGCTGCACATCTTTTAGGATGTTTTCAAAGGAATGAAGTATACAGATGTGTGCCTTTGTATTTATGACAGGACTATTCCATCGCTTCGAGAAGGCTTCGACCAAATCTAGTCCTCCTGAAAATTCCATCCACTTTAAGACAAAAGGGGCTTTTGGGTTTGCAAAGTATTCGTGGGCCTTAAAAGCACCAACAATAAATAGATCCCCTTTTTTAACAGAGTATGATTGCCCCTCTAGTAGAACTTCACCATCGCCTTCTTCTACATAGTGGACATTGCAATAAGGATACGTACTATTTCTTCGGATCCTAAAGTCTGGAATGACTGGTAAGGCATTGTAACCCGCTCTGCAAATAGATATGAGCTGTGGATCCTGTATTTCTGAATTTGTATATGAAAAATTTAAAATCATTCCTTCATCTCCTAAAAATAAGATGTTAATCCCCTTCTTAAGTCATTCCAAAAAACAATTTATCTTAAGCAGATCGTGTGAATTGAATCTTTTTTAAGCTGAATACTAACGGTTTCACCCTTATACTCAAATGTAAATTCCCGTTTGTGGTCAAACAAATTACCAACAACTATGACGATTTCACCATCCGGGTTCATAAACGCTGTAGCATTTGACGTAAAAGCCCCTATCGTCTTTAACCGCTTCGCAGCTTGCTTAACAAAGTGTGTATAATGTTTCATTAAATAAAATTCGTGGTTGTAAACGATGTCCTTAGTTTCTGCATTCACATTAATCATGGTGTTTTGTTCCCATCCCCACGTACTTTTACCATTTAGTGGTAACACCATATTCCAATAAATAAAATAATTGACACCATTTCTAAAATAATGATTGGTAAGCTCAAAAATGTACTTTGCATATGTCCAGGTATTTTTCCCATCGCCACATTCATTTTCAGATTGCATGTATTTCATTTCTGGCCAACTCTCTCTAGTCTGTTGGATAGCATATTTCCCCGCCCATTGATAACTAACGCCTTCAACAAAGGGATACGCCTCGGCATCTGAGAGAACCAGGTTTGCATATTGGTCATAGCGCGTAATCGGTGATCTGTAGTCCGTCTCTGGACCATTTATAGTTCCTAGCCAAATTTTAGACTTTATGCCATGTTCTCTAAAGGCCGGTCCAATATAATCTTTTATGAAAACTCTAAATTCTTCACCAGTCCAAATACAGGAAGGGAATTTTTGGTCTGACATGGGTTCATTTTGAATATGAATCTGCTCAACGTGAATACCTTCTGCTTCATAAGCCTGCACGTATTTCACAAAATAATTGGCATAAGCACGTAATACATCCGACTCTTGTCTTACAGTACCATGATTATAGGCTTTTGGATATTTCATCCACACTGGCGGACTCCATGGTGATGAAAAGAACTTGATATTAGGATTTATTTCAAGCGCTCGTTTAACATAAGGGATAAGGTATTTATAATCTCTGTCTATTGTAAAATGTTCCATTTCATAATCTTCTTCGACTGGGCTCAAATCATACCATTCTAAAGCATAATCACTTGCTCCAATAGGTAGTCGGCAAAAGTTAAAATGACAACCTTCTTTTGAAAACAAAGCCATCATTGCTTCATCAATTTTCTCTTCTGGTAATTTAAGCAAGGCGTCCCAACCTATTTCGTTAAAGCAGCCACCCAACCCCTCAATGATTTGGTCTTCTCCAACCACTTCTAGTTTATGTTGCACGTTGTTTGATAAAACAATCTTTTCCTCCGACCAAGGAGATTCGTTGGATGTTGATATCCATTTAGTTATTTTCATTTTTAATTTTCCTTTCATCAATAATTCTTTTATATAAGCCTACTCCTCTACAAAGACTACCAGTGACCTCGGGCATATAGTTGCGCAGCCGTTACTTTTAATTCCTTCACATACCTCTATTTCATATAATTTAAAGTTATTATGCGTATCGCTTGTGACAAGCTTTACATCCACTTGAGTTTCACTCTGATTGGCAACAACATATGCTTTTTTACCATTAAACTTATTTTCAAATACAGAGTAAATAATATCAGCCTCTTTTTCTTCACACACCACACGAGCGCCTACAGTGTCTAAAAATTTACCTTGCCATATATAGTCCCACAAGTGACGTCTAAGACGCAATGCACTTTGTCCATACGCTATTGTTAACGGTATTTCAGTAACAGTTCCTTTAAAATTGTGGGCTTCATAATTGATGATGTGACCTTGCACCAGACATTGATTAATCATTTCCCTGTCATCAAACCCAATGATGCAAGTCGCAAACTTCATGTCACTATCCATATACTTCCAAGCTGGTGTGTAATGTGGCCCTCCCCATGTTCCTCCCGAGGATCTTATATAATTAACTGCATAGATTTGAGCTATCGGATCTAGTACCCCTTCTGCAGCAAATAAAAACTCTGGATATTTGCTATGCACTCTCTCATAAAACTCTTCTGATAATTTCATCGTTCCTTTGAAATTACTTTCTCCCCATGAATGCCCATGTTCTTGGTCAAAACACACCAATAGGTCACTTGATAATTCATCATACAGTATGCCACTCGGTTTCAGCTCCACAATTTTATCGAATTCCTTTAGAGCAAATTCTCTATACGCTTTTGAGCAGTGGCACAGACCTGCCCCACTTCTGCGACTTGCGCCTTGCAAGTGCTGCGTAATTGTTTGATAGGTATATCCGCCAAACTGTGTGTAATTTCCATACATATCCTTCATGGTATGTGGAAGTAATTCGTCTTTAAACCCTTCATACGCTTGATCTGCCCATTTAAACTTACACATCAATAGCACACGAATGCCCATTTGTTCTATTTCTTCTATAGCAGCTCTTAATTCTTCCCATGTGCCAAGGCGGTCATCTGTATCTTGAAGCGGTTCCAACCCATCTTGTCCACCAATTGCCCAACCTATAAGCTGCAAAGCTTGTACTCCCTGCGCCTTTGCTTCTCGCATAATGCTCGGCAAATCCGTATATTTATACTTGCAGCAGTCTTCTGAAGAATTCATCTGAAGGGTCATCCAACAATCCACCTCGCCTAGCCACTTGGGCTGAGGTTTTTTAGCAAACCATGTACTGCGCCAATTTTGATAAAATGTGATTCCCTTATGCCAAGTTCCTTCAAATAAGCCAATAATGATTGGTGCTAACTCTCTTTTTTCACCTGGGGTGATAAAGGGCAATTGAGCTGCACTCACAACAAAACCTGCCGGCTGACCTCCTATATCATCTCCTTTTGGTATTTTGGTATGACAACTATTGGTATATCCCGGAACCAATTCGTTGATAAAACTAACTACGTCAATCTCCTTACTATGCATTCCTATATAAACGCCTTCATTATCACGGGTCAATAGCATGAAAGGAAGCTGGCAATTTGTCCCAGGGAAAGTATGAATGTTCGTAGGATGATCTACTCCAAAATAGCCCCAGCTGTGGTAACCGTCACCTAACACCTGCTCATTAAATCCTGCAATTTGAGTCAGTGTTAATGATTTGATAGGCTCAGTTCCATAAGGCTCTCTTATACCACCAAGACAAGGTGTCCAAACTTCTTCAATGATGTAAGGTGACTTATTATGAACAGAAACCCTAAACTCCATTTGATCACGACAGATTTTCACATTCATTTCTACCCTAATAGGCAATTTGCCTGAATGATTAGCGGTTATATTCTCCCATAAAAGTATACATTCCTGCTCGCTAACCTTCTTTATACTTGAAAGTTGTTGAAATTGACTGAGTGCTTTATTGTTTCTATGCTCCTTCATTGGAACTAAAAGCCGGATTCCACAGCTCAATTTGGGCTGTCTTATCAACTGCCAATCGGTTTTTTTATTCAAAATACCTATTATAGCCCCTGTTTTTTCATCAAACTCGATTTTTAAAAACTCATTTTCTAAAATAGCATGCATACCAAACCTTCCTTTCTAATCCGTAATTGCGATAAAATGCTGGTCGTAAACTTTTTAAAAGGTTATGAAGTCACGTGCATTAATTTCTTGTTCACCGTACCTATACGGCTTATCACCAAAATTCACAACCACATGTTTTCCAGAAGAAAATACAGATTCTTGGATCTTACGGTCTTCACTGATAAAACGATGAGCCACAAGTTCATCGTAACAAATCTGTTGTAACCAAGTGCAAACTTTCTGATAGCTCTCAATGAAGGTCACATGGTGCTTTTCCCAACGTTCTTGATCGATGATCCAAAGAGGTGCAGAACCATATAGAATATTGAACAAATCCTTCTTCCACCAGATTTCTGGACATTGTGGATTACCATCTTCCCATCTCCAAGAAGTCACCACCGCATCGTGATAAACCAGTTCATACAAAGGCACACGGGTATATTCATTAATACCATATTGATGATAGGTTTCAGACGCTGTATGATCAGTGAGCATAATGGAAGGACGGACATTCTCATCCCAATTACCTTTGTAATAAATTGTACCCTTATGATCAGCTATAGAATTAAACCACGTACGTTGTAAGGTCATCATACCATGAACATAAACACCGTGAGATCCCACATAATCTGCGCCAAATTCCCCACCCACAAAAGTATTGTACTTATCTTCTAGGAGCTGGTAGTTTTTAATAACTTCTTCTGTAAACTGCTTGCGTGTCAGTGGGTGCTCTGGATGGTGACACTCGTAGATGCCATTTGCTTGATAGACATCCAAGAAATAAGTTTCATGAGGGTAGACACTGAGTTCTTTTTCAACACGTTTGATAATTTCAGGTCGAACTGCCTTAGGGCATACATATGTTCCAAATTCATTCGAATATTTAGAACCATCCCTTTTACGTGAGGTTATTTTTTCAAATAAACCTGGGAAAACATTTCTTTTGAAAGGCATATCTTTTATTTCTGCATTGCCTGGATAGGAATCTGGATGAATATCATTAAAGAGTTCATATCCCCCCGTTGCATAGCCAAGCTCTTTAAGTCTATTGTCATAGTCTTTTTCTGGATAGGGTAGGTGGTTGGCATCCCATAGAATTAAGGCTTTGTCGATACCAGCCTTTTTCATTTTTTTCGCAAAGCTTACTTCTCTTGCTTCGTCCCAAAGATACATATGTATGGCCCCCATAATCTTTTCAATCGCCGGGAAGCGTTTTTGATTTTCTTTAAGTGTTTTCACCTGATTTTTTGGCCAAGCATACGCTCTATACCTTTTACACTGCGCAACATAGCCCCCTTGATGAAAAAAAACAAAACGTATTTTGCGTTCATAGCTGAATTTTGTCATAGAACTTAACAAAATATGTGAAAAGGTAATCAACCCATTAGCGCGCAGTGGCAGGACAGCCGCATCAAAAGGGGATTCAAAAATTGCCATATAACCCGTTTCCAAAGCCGTATCTGTGACACCCATCCAAGCCATGCCAGGTCCCCCGGCACAATTGAAAATGAGATGTTCTTCTAGAGGATAAAACGTATCTTCTACAGGTAATAACAAGCCTTGACTGTCTGTTTGAAGTAGATAATGCTCTTTATCAGGCGTTACAAAAGCAGGCGGAAAACTAATCTTATCAAACTGAGCACTTGGATCAGCTGAAATGGTGTAGAGTACTTCTGAGGTATCTGTCAGTTCAATCGTAGCAGTGAACTTAATAGGCCCCTCTATTTCCAAGTTCAGAACATTGCCACTGCGTGACACAGTTTTAACTATTAACCCATCTCCAATCGGCATCTGTTCCCATGTTTTATTAATTCTTAGATCTGTAACTCGTAAAATATGCTCATTTTCTGTAAAGCTTACTGCGAGATTTTCATCTGATAATACCCAAATAATATTCTTATCACTCATCATAGTTTCTCCTTTACAATTACATGTTCTTTAGATTCCATCTAGATATAAGATATACATTAATAATCTTTTTATATTATTAATATCATACTTTATAAGTTTGTCGAATAAAACGTTGTAATATTAATTAAGGAAGAAAATATTACGATAGCGTAAAATATTAAAAAAGCAGCAAGCCTTAGCGCCTGCCACTTTCCCTATAACTCCTTCACCCAAATATTCATGCCTACCGTGATTGCTCTAGCTGTACTATAGAGCACTTTATACTCTCTGTTTTTCATTTCCTTCTCAAGTTCAAAGATCAAACGTCCCATCAGCCCCCGGCCTCTATGTGCTTTAGAATACCTTAGATATTTGCATTTTTTATAATCTTTATTCTCCTAAAACGTATAAAAGCGTTAGAACAAACTACTGTTCTAATGCTTTTATATGTTTATTTGTGGCAGTATCATAAGTAAAGCTTACGGCCTACAATGGGTATAGTAATGAAAGAACAGTTAAAATTGAAAGCGATTCATAGCCTGCTGTAATTGTTGTACAATATCCATTAACTGCTTTACTAACTGGGATAAGTGTTCAGCTAATTCTGTTTGCCCCTCACTGGTAGCTGCAACTTCTTCGGCTGCAGCTGCAGATTGTTGCGTAACAGCAGCTATATCCCTGATGGACTGAGTCGCTTTTCCTTTTGCTGCATCTACATCTTTAATAGAAAGATTAACTTGTCTTACCTGCTCCATAATAGACTGCAGTGACTGGACAATCTTTCGAAATGCGGTGTCCGTTTCCCCTACGGTTATTTCTTGTTCTTCAAAGATTTGATTAGCCTTACAAACAACTTCTACGGTACTCTTAGTATCTTTTTGAATAGCTTCAACCAACTCACTGATCATATGTGTTGCATCTTTTGACCCATTCGCCAATTTACGGACTTCTTCAGCCACTACAGCAAACCCCTTGCCTGCATGTCCTGCTCGTGCTGCCTCAATCGCTGCATTTAGTGAAAGCAAGTTTGTTTGATCGCTGATTTCTTGAATCACATTAACGATCTTAATAATTTCTTGGGCACGGCTATGCAGCTGTTGGATATTTTGTCGGATATGATGGGTTATGTCAATGGACTGGCGCGTTTTATCATTCAAAACAGACACGGTATGCGCCGCACTATCTCCAATTTTTTTAATTGTCTGTGTGACATCATTTACAATATCTATATTACGTTCTACATCATTAAGCTTGACCGCAAGATGTGCGATGGTTTTGGCTGCTTTATCAGCATCTTCTGCTTGTTCTGAAGTTCCTTTAGACACCTCTTCAATGGCACCCGCAATCTGTTTAGCAGACATATTGGATTCTTGAGCTACTATGCTGGCTGCTTGCGTAACATTTGCAACAATATTTGAAGCCTTATTAATTTCTTCAATAAGATTTCGGATATCTGCAACCATTACATTAAAGCCATCTGATAGCTGTGCCATCTCATTATGCCCTTTTACATCAGAATGAACAGTTAAATCCCCTTGTTGTACTTGCTTCATGAGTTTTACAATACTCTGAATGGGTCTTGAAATATCTGTCGCTATACGCATTGCGATAATCAGTGCAGCCACTATGCAAAGCATCGCTACAATTAGTACCATAACCCCTACGCGGTTCATATTTTCCATAAGAGTCAAAACTGGAATCTCCGCAATAAGTTTCCATCCATTAATACAAGTTCCATATGCAAGTAAATATCGCCCTTGGATACTTCTTCCTACCGTATTCTCTTTGTATATCTCCTCTAAGTAGGAACTTGCTCTCTTTTTCTCGGTAGTATTGTCTTCTGGGTTCATAATCATTTTCTGCTGATCATTTAACATGTAAATATCAGTGTTCTGCCCTAACTCTACATCTGTATAAACTTGTTTAAAAGCAGTATCATCAAGAGCAATTAACATCACCCCTAAATCCTTTTCTACTAGTGGATTAGATAACTTGCGTATTAAGTAGATTTCGTTCCTTGTCCCTGGGAAATCTGCAACCCATACTGATTCTCCATTTTTTTCGACTACTTTCTGATATATATCCAATTCTTTAAAATGACTTTCTTCAATTTGCTTTTTAAAAAGAATTTTATACCCTTCATCCGCGGAATACGGAATAGCCACCTCCCCAAGGTGGTTATATAACGCTACTCCTTTGACATCCGGATTGGTTACTGTAATACCATTAAATACGGCACTTAACCTATCCATATCCCGAACTTTCTCCATTTTATCTTTGTATGTATCTTTTGATAATATTGTCATTATTTCTTGATTAGAAAAAATCAACATCGATAATTTCTCTATATCTTGTATTTTAGCATTTACATTGCTAATAGTTTGACGTATTAATTCCTCTGAATAAACACCAACTTGTTCTTTAACTGTATTTCTAGCACCAGTGAAGGATACATATCCTACAATTGTCAGTGGAATAATGCCAATGAGTAAAAAAGCGATCATTAATCTTGTTCTTATCTTAATACTAAAACTAAAACTCTGCCCTTCCCCATTCTTCTCATTTTTCTTTCTCATTTTATCCTACCCTTTCAAACCAGTAGTAGCAATCCCTTCAACATATTGTTTCTGGAAAATCAAAAATATGATAATAACTGGAAGTGTCGTCATAATAACACCCGCCATAATCAAATTTGTTCGATCAAAAAATTGGTCTTTTACACTATTTAACCCTACTACAAGAACATACATGTCTTTGTTGCTGACCATCGTACTTGGAATCAAATAACTATTCCATGTACCCGTAAAGCTTAAAATAACCATTGTCGTAAGAGCTGGTTTAGATAAAGGCAATAATATCTTAAAGAATGCGCCAATCTTTGTAAGCCCATCAATTCTTGCTGCTTCTATAAGTTCATCTGGAATTGAAATAAAGAACTGGCGAAGAAGAAAAATATAAAGTGCTTGAAATAAATAGGGAACGGTTAAAGCAGCAAACGTATTGAGCCACCCGAGTTGTGCCATTTTTACATACACAGGAATCAAAATCATATGATAGGGAATCATCATAGTTGCTAAAACAATGATAAAAACTATTTTTTTCCCAGGAAAATTTAATTTTGCGAGTGCATATGCAGCCATTGGATTGCAAATACAGTTACCTAAAATAATAATACCCGTCATCATAATAGAGTTAAAATACCATCTTGGTAAGTCGTATGCATCACTGACCCAAAACTTCTTATAGTTATCAAATGTAAATTGTGATATTCCTACCCACTTATCTACATCTTTTAAATCTAGAAAAGATGTATAGAGGGCGTAGAGAAACGGTAGTAAAAATAACACTGCAAAAAATAGTAAAAAAGTATATAAAATAACTTTTGAAATTTTCTTTTTCATTGATACTGACATCATACGCCCTCCTTTTCATCTAGCAAATATTTCTGAAGTAGTGTTACACTAATAATGATTAAAAAGAAAATAATAACAGATGCTGAACCATATCCAATATTCATATAGCGAATACCATGTTGGTAAAAGTATGTAATAACTGTACTTGTAGCTCCTGCTGGTGAGCCTAAGTTACCATATCTTGAAATAGCAGCAACCTGATCATAAATTTGAAATGCATCAATAATACCTACTGTTACAATAAAAAATGTAACTGGTCTTAACATAGGAATGGTAACCTTTTTAAATATCTGCCATCCATTAGCTCCATCAACTGTTGCTGCTTCATACAACTCCTTTGGTATGCCTTGTAAACCTGCTAAATAAATAATCATAAAGAACCCAACCTTCTGCCATATAAATAGCATCATAACAAAGGGAAGCGCCAATTTCATATTTGAGAACCATGTTTCATTGGGTACTCCAAAAAATTTAAAAAACAATGTCATAATCTGATCTTTTCGAAACAAAACCATAAATACAGTAGCAATTGCAATTGGAGAAGTAATATAGGGTATAGAATAAATTGTTCTAAAAATTTCTTTCCCGAATACTTTTTTATTTAATGCGCTCGCAATAATCAATGAAATGAGTGTTTGAATAGGAACTGCAACTACTACAATCATCAATGAGTGTGCAATTGCTTTATGAAATTCAGCATCCTTAAGAATTTCGATGTAATTTTTCAGCCCAATAAACTTGGCTTCCTCTAAAGCAATAAAATTAACTTCTTGAAAGCTCCGAATAAAAGATTGCATAAATGGTGTGAAAAACCAAAATGCCCATAGCAATAAAAAGGGAGCTACAAACAGCCATCCTGTAAACCAATCCGAATCCCCTAGTGAGCGAATAAATTCTTGACTTAGCTTCTTTCTTTTTACTTTATTATTTATGTTTTTTTGTTGTGTAGCCTCCATGTATTTCACCTCTGATAAAAGAAATAAGAAAAAGGGGGATCTCTCTCCCTTTTATCTTTTCTTCTTAGTTAAATTGTGATTGTATTTCATCTAAAATTTCTTTAATACTTGTATTACTCTTAGTAAGAACTTTCTCTTCCATTTTTTGAATTAACACATCATTAAATTTCTTAGTATCAGCAGGGTAACCGAAATCTTTGCCATGAGGTATCATTTCTTCTACTAATTTAAACTCTGGATTTACTTCAAAATATTTTGAAGATAATGCAGGTTTAGCAGGATTTGTACCTACTTTTGCCATAAATTCTTCTAATGCTGAATCTCTTGTTAAATAATGTGCAGCTTTTACTGCTGCTTCTGGATCAACTGCATCTTTTAGTACAACAAATGCATCTGAGTGAGATGTACAAGATTTAGTAGTGCCTTGTGGCATTGGCATAACGGCATATTCTAAATCAGGTGCAGCGTTTGTTAAAAATCCTTTATACCAGTAACCACCAGTTGTCATAGCGCCTTTACCATTAGCAAATACTTCTCCGTCCCAACCGTATCCTTCTTCTTTTGGTGTTACAGCTACTCCTTTTTCAAAAAGGCTTACAACTTTTTCCATTGCTTTTACATTTGCATCAGAATTGATAGTTGTACCATTACCCCATCCGCCGCCATATGATAATGCGTAGTTTGTAAGGTGATAAGGATGAACATTAATAACTAAACCTTTTACATCATCTTTAGTTAACTTCTCTGCTGCTACTTCTACTTCATCCCATGTTGTTGGATAATTACCAAGTCCAGCTTCAGCCCACATCTTCTTATTAATGAAAAACATAGATGGTGCTACACTAACAGGAATCGCATAGAGCTTATTATCAATTGTCCAAATATCTTTTACAGAATCTGCGTATCCGCTCATGTCTAAGCTTGCTTTTTGAATATGCTCATCAATTGGAACAAATAACCCTTTGTTGATATATTCAAAGGCTCCTTCATTTGTTACTTTAACAAGATCTGGTGCTGTTTTGGCAGCAATCTGTGCTGGTAAGCTATTCCAGAAATCTTCACTGCTTGGAAAAGTTTGAATTTCAATTTTAACACCTGGGTATTCGGATTCACAATCTTTGGCTACTTCTCTCCAAATATTGATTTCTTCTTCTGAACCCCAAAGGCCATACTTAATAACAACTTCTTTAACTTCTGCAGTCTCTGTCTTTTCTTCTGCTTTAACTTCAGCTTTTACGCTCTTATCGGTTGCTGTAGCTGCATCTTTTTTTCCGCATCCTACAAGTCCCATATTAAGCACCATTACCATCATCATCAAACATGCCAATCCCTTAATACTATATTTTTTCATAAAACACATTCCCCTTTTCATATATTTATTGTTTGTTTTGCATATATGTCTTCTTAATTATATATAAGATTATTGCAAAAAAAAATTAATCCTATCATGATTAATTTAATACAGTCTCCTACTTTCAAGCTTTACATCTTTTTATCTGAATGTACAAATAGTCTTGTTATCAACTTATTAAATATAATTATACTTTCTTTAATAGAATTACACTCATCACTTTGTTTGTATATGATCACGATATTGTTTAGGTGAAACTCCCATATATTTATTAAATACAATATTAAAATGCACAGCACTTTTAAAGCCTACTTGATCGGCTATTTCATAAACTTTATCATCTGAACAAGCTAACATTTGGCTTGCTTGTTTAACTCGATATTCATTGATATATTCAAATAACCCCCTACCCATTTCTTCTTTAAATAATCGACTTATGTAATTGGGCGAAACATTTAAGTATTCTGCTAAACACTTTAATGTCATTTCATCAGAATAATGTTCGCCAATGTAGCGAATCAGCTTTTTGGTAAGAGCGCTGCACCTTTTAATCTGCTCTCCCGCATTCTTATATAACCGCTCATCAATAATCGCTTTATAGGCCAAGTACAGTTCTTCAATAGTTTCTGCTTCTTGTATAATATCTCTTTCTTCAAAATAAGCAGGGCCCTCTTTCATCCAAAATAGTAAGCCATCAAATAATCTTTTGACTTCTTCTTCATTTAATCGAACCTCTTTAATAAATGCAACAAATGATTCTAATTCCTTTTCGAATAAATCATAACGATAACTTAGTATACTACTTTTTAATTTCTTCATACTTTCATCAACGCTCTCAAAAACCACTTCTAAAGACTTATGCTTAACCTGATAGTAATACAGCACTTGCTGATCTATATAAAATCTTTGTTTGAGAGCAAAATGAGCTTGCGCATATGTTTTTGCTATATCTTTAAATGTAGGCAGTACATCGCTAATGCCTAGTACAATCTGTATATTTAAAAAGGTCTTCATTGCATCTGTTAATAATTGAATGATATTGCTTATTTGATCCATTATCTTTTTTCGACTGCTTGTATCTATCGCACTCATAATGACAACATATACATTTTCATCTAGCGGCAGAAATGCCACCCCATTTTCCGTTGATAATATTTGTTCCATTATACTTACGACTGAGGTTTGTAAAATATTTTGCTTACTTTTTTCATATCTTAAAAGAACTTTTTTATAATCTTTAACTGAGATGGCGATACACGCAACTTCTAATTCACTTAACCTCATATTATTTTGCGCACATCTTTTTAAGTATTCTTCCTTAGTTGTATACTCCCCCTCTAACAACTCCTTCAAAAATGCATTCCTTAAAATATTTTGGCTTTCCCGTGAAATTCCCTTTTGTACTGTTTTCTTTTCTTCTACTTGGCATCTCTTATCCAAAGTGTTTTTTACATTCTGTAAGACACCTAAGATGTCCTCTGCGTTCATCCTTGGCTTATGTAAATAGTCAACTGCGCCTAATTTCATTGCTTTTTTAACATGTTCAAAATCATCAAAACTACTTAGTATGATAACACTACACTGAAGATGCTCTTCATTTATTTTTTCCATGACTTCAAGCCCGCCCATTTTGGGCATTTTTATATCTAATATCACAACATCCGGGCACGCCGCATGGATCTGTGCTAATGCCTGTATGCCATCCTCTGCCTCTGCAACAACTTCCATGCCATATTTTTCAAAATCAATACATGTTTTGATGCCTATACGGACAAGCATTTCATCATCTGCAATTAAAATCTTCATAACACACCCCCATTCCTTTACTTGTTTATAGCGGGAACTATAATAGTCACTGTTGTTCCTTTACCTGGCTTACTTTGGATTGATATACCGAATTCTTCTCCAAAATAAAGCCTTATTCTTCTATGAATATTAGTAAGCCCAATTGAGTTTAATGTTTTTTTATTTTTATCTTTTTTCTTTTCTTTTTTTAGAATCATTTCTAACGTGTTTTCATCAATCCCTTTTCCATCGTCTTTAATGATAAAGTATAACTTCATGTCTTCACGGTAAACCTTTATATTTAATTGGCCTTTGTATTCTAATCCTTCTAATCCATGAAAAATAGCATTCTCTACTACTGGCTGCAGCAAAAATTTGAGTGTCTTATAATAATAGACCTCCTCATCTATCTCATATATAATGTTAAACTTATTGTAATACCTTAAATTTAAAATTTTTAAATAGTCTTTAATAAAATCAATCTCTTCTTCAACTTGCACAAAATTATCTGTTCGTTTAGCAGTATAGGAAAGCAGTGCCGAGAAGGAACCTAGCCCTTCTTCAATACTTGGTACGCCTTGCATATGTGCCATCCACTTAATAACACTAATTGTATTATAGATAAAATGAGGATTAATCTGTGCTTGCAAAGCAATCATTTCAATATTTCTCTTTTCTTCTTCTTCTTTATAAATTTTTTGAATTAAACGATTTATTTCTTGCAGCATATAGTGCACAGTTCTCGCCATTTCACCTATTTCACCTTTTTCAATAGGGATATCAATCTCTAGATTTCCATTTGCAACTTCTGCCATTGTTCTATTTAAGCGATATAAAGGGTTAGTAATCCCCGTTGTAACAAAGATAGCTACAATAACGGATAATACAACACTTATAAGTATATTAAATAAAATAATTCGAAACATAACATCAGTAAATGAAAACAGTTCTTTCTTAGGAATAATTGTAATAACTCTCCACCCCGAAAGCTCTGATTTTGAAGATACCAAATATACTTTTTCCCCATTCCAATCAGTTGCTTTTTGACTGGTATCATAAAAATTAATATCTTCTCCTAGAACTTGTGCGATAGACTCATTAATCTCACTTTTATTTTTACTAAATATAATGGTATCATTTTGATCAATCAAATAGAATTTACTGCTTTTTGTTAAATTCATATCCATCCATAATTCTTCTAATTTATGTACGCCAATACTAATAATAATAAGACCTACTTGTTTTTCTACACTAGGTGCATTTATTATTCTGCCAACCGAGATGACATATTCTCCCCTTGAAGTCAGCGCGTAGTCTCGGTGAATGCCCGTAATAGTGCTTGCGCCTTCATAATCAATAATCTTTTGCATCCACGGTTCTTTACTTAACTTATCACTTACATAATCAGCATTGATAAAATCAATGGGTGTTCGTCCAAAAATACGTTTTGATACAGGATCATAAATGAAAACTGAATCTATCATCGTTGAAAATGATTTAATTTTATTGTATACAAAGCTATTCATTGTTATAAAATCTCTTGCCTTCTCATATTCTGGAGATTCTACTTCTTCATAATTTTTCATCATAATGGATATAACACCCTTATCTGCAATAGGGTATTCAGACAATTTCTCCATAGTTTTTAAAAAGCTATCTAGATTTTTTATAATTTGTTCATTACTTTGAATGGATGATTTTAAGACTGTCTGTTGAATCACTTGAACCGAATAATTAATAAGATAAAATCCTAAAATACTGACTGGTACAATAATAAATATTATAAATAAGATAATTAACTTATTTTTAATCGTCCAAAAGTATTTGTCGCATTTCCCCATTATTGCACCCCACTTACAGCAAATTTTATCTTTATTATACATAATTTTTAACTTAAATTCTATTTTTCATAGTTTTATTTATAAAATCCCTAAAATTCTTTTTAAAAAACTGACATCATTATATTTTCTTATATGACAATAGAAGGCTATTTTCTTATTTAAATTAAGAAAATAACCTTCTACTATTTACCTTTAATATAACAAACCCCTAATCTTTAAATACTATCTTGTTCTCATCCATCTCCTTAATAATAGCCAAAGACTGAATATTAATCCCTTGCTCTCTTAAAGCGCGTCCGCCTTCTTGAAATCCTTTTTCAATAGCAATACCCGCTCCAACTAACGTGGCACCTGCTTGTTCAAGTATATTGATAAGTCCTATTAAAGCTTTACCATTAGCTAAAAAGTCATCGATAATAAGTACTCTGTCTGCTTTACTGATAAACTTTTTAGATACTCTTATCGTATAGTCTTTACCATGGGTAAACGAATGTACCTGACTTGTATAGATCTCTCCATCTAAGTTTTTAGACTGCATTTTTTTTGCAAAAACAACAGGCACATTAAAGTATTGTGCTGCTATACAGGCGATGCCTATTCCTGAGGCTTCTATCGTAAGGATTTTGGTGATCTCTTGTCCTTTAAAAAGTCTTGCAAATTCTTTACCCATTTCATTATAAAGAGGAATATCTATCTGATGATTTAAAAAACTATCTACTTTAAGTACTCCGCCTGCCTTGACTATTCCGTCACTGATAATTTTATCCTTTAATAGTTGCACGAGCTTGCTCCCTTTCTGCTTAAGCAGTTATTATCATTATCATTATCTTTCTTCTCTAAAATAAGCATTTCCGAGGCCTTTTGGTGGTGCATTTAAACTATTTTTCTTAATACTTGCAATGACTAATACCAAGATCGTAACAGCATAAGGTACCATATCTAAAAAGTATTGATTGACATTAAGTCCCGCACCTTGCAGTCTAAAACCTAAAATATCTAAGCCTCCAAATAAGAAGCCTCCCAAAATGGCCTTAAGTGGGTTCCAACCCGCAAAAATAACAAGTGCCACTGCAATCCAACCTCTTCCGGCTGTAATCCCCTCTTGCCACGCAGGCACATAAACAAGAGATAAAAAAGCTCCCGCAAAGCCGCAAAAAGCGCCTCCTACTAAAATATGACTATACTTATATAAGTTCACATTAATACCTGTAGCATCTGCTGCTGCTGGATTTTCTCCTACCATACGTGCATTTAAGCCCCAGCTTGTAAACATAAAATAGATAAATATTACAATTGCGCTGATATACCCTAAATAAACAAAGGGGCTTTGATTAAAAAGTGCATTCCCGATGAGCGGTATATCACTAAGCAGTGGTATACGTACAGGTACTAAGCTTAATTTCAACTGATCAGAAACAATTTTCCCAACCATCTGTTGTCCAAGAAATCCTGAAAACCCTGTTCCAAAAATAGTAAGCGACAGCCCTGTCACAACTTGATTTGCATGAAATGATACTGTTAAAACAGCATAGATAAGTGCACCTACTGCACCAATAAGTCCAGCCCCGAGTATTGCTAAAATGGCATTATTAGTCCCAAATCCAACTGTAAAACCAGCTATTGCTCCCATAAGCATCATGCCTTCTATCCCTAGGTTCAGGTGTCCTACTTTTTCATTTAAAATCCCTCCGAGTGTCGCAAACAGCAAAGGAGTTCCTGCTATAACTGCTGCGGATAAAAACAGACTAATTTCCATTTCTTTCTCCTCCTTGCTCGTTTTTCTTTTTCGCTGTTAAAGATACGGTTTTAGTCTTATCAAATACTACCTTGTATTGTAAGAAGAACTGACTGCCTAGTACACAGAATAAAATAAGTGCCTGAATAATATCCGCTGCAGATTGAGGGATTTGAAAAGCAGTTTGAATATAAGATCCCCCTTGAGTAAGCGATGCAAAAAGAAGCGCTACTACGACCATCCAAGGTGCACTAAGACCTGATAACCAAGCGATAATAATCGCCGTATAACCCACGCCTCCTGCTATTTGCATACTTAGCGTATTACTCACCGCTGAGGCTTGGATCATGCCCACAAGACCGGCAATACCTCCACTTATAAAAGTTGCAAGCAAAATGATCTTTTTAATATCCATACCGGCATATCTTGCTGTATTTTCACTCTCTCCAAATACTACAATTTCATAACCCTTCTTGGTGTAGTTAATAAAGACATGAATAACTACCACTAAAATCAGTGCAATAATCCACCCTATATGTATACCGAAAACTTTTGGTAAAATAGCATGATCCGTAAAGTTTGCTATTTTAGGAAAACCTTGAGAAGCTTTATCTTTCCAAGGACCATATTGAAGATAAACGATCCATTTAAGTGCAATATAGTTCATCATCAGCGTCACTATCGATTCGTTAGTGCTCCATTTCGCTTTAAGAAATCCTGGGATAAACGCCCAGATGCCACCGCAAACTATTGCAACAAGCATCATAGCAATTAAAACGATAGGTTTTGGTAAATGAGCGAAATTAAGTGCAATAAAACTTGCCCCAAAGGCCCCCATTATAATTTGACCTTCAGCGCCAATGTTCCAAAACTTCATCTTAAAGGCTACCGCTATGCCGAGTGCCGTAATAAGTAAGGGTACTGCTTTAATAATCGTTTCACGCGTTCTATAGGCGCTTCCAAAAGAACCTTCTATCATAGATCTATAGACACTTATTGGATTATGTCCTATTGTAAGTATAAAAAGTCCTGTGATTAAAAGAGCCGCTAAAATAGCTAGCGTTTGAATAAGAATTTTTTTATTTCTGCTGCACTCTTTTGCTTTAATAACTCTTACTCTCACTTGGCCTCTCCTCCTTTATCTACAATAGCTTCTCCAGTATGCCCAGCCATCATCATACCAATTTCTTCTTTAGTTGTAGCTTTTGCATCTACAAGACCTGTCATTTTCCCATCACATAAGACAAGTATACGATCACTTAAATTAAGCAAAACATCTAAATCTTCTCCTACAAATAAGATCGCTACACCTTTTGCTTTTTGTTCATTTAATAACTCATATATTTGATAAGTAGCACCAATGTCAAGCCCCCTTACAGGGTAAGAGGTAATAAGAACATCTGGTTCTAAATAAATTTCTCTACCTAATAATACTTTTTGAATGTTTCCTCCTGAGAGCTGTTTAACTGGGTGGTGAATACCTGGTGTACTCACTTGTAGTCTTTTAACCAATTGTTTTGCTTTTTTTCTAAGAGGTTTACGTGTAATAAAGAGACCTTTTTGCGTATAATATTCCTTTAACAAAAGATTATCTACAATATCCATACTCCCTACAAGACCCATACCTAGTCTATCTTCTGGTACAGAACTCATACTAATACCTTTTTTATAAATTTCTCTTGGCGTTTTTCCTGTAATATTTTCACCTTTAAAAACAAGCTCTCCTTGGTTTAACTTTAAAAGGCCAAATAAAGCTTCACATAATTCTTTTTGCCCACTGCCAGCTACCGCTGCAATGCCGAGGATTTCTGAGGTATGCATTGTAAAACTTATGTCTTGTAAGGCTTTTACCCCGTCTTGATTGGTTACTGAAATATTTTTAATCTCATAGATCAGTTTTTTATTTTCTGCCTGTACTCTTTGTATGGCAAGGTCTACAGCCCCTCCTACCATAAGCTCTGTAAGATGCTTGGGACTTGTGTTTGCAATATCAACTGTTTCTACATTTTTACCTTTTCTAAGAACAGTTACTTTATCGCATAGTGCCATGACTTCCCCTAATTTATGGGTGATAATAATAACGGCACAGCCTTCTTTTTTCATTCTCAAAATTATATTAAAGAGTCTTTCTACTTCTTGGGGGATAAGTACCGCTGTAGGCTCATCAAGTATCAGAATGTCTGCACCTTTGTAGAGCACTTTAATAATTTCCAACATCTGTTTTTCCCCAACAGACATATCTTGTACTCTTTTTGAGAGTTCTACTGTTAAATCATACTTTTTACAAAGGGCCATAATTTCATTTTCTATCTGTTTACCAGATGTAAAAAATCTCCCTTTGTTGCCTGCTATAATATTTTCTTTAGCCGTTAGCCTGTCTACTAATTTAAAGTGTTGATGAACCATGCCAATCCCACAAGCTATAGATTCCCTAGGCGAGTTAAACTGCATGTGTTTGCCTCTTATAAAAATAGAACCGCTATCAGGACTATAAATGCCTGATAGCATGTTCACAAGAGTACTTTTGCCTGCGCCATTTTCTCCGAGGAGTGCATGGATTTCTCCTTTTTGAACGACAAGATCAACATCTTCATTCGCAAGGACTGTTCCAAAGGTCTTTGTTATTTTATTTAATTCTACCATCACTGACTCTCTCATAACGGGCTCCCCTAATTATTATTTAATAGTTATTATTTGATTTCGCCTTCTACGCCTTCTACAAACCAATCAAATGAAAGCATTTCTTCATCTGTCATAGCGCTTCCTGCTGCTACTTTTTCAGTACCTGATTGATCTTTAATAGGTCCTGCAAAAGGATTTAATGATCCATCTAGAATAGCTGCTTTAGCTGCGTCTACTTTAGCCTGTGCGCCTTCTGGTGCATTTGTTGTAAGTGGTGATAGGTCTACAATACCAGCTTCAAGCCCTTGCCAGTAAGATTCTGACTGATAAGTGCCATCGATTACTGATTGTACTGCTTGTACATAATAAGGGCCCCAATTCCATACTGCACTTGTAAGACTTGCTTTTGGTGCAAACATAGACATATCTGAGTTATAGCCTACTGCCCATACCCCTCTTTCTTCTGCTGCTTGCTGTGGACCTGCTGTATCTTGGTGTTGTGCAATAATATCTGCGCCACCATCAAGAAGTGCGATCGCTGCATCTTTTTCTTTTGCTGGATCATACCATGTATTTGTCCATACTACTTTAACCTTTACATCAGGATTAACCGATTGTGCCCCGAGTGTAAAAGCATTAATTCCTCTAATAACTTCTGGGATAGGCATAGCTGCTACATAACCAATTTGGTTGGCCTGCGTTTTCATACCTGCTACAATACCTGAAAGATAACGTGCTTGATACACTCTACCAAAATAAGCTGTCATATTTTCTGTTGTTTTATAGCCTGAACAGTGAAAAAACTTAACTTCTGGATACTCTTTTGACATTTTTTCTAAATAGTCCATATAGCCAAATGATGTTGCAAAAATAACATTACAGCCTTGATCAATCATACCTGCTGCTACTTGCTCAACTTCTTGTGTTTCTGGTACAGATTCTTTAATAATCGTTTCTACACCTAGTTGTTCTTCAAGATATAATCTTCCTTGATCATGTGCATAGCTCCAGCCACCATCACCTGTTGGCCCTACATAGATAAACCCTACTTTTACAGCCTTATCAGTTTTAGTATTTTCTCCTGTATTAGCTTCTTGGCTGCTATTTGTTTCAGCTGGTTTAGCAGCTGGATCACTTGATTTAGCAGCACAACCTGATAAAGTCATCATACCTGCTACAAGTAATGCTCCAACCTTTAATAATGTCTTTTTCATAACATCCTCCATTACATATCTTTTTTTGTTTTTAGACGTATTACTACAAATTTCTTATTTTAATTATATTTTACCGTACATTACTTGTCAATATTAAATTTTCGTTCGATTATTTTGTCTCCAAAATAGGTTTATCTCTTTTAACTCAAATTAATGTTCGACTATTTATACCCCTTGCCTATTGCAAGCTTTACTGGTGATACTGCGACAACTGAAAAATCGAAAGCGTTTTTTCTTTCAACCTTGAAAGCATTAAAAAAACAGGCACATAAAATGCCTGTTTCTATACTTTAAAGTTATTATACCTGTGCCTCTTGATAACGTTTATTAACTTTATTCCAGTCAAGTACTTCCCAAAAAGCTTTGATATAATCAATTCTAAGATTTTTGTACTTAAGGTAATAAGCATGTTCCCATACATCAATGCCGAGAATAGGTGTAAGTAAACCATCCTTCATCAAAGGGTTATCCTGATTAGCAGTTGCGCTGATTTGAAGCTTGCCCGCCTTATCAGTAGATACCCATGCCCAACCTGAGCCAAATTGCATGGCAGCCGCTGCCGAGAGTTTATCTTTTAAGTTTTCAACACTCTCAAAGCTTTCAATGATTTGATTTTTAAGTTCTCCATCAGGCTCTTTACTGCCACTTAGGGATAGAGTATCAAAATATAGGTTGTGATTATAAAATCCGCCGCCGTTATTACGTATCGCCATACGGAGCGCCAAATCTGTAATGCTGTCTACATTTCTGAGAAGTTCTTCAATAGTCTTCCCAGACAATTCAGGCGATTTTTCAATAGCAGCATTAAGATTATTAGTATATGCTGCATGGTGTTTAGTATAATGTGTCTTCATAGTCAGTTCATCGATATAAGGTTCGAGTGTATTAAAATCATAAGCCAGTTCTATTTGTTTAAACATAGTATATTCCTCCTTTATGTTTTATCATTGATTGTTCACTATTCATAACATTTTATTTTGTGATGGAGAACCTTAAAAATATAGTTTCCACATTAAATTCATATTCACCTAATAAATATAGGGTACTTACTGAAATACTATCTAACCTCTTATATACCCAAGTAATCTACTAGGTATTAGTAGTATATCACTTTTTGATTTTGAAAACAAGTATCAATTGATAATTGCGGGTTAAAAAAAATATAAATATCCTTATATTGCACTCTGTTATATTTAGCAATTACACTAATTACTAAATTTCACTCATACATCTACGGCTAAAAGATACTGCTAATAGATAAATACCTATACACAGTGCCCCTATATAGACTATTACCATCAAGTCAAAGTCTTCCATGACAATAAGCTGAAAAATATTATAGCTTGGAATAACGACAAATACAGGATCTAGAGGGTTTTCTTTAATAAGCTTTAATAGTGGCATAACAATAGGCATTCCCATAATTTTAACAAGTGTAAGCCCCTGGATCTTGTTTAACCCTACTACTCCTATAATTAAGAACACAAGAGGTCCTAGTAATATAGCTTGCACACTTATAAAAAACAAATAAGTTTTGGGTATTACACCAAATAGGCTCATTCCACCAATACTTATAACGCCAAGTACAAGTGCTACCCCAATTCTAATCTTAATATAACCGTTTAGCCCTAAGGGGCTTACTGCATAAAAGCTTAGCATATGTTCGTCTTTTTCGTCCAGCATTCTAAAGCCTAACACAACACCTATAAAAAAAGGAATCATTACTACTAAAAGATACTGTGCTACACTCTTGTAAGGCATCATAAATTCAAATCTTAATACAATTAATTGATATATTATCACAAGAAGAATAGGCGCCCCCACCAGCATCCATATCATAGGGTCTCTTTTCATATACTTTATATCATTTTTGAGTACTTCTTTTAGCATCCGCCTACCCCCTAAATAACTTCTGACTTACTTGACGCTTTGTTAATAAATAAATACTTATCAACCATATTAATAAAGCTATAATCTCAAGTCCTATCATGCTCTTTCCTGCTATCGTCCTTTCTATAAGTGAAAAAATCTGGTACGTAGGAATAATTCTGCTGACTGGTAGCTTTATGAGTTTAAAATAATCTAATAAAGGAACAGCAATAACCATTCCAAATCCTATAATAACCATCAAATACTGGTTGATAGTTTTTGTATAAACTGCTATTAGAATCCCCCACATTGTAAAGAGCATACTGCTTACTATCACTATGAGCATAAATCCAATGACGTTGAAATCTATTCCTTTAACGGCTACCACTAATACGACCGAGGTAATAAGCGATATAAAAAGCATTGAAAATACTTTGCCCCTTATATACTCTCTAGCGCCTAAGGGACTCACCGCAATGCCAGCTGTTACACCGCCTACTTTTTCTAGCAAAATAAAAGCGCCAATAAAAACCATCCCAAGTATAGTGGGGTCTGTAAATATAATGATACTTACAGTCAACTCTTTAAATTCTTCTGGCACATACCCTAGTAAAAAAAGATAGATCAGATTAACTAGAATATAAATAGCGTATAAACCATTTTTCATCTGAAGTCTCATTTCATGCGCGAGCCAGCTAAGGTTCATCATACCAGCACCCTCCCTGTTACAATGGTAAATATCTTTTCTAAGGAAGGCTGTTTTGTATAAATTTGTGTTAAGTCACTTTGAGCGATTGCCTTTAAAAAGAGTTGGTTCTCGGCTATACCTTTTAGGTTAAATTCCTGTTCGACGTCGCCTATCTTAACACCTATTTTATTTTCTCCGTATTCACTCTTTAAAGCCCCCGGTGTCCCTATCTTTTTGATTTCTCCTTCTACAACAAACCCTACTCTGTCACATATTTGTTCAGCAAAACTCATATTATGGGTTGTAAGTATAATTGTTTTCCCAAGTGCCTTTTGTTTTAAGACAAGTTTTCTAATCACTTCAATATTATTAGGATCGAGTCCGGATGTCGGTTCATCTAAAAATAAAATCTCCGGTGTTCCAATAAGTGCTCTGCAGAAATTAAGTCTCATTTTCATACCCTTAGAGATCTGAGAAACCTTTTTAGCTCTATGTTCATAAAGGCCAATATCTCTTAACAAACTCTCTATATTGACAGGCTTTGTATACAGTTTTGAAAAAGTCTGCATATTTTCAAGTACAGTAAGCTGTTCATAAAGATTAGGAAATTCAAAGCCTACGCCTATTTTATCATAATAGCTTGTTTTGATAGTACTTACTTCACTCTCCATAACCTTTGCACTACCTCTATAGCCTTTAAGTAAACCGAGTAATATCTTTTGAAGCGTGCTTTTCCCAGCTCCTGATGGGCCTAAAAGTCCAAATATTTCTCCTTCACTTACCTCAAAGTTTAATCCCTTTAGCACATCTTCCTTACTTTTTGGGTATGCAAAATATAAGTTCTCTACTTTAATCATGATACTTCTCCCCTATCTCACATTCTTTAATAAAGCCACTGCAAACGAGTTTATACAGCCTAATAAAATTACTCCTTGCCTCCTCCATATTGCCGGAGGATTTAGCAATAAACAATATGCCATTGAAAAAAGTCATCACCAGAATCTCTACAAATTTTTCATACTGCTCTGCGTTTTTAAGGTGTTCTAATACATGTATTTTGCCTAATAATAACATTTCTTCTTTATACTTGTGGTACTTAGTATCTTTGCACCCCTCCATTAAAATAACAAATTTAGGATTAAGAAATATATCGATACCTAATTCCCTTGGATTCATTTCATCTAATGCCCTATTTACAGCATTTGCATCTGTAATATCTACCGGATGTGTCTTATGGCCTCTTAAAAGATTTTCTACTTGACTTGGTATATCGCCTACTACTGCATCTAAAAGCTCTTCTTTGCTTTTAAAATAGTTATAGATATTTCCGAGAGTTGTATGAGACTTTTGAGCTATCTTTCTCATCGAAGCAGCCTTAAAGCCCTTTTTTAAAAATTCAATTTCTGCCGTTTCTAAAATACTTTCTCTTAAGTCTTCTTTTTTAACTTGCATAAAAGTTCACCTGTTCTTTTTTAATTATTATAGGCTACTATTTATAATATTTCAATTTGACCTACATATTAAAAATCAAAACTTATCAGCTGTTCATTTTTGGCAACCCCTTCTTTGTACTCGCCACTACAGTTTCTAATAGCTAAATAAAAAGATGCTCCCTAGATAAGTGTAACTCATCTTTTGGAACATCGTATTTTTAGTATCTAACACTTGTTAAACATAAGCCCTTCGCCTTAGCTATGGGTCCGTTTTCTGGCTTTTGCTGCTCTTCTAACATCTTTTGCATATTGACTGCTTTTGATCTCCCCACTCCTACTTCTAAAAGTATGCCTACTATAATTCTTGGCATATGCCATAAGAAGTCATTGGCGTTCATTTCTATTTTTATGATTCCGTCATTTGTACTAATATCCATATAGTTAATAGTTCTAACTGTAGATTTATTATTTGCTTTAAGTGTTGTAAAACTTTGAAAATCATGGGTGCCAACAAGCAGCTCTGCTGCTTTTTTCATTTCACTGATATCAAGTTGATCGTTTGTGTGGTAAGTATATTTTCTATTAAATACATTTCTAAATGGGTTATTATCTATTGTGTATACATAGGTCTTTGATTTTACATTGTATCTTGCATGAAACCTTTCTTCTACTTCTTCTATGGATTTTACAACGATATCTTCTGGCAGAAACTCATAAAGATACTCTAATATAATGTCTTGGCTTAAACCACAGTCTGTATGAAAACTTGCAATATACTCTTGTGCATGTACGCCTACATCCGTTCGGTCACACCCTATGACTTCTACTTGCTTTTCTGCCATTTTAGTGAGTACTGCTTTTATTTTACCTTGTACTGTTAAATCATTATCTTTTTGAATCTGCCACCCTTTATATCTGCTGCCATCATACTGGATTACTATCTTAAAGTTCCTCATATTATTCCGCCTTTAGTTTATTTTTAATCTATGTTGTTCATTTTAACACAAAATCATTTATTCATCCATGAAAAAGCTTGAAAGACAATGTTAAAATTCTTATTTCTTATTTTAATTAAATCATTTCATTTTTAGGGGACAGGTACCCATTATTGGGTACCTGTCCCCTAATTCTCTACTTCTTCAAAACTTTATCAAGTAACTTCTACATACTTTATAGTTAATCATGCGCGTATGTGTTAAAATAATAAAAGATAATCCTTCGCTGATGATATTATCTTTTTTGTCTGATAACTAATAATGATAGTATAAAAAGTTATTTTGAAGATAATAATCTAAAGTGTATAAGACCATATTTACGAACAAACGTATGTATTTCTAGAAATGATAATTTAGAAAAAAGAAGAATCTTTTCTGGTAAAAATAAAAATATTTAACTGATAATGTTTTTAGAAAGGTTGATGTAATGGAAAGCGAAAAGTTGTTTGAATTAATGAGTAAGATGTACAGTGAAATGCAAGATATGAAATCTGAAATAGGTGGAATAAAATTTGAAATAGGCGGAATGAAGTCTGAAATAGGTGGAATGAAGTCTGAAATAGGTGGTGTAAATGCACGTCTTGATGCTTTAGACGTTGGACAAAAGAACTTAAATATTAAACTTAATGCTTTAGATAATGGCCAAAAAGAAATAAAAGATATACAACTCCGTATGGAAAACACTATGTCAGAAAAGTTTGGGGCTTTATTTGATGCTAGAGAAGTTCAGTTTGATACAGATGAACGTTTAGCAGATAGCCTTAACCGTATAGATGGTAAATTAAATAAGCTCACTATGAAAGTTGTAAGAAATGATATGTCTATGACTCATATTAAGTAATTATATAAATTTAATAACTTTTTCAAAAGATTTATCTCCCTTATTTGTCGAAACTTAAGGATACCATAAATCTACTTGAAAGGGTTATTTTATTTTAGAGAACTTTTGACTGTCTAGTATAAAAGGAAACCCCTCTAGGTACCTATTAAAATACCCCAAGAGATTTCCTTATATGAAAACTACAATAATCTAACCTATCATTCTAAAATCACTCTCTTTTGAAAGCACCTAATACCTCTTTAATATGCTTGTTATCAATTGCTGTTACACTTGAGTCTGAAGTATCTTTGTTTTCTATAATTAAAACTTCTGTATCTTCTTCTAATATGGCTACATGCCATTCTTTTTCTTCTACAACAAACATCTCACCTTGTTTTAAAAGACTTGTCTAGAATGAGTTTTTTCCGAGATTATTACGAGATATACTAACCTTTTCACTTTTGGTATACTATAAGCTAAACGAGTATTTATTTAAAGAGGATTGATTGATCATGGATAAAAAATTAATAACTCATGCACTTGAGGAGCTTCACGAAAATAAACCAGATCTTATAGAACATTATGTCTCTCATATAGAGGCTCTCTTTAATGTACGCATTAATATTCATGATGTAGTTGGGATAAGCTCTTTAGCACCTTCTCTTGAAAAAGTAATTCTCTCTCATCAATATCATAATAATGCTTTTTGTAATCATATCAAAAAAAATGACCGTTGTTTAAAACGGTGTGTAGAAAATAAAGAGAAGCTCTGTAAAAAATGTCAAAAAGCAACTTCTCCTTTTTACGGCAGTTGTTATATGGGTGTAGAAGAATTTGTATTTCCTGTACGTTGTGATACTAAACTTATTGCTATTATTTGTGTGGGGCAGTTTTATAGTGACTTAGATTCTTCAAAGAAAAATCTCGAAGAACCTACTAAACTTTATAAACTTTCTTTAGAGGAAACCCAAAAGCAGTTTCTAACGGCTACAAGAGAAGTTAATTTTAACACCCAAGCATTAAATTGCTACATTGGGATGTTAGCAGATAATTTTTGTCTTACTTTTAAAGAAGCTTTAGAAAAAAGCACTTCTAATGAAGAAGAAGCCCTGCTTGGTGTTCATAAAAATAACTTTATTATTAATAATACGATTCGATTTATTAAAGCTAATTACTCACAGGAGCTTACACTTGATCTTCTAGCTTCAAACAGCTACTGTAATACCACTTACCTTAGTCATCTTTTTAAAGAAAAAACAAATAGCAGTATTACTGAATATATCAATAATATCCGCATACAAAATGCTAAAGAGCTTCTCGATTTAACCTCTAAAACAATTACTGAGATAGGCCTTAAAGTAGGTTTTAATGATGTAGGTTATTTTGGCAAAGTATTCAAAAACGCTACCAGTCTTACGCCAAAAGAATATAGAGAAAGAAATACCTAAGAATTATCCTATCTTTATCAAAATATTTTCCAAACAACTTTTTTTATAATTCATTATACTATTCTTAAGACGATGTTTTGATTTATTCATAGATGAATAACTTAGGTTTATATGTTGTTTCTCTATAAATTGAATCATATCAATCTATTTTGAGAGGAGTTTAGTGATGAATTATTACGAGGAAGCTGCAAAACAAATTCCTATTAAGGCAGAGGTTGATGTTCTTGTAATCGGAGGGGGCCCTGCTGGTTTTTCTGCTGCTATATCTGCCGCGAGGCGTGGCATGAAAACGATGCTTATTGAACAAGCTGGTGACGTAGGCGGCGTTGCAACTACGGGACTCATGAGCCATTGGACAGGTAACACCAAGGGTGGCTTTTATGAAGAATTACTAGATAGATCTTCTGAGCTACCCGAAGAAAACAAGAGCCTTAGCCACAATGGTTCTTACAGACAAATAATCAATCCCGAAACACTCAAAACAGTGATGCTTCAAATGCTGGATGAGGCGGGTGTTATTTTGCAACTTTATACTTTTGCTAGTGATGCAATTGTTGAAGATTCCACCCTTAAAGGTATTATTACCGAGAGTAAATCAGGCCGAGAAGTCATCTATTCTAAAATTATAATCGATGCTTCGGGAGATGGTGATATTGCTGCTAAGGCTGGTGCTCCTTTTATCAAAGGCCGAGAAGATGATGGAAAAATGCAGCCTATGACCTTAATGTTTAAGGTAGCTGGCGTAGATACTTCTAAAGCTGTTTTTCCTGGTGGATTTGAAGATAATATTGAAATACCTCGTGGACTTATTCAAAACTTAGGCAGCGCAAACATTCCTCACCCCGCAGGTCACGTTCTTCTCTACCGCACCACATTACCAGGTGTTGTATCTTGTAATATGACCAATTGTATCGGGGTAGATGGCACCAAAGCTGAAGATTTAACACATGCCACTTTTGTATGCCGCAGCCAGATGACTCCTATTATAAAGTTTCTAAGAGATTTTGTACCAGGATACGAAAACTGTTTCCCAATAAGCTCCGCTTCTGTCATCGGTGTGAGAGAAACAAGGCACTTCATTGGTGAATATACTTTAACTAAAGAGGATATCCTTGAAGCTAAAATTTTTGAGGATTGGATTGTAACAAAGGCTCATTTTAATTTTGATGTGCATAACATCTCCGGAAGTGGGCTTGATGAAACAGGAGCCCAAAAACATTTTACACAACCAAAAGGCTACACTATTCCATATGGTTGTTTTGTACCTCAAAAAATTGATAATCTGCTGCTTGCTGGCCGAAATATTTCCGGCACACACTTAGCCCATTCTAATTACAGAGTAATGCCTATATGTGTTAATATGGGGCACGCTGTTGGTATTGCTGCAGCACTTTGTATAAAGGAAAACGTAGTGCCAAGAGACCTTTGTGCCAAGAAAATTCAAGCTATATTAAAAGTAGAAGGCGTACAGCCTTAAACGTTTATTCATTAACAAAATTGCAATTCAAAAGAAGTCTAAGCATATTCATGATAGGCTTAGACTTCTTTTAAATGAGTCTATAGTGCTTCTATTCTTGCTTCTATTCTTCCTTCAATGAATCCTTTTAAGTATCTCCCCGTATATGATTCACAACTACTTTGAATCATCTGCGGTGTTCCTTCAAATATAATTTCGCCGCCTTGATCACCACCTTCTAGGCCCAAATCGATAATCCAGTCAGCCTGGCTAATAAGCTCTAAATTATGTTCTATGATGATAACCGTATTCCCTTCATCTACAAGTTTTTCTATGAGGCAGATCAGCTTTGTGATATCTCTTGGATGAAGCCCCGTAGTAGGCTCATCTAATAAGTAAAGTGTATGTCCCTTGACCTTTTTGCTAAGTTCTTTAGCAAGTTTAATCCTCTGACATTCCCCTCCTGATAAAGTTGCTGTTGACTGACCTAGCGTAAGATATCCAAGTCCTATTTCTTCAAGCAGCTTTAGCTTATTTTGAATTTCTTTTTTATCCTCAAATACCTCTATAGCCTTTGCTACAGTTAAATTAAGAATATCTGTGATACTATAACCTTTATATTTTACTTTTAATACGACTTTTTTAAACCGCTTACCCTTACAAACAGGGCATGGCACTTCAACATTTGGTAGAAAATGCATATCTAAGCTTAACTTACCAAGCCCCTGACATTTTTCACATCTTCCGCCAGGAACATTAAAAGAAAAGTGCTTGGGTGAGAGCTGCTCGTCTTTTGATGCTTTTAAATTTGAAAAAAGCGTTCTAATAAGTGTAAATGTCTCTGTATACGTAGCAATATTAGAGCGAGATAACTTCCCTATAGCTGACTGATAAACTGTGACAACTCTATCAATTGTTTCAAGCCCTTTAACCGCATCATATTTTATTGCCTGATCACTCTCATCCTTTAAATAACTACTTAAGGCTTTATCAAGTACATCAAAAACTAAAGTTGATTTTCCTGATCCTGAGGCGCCTGTAAAACATACTATGCCGTGTAATGGGATATTTAGGTTAATATGCTTTAGATTATGTTCATATGCATTTATAATTTGTATCCCAGCTTCTTTATGTATAGGTCTAGTTTTCTCTTTAACAAACTTATTTTCTTGACTTAAATATTTTCCTGTTACAGACTCTTTATTTTCTATAAGCTGAAGCGGAGTTCCTTCAGCTACAACATATCCGCCCTTATCTCCCGAATAGGGCCCAAAGTCAAGAATATAATCAGCTTGTTTTATAAAGTCAGTATCATGTTCTATCACTAATATTGTATTACCCATATCGCGTAACTTCTTTAAAGACTGGATGAGCTTATTTGTATCTTTAGAATGAAGTCCCATTGTCGGTTCATCTAATATATAAATAACGCCTGTTAATCCTGAATTTAATAGTGAGGCAAGTCTTAGCCTTTGCGCTTCTCCTCCTGATAAAGTCATGATTGGTCTATCAATTGATAAATAATTAAGTCCAATATCAAGTAAAGCTTGTATTCTCTGCGTTAAATCACCGATAATACTCTTAATAATAATACTTTTGGAGTCTGAGTATTTAAAAGATAAGCTTGTAAGCCACTTAAGCAGTGCACCCATCGAAAGATTGGCTGCTTCAATAATGGTTTTATGATCAATGGTTACTGCCCTTGTTTCCTTGTTTAACCGCTCCCCTTTGCAATCCTCACATTTTGCTTTTTGAAAATACTCTTGTACTTTTTTGCTTGCGCTCGGATTTGCCTCACTTTCTTTATACTTTCTGTTCATACTTGTGATAATACCTTCAAACTTCCCTAAAGTAACTGTTTTGGGTGCTTTATGATTTGGGAAATGTTTGCTAAAGACTTCACTTTCAGCACCATAGTAAAATAAATCCTTTTCAATTTGATTATATGCTTTAACAGGTTTTGAAGTATCAAACTTAAAACCATAGTGTTTACCTGCATTTTCTAAACAAGTGGTATAGTGGTATACGAGTAGACTTTCCAAGCCCTTTACTGCACCGTCTTTAATTGTTAGTTCTTCATCTAAAATATGTTTTAAGTTAAGTTTACCTATATACCCAAGCCCAGAGCAGGTAGGACAAAACCCTTCTGGTTTGTTAAAAGAAAAATGAGACATAGTAAGTTCTGTTATCTTTGTACTGCATTTAGGACAACAAGTGGTTCTAAGTTCCTCAAAATCATCTTCACTATCTTCTTCAAAAGAAGGCTTAATAAGTGTGCTGCAATGTGGGCAAACCCTTTCTCCAAGTTTTGCATATAAAACACGCAAATAAGTATAAATCTCTGTTACAGTGCCTACAGTAGACCTTGGGTTCTTATTAGACAGGGTTTGTCCAACACTTATAGAAGGAGATAATCCAACAATGGCATCTACTTGTGGTTTAGTTATACCGTCAGTTATCAGATTCATAGACTCCATATACTGTCTTTGACACTCTTTTTGCAATATATCCATTGCAACGGTTGACTTGCCTGACCCTGATGGTCCTGCTAATACAACAAGTTTGTTTTTAGGTATTCTAACCGTAATATTTTTAAGATTATTTTCTCTTGCTCCTTTAATTTCAATATAATCTATCATTTACTTAACCCCTTTTGCTTAATCTATTTATTTGTAAGACAGCAAATTACCCTCATAATGTTTGTACGTATCACGAGGGTAATTGTAGCATCGGTCTACCGGTCTATCGGTCTATTAGTCTATTTTCAATTTGACGGGAACTTGTAACTCTGTCAGCCATTCTTCTTCGCTTTCTTTATTCCATATACCATCAATATAAGATTCTCTTGGGTGCTCAACCACTTCATAGTTATTGTCCTTTATCCAGTTAAAGACAAATGCATAAGCTTCGCGCAGGCTCTCATAAGGCCCCATGTGGAGCACACAAACTGCATTAGGCACTCTATTTATTTTCTTAAATTTTATAATTTCCGTATCTTCTTTCATCTGGGTTACCGCTTCACACATCTCTACATCTATATCTTTTTCTTTATATTCCCCGTCATGATAAATATTAAAACAATACTCAGGCACCGCACATACGCAGTCTACGCGCTTCATTTCTTTTGCCATAACGTTTGGCAGTAAGTGAAAAAATGCTTCATAACTCTCTACAACTTGTCTCATAGAAGCCACAATCACTTCTGGCAACTCTTTAATAATAGGTGTATACATCTTCGTAGGTTCTCCTTGCAAACAGCTTAGGTAGCTGCGAATTTGCAATAGCTTTGTCTTCTCCGCTTCTATATTTTTTAAAACATCTTGTTCTTTAAGCTTCAAAAATAAATCTACTGCTTTAGGATTATCTAATACTTCTTTGATATCGCTTAGCGATAACCCCATTTGTTTGAGTGTTAAAATTTTATGAAGCTGCGTAAGCTGACTCGTTGTATAGTATCTATAGCTTGTAAATGCATCTACATGCTCTGGTTTTAATAATCCTATTTCATCGTAATGTCTTAATGTCTTTGTGGTAATTCTATTAATTTTTGAAAACATGCCTATAGTAAACATACCAGTCATCTCCTTTTTTATACTCAAAGTGCATATACCTTGAGTATAAACTTTTACCTAAGGGGAATGTCAACCTCTTTATTCCCATTTGAAGTATTTTAAAGAAATTAAGAGACAAAGTATCGTTATACTTATCATCAAAATAAACTGAAAAATAAAATCGCCTTCTGGCATACCAATCACTATTCCCTTTAGGAGTTTGATCCCTTGCGTAAGAGGAAAAACATCTGAAACCATTTGTAACCCCCTTGGCATAATCTCATAAGGAATAGTTGCCCCAGATAAAAAGAGCATAGGAAAATAGATCAATGTACAGAGTGTATTGGCTACCTTCATATTAGGTGCAAGGCTGCCAAGAAGCATCCCCATACTATAAAGTGATACTAATACTAAAAGGTATGCTAGGATAAATTTAGTTACAGATCCTACTATGCTAAAATTAAATGCAAATTTTGCTACAAGAAATACTAAAACAGCTGAAATAATAGCTATCAAAAATTGCGTGAGGCCTTGTGCAACGAGTAGCTTTATAGGACTCGTCGGCGTTACTTTAAAGCGTTTTAAAATCTTTTTTTGTCTGTAATCTGCTAACGTAAGGGGGATACCCATAAGCCCTGTTGCACACATCCCCACTGCTACAACACCTCCAAAAGAAAGCTGCAACATTGTATAATTAGCCTGTGCACTTGCAGGTTTGCTGCCATAAATGAACCCCATAAGTAAGATAATCCCGACAGGAAAAAATACCCCAAAAAATACTGAGTCAAATTGTCTAATGGTAAGTATCATCTCTGTTTTAAATAATACCTTTAATGATTTCATCCTTATATAACCTCCATTTCTGTATAAAGAAGATAGGCTTCTTCGAGATTTTGAGTTTGACTTTCATGGATAACACTTTTTGGGGTGCCTTCTATGACGATTTTGCCTTTCTTTATAATACAAATCCTATCGCATAGGTATTCTACTTCATCCATATAGTGTGACGTAAGAAAGATCGTCATTCCTTTAGCTCTTAGTGACTCTATGTAGTGCCACATATCTCTTCTAGCCTTAGGGTCAAGTCCTGTCGTAAGCTCATCTAAGAAAATAATCTCTGGGTTTGGTAAGATAGCTAAAAGTATGGATAGCTTTTGTCTTTCACCCCCGGATAGCTCATTGACAAAATTGCTTTGTTTATCCAGAATATTAAACTCTTGCAATAACGCTTTATAATCTAGCGACTTGCTATAAAGTGAAGCCGTCACCTCACAGATTTCCTTTACTTTAATCTTATCTTGGTAGTAGGATTGCTGAAATTGAACACCTACCTTCTCGAATAGTTTTTTTCTATCTTTATGTGGATTCATATGCAGCAAGCTTACCTTGCCAGCATTCATTTTTTTTGTCCCAAGTATACATTCAATCGTTGTAGATTTCCCAGCTCCATTATGTCCAAGCAGTCCAAAAATCTCTCCTTTCTTAACTTCTAGACTCAGGTTATCAACAGCGACCAAGTCTCCATACACCTTCCTTATACCTTCAGCTTTTAGTACTATCTCATTGCCATCTGCATTTTCTCTCACCTATCGCATCTCCTTTTTGAACTCTCATTTTCTAACAAAATAAGCGTATACCTTTCCCTAAGGTTAAAGTCAATAGGTGTTTTTTAAAAAATAAAGTAAAACTACTTTTACATTAAATAAAAAAGCCTACACATTGACACTGCGTAGACTTTTTTATTTAGGTTAAACTTATTTTAAACTCTTTAAATATTCGCTTTACGCACTCATCTATTGTTAAATCAGGGTTGTCTCTATAGTACCGAAAACCTGAATACTCTGTCATACTTTTACCGTTTTCAGAATGCATTTCTCTTATTTTATTTGCATTTCGAATTGCCATTTTAACGTCATTTAACTCAATCTTCGATAGTATTCTTTTAAAATTTTTCTCCTCTTTATAAGTGTGCAAGTGTTTGAAGTTCTCATTATATGCAGCATTTATATGAGGCAAGTAATCTTTTCTATCAGAAACAGGACCTATCAGTTGTTTTTTATGCAGTATCATCCACAATTCAAAAGTATAGTTGCTGTATCCCAAAGCGTATGATAGTCCACTTTTAAATCCCTTGGCTTCTTTCAATTCTTTTAGTACATTTTCAAATTTAATAATATGCTGATCTGCCTTACTTTCATAGTCACATATATGAAAAGCTTTCGCTTTAGAAGTTACTTTTAAATTCTTAGTAAAGCTTTTAGGCGATATATTTACCTTTGGCTTTGCCTCAAGTTTAAATATTGGCTCTTCTGATTCGTTAATCAATTTTTTTAAATGCTCAAAATACCATACTTCCGTTTCTCCTTCAGTAGAAATAAAGTATTCCCTACTCTGTTTCATCTTCATTGGTTATCTCCTCACTTGCCTTTTCTAAAGCCTTCATAAAAACATCTGAGAAATCAATATTTCGTATTGCACCATATTGACTTATAAAATAGTTTTTCATATAATCAGCTGTATTTCTTACTCCACTAGGTCCGCTTGTTCCAAAATCCGCCAATGAATAATGTCTGCTCTCTGATGTATCTTCATCTCTTTCTACAAATTTAATTTCATCTCTTCTAAATAAGTTTCTATTCAAAAATATTGGATTATGTGTGTTAAATACCAGTTGAGCATTTTCCTTATTTATCTCATCATTATGAAATACATTAACAAGACTCATTAACGCCATGGGATGTATAGATGCATCAAATTCATCTATGATAACCGTCTGTCCTTTTCTTAGTGCCGAAAAAATCAATGGAAAAATGTTCATAAAACGTATGGAACCAAAAGATTCAAATATATCTGATGATATCCCTATATTTTTACCATTTTCTATTTCTAATATAGATAGTGGCTCCGGTTCTTTACCGTCTTCTTGAGAATATACTAATTTATTACCCGTAAGTCCAAATTCCTTCATCGCACTATTTAATGAATCACTTATATAAATATTTTTATTTTTTTTACTTTCACCAAAAATAGGTTTTGTATGCAATTTATCAGAACTATAAATAATCACAAGATCTTTTTCAAACCACTCAATAATAGAGTTCGCTAAAGTGTTACTATAAACAGCTTTGAACATAGAAGTTAAAAATAACTCTTGTTTATTTAAATTACTTTTTGATAACGTCTCACTAGCTTTAGAATTAAATTCCTTAACAAGATATTTTGAAATGCTCTTTACTTCTCCTATTTCTAAAAGAGTATTTCTGTCAAAAATCATTTTTCCACTTATAACTAGTTTTTCATTATATATTTTGCGCTCAGCCTTTATATCTAAAAATTTTCCAAGGTTTATTCCTAAGAAATATTCAATGACTTCATTATCTTTAATAAATTTAATTCTAAATTTAACAGGTATATCCTTATCACTTTTAATATTAGGAATTAACTCCAATTGATTTTTGGCAATGTTTGGTACCCCATCATTACTTTCAACATTTCTTATGTGACCTCTCATTACAATACTTTTAAATACCTCCATTGCCCCAATTAAATTTGTTTTCCCTGATGCGTTGGGTCCATATATTATTGCTGATGATAAGGCATCTATACTTTTTTTGCCTACTTGAGATTTTAAAAGACTATATTCTAAGTCATGTATTTTAGCTGTTGGAGTCATTTTAAAAACTACTTCCTCAACAAATGATTTATAATTACTAACCGAAAATTCTAATAACATATTATTTCCTCCCCATTTTGCCATCTAATTGCAAAATCATGTCTTAATATTACTATTATTATATTCATTAGTCAATTATTCTATACATATATTGCAAAATTCTCAATAAACCAATGTCAATATTCCACATTAATTTTTTTAATTACAACCTACCACTATAGTTGATTTAAATAATAATCTCTGTCTTTTTTAGGAAAGGTATTCACTACCGCTCTATAGGATTCTCTGATCATCCCCTTAAGCAGTTCTTCATCTACATCTAAGTTAGGTTTAACCGTATTCCAGTGCTCTTTATTAAGGTGATAGCCTGGGGATACTGCTTTAAACATATCCCTATAAGCCAAAGCTTGTAGCGGCTCGCATTTTAGAGAAACGTCTCCCTCATCATTTATGAGTGCAAACATCTTTTTATTAACCTTTATGACCATTGGAGTATCTCCAAAGGGATAATCTAATACTGCCCTTGGCAGTGATAAACAGTATGCTTTTGTATCCATATCTCCTCCATGTTTCTAGAAAAATAATATCATCTATCCAGAAGCTTTTAATCTTTCTATTTTAGTATTTCTACATTATAACTCTTACTTTTAATCTGATCAACTTATGCGTTCGAAATGTTTAACAGTGAAAAAGGCTTATAGTCATTTCATTTTAGAAATGCCATAAGCCTCACAAATAAATCTTTACTTTACTGTATTGTTGTAGTCTTTGATAGCCTTAAACATAGCAACAATGTTCTGGGTTGGTGTAGCCCATTGAATATTATGAACTGTATTAAATACAAATCCTCCACCAGGTGCAAAAATCCCAAGCCTTTCTCTTACCTCTTTATAAACTTCATCAGGTGTACCAAACTGCATAACATTTTGTGTGTCTATTCCCCCTCCCCAAAAAACTAACTTATCTCCATATTTATCCTTAAGCATTTTAGGGTCCATGCCTTCAGCAGAACATTGAACCGGGTTTAAAATGTCACAACCAGCTTCTACGAATTCATCTAACAAGTTAACAATAGAACCACAACTATGATAAAAGGTCTTCCACTTTGTATTTTGATGAACCCAATCATTAACTACTTTAAAATAAGGTTTATAAAACTCTCTAAAAAAGTCTCTGGACATAAGTTCAGAGCGCTGAGTACCAAAATCTGTCCCGCTTATAACAATTGCTTGTACCTTATCCCCTACCGCTTGTTTGTAAAGTTCTAGATTTTTTAATGCAATCTCCATTTGAAATGCATAAGTTTCTTTTACATACTCTGGATATTGATAATGTGCTACAATCCAGTCTTCTGGCTTTCTAATCCCCTTTGTTTTCTCAAGTCCCGGTCCTGGTAGTGGACAAAAATCTCCAAGTGACATAAAAGCGCCATGTCCAAATATGCCATAGTCAGTATTCTCATAATAATAATTTGTAGTTTCTTCAAAATACCGAAGTTCTTCTTGAGAAAATATTTTAAAGTCTTCTTTATAATCTTCTCTGGCATTCATTACATCTTCATCGATTTCATCTTGTCTTACTATATTATCAAAATAAAATCCACCTTTAGGCATTTTTCCAGATGGGGGAACGGCTGTATTTCCCTTTGGATAAAGATATGTATTGCCAAATTCATCTGAACTTGTATAAAATTTTTCACCTACTAAAACCTCGGTACCATCGGACATTGTCCAAGGCTTCCACCCTTCATTCTTAAAACCAAAAACATTATATGGGCCACCAACTCCTACTATATCGATATCTAATGCTCGCCTTATATCTTCATCTACACTGCCTAGCATTTGAAAAGGTTCATGAATTTTAACTAACTCTTTAGGTAAATTCAATTCTTTTCTTAAATTCGAAAGTGCCTTTGCCGAAATACCTGTAATCGCTGTAGCCCCCATATCAACAACAACCTTACCTGGATCTTTATGCTCAAGTGTTAATTGCAGTCTCTCTCTTGGTGTCATTTTAACCCCTCCTTCTTTTTGTGTGCTCGAACACACTTCTTGAAATTATAATAATGCATTCTTCAAGCAAAGTCAATAATTTATTGTAAAATACCATTGCTTTTGTGATTTTTATTTGTGAAATACAAACATATATTTAATAATTAAAGTCTGATTATATTCAAATACGCCATTTGTTCCCGGGCACAAAAACTACAAAAAGACAATCTATACAGATCGTCTTTTTGTAGTTTTTATTGTTTTATATGGATTCTCTATTTTTTATTATTATTTGTGTATGGTTATACTCAGATTGTGGATAGGTATCATTTAATAAAATATCTACTAGTACTTTTATAGGCTCATATCCTTGTTTGAGAGGCTCCTGACAAATTGCAAAAGCTATTGTTCTATCTAAAAGAAGCTCTCGAATGCTTGGCGTATCATCAAAACAAATCACCTTTACTTTTCTATCTAAACCTAGTTCTTTTAAAGCCCTACAAGCTCCATACACCCCTGCTGACACCAAGTATAAAGCTGTTAATTCATTATCTTTTTCGAACAATTCTTTAGTATAAGTATAGGCCATAATGTCATCATCAAATGTTTCTCTTATGTGCATTATTTGCATATTTGGATAAAACTCTTCCACTACTTCTAAAAAACCCTTTACTCTATGCTTATGACTTTTGGTACTGTATACGCCTCCAACAATAGCAATCTTTCCTTCTCCTCCTATTAATACCCCCATAAGTTCTCCAGCCGTTCTTCCAGCTTTAATATAATCATTCCCCACAAAACACAATCTCTTAGAATAATCAACATCAGAGTTAAAGGTAATAACAGGTACGTTTTGTTCAACTAGGCACGTAATTTTTTCTGCTATTTTAATATCATTTACAGCTGTGAGTGCAATGGCACTAACTTTATCCTCATTATAAAGTTCTTCCAGATACTTTAATTCACTCTCTAAATCAAATCCTTTAGTGAATTTTATTATAATTTCTATGCCAAAATCTTTAAATTCTTCGTGTGCAAGCTGAACACCTAGGAGCACTTCTTCAAAATAATCTGTACACTTAGGCGAAGGCATAATCACCCCTATTTTCATGGGGTTTTTCCTAGCTACCAATGCCTTTCCGGCCTTGTTGGGCCTATAATCGAGCTTATCGGCTATCGCTCTAACTCTTCTTTCGACTTCACTATTAACACTGCCTCTGTTATTTAATACTCTGTCAACTGTTCCCCTAGATACACCTGCAATTTCTGCTATTTGTTTAATTGTTACTCCCATTTTCTTATCCTTTTCTTATGTTTCTTATGTTTCTTAGTATCTAAGGTCTATCTTACTCCTTGTAGCCCTACTTTTCAATCCCCCTCACTATTTGATCTTTTAAATATATGAGCTGTTACCTAAAAGATATCTTTTTTACTTAGATAATAATCTCTATCTTTTTTAGGAAAGGTATTCACTACTGCTCTATAGGATTCTCTGATCATCCTCTTAAGCAGTTCTTCATCTACATCTAAGTTAGGTTTAACCGTATTCCAGTGCTCTTTATTAAGGTGATAGCCTGGGGATACTGCTTTAAACATATCTCTATACGCTAAGGCTTGAAGTGGCTCGCATTTTAGAGAAACGTCCCCCTCATCATTTATGAGAGCAAACATCTTTTTATTAACCTTTACGACCATTGGAGTATCTCCAAATGGATAATCTAATACTGCCCTTGGCAGTGATAAACAGTATGCTTTTGCATCCATATTTCCCTCCTTGTTTCTAGAAAAATATTATCCTCTATCTAGAAGCTTTTAATCTTTCTATTATAGTATTTTTACATTTTTATATGTAGCTTCTGAAACATACTCTTTGAGTGTTGTACCCACTTGCTAATTCTTTTTTAAATTCCATCCAATTATTTTGTTTCATGTCTTTTCCCGTTTGTCATCATATTGTAAACCAGCTTACTTTGAATTATGTTCTTGAAATCTCCAATTAAAGCTCTCTTGACTCGTAGTGCACTCCTATATCTTAACTTATAGCGTTTTTGCTTGGTATTTTTTCAAGATATATTTATACAAAAACAATGATACTAACCCGCCTAGTATAGTGGCTACTACATCTTTAATATCAAATGACATAGGTGTGAAAATTTGTTCTAACTCGTACAGTAGAGCTCCTACAGTTATAAATGAAATCATCCCAACTACTTTCTTTTCTTTTTTGTTTTCGATAAAAGTGAGACCAATAAACGTTGTCCCAACTACAAATAAAAAACTCGGCAAACTGTCTGCTATTCCAAAATCAACAAAGTTATTTACATATATGAATTCTCTATATGCAGATTTTGCTAGAATGCCAAGTAAAGAACTTAAAAGACCTATTGTTATAAACTTATTATTCATTATCATATTCCTCCACATAATATTCACATAGATTGAGTCAACTGCGTTAGTGTTTGAGTTAAACCATTAACACTTTTTGCGTGGTACCTTGAAATCTAATCTGATAGCTTTTTTCTCCTTATCTATCTCATCTGTTTCTATGAGGCCAAAGTACTTTAAACAAAAAAAGCTACCATTAATAAACCTAGTCCAACAGCTAACTCTTTCATGTCAAATTCATCGTTCATCTGATATAAATAATTAGGATATATCTAACATAATATTATATATGCATTATTTAATATATGTAAAAATATACAGAGTAAAAGGGATTTTGTTTTTAAATATATATAGCCTAAAATACATCCTATAAAAAATGCATTAATACCTTGCTGTATATCAAAATGTACGGTTGCAAAAGTTAGTGCACTGATTAAAATCACTTTGTATTGTGAAAACCGTTTTTGTAATTTCTGTATTATAATTCCTCTACTAACCACCTCTTCTACAATTGGTCCATTAATAATTACTCCAAAAACAATATAATTAATATTGAATTCTGGGCTTTCTTGAAATGATTGAAATAATGGATTAATCGGTAAATATGAAACAAGTATACCTAGTGTATTATTATAAATGAGCAAATAGCTTAGAATCATCACAACTGAAATGCCAAGCCATATGTTGGTAGTCCAATTAGACCAACTGTGTTGCGGAAAGTCTAGATGCTTTTTACTTATCTTCTTGAGAATTAGCAAAATAAATATTAATGATAATATAAAACTAATTGATTCATATAGTAATCCTGAAAAGAATAAACCTAGAAAACTTGAAATTAAATCTTTTAATATATTGTGAATAAAAGAAACCATTACAGCAAATATTACAGCCATTGCAATAATCTTCAATACCTCTGTCCACTTAAATCAGGGCACTTCACAGTAAAAAAGATTAATTAAATACCCCTGATTAACCTCTCTAATTGAGTCCTGAAAAATGCTTTATCTTCACATACAGCTACTTTTATCATATAATTCCCCCAAATCATTACTATTAAGACTATTCTACCACTTATTTGTGATTTATTAAACAAACCCCCATCTCAACTTAAGATGGGGGTTTGTTTGATTTTATCCTTTAACACTGCCTGATGTAAGCCCTTCAATCATATAACGCTGACCTATTAAAAAGATGATTAAAATAGGTAACATAGCGACAGTTGCTCCTGCAATAACTAAGTGATCGAGGGAGAAACCTGCTTCATCAATGAAATTAGTAAGTCCAACCGTTAAAGTATACAACTTTTTATCTGTTAAAAAGATAAGTGGTGCTTCATATTCGTTCCAACGCCATACAAAGTTTAAAATGGCGATAGTAGCCATCGAAGGCTTTGCCAGTGGTAAAATAAGTCTCCAGAAAATCTTAGCTTCACTTGCTCCATCAATACGTCCAGCCTCAATAATTTCATCAGGAATATCTACAAAAAACTGTCTCATCAGAAATGTACTAAGCGGTGAAAATAGTCTTGGCAGAATAAGTACTGCTAAGGTATTAAATAATCCCATAAACTTAAACTGTATAAATTGGGGTACCATAAGCACTTGAAAGGGTACCATCATCGTACATAAATATAATAAAAACATTTTATCTCTAAACTTAAATTCCATCTTTGCAAAGGCATATCCAGCCATAGAAGATGTAAGCAGCGTCCCTACAACTGAAACCACTGTTACAATCACTGTATTTTTAAAATACAATAAAAAAGAGGGGTTTTGATTAAAAAGCACATGCTGGAAATTCTTTAAACTCATATTCTCAGTAATCAACTTAGGCGGAAATTGATAAATTTCTGCTAAAGGCTTAAAGGCGGATGCAAACATCCATATAAATGGGTATATGATCAAGAGGCAAATTATTGCTGCGATCACTGTCATTAAAATCTTATTAACATCTTGTCTTTTCATAATTTGTCTCCTTTACATTGATTTTTCAAATCTGTTTTGAACCTTCCACTGAACAAGGGTTACCATAAGAATTAAGCCTAATAAGAACCAAGCCATAGCTGCTGCATACCCCATTTTATTGTATCTAAATCCTGCTATATATATATACTGCGCCATAACCGTAGTTGACGTACCTGGTCCTCCACCTGTCATGATGTTGACCATGCCAAATACTTGAAAGGAGCCAATAATATTCGTAATTAAGAGAAAAAAGGTGGTACTTCTAAGCATAGGCACTGTTACACGAAAAAATGACTGCAGTGCATTTGCCCCATCAATCTCAGCAGCTTCGTACAAAGATTTATCAATACCTTGTAGCCCCGCCATATAAACAATTGTATTATAGCCAATCCCGGCCCAAATAGAGACAATCATTATCGCAGGAAGAGCCCATGTCGTACTGCCAAGCCAACCTGGCGTATTCTGAATACCAATCCCTCTAAGCACTTGATTGATGACACCTTGTGAAGGATTATAAAGCATCGTCCATATAACTGATATGGCCACTACACTAGATATATATGGAATAAAAATAAGAACTCTCATTGCATTTTTGCCATAAACTTTATCATTTAAAATAGTTGCAATCACAATAGATAACCCAATAACAATGGGGATTGTTCCCACAGTAAACTTCATATTATTACTAAGTGCGGCTATAAACCAACTGTCTTTAAACATATTCATATAATTTTCAAGCCCCACAAATTTTGTGCCACCAAATCCTTTATAAATGTTAAAATCCGTAAAACTAACAACAAAAGAAAACAATACAGGCAGTAGAATAAAAATAACAAAACCTATAAAATTAGGTGCAACAAATAGGATGGCCGTCCAATTAATTTTTTTCTTGCGCTTCATCCAATCACCTCCAGAAAATTTTCGGCTGATAAGTTATCAGCCGAAAGTTATACTTAAAATTATTTGCCTGATTCTTCTTTAATAGCTTGATCTGAACGCTCTTTGATATTTTTCAAATACTGTTCTTTTGTCGTGTTGCCAAGGAAGTATATTTCACTTTCTTCTTTATGAATCTGATTAATTTGTGGACCTGCTATTGTAATAGTGTCTACTATAGGAAGCATTTCTGGATTAAGCATAACTTTTTTATAAGCTTCTACATCAAATAATTTTTCTGGATTTTCTCCTAAAATACCCGCTGTTGCTTCATCAGCATCTGTCTTATTCCATACAGGGATCTTGCCTCCTGCATACATATATTTAGCGCCATCTGTAAGCCAATACTGCATAAACCTCCAAGCTTCTTCTTTATGTTTTGAATTGCTATTAATGGATATGTGGTTGTTTAAAGTTACTTGGTAAGGATTCTTAACACCTTTTTGTGTTGTAGGCATTGGTGCAAATGTTGTAACAAAATCATGTGGGAAGTTTTCTAGGTCCTTAATATATCTTAACAACCAAGCTGAGAAAGCCATAGAACCTACTTCTCCGCCTAAGAATGCTGGATGTGCATAGGCATCTAATTTTCTAGTAATAACTTCTTCATAAGGCATTGCAAAACCCTTATCCATAAGGTCTTTTAAATTAGCAGTATGAACAAATTCTGGTGCATCAAAATTACTTTCAGCCCCACCATTTTTATATCTACTGTCACTACCTAACACGCTTGCAGCAAAATCAATAGGCAAGCCCGAATAATACGCAGAAGTTCCATAAACTTTTTTACCATCTACTTCTCCAGTAAGCTGCTTCGCTACTTCATGAAAATCTTCTACTGTCCAGTTTTCTGGAATAACAATTCCTTTAGCATCTAGCATATTTTTGTTCAACATAATGCCTACAGGTTCTTTAGCTGTTGGCAAACCATAGAGTACATCATCAATTTTAACGAGTCCGCTGTCTCCACCTACAATATTTTCTTTTGCGAAATCAATGGCACCGTAGCCTTCTAACGGTTCCATCATTCCCCCATCCACTCTCTTTTTCATATTACCTATATTGTAAGTAAAATAAAGGTCAATTTGCTCTCCAGAGAGTAAAGCTGTATCTAACTTTGTATTACCTGTATCATCATTAACAAATCTTACATATTCAACTTGAATATTTGGATTTTCTGCGTTCCATGCTTCTGCAAGTGCGTCTGGTCCTGATTCAGCTGGTACAGCTCCCCACACTATTAACTTTACTGGTTCTTGAGCGTCAGGTGTTTTTGCTTTTTCAGCAGTTGCTGCTGGACTCTTCGTTGGCGTTTCAACATTTTGTTTGCTAGCACAACCACTAAACACTGATGCCGTCATTAAAAACGTTAATCCTATGGCTATTAATTTTTTCATTTTAAATCCTCCCTTTATTTTATTCAACTTTCACTATTTCTTACAACATAATTGTAGCACTTCTTATAATTACAGTTAATGAAGGATTCTGTTTGCTTTATGCACAATTTTTACTCTGGTTTTAATAAAGAAAAGATAGTACAGATTTTTGTCAAAAATGTACTATCTTTTCAAATATTGCTTTGGGCTAACCCCTTCAATAGCCTTAAAAATCCGGCTGAAATAACTCTCATTTTGATAGCCTACTTGATACGCTATTTCTGATACAGACAGTTGTTGCTGTATGAGGAGTTCCTTCGCCTTACTTACTCTTATATGGTTTAAATAATCTACAAAATTAATATTTAAACATTTCTTAAATAACCGCGAGACATAAGACTCATTCATACCCACATGATGTGCAATATCAGTAAGCTTGAGAGGCCTTTGATAATTTTTATTAATATAAGCGATGGCTTCGTTAATTTCTTTACTGAACACTTTGTTTTTGAGAAGTTTTAATTCATCAATATACACTGTCATTATATCTAAAAATCTTGTTTCCATCTGATTTAGGCTATTACTTTGTCTTAGATAGTCATAAGCCTTCTGATTTTTAAAACGCAGCGTATTCATATTCCCATGCTGCCTCTTAAGCATGCTGCTTAGCAAAGCATATATTTCATGCCAATCTATAAATTGTTCTAAAGAATAACTCTGTGCTTTAGCCTCTTTAAAGCATTGTTTAATTATATTTTTCATTTCAATCAAATCATTACTTTCTATAGCCTGTCTTAATAAGACTTCTTTTTCGTGGTTGAAAATATGAATTTCTGAAGTCACTCCTTTTTGGGGGAGAATTGCTGGTGATTCTTTAATATAATTTTTAGCTCTTTTAACCACTTCTATAAGCTCCTCAGTACTCATAGAAAGTTTGGGAATATAATCTAATGCACGATTAAATTTCATAGCTTCTCTAATATATTCACTATCATTAATACAGCTTAACACAATAACGATTGTATCTGGGCAATGTTTTTTCAGCGCATCAATAAGCTCTAATCCATCCATTTTAGGCATTTTAATATCTGTAAGTACTAGTTCTGGGTAAGCTGTTTTTGCATAAGTTAAGGCTTCTAAACCATTACTTGCTTCTTTGACCTCATCAAACCCAAGTTCCGACCAATTAACCCCCATCGAAACACCTTTTCGAACGAGTATTTCGTCATCAACGATTAATACCTTCATCATCATCGCTCCTCTTTTTTATCTCTTTTAAAATAGTAAGAGTCGTCTGCGTTCCCATTCCAACATCACTTTCTATGACCATATCACATTGCTGTCCATAATAGAGTTTAATACGGTCTCTAACATTTCTCATGCCCATACTACTATACTTATTTTTCTGAGGATATACAGATAAGAGTTGGTTAATATTACCTTGATCTATGCCAATTCCATTGTCTTTGATGACTATTTTAACATATTCAGAGACTTCTTGTATAGAAATACTTATCATTCCCATTTCTTCCATATCTTCAAAAGCATGAAGAATACTATTTTCAACAATAGGCTGCAAAAGTAGAACAGGTACTTTAATCTGTCTTAAGGTCTCTTCTACTTCATGGTGCAATTCAAACTTTTTGCCATATCTCATTTTTTGAAGTTCACAATAATTCTCAAGACATTTCATTTCTTCCTCTATAGTAATAAGCTCGTCATATCTTCCCAAAGAGTTTTCTAATAAAAAGCCTAATGAAATGAGCATTTTCTCTGCTGTTTTAGCACTTTCAATCACACATAACCACTTGATACCATTGAGTGTGTTTAATAAAAAGTGAGGATTAATCTGTGCCTGCAGCGCTTCTAATTTGGTTTGTTGTCTTTGCTCTGTTTCATAAGCCACTTGTGTCACTAGCTCCTCAATACGATCCACCATTTTATTGAAACTGCTGCTAAGCTGATTCACTTCATAGCTTCCAGATATATTAGATTTAACATTAAAGTTACCTGCCGTTACCTTTTCCATAAAAAAGCTTAATCCACTGATAGCCTTTGTCACCTTTTTAGTAACTAAAAAAGCAATAAGCATCATCACTACTGCAGATAAAATATTTGTGATGATAATAAGATCTCGGTAATTGCCCACATCTACCATAATAGATTTATAAGGTACCATCTGCAAAATAGACCAATTCGTTTTTTTAATAGATTGACTAGAAACAAGCATTTTTTCACCCTTAATATCTGTGATGATAGAATTCTTACCTTCAAGTGTCAAGAGCATTGATGGTACTAAATCATCGTCTATATCCATCCTAGATCTTAAAATGATATCGTTGCTCGCATCGATAAGATACCGTGAAGTACCTTCAACTTCTTCTTCTCTAATGAGTAAATTTTTCACTTTTTTCTCAGGATATATATGAATAAGAAGCACACCAATGGGCGTATGGTAATTTTCTTTTACTAACCTCACCATTGTAATACCACCCTGGTAATTCATATTCTTCATTTCTGTCCCGATCCAAATAAAATACCCCTTATTTTCAATTGCATCTCTAAACCACTTTTCATTTAGATAATCTACCTCACCTCTATGTTCTTCAATGCTCGTACGATAGGCTTTTCCCTTAAGATCGATAAGCACCGTCTCAACATTATAAGGATATAGGTTACTTGCTTCTACATTTTTTAGTACACTCTCAACAAATCTTCCTTGTGCTAAACGACCGCTTGTATTTTGAGATGGGTTTTGAAGGATTTGTCCGATTCTTGAATCTAAAACGATCACATTAGACGCAATAATAACATTATCAATAACTTGATTGACGCCCTCTGACACAGCTTCAAGATTTTGATTGTTTAAGGCAACAAGCTTATCCCTTAAAATATGACTTGTATAAATATAGCCTAAGATAGGGGTCACCAAAAGGGGTATAATGACCACGATCAAAATAGATAACATAAACTTAAATTGAAGTGTTTTATTTTTCACTTAATGACCTCCCCAAAATGACTTCTGTACGCTGTTGGTGTTGTCTGTTCTAACTGCTTAAACACCTTTGAAAAATAGTTGCTATCTTTAAACCCTACTAAAAATGCGATTTCTGTGATAGACTTTTCACTTTTCATCAACTCTTTTGCTGAGTTGATTCTAAGCTGATTCATGTAGGTTTTGACAGTCATTTTGGTATAGCATTTAAATTGATGACTGATATAAGACTTAGAGCAATGACAAAACTTTGCCAACTCTTCGAGCTTTACTTCTTCTTTATGATGCAGCTTGATATACTCCATAGCATGCGATAGTATATAAGTCCGACTTATGCTCATCTCCTTATTTTGCATACCTTGTTTTTCTTTACCTCTTGTCCCCTGATAAATTAAGCTTAAATATTCAACAATAATTTCCAGCTTTTTCATATGGGGTTCTAAGTCTACTTTATATTGAATGATACTGTCGTGATAAGCTCGCGAGAGCCTTTTTTCATCTAGTCCATTCCTTTTTGTAAGACTTGCTATTTTTTTTTCAAATACTTCTGGCTCTAGCGGAAAGCCCCCGATGGTAAGCGCCGCGATCACCATGCCTTCATGTAAAACAGGCAAAATATATTCTCCAACACCTGCATAACAAAAACCAAAAAAGGGTACAGGTTCTCTAAGTAGTCTTTGATAAATCATTTTTTTCTCTAGCATACAATAGCCCCATAACCTTTGGCTCTCCTTAATTGCCATACAAAAAGGTGTGTTGTGTATATAAAAATTCTGCACGGCTCTAAATAAGTCTTGTTCCATCTCAAATAGTCCTACAAAGTCTTTAATGACAACTTTGAGGCCACTTTCCCTTTGAAATTGCTCAAGAAACTCTGTCATTCCTGAATAGTTCACCTCTCCACCCCTTTTCATCTCTCTTTATCTCATTATATCATCTTTTAAATAAGCTGTGCATTTTTTTTAAGATAACCTGCACTTTTTTAAAGGTAAACTGGTTCTTCAAGGACTATACTCTATAGTATCTCATCAAAAAATCTAAGGAGGAATCCAGATGTCTGAACTTATTCAAAAAAAATATGACGTTGTTGTTGTCGGTGGCGGTTTATCTGGTCTTTGCGCAGCTCTCGCCTGCGCTCGTGGTGGTGCTCATACAGCTCTTATCCATAACCGACCTGTTTTAGGTGGTAATGCAAGCTCTGAAATTCGCATGCATATTTGTGGGGCTGATAACCATGGTCATCGCCCCAATGCCCGCGAAACTGGTATTTTAGAAGAAATTTTACTAGAAAATAGAAAACTCAATCCTCAGTATTCCTATTCTGTTTTTGATACTATACTATGGGAAAAAGCTACTTTTCAAGAACATCTAGATCTGTATCTTAATACACAAATGACTGATTTGTTAAAAAAGGAGGATCAGATCGAAGCCATTATTGCCATGCAGCTTACTACAGAAAAACAATTTCAAATAAATGGTACACTCTTTGTAGATGCTACAGGAGATGGGACACTCGCACACTACGCGGGTGCATCTTATAGAGTTGGCCGTGAAAGCCGTGATACCTATAACGAACCTCATGCTCCTGAAAAAGAAGATCATATTACAATGGGAAATACATTGCTATTTAAGACTATAGATATGGGATACCCTGTTCCTTTTGTTAAACCCTCCTGGGCTAATACTTATACCGAAGAGGATCTACAAGGACGTGAGCATGGCGCTAGTGGTTTTAATTATTGGTGGATTGAACTTGGTGGCGAAGACCTTGATGTCATTGCTAATGGTGAGAAACTGAGAGATGAGCTTCTAAAAGCTGTTTATGGTGTATGGGATCATATCAAAAATGGTGGAGACCATGGCGCAGATTGTTATGTTCTCGATTGGATAGGCTTTTTGCCAGGCAAAAGAGAAAGCAGACGCATCCTTGGAGACTACGTTCTAAATGAAAAGGATTTAGCCCAGACTCGGGCATTTGAAGATGTGGTGGCTTATGGTGGCTGGCCAATGGATATGCATGCTGCTGGTGGGCTTAGAACTCGAATGGAACCTACTGAATTTATTCATGTGCCTAATGTTTATGGCATTCCTTATAGAAGTTTGTATTCAAAAGATATTGCCAATCTCATGATCGCAGGCAGAGCCATTAGTGCTTCTCATATGGCTTTTGGTTCTACGCGTGTGATGGGAACTTGTGCAGTCGTAGGGCAAGCCGTAGGTACTGCTGCTGCACTTTCTATTCAAAACGCTTGTCTTCCCCGCGCGCTTCAAGCCAACATCTCTAAGTTGCAACATCAGCTTTTACGAGATGATGCTTATATTCCGGGCATTGCAAACCATAATCCCAATGATTTAGCTAAAAAAGCTACTCTAACAGCTTCTTCCCAGCTGCAAGGTTTTGAATGCACTTATCTTAATAATGGCATCTCTAGGGCGGTTCATGAAGTCAGCAATTGTTGGGTATCGGCTCCACTTTCATCTGGACCTCAATGGGTAAATTTACATTTTGACACAGCTATTTTGGCAAAAGACATTGAAATCAAATTTGACTCTAATTTATCCAAACAATTGATGCTTTCCATGTTTAACAATGGTCTTGAAGGCCAAGAAAAAGGGATTCCCAAAGAGCTGGTTAAGGATTACTCTATCTTATTGTATCATGAAGGAAATTTAGTACACCAAATAGATGTATGTGATAACTATTTGCGCTTTAAAAAGCACGCTCTAGAAGATACGCTTCAAATTAATCACTTGCGCATCTTGGTTCATGCAACAAATGGTGATGAAAGTGCTCGCATTTTTGAAGTTAGCATCTATTAGAACACAAACAAAAAATCCTCAAAATCTCCTTTCCTTGCTTAAACTTTATAAATAAGTGTATAATAAGCTGTATGAAATCACTTAAGATTAAGGAGAATATAATGAATACCCATTTCGAGGATTTAAAACTCAGTCAAAATATAATAAGTGGCTTAGAAAAGCAAGACATTACTATTCCTACAGAGATTCAGACTCTTACTATTCCAACTTTACTCACTGGAAAAGATATTATTGCTGAATCTCATACAGGCAGTGGTAAAACTCTTGCTTTTCTTGCTCCTTTATTTGAAAAAATAAACTCTGGCAAAAAAGAAATGCAAGCTATCATTTTAGCGCCAACACATGAGCTTGTTATGCAAATCAATAATCAAATTACTTTACTTAGCACCAATTCTACCCTTCCTATTACTTCTACAACCATTATGGGAGAAGTTAATATCGAAAGACAAATTAAAAAATTAAAAGAAAAGCCACATATCCTAGTTGGAACGCCTGGACGCATACTAGACTTAATTAAAAAGAAGAAGATCACACATCAAACGATTAAAACAGTTATTATTGATGAAGCTGATCATCTTTTAGAGCGTAATGAAGCAGCAACTATTAAGGCTATCTTGCACAGCATCCCCAAAGAAAAGCAGCTTTGTATCTTTTCAGCAACTATTAATAAAAAGACAATAGACATAATCGTTCCTTTTATGAAAGATCCTGTTACGCTTAAAACAGCCCCCAAGACAGCTCTTAATCCTAATATTGAGCATATGTATATTGTTGTTGATCAAAGAGATAAGTTTGAAACGCTTAAAAAGCTGATTGCTGCTGTAAATCCCCAAAGGGCTCTTGTTTTTGTTAGTCAAAGTAATGAAATACAGTTAGTTACTGATAAACTTAACTATCATAAGTTAGCTGCTGCTAGTATCTCTGGCAATACCTCCAAAGAAGATAGAAAGACTGCACTTACACGTTTTAGAAGCGGCAAAATAAAGTTTCTCGTATCGTCAGACTTATCTGCTCGTGGCCTAGACGTTCCAGAAATCACGCATATTTTTCATCTGGACTTTCCAAATACTTCAAACGACTACCTCCACCGCGCAGGCCGAACTGCTCGTGGCAATTTTTCTGGTACTTCTATAGGTATTATTACGCACAAAGAACTTGCTGCTATTAGAGTCTATGAACGAGAATTTAGCATTAAAATTGCTCCTAAAAAATTATTCAAAGGCAAACTTGAATCTTTTTAAGTGAACCTCATATGCTATAATATAAATAAAAGCAATAGAATGAGTTAAAAAGGAGGCGTACTATGACTGCAGATACAAGTACTATTTTAATAGCTTTTGGATTAACGTTATTTGCAGGGCTTGCAACTGGTATCGGAAGTTGTTTAGCCTTTTTTGCAAAAAGGACCAATACAAAATTTCTATCTATAGCTCTGGGTTTTTCAGCAGGGGTTATGATCTATGTCTCATTTGTAGAAATATTTGCAAAGGCTCTTCAATCTTTAACAGCTGAATTTGGTCACAAAAGTGGCACCTGGATGACTGTACTGGGGTTTTTCGGAGGTATGTTTTTAATTGCACTTATTGATAAACTTGTCCCTAGTTTTCAAAATCCTCATGAAGCTCATAGCGTTGAAGAGCTTTCTCAGTCTGATGCTTCTAAAAACAAAAGGCTGCTGAGAATGGGAATGATGTCTGCCATTGCAATCGCAATACATAACTTCCCCGAAGGACTCGCAACATTTATGGCGGCCATAAAAGATATTAATATTGGGCTCCCTATAGCCATCGCCATTGCTATTCATAATATTCCTGAAGGAATTGCGGTATCTATTCCTATTTACTACGCAACAGGAAGCCGTAAAAAAGCTTTTTATTATTCTTTTTTATCAGGGCTTTCTGAGCCTATAGGTGCTCTTGTAGGTTACTTCTTCTTAATGCGATTTTTTAATGAGGCAACATTTGGTATTTTATTTGCATGTGTAGCTGGTATTATGGTCTTTATTTCTTTAGATGAGCTTCTCCCTGCCTCTGAAAAGTACGGTGAGCACCACTTATCCATCTACGGACTTATAGCTGGTATGATCATTATGGCAGTGAGTTTACTTTTCTTTTTGTAACCATTCCCAGTATATGAAAATCACCTCCTTAGCACACTAAAGTGATAAGGAGGTGATTTTATATGTCTAAAGGAAATGGTATGTCTACTTATACCAAAGAAATGTTAGAAAAAGATTCAAAAAAGCCAAACCCTGAGTCTGGTATCTACCCATCTAATACACATGACAGTACGCATAATGCCAAGCACCATCTCGAAGGAAATGGCATTATTACAAAAAAATAAATAAGAAATAATAAATAAGAATCTAGACACCCTTGCTGAGAATCTCTAGATTCTTATTGTTAATCCATGATCATATCGTAATAACTATGAGAAACCCCTATTTCAACTTCATATACTAAGTGATGCTCATAATCAAATCTCACTGAAATCCTATTTTTACCCAATATATAATCTTTAATTGCTAGCGTTCCATCTGGATAGGTAAATGAGCTGATTTCAGTTGATTTTTCTTTTAGTTCATTGTCTACTTCCTCAACTGTCATCCCCCTATAATTTATGCCATTAATAAGTGTCTGTGCATTATCACATTCAAACTGATAAGGTTGAGAAACATAAGGTATAGTTACTTTACTCACTAAACAATCATAATAATCTACTGTTTGATTTCTAAGTTCATTCAAAAACTCATAGGTGCAGTAGAGTTTATCTTCTTTGCCCATAAATCCACCCACTTTATAACTTTGCGAGGGCATTATATAGCCATCAATACCTTCTTGTAACTTATTATCGAGTGCTAGCGTATAGCCCGCATCTTGTAACTCCTTTAGTATCGTCTTTCCCACAACCAATTGACCATCTTTAAAATCTATGACAATATCTATCTCATCCTCATAAGTTACCTGTGTGCTGTCATTTAAGCACCCTGTTGTAACAAATGAGATTAACATCATTGGTATAAAGTATAAGCCCAATATCTTTAAGGATATCTTTTTCATGTGGCTCTTTATTTTCTTACTAACTATACATTTCATCTATTCTATCCGCTTCTGTGTCATTATCATTTTCAGATGCTAATGTCAAAAACTTGTCATAATCTTTTCTAAAACACTGCTCTAGCTCTTTGTTATATCCACACACAATATGCTTTTGGTTTGTTTTATATACCTCTAATATTTTATGTCCTGATTGCTCTGATAATACTTTTATATCAGACATATCTTTCTCTTTATTGTATAAGATAATATTTCTAAATACTGTGGTTGCTCCATTTTTAACACGTGTCTCTTCCTTGTAATATGCCCAAACAATCTCTTGATTTTCAATAATCTTTGCCGTTGCTCCAGCTAAGTATATGGTCCATCTTTGTCCAACCCACACACGTTTATCTATATATTCTGCTTCCCTAAAATCTACCTCTACTTGTTCCTTGGCTACACTTTCATTTTTATCTATATATTTCATGAGGCCCTTCTGATAAGCACCTGAAAAGGCCATTATCAAACTATAAATAGCAAAAAGTATCGCCAGTAATGAAATAATTGTAAGAGCTACTGTTATATTTTCGCGTGTAGTTCCTAAATACCCCTGTTTTAATACATAAGGCACTGCAATCTCATTAATTTCTTCTGTTCTATACCCCATGTTTTCTAAAGTTCGAACAAAATATTTCCACTCCTCGTCTTTCATAGGAGCTAACATTCCTTTTATTTCTAATGAGGTTGAAATAGCATTAATATGTCCATCAAAAAAATCATAGGTCTCTTCTACAATCATATCTGCAGTCTCAATTTCATCTTTAGGAATAGAAATGCCTATTAACACCTCATTGTTAACAGGTATTATGTAGTAATTTGAGGTTACTGTCTCTTTATTTGTTTTAGTATTCTTAGAGAACTCTTCCATAAAAACACCTAAAGATAAGTTCATCTCGGTCTTTACATGTTGATTTTTATAATCATGAATGTTAATAGATTCTAAATCTACAGGTCCTTGCATTTTGTTTAAAATCCCAAAACTTGTATATAGGAGTACTCCAATCACTATGCCTATACAAATAAGTGCCCTAATAGCCGCTACTTTAATTGCCTTTTTCTTAAGTTCCAATAACATATTTTATCCTCCCTATATCTTCATCTGTTTCTTGGTTAATAACTCAAGGAATGTTTTATTCCGCTCATTAGTTTATCATAAACAAACTCTATATTCAACAAATAATCTAAATATTTTCATTTCCAAGATTACATCTACAATTAAGGGCTCTTTAACAAAACATAATAATGTTCATATTCATTTAAATAATATGGTATAATAAACCATAACAATCTTGAAAGGGGTACTTAAAATGAATACTGTATGGCTTGAATGGTTAGGTTATCTAGCTTCTCTTATTGTGCTTATCTCACTGCTTATGAGTTCCATTATAAAACTAAGATGGATTAATCTGATCGGTTCTACAGTCTTTGCGCTTTACGGCTTTTTAATAGGCGCTTTACCTGTAGCATTTATGAATATTGGTATTACTGTTATTAATATTTACTATCTTGTTAAAATTTATGGCTCCAAAGAATACTTTAAGCTTCTACCTTTACAAACCAGTTCTAAATACTTTAACTATTTCTTAGAATTCTACAAAGAGGGTATACAAAAATATATGAATATCTCTGACTTCAATCTTGAAAATTCAGATATAAGCTTTTATATTTTAAGAAATACTGTACCTGCTGGCATTTTTACAGGTTCACGTTATAATGAAGATACACTTAAAATTGATCTTGACTTTGTAACCCCTGAATATAGAGATTTTAAAATTGGCACCTACATTTATGAAACAAGAAAAGATTACTTTTTGGATGCTGGTTATTCTAAACTCATATGCCTCTCACCCAATGAAAAGCATATTAAGTATCTTAAAAAAATGGGCTTTAAGGAAACTTCTGATAAAAATAATACCCTTTTCATCAAAGAATTAACCTAAGTGAATACAATGATCAAACATAGTTAACAACTTCTTCTATACTTCAAGCAAGAAGACTTCCCACCCAATGAATATGTATAGCCTATAAGGCTGAATTCATTGGATGGGAAGTCTTCTTTTAATGTGCACCAATACCTTCTCTAAATGACTTACCTTTAACCCCCAATTTGGAGAACCGTCCCCTATTTCTCTAATATCTTAACTACCCTCTTCATTTCATTTCTAATATCAAGGTGCTGCGGACATTTATTTTCACATAAACCACAATCGCTGCAAGCTTCTGGCATGGCGCCATCCTTAGCATTTTTCTTATAGTTTTCGAATTCATTCTTTGCAATAGCTGTAAGCCCATAAACATTATGATACGTATACATATTAAATAACTTCGGAATAATGATGTTTTTGGGGCAAGGCTGGCAGTAGTTACACCCTGTGCAGTAAAGCTCTGAAAACTTCTTAATTTCTTCCATAGCAACGCCAACCTTATCCCATTCTTCTATGTCCATATAAATCTCGGCATTTGCAATAGCAAGATTCTTCTCTAACATATCTATATTTTCCATCCCTGAAAGGGCAAGGGCTATATTTTCATTGCCTAAAACAAACCTTAAAGCAAGCTCATAAGTTGCTATAGACTCTTTACCTGTAAGCTTTTTATAAAGTTCTGTAGGTGCTGCTAGCCTCCCTCCAGCTACCGGTCCCATAGCAGCTATTCCAAAGCCCTTGTCTTTTGCATAGGCAATAGACTTTTCGTTTGCTCTATCTAATAGATTATATTGACATAAAACAGTCTCCAGTATACCTTCTCCTGCGTCTATAATATCAATCATATGCTCAGGTACATCATGAAAAGAAAAACTCATATGTTTTATAAGCCCCTCTTCTTTCGCTTTTCTTGCCTCATTTAAAAGATCATGATTTTTAATCATATCAAGTGACCCTTTGCCTATTCCCCACAAATGATAAAAATCAATATAATCTGTATCTATCTTAGTTAAACTGCTCTCTAGTGTTTTTCTAAAATCAGAGGACTCTTTAATAACATCTAGTGGCAGTTTTGTAGTCATCATGACCTTATCCCTGACACCTTTTAAAGCTTTTCCCATCGCATACTCACTATTTTTATGACAATAATACGGTGCTGAGTCAAAATAATTGACACCTTCTTCGTATGCTTTAAAAAGCAGTGGCAACGCTTTGTCTTCATCAATATACCACTTGCCATTGATCTTGGTCTCTGGCAGTCTCATACACCCAAAGCCTAAAGTAGAAACATTTTTACCAGTACTGCCAAATGCACGATATCTCATAGACGGTATTCCTCTTTTCTTAAATTATTTTTATATCCTTATTACTTATTGTACATTCTATTTGAAAATTATCCATCTTATACTGACTTAGAAAACAAAATCTCCGTAACTGCCTATGCAAGTTTACGGAGATTTTAATTTTACTCACTAGTGTTCTTTTTAGTTCTTGATCCCTTAGATTTTGAAACAGTTCTTCCTATAGATTTTATTTTTCCTGTGATGCACTGAACGCAGTGACCTGGCGTATCATTAACGCAGATTTTACCTGGATAAAGTGCATACATCTTTCTATAGTCCCCTTCTGTTACATTAGGCATCACGATATTCGCACCACTTTGCAGTGCAATGATTCTACCTTGTTTATTCAAAGTTTCCATAGCTGTAGTAGCTGGTATATTTACATCTGGCAGTAATAGCCTTACTAAAGCCATTACCTTGAGGCTCATTGTAAAATCTCCTGACGCTGCCCCTTTTAAAGGTGTATCGTCATTTGGAATAAAAGGTCCTAAACCTATCATATCTGCATCTATTTCTTTAAAAAACAAAATATCATCCGCCAAAGATTCTATCGTTTGACCAGGTAGCCCCACTAGACTTCCTGTTCCTACTTCATAACCCAGTGTCTTAAGGTCTCTTAGGCATCTTTTTCTGTCTTCATGAAACATTCCAGGATCTAGTTGTTCGTAGAGTTCTTTATCCGTTGTTTCAATTCTAAGAAGGTATCTATCTGCTCCAGCTTCTTTGTAAGCCTTATATTCTTCAAAGGTTTTCTCACCTAAAGATAACGTAACCGCTATCCCAAATTCTTTAAGCGTAGAGATGATATATTGAAGTCTCTCCACTGTATAGTATGCATCTTCTCCTGACTGCATCACAACAGTCTTATAGCCATAGCCTACTGCTTTTTTGGCTAAATCTATAATCTCATCTGGCATAAGTCTATATCTTTCTATATTCTTATTAGACGCTCTCAGCCCACAGTATAAACAATCTTGTTTGCATTTATTGGAAAATTCTATAATACCTCTTAAATGAACTTCATCGCCCATATACTTTTTTCTAACTCTGTCTGCTGCGCTAAAAAGTTCTTCATTAATGCTATTATCTTGAAGGAGAAGTACTAATTCTTCTTTTGTTAAACTATGCTTTTCTTCTGCTTTTTTAATAAGTTGTAGTGTCATAGTTAATACCTTTCTTTATCAATCTGTCATCTAACCTTATAGCATGCATCTTCATTATAAGTGATAAAACAATTTGGTTCAAGTATAGCTTTACCTAGAGAGAAACTTATCAAAAGTCTTATCTATACCAATAGCTCCTAAAGGGGCTGTAATCACAATGGCAAGTACTGCAACTGCTAGAATAATACCGCCCGCTTTAACCCCAGCCAAAAGGGGAACCCCACCAATAGCTGCTTGTACTGTAGCTTTCGGTAAATAGGCAATTGCACAAAAAAGCTTTTCTTTCACAGATAACTTTGTTTTGACTACACATATAAATACGCCGCCTATTCTTAAAACAAGTGCACACAATATAAGTCCCACCGCCATCAGCCCCACACTTCCAATAGTTCTAATATCAACTGCTGCGCCTACAAGTACAAATAGCAGCATTTCGGCACCTACCCATATCTTTGAAAATTTTCTTGATAGGCGCTTAGCTAGCACTTCATATTGCTTTAAAAGCGTTCCCCCTAAAGCCATTACAGCAAGTAACCCCGACATCGGCACATAGGGTCTAATGAGAGGTTCTGCTGAAACAAAAATAAAACCTGTACTTAAAATAATAAGTATTTTCATCGTATCTCTCATGTGTATTTTATTAAATAATATCACCAGTAATAGCCCACCTCCAACGCCTACTAATAAGCCTACTAGGATAGCAATAGGTACATGCATGAGACTCATCAAATTAAATCCTTGACCTCCATACATCCCCATAAAAGAAGTAAATAAGATAATCACATAGATATCATCAACAGAAGCACCAGCCATAATAAGCTGCGGAATACTCTTTGCTTTTCCATAACCATTTTCCATTAGTTTCAGCATCCTAGGAACGATTACAGCGGGTGATACAGCGGCTAGGACTGTTCCCATAATAGCTGCTTCTAAGTAGGATATCTGTAAAAACACAGGGGCTAGAACAGTAATAGCTGCAATCTCAACTGTAGCTGGTATAAAACACATCATGATTGCTGGCCGCCCTACTTTTTTTAAATCTTCAATATCTAATGCCAAACCAGCTCTTGTGAGTATGACAATAAGTGCAATTGTACGAAGATCTGATGAAATATCTAGTATTTGAGGATGAATGAAATTAAGCATATGAGGACCCAAAATAATCCCTGTAATCAACATACCTAAAAGCCCAGGTAATTTCAGCTTTTGAAATAGTCCGCTTAATATAAGTCCCATTATCAAAATAAGTGCAAAACTCAGTAACATAGTAATTTTCTCCCTTTTCTTTATCAATTATAAAAAGCTGACGCTCTGTGGTAAAAGTATCACAGAAATCATCAGCTTAAATAATCTTTCATTTTCTAGATTATATCATTGCTATTTATAGATTGCAATATCGAATTATTTACTTCATATACATAAAATGGGGGCTAGTAAGCCGAGTATGAAAATGATACACTATCTCCTAGAAGTACACTATGCTTTTTATGATCTGGAGGTAAATACATGATGAGAAAATCTCATTTTATTTTAACTATTACTATTATCCTTATGACAGCTCTTGCTACAGGGTGTACAACACCCCCAAAAGCATCAGAGGACACAACACGCCTTAACAAGCAGCTCCTAGACCTTACATCTGAAAACGAAAGCTTGATGCATGAAGTCGCAGCATTAAGAGAAGCACTTCAAACTGAACAACAACAGAACGCTTCATCCTTAATAGACACAGCCTTGAACGCAGTATCTTTTCTAAGGGCAAAAGATATGCAGCTCTTATCAAGTGTCATTCATCCTGTAGTTGGTGTAAGGATTTCTCCTTATGCGCATGTCGATATAGAAAATGACCTTCATTTTGCTGCCCAAGACATTCAAACGCTGCTCGCAAATTCACAGATATTAACCTGGGGTGCCTATGATGGAACAGGCTTTCCTATTGCGCTTAATGCTAGTGACTATTTTGATCGCTTTATCTATGACAGCGATTATCTAAGTCCTCACATGATTGGCATTAATACGTTGATTGGAACTGGTAACACCTTGATTAACATACAAGATATTTATCCTAATGCCTCTTTTGTAGAGTTCCATTTTACAGGGCTTGACCCACAGTATTCTGGAATAGATTGGCGTAGTTTAATCTTAGTTTTCGAAGAGCTAAACGGAGAGTGGTATCTGACTGGTATTGTCCATAATGAATGGACAATTTAAAACTTATTATCATAATATTGTAGTATTTCCATCTCTTGAGTGTGATCATTGTTAAATTGGTGATGATTTTTTATAAGTGAAAGTTCATATGGGGCAATATGATAAGACATAAGTAATTGATATCCTATTTCAGGATGTTGATCTTTATACTCTATTGCTCTTTGCAAAAACAAAGGTAATGTCTTTGTATCCACTTTAAATTTCATAGCTAATACTACAAGTGACTTATTGATTAAGTTTAGGTTGCTCCCTACTTTGCCAATATCATGTAAAAGTGCTGCTCTTATCAAAGATCTGTTTTCTGGCATAGATTCTAAACAACCATACGCTACCTTTAAACTATGATATTGTTCACTACATCTTAACTTAAAGAAAATAAGTTGTTCTTTTTGACTTAAATACTTATTAATAAAATTTTCATCTTGCTCATTGATCTTTGCAAATATTCCTTGCAAAAACTGTTTAACTCTATAGATCATAGTAGTTACTCCCTAGTATTTAGCATCTCTATCCCTGTTATTATTTCATCAATACATGCTTTACAGACACTTACCATTTCATCCATATCCTCATATGAAACCACAGTCAAAGCTTTGCCTACTTTCTTTATCCTTTACTACTAACTCAATAGTAGCGTTAATAAGTCCTATAGACCGCACATCTCCTACATCGGGATGCTCTCTAAAAGTATTATACACGTGTTCTTTAAAATAGACAGCCTTCTTTGTATTTTTCTCTGAGGTATTTTCAGTACTATTTACAGTGCTTTCATCTATTCTAGGATATATCCTAAGTCTCTAACCATTTGTATATCATCTGCAATTTTATTACCACAGGTTGTAAGAAGATCCCCTGTCAGTGTCGCATTAACACCTCCACATAAAGCCGCCTTGCCATATCCACTTAAAAGATTTCTGCCTCCTGCAAGACGTATATCTTTGGTTGGATGAATCAATCTAAAAAGCGCTGCTGCTTTTAAAAATTCATCCTCTGTTATTTTAGTAATATGCTCGAGCGGCGTACCCGGTATAGGATTTAGCATATTAAGAGGAATAGAATCTACTTCTAATTCCCTAAGCTCCAAGGCTAACTCTATACGATCTATGACACTTTCTCCAAGCCCTAATATGCCCCCGCTGCATACTTCTAAACCTACTTTTTTCGCCGCTTTAATAGTCTCAACCTTTTCATCATAGGTATGTGTAGTACAAATACTTGGGAAGAAATTTCTTGAAGTTTCAAGGTTATTATGATAGCGCAATACGCCTGATTCCTTAAGCGCTAATAGCTCTTCTTCACCTACAAGACCATGTGAAGCACATAACTTAACCTGTACACTGTCTTTTATGGCACGGTAGGCTTTACAAACATATTCTATATCCTCATGACTCAATTTTTTCCCTGATGTTACAATTGAGTATTTATCTACCCCTTGTCTAGCATTATACTCAGCATCTTTTACAAATTCTTCTGTACTTAATAGTGAATACGCGTCTACATTGGTATTATAATGAGCAGACTGAGCACAGTACTTACAATCTTCACTACACTCTCCGCTCTTACCATTAATGATACTGCAAAAATCAAAGGGGTTCCCACAAAAGTACTCTCTCACTTCATTTGCTGCTTTTGCTAAATCTTCTGTTTTATAATGTAATAGTTTTATAGCTTCTTCTTTTGTAATTTGGTATCCTTCTTTAATATCTTTAACTACTTGATTTAAGAAATCCATCACCCTACTCCTTACCTCTTCTCTAACTTATAGAGTAATATAATTGTATAGTTATTAAATAAGCTGCTGCTGTTTTAAAATTGGAATCAACTTAGACCCTACAAGCCCAGTGATAGAACATACTATTAAATCTCCTGGCAAACAACTGATTGCTCCTACATAAAATGCATGCCATAAAGTAAGTGGTTTTCCTACGTAAAGATTCACAATAAGATACATATAAACTACACCTACAGCATAAACAACCATAAGTCCAACAAAAGATGCCATAAATATAACTTTAAAATTAGCCTTTTTACCCTCTGTAAGCTTACCAATAATATAAGCTGCTATAATAAAGCCCATAAGGTATCCAAATGTAGGCTGAAAAATATAACCTATTCCTCCTCCTTTTGTAAATACAGGTATGCCTGCAAGTCCAATGCCCACATAAAGCATCTGAGAAATCATACCTCTTTTTGAACCAAGTAATACTCCAGATAGTGCTGTAAATAGAAATTGTAATGTAAACGGCACAAACGGCATAGGAAATTTAATAAAAGCCCCCACTGCTGTAAGTGCTGCAAATAAAGCGCAGATAACATATGTATAAGTTTTAGTTTGTGCTATTGTTCGTGATGCCATTTTTATTCTCCTTATCGTATGATTTGTTTTTTTTATTTTATAACAGTATTTTAAACTTTTCACCATTCATTTGTCAACTTTTAATTTTTTTAAAGTTTACAATACCTGGTTATTTCCCAGGCAACAAAAACAGCTTCTATAGGAGATATCCAAAATCTCCTATAGAAGCTGTTTTTAGTGTATTTCTCATTATTTATATTTAATTATAATCCCAAAAACCACGCAGCCATTGTAAAGTACAATATAAGTGCTATAGCATCTACCACTGTCGTAATAAGTGGACCTGCCATAATTGCAGGGTCTAGTTTAAGTTTCTTTGCAACTATAGGAAGAATACCTCCTAATACTTTTGCCATTACTATGGTAAAAAACAAAGTAATACATACAGTAAGGCTAATATAAAAGCTCGTTTTTTCGAAATAATATATTCTTATAAAATTAACGACCGCAAGTGCACTTCCTACCATAAAGCTTACTTTAAATTCTTTAAATATAACTTTAAGTATATCCTTTAAGGTAATTTCCCCAAGTGCCAATCCCCTGATAATAAGTGTCGACGACTGAGATCCAGCATTTCCACCCGTATCCATAATCATAGGAATAAATGCAGCAAGCAGTACAACTGATTGCAATACATCTTCAAATCTCTTGATAATATTCCCTGTAAATGTGGCCGAGATCATTAAAACAAGCAGCCATAGAATTCTATGTTTAGCAAGTGTCCATATCCCTGTCTTTAAATATTCCTCATCTGAAGGAGTCATTGCCGCCATTTTTTGAAAGTCTTCTGTATTTTCTTGATCGATGATATCTACAATGTCATCGATTGTTATAATACCAACTAGCTTTTGCTCATTATCTGTAACCGGCACAGATAATAAGTCATACTTTTTAAATAATTCCGCTATATTTTCTTGATCCTCTAAAGTATGCACATAAATAAACTCTGTTTTCATAATGTCTTTTATCAATTTATCTGAGTCATTTAAAATAAGTGCTCTGATAGAGGTTATGCCTTGTAGCTCTCTGTTTTCTGCAGTTACATAACAGGTATTAATTGTTTCTTTATCTATTCCAGTTTTTTTAATATGCTTAAGAGCCTCTTCTACTGTCATCTCTTTTTTGAGGTTAACATACTCTATAGTCATTATGCTTCCAGCAGAACCTTCGGGATACTTTAATAATTGGTTAATTATTTTCCTTGTATCTTCGTCTGTATTTTTGAGTACCCTCTTAACTACATTAGCTGGAAGTTCTTCTAAAAAGTCAACTGTATCATCTATAAACAAATCATTAATAATATGTGAAACTTCTTTGTCTGTTAAAGATTCTATGATAATAACTCTTTGTTCGTGTTCCATATAAGCAAAAACATCTGCTGCAATATCCTTTGGAAGCAGTCTAAAAACTTTGACAACATTTTCTTTGTTCATTTCTTCAAATAGTTCTGCTATATCAACGACGTTTTTACCCTTAAGATCTTCTCTTGCTTCCATAAACTTTTTCTCTTCTATAAGTTGTAGTACGTTTTCCATCCCCGCTCCTCCTATGTGTATAAGTAATCTAAATCTAATCGCTTATAAAACTTAAATTAATTTAATAGAGGAACATTAAGGAATAAAAGGCAAAAAGTAATTTCACGCTATACCTATTCTAGAAGAGAAACATTATAGCTCGTTACTATTCAAATTAAACCATATATCTATACACAAAATTACACTTTTATACAAATGTGATTTTGTGTTCATATATAACATATTTTATCCCTAATGTTCTTCTGACTGGCCTCGTCCATCTTCTCACCTCCAAAGCAATAAAAAACTAAGTAGCTTAAACTATACTTATTATACATCCTAAAATAGCTCCTAGTAAAGCGCCTAACCATATGATAGCATTAAGCTCTTTTTTCATAATTTTCAATATCATTTTCTCTAATTCTAAAGTATCAAAAGCATTGATACGTTCTTCTACAACCTTTGATAGATTGACAACTTCTAGAGAATGTGCTAGGTTGTGCTGTACAAAATAGGTATAACTTTTCTTAACCAATTCTTTTATGATGCTAATATTCTCTTTTACCTTTTGTGCAACCTCACTAACTGGTTTCTTAGAAAATGTTTTTCCTTCTTTCTCTACTGCATCTTCTATAAGCTCTTTACCTTTATCTTCAACCATCTGATTAATAATAGGTTCTAATTTAACAGCTATACCTTCTATAAAGCTATCATTAATAAAAAAAGCTAACGGACCAAGAAGTGGTTTAAGAGATCCTTCTTTAATTTCACTTACAAGATTTTCAACCGCCAACTGACCTATATTTAATTGTACTACTTGCGTATACAGCTTTTCAGATAAACCCTCTTGTATTTTCCCTTTTATCTGCTGTAATGTATCAGATTCTATAGCTTGTTCACAAAGCTCTTCTACTGTAAGCTCACTTGTTCTGTACTGTTCTATTATATTATCTACCTTTTGATCAATCTGTGCATATATATTATCTTTCAAAAGTACTTTTTCCAGTACATTTTCATTAATAAGTTCTTTGCCTACTACTTCTCCTATACTTCTTGCTAATCTGCCTTTTTCTTTAGGTATAATACCTGGTGTAAATGGCAGTTTTACGCCAACTATATAAATAGATTTTAATGGTCTAAACAGCATTTTAATCGCTATGCCATTTGTAATATATCCTATAACGCCCCCAACTATAGGGCCAATAAGAAGCTCTAAGTTCAACTACTTCATCTCCTGTCTATTCATTACATATATTTTTCAATCGTTTGTATTATATCATTTTTAAGAAAATTGTAAAGGATGCGGGTCTTCTTATTCATAGACATCTACAGCAAGTTTCTTTAACTCTTTTTCATCTATTACTTCAAAGTAGTTTTCCTCTTTTTTTATAATATTTTTTAAACACAAAGCATTTAATGTTCTTAACAGATGTCTGTAGCTTGTACCCAAAAGCTCTGATGTTTGTGTTAAGTTTTCATTAAACAGCATTAATGTATTTTCTTTTTCATCTATTTTTTGTAAGGTTGCAAGCATATAAGTGGCTAATCTATTTTTTAAGGGATAAAGTAAATTAATTGAGCTATTCCTCGTAGACTGCTTTAACTTCTCTCCTAAAGAATTACAAATAAACCTTAAAAACTTGGGATCATTCATTAAATAAGCTCGCACTTTTTCTAAAGAAATACCTATACAGTACGCATCCTCTATAACTTGTACACTAGCAGATGCTGTTTGAAAATTCATGAGTTCTACATCTCCAAGTATTCTAAAATCCTCATAAAAGCAAATCAGCAACGTCCTTCCATTACTTTGCGTTGTATATACTTTAGCTTTTCCTTCTACAAAAAAAAGCAAATAATGAACAGGCTCCTCTTCCTTGCAAATATATTCATTTTTAACAAAAAGTAATAATTCCACAAAAGGTCTTATATCCTCACTAAAAATTTTGTCAATATTATGTTTAACGATATATTGATTGATTTGTTTGAAGTCATTTATTTTAATCATAATACTCCTTCTTTAAATTTCACACTGATCCAAAATAAAAGTTGCTTTTTCTATAGAGAAACAACATATAAACTTAAGTTATTCATCTATGCAAAGTTGTTTCTCATAATGATTTCACATCATACAACATGATGATTAATTTAAACTTAAAGATGTGAAATCTATAATATGACATGTGTCATAACACTGTATAACTGTTTCATGATAAATTAAGGTTAAATTTAAGGGAGTGGTCATATGAACATTTTAATTTCAGCTACCATAGGAGCTCTAATTACTATCATGATTTTATTTAATGGTGTTTTATCTGAAAATGTTGGCAACTATACATCTAGCGTAATCATTCATATTATCGGACTCGCCCCCCTTATCATTCTTGTTATATTCAACAAGATAAAATTAAAAATCCATACGGATATTCCTCTCTACTTGTATAGTGCTGGGGCTATAGGTGTCTTTACTGTTCTTTTTACCAACATTAGTTTTTCAAAACTAGGTGTTTCTATTACTATAGCTTTAGGATTACTAGGGCAATCCCTCTCTTCTATTATTATAGATCATTTTGGGTTATTAGATATGAAAACTATCCGTTTTAATAAAAAGAAATTAATCGGGCTTATATTTATCATTTCTGGAATTATTATAATGGCTATCTTTTAAGGAGGATTATTATGTTATCTGTATCCATATCACTTTTAGCTGGTATTTCTATTGTAATTGCCAGAATTATAAACACTAACCTTGCAAAAAAAATTGGCGTTTTTGAAGGCACACTTATAAATTATATCGTTGGACTTCTTTTTTCTTTTCTTTTTTTACTCTTTAGTAAAGATTCTTTATATGTATCAAGGGAAATTCTAAATCTCATACCTTGGTGGGCATACCTCGGGGGCGTTGTAGGAATTGCCGTCGTTATGCTCTCAACTTATATGACCCCAAAAATTCCGAGCTTTTATTTAACCTTACTCATTTTTATAGGTCAATTTTTTCTTGGTATTATCATTGATTATGTAAGTTTAGACCTATTATCAGCTGGTAAAATAATAGGGGGCATTTTAGTACTCATCGGACTTACCTATAATTTAACCCTGGATAAAAAAATAGTACTTACCAGCTAGGTGAGCTGCTAAGTACTATTTTTCATTGATAACTTTGAATCAGCCCCGGCTCATCTCTTTCCCATCTGGAACATCCACCTAATGTTAAGCTAAACATACATATAATAAGCGTTAAAATTAAAGCTTTTCTCATAAATAATTCTTCCCTTCAGTATTTCTTTATTCCTTATTATCTAATTTTCGCATTATGATCTATACATGATACTTCATGGTAAATTTTTCAATGTTAAATTATTATTGATAGATTTAAATTATACCCACACTTTTTATGGGTATTTTGCATATCATATAATAACATCATATAATTTTTTGTATTGCATATAAATCTATAGTATAAGCTGAGCAGGCGATAAATCTGTTGATTTGTTGGGCCGGGCTGTGAAAACAGCAACAGATGAATGTTATATCACCTCTGTGGGACAGTAGCATATTGTTCTATAGGTGTTTTTTTATACTCCTTTTGGATAATACAGCGCTTAAGTGTCATAGCACATGGCGAAATAACTATACGGAGGTATCTATGTGGAAGTTCCTACTCAAAAACAAATTACAATGAAGGTATCGACAGTAAGCATTATCATTAATATAGTCTTATCACTTTTTAAACTTCTCGCGGGTATCTTTGCAAACTCAGGGGCTATGATCTCTGATGCCATTCATTCTGCATCAGATGTACTTAGTACATTTATTGTAATGATTGGTGCCCATATATCTAATAAAGACTCTGACCCCGAGCATCAATATGGACATGAACGTTTAGAATGTGTTGTATCTATTATACTCGCCATTATCCTATGCGCTACAGGCATTGGTATTGGCTTAAATGGTATTCATAAGGTTATATATTTTAACTCTGCTCATTTAAAAACACCTGGTATCTTAGCTCTTATAGTTGCCCTCTTCTCTATTTTTATAAAAGAATGGATGTACCACTATACAAAAGGTGCTGCCAAAAAGATTAACTCAGGTTCATTGCTCGCTGATGCTTGGCACCATCGTTCTGATGCCTTCTCTTCAATAGGAAGTTTTATTGGTATCTTTGGCGCTAGACTTGGTTTCCCAGTATTAGATCCTATTGCTAGTGTTATCATCTGTTTGCTTATTGTAAAAGCTGCTTATGATATATTAAAGGATGCTGTTTCAAAGCTCGTAGACCACTCTTGTGACCCCACAACACTCCTACGTATGAAAGAGATAGTTGAAAACCAAGACGGTGTGCTTAGCTTAGATGAAATAAAAACGAGGTTATTTGGTTCTAAAATATATGTTGATATAGAAATAGGTGCAGATGGTAATCAATCTTTACATCACGCACATGCTATTGCTGAAAATATTCACTTGTTAATAGAAAATAAATTTCCTGCTGTCAAGCATTGTATGGTTCATGTAAATCCTAAGTATGGGGAGTAGTAAAAAATCGCGCTAGAATTTTCTAGAGCGATTTTTTTTATTATTTTACTAAAAGCTATCTTTTTCTTCTTTGAGTAGTGGCATAGGATTTATAAGCGCTTCATAAGCTTTCTGTGTTTGTATAAGCTCTACTACGGTGAATTTTGCTGACAAATAACCTATTTTATCTATTCTTTTTAAAGATTTATTAAACTGTTCCTCAAACCTATCGACTTCTCTATTAACGTCTAGCTTAATATGGCTTAATTTTCTTCTAATACTTAAAATAGCCTTTAGTATTTCTGCTTTGTTTTCGCTCATTACAAACTCCTTTATAGTAAAAGTATGTTTCTCACTTTCAGGTTCACTCTTTATAATAGTCTCTAAAAGTGAATTCGTCAAAAGAAAATACCATAATCTACTTTTAAACTATTTAAGATGTACAAGCTTTTCGCTGATCGCCCACAGCCTTTTAGCTAGTTCTTTGTCATAGGATAACTTTGAAGATTTAATTGGTTTTTCATTATAAAAGTACTTTCCTGTAATAGGTGCAACTTCTTCTGATACAGCAAGGTAAATAGCAGTTGATGCGCCCTCTAACGGTGACTTAAAAACAGGTTTTAGCATAGTTGTTATAAGTGTTCCAAACCCAGTTTCTCGGTTAATCCCCATTTGGGTTGCAACAGCTCCTGGATGAAGGGCATTTACTGTAACACTAGTGTGTTCTAGCCTTTGTGCAAGCTCATACGTAAAAAGTATGTTGGCAAGTTTTGATTGGGAATATGCTTTTATTAAATTATAACTTTTCTTAAGATGCAGATCTTTAAAATGAATTTTACCTACTTTGTGCGCTCCTGATGAAACATTAATAATTCTAGCTGGCGCACTATTTATAATTGTACTTAAAAGTAAGTTTGTTAAAAGAAAGTGTCCTAGGTGATTGACGCCAAATTGCAACTCATACCCCTCACTGGTTTCCTGTCTTCTAGGTACTATAACCCCTGCATTATTTACAAGAATATTTAAAGTACTGTATTTGTTTTTAAACTGGCTTACAAACCGTCTGATACTGGCCTGACTTGCTAAATCGCACACCATCATATCTACATCATTGCTATTGCTTTCTCTTTTGATCTGTGCAAGCGCCCTTTCGCCTTTTTCTTTATTCCTACAAAGAATTACTACAAATTTCCCACGTCTTGCAAGCTCTGTAGCTACAGCCTTACCCATTCCTGTATTGCCTCCGGTGACAAGTGCAATATGCTTTTGACTCATTTTTTCACCTCCACTAGTTGTAAAAAATTATAATACTCTTTACCTTATATAATATGCATGATCTAAGCTATTTTAACATACTGATAAAAAATCACTCTAGTAAATTTATTTCATTTAGTATATCATTTTGTTATATTTTAATGATTGATAAAACCTATACATAATGAACAGGAGAATTAAAGATGAATGAAACTTTAAAAACAATTAAAGATAGACGCGCTATTAGAAACTATTATTCAGAACAAATACCTGACTTAGCTCTTGATGCTATATTAAATGCAGCACTACATGCTCCGAGTGCAATGAATAAACAAAACTGGTACTTTACTGTGATACAAAATAAGATTCTTATTGATCAACTCTCAAATACAATTGTAGAAAACGTCATTGAATTTAATCACAAGGCTTTAATAAAAATGGTAAGTACCCCACATTATCATGCCTTCTATAATGCACCAACTGTTATTATCATAAGTGGTGAGCAAGATAATGATTTCATTCAAATCGCTGCTGGAGCTGCTGCTCAAAATATTTGTCTTGCTGCCGAATCTTTAAATATAGGCTCTTGTATCATGACTATGTCAGCCTTTGCTTTTACCTCTAATCAAGCATCGCACTTAAAAGAAACTTTAGACATTCCAAGTGGATATCATCATATTTGCGCTGTAACACTTGGTTATAAAGCTGGTCAGATTCCGTCCATTCCTCCAAGAAATGCAGATGTCATTACCTCTATTAAATGATACTAACTCTTAAGACGCGCGGGCAGGTGATGTGTCTTTTAATTGCAGCTTAGTATCTCCCTTATGCAACTTAGTGTTATAGTTATTTACTAATCTTATAATACTATCTATAGTATAAGTAGGAAATATTATTTTTATAGGGGGATGATCCAATGAAAATTACTATAGATGAATCTCCACATCACTTAGAAACAGAAGTCATCATTAAATGTCCTATAGCTCATGCAGATATTCAAAAGCTTTCTGCTCTTATTAAAAGCTCAGAAGTAAAAATCTTTGGCATCATTGGAAAAGCCACTCACCTTGTCGATCCTACTCATATTCTTTATTTTGAAAGTGTAGATAAAAAAACTTTCATTTATACTAAAGATCAGGTTCTAGAAACACCCTTGCGGCTTTATGAAATTGAACGCAAGCTTACTGATCATGACTTTTTTAGGTCTAGCAAATCAACCATTATTAACATAAGTAAAATTGAGAAGTTAACGCCTAAATTAAATGGCAAATTGGAAGTACTGCTTGAAAATAATGAAAAGCTTGTCGTTTCAAGGCAATATGTACCTATTTTAAAAGAAATCTTAGGATTATAGAGGAGGAATTTTTATGAAGAGATATATGACATTTATCGTACAATTTAAGTTCGTATGGGCACTCATTTTTACAGCCTCCATCATTATATATGCTTTTATCAGTATGCTCTTTGGGAAAACTTCTATGGATTTTATTACTGTTTGGCAATTTGTTCTTCTTACCGTCACACTAACACTTATTTATTATATTGCTTTTGGTGAATTGATATTAGGAACGCTTCATGCTAAGTATAAAATATTTATTCATTTTTTATTATCTTATATAACACTTCTTATAGGCGCTCATTTACTTGAATGGCTTGATATTTCAAACATCTATCATTTGGGACTATTTACTCTTGGCTGCATCATTCTTTATCTATCGCTTTGCTTTGCTTTTTTTATGTATTATAAGGCCACAGGTGAGCAGTTAAATAATAAGCTTGCATTGTATAAACAACAAAAGAACAAGGAGGTCTCCAAATGAGCATTATTGAAATTAAAAATCTAACAAAATCCTATGGTAAAAATCGTGGTATAGAGGATGTTTCTTTAAATGTTAACGAAGGTGAAATCTTTGGCTTTATAGGTCCTAATGGGGCGGGTAAATCTACAACCATTAAAGTTTTATTGAACTTTATCTTGCCCTCTGCCGGAGAGGCAAAAATTTTTGATTTAGACTGTATGTCTGAGACTACAAAGATTAAGGAACATATAAGCTATGTGCCAAGTGAAGTGCGTTACTATGATAATATGAAGGTCAGAGAACTTATCAATTATGCAAAGTCTTTTCATCAAGACATCGATCATGTCTACACCGAAGAACTTTGTAAAAATTTTGGCGTTGAACTAAATAAAAATATTTCCGAGCTCTCCCTTGGTAATAAAAAGAAGGTAGCTATCGTTCAAGCCCTTCTTCATAAACCTAAGCTGCTCATACTTGATGAACCCACCAATGGACTCGACCCTCTTATTCAGCAAAAACTTGCCCAAACGCTCATGGATCTTAAATCAAAAGGTACAACTATTTTTCTGTCCAGCCACAACCTCACCGAAGTTGAAGCATTCTGTGACAGAGTAGCTATTATCAAAGAAGGAAAAATAGTAGATGTAAAAAACATCTTAGATTTTGCTAGTAAAAAAGTAAAACAAGTTACCTTAAGTTTTTCTGGCAACATGACAGAGTCCTTAACAACTCTCGGCGCCAAAAACTTAAAGTTCAACCAGGACAAAGTTTCTTTTAACTATACTGGAGATATTAATAAACTTATTGCTTTAATGGCTAACCATAAAATTGATGACTTAATCATAGAAGAGAAGCGATTATCTGAGGTTTTTATGAGTTACTATGAAACGGAGGAAAAATAAATGAACGTTTTTAAAATGGAATTTAAAAAAGGGCTAAAGCCGTTGGCTATCTGGAGCATCATTTGTATTTTATTAGTTATTTTATTTATGTCTATGTTCCCTTCGATGAAAGACAGCGGGATGCAGGAGCTTGTTAATACCAAAATGGGTGCTATGCCTCCAGCCTTACTTGAAGCCTTTAACTTGAAGGACGTGCCAGACTTCTCTCAGCTTAATCAATATTTTTCTTATGTTTTTCAATACATTGTAATTTCAGGTTATATTTATGCCAGTCTTCTTGGTGCTAAATCACTTATTAAAGAAGAAAGCGAGGGAACTATTGAGTTTCTTTATGCTCATCCTATTAGCCGTACAAAGATTGTTACAATGAAAATCTTATCTTCTGCTAGCTTATTTTACCTCTTTATAATGATTATAGGCATCGCCTCTACATTGATGTCCCTTGCCGTTAAGCCTGCTGATTTAGCTATCACCAGTCTTTTAATAGACTTTAAATTGATGTTCTTAGGATTTTTCTTAGTTGGTCTTGTCTTTATGTCTATAGGCTTTTTAATTTCAGTAGTAATCCCTCACTTAAGACTTGCAATGCCTCTTTCTATTGGACTTTTCTTTATTAGTTATCTGCTTGGGATCTTTTCTGGCATGATAGAAAAGCTTAGTTTCCTAAAATATATCTCTCCATTTCATTACGCAGTTCCTTCTGAAATCATTAAAAATGGCATAGAACCTTTTTATATCATTGTAGCATTACTCATTATAATAGTATCATTTATAGTTACCTATTTATTATATAAAAAGAAGGATTTTAGAATATAGCAGCTTATTATGAGTTACTTCTTAAGGTCCATTCCTTTATAACCTTTACTAAGTTATCATAATCTACAGGTTTTGAGATATAAGCATTTGCCCCAACTTCTATGCACTTATCCTGGTCTATTTTTAAAGACTTTGCTGTAAGAGCTATAATAGGAATATGTCTAAACTTATTATTCTGATTAATTTGTCTAATAGCCTCATAGCCATCCATTTCAGGCATCATAATATCCATCAAAATCAAGTCAACCGTCGGCTCTTCTTCTAACTTTGCAAGAGCAATCATCCCATTATAAGCTTCAATAACATGTGCATGAGCGTCCTCTAGTGCAGAAGCTAAACTGTATACATTTCTAGGGTCATCATCTACAATAAGAATTTTTTTATCTTTAAGGCTTAAATCCTGTTCATCCTTTGTATTCATTAAATGACTATCACTTAATTTATTATCTTCTACGACTAAAATAGCTTCATCCCTTTCTCCTAAGGGTTCTAAATACTCTATAGTAGAAACTTCCTTGTCTTTAGGCTTAATTACATTGGGTATATATAAAATAAATTCACTTCCTTCTTCAAGGTTGCTATTTACTTTTATACAGCCTCCCATAGCTCCAGCTAATTTTTTAGAGATTGAGAGCCCAAGCCCCGTTCCCCCATATTTTCTTGAAATAGAACTATCTCCTTGCTGAAATTGTTCAAAAATAACTTTTTGTTGTTCCTTAGAGATGCCTATTCCAGTATCTCTTACTGAGAAATACGTCCCTTCAGCATCTTTTTTAACTTGCACTGTAATAGATCCTTTATGCGTAAATTTAATCCCATTAGAAATAAAATTTCTTAGTATTTGAGCAATTTTATATTCATCTCCGTACAATTTATCCTTCACGTAATCTTCTACCTTAAGTTCTAGTTTTTTTTCTTTGACTAGACTTTTAAACATATCTTCTATCTCTTTTATAAATAAGGTGGAATGAAAAAAATTATTTTCTATATTTATTTTACCCGACTCAATCTTAGACAAATCTAGTATGTCATTAATTAACCTAAGAAGTTCTTCTCCAGCTTTATGTATCACTTGTATTTTTTCTTTTTCCTTAACCTTTAAGCTTTCTTTTTTATTATTTAAAAGTAGCTTTGACAGTAAAATAATTGAATTTAGTGGTGTTCTAAGCTCATGAGACATATTAGCTAAAAAATCTGATTTATACTTATTAGACACCTCTAAATCTTGTTTTGCTTCTTCAAGCTTTAAATTCTGATCATTTAAAAGCATTGTCTGCTGCTGCAGCAGTTGTTGCTGTTTTTCTAATTGCGAATTAGTATGCTGCAATTCTTTTGCTTGTTGCTGCAAGATACTTCGTTGACTATAAAGTACTTTATTTGCCTCTTCTAGTTCTTCTGCCTTCTTATCTACTTCTTCTCTTGCTTTTTCAGATATATTAAGAAGTTCTAATATCTTAGCATTTTGCTTAGTTGCATAAAGATTGATGGCTATCGTTTCACTTGCTTCTTCTAGATAATCAAGCTGTATTTCACCTAAGGGATCTAGCGAAGCAATTTCTATAACCCCGTAGAGATCTTCTTCATAAACAACAGGAAATACATATGAATTAGTAGGGTAATGGTTCATAAGTGCAGTAGAAATCATTCCCTTTTCCCCTCTATTTGTTTTCAATAAAATAGATTTCTTTTCAAGCGCAACCTGCCCTACTATCCCCTCTCCAAGTAAAAGCTCTTTGGGCAGTTCCTTATTATGTGGGCAGGCATAAGAGGCTATTAATTTTAATAACTTCTCCTCATTTTCATACATGTAAAAGGCTCCTGTGCCTCCAGATACTGTTCTACATAAATTATTAATCGTATTTTGGGCAAGTTCTTCTAATGTATGGTATCCAGACAATTTTTGATTGAGTATATTCTTGTGATCTTTAATCCAAAATATATTTCTAAGCTTTATAATGAGGCTATTATAAAACTGAGACATTTCAGCTATTTCGTTTTCTCCGTCAATATTAACAAGCACTAGTTTCTCTGTGTTAATACTTTCATTCATAGCTTGCTTTAAATCATTAATAGGACTTAGTATACTTTTTATTATAAGAACAAACATAGCTAAGAAAATGGCTCCTAATAAAGCAATTAATCCTACAAGCATATATATCTGATTTACTTCTAAAGTTCTAGACTCCATAACAAGCTCATAGGCTTTTTCTTTTGAACTATCTCCAAGCTCAACTAACATATGTTCTAATTTTTTGACCACAAAAGCAAAATCATCCTTTGTTAGATGTGTGGCTTGTTCTATCTCTCCTTTTTGAATCAGGCTAATAACTTCTTCTCTTTCAACTTGCCACTTCAAAAAATCTTCTTCTATTTGCATTTCAATCTCTATTATTTTCGACTCAGTCACTTGATTTTTCATAATGACAAGATTATGCGAAGTTATTTTATCTAACATTCTTATATCATTTATTGCTCTTTGCCGTTCTTCTTCATTCCTTGATAATATAAGGTCCCTTGTGGCCCTTTGAATCTTTATAATATCTACCCTTATCTCTGTAGCTGCACTAGAAACTCGAAAAGAGTGATTATACATAGCCCTTGTTACATCACCTAAATGACTCATCTGCTTGATAGCTAAAATACCGAAGTTAACAAAAATACTTAATCCTATTAAAAGAACAATCATTAATCTTTTCTTTACACTTATATTCTTAAACTTAATCATTAAGTGCTCTCCTAACTCTTGCCTAAAGTTCTTACACTTACTCTTTATACATAAATATCTGAAAATTCTATACTAATCTTTTGTACTACATTATTATCTGTTTTACACTCATGAACTAATCCACTAATCGTTTGCGTCTGCTTATCATTATTTATAGGTAATTCAATAATAAATTCACTGCCTTTTTGATATTCACTTTTTGCATATATTTTCCCACCATGGGTCTCTACAAGATATTTTACTAAATTTAAACCTATCCCACTTCCTTCATTTCCTCTCGTAACTAGATTCTCTCCTTGTTTAAATCTCTCAAAAACCTTCGCTAATAGCTCTCCTTGTATACCTATGCCTGTATCTTTGACAGAAACTTTTATAGCGTCTCCTATATCTTTTAATTGTACAAAAATGGTACCACCAGTTGGCGTAAATTTGATAGCATTAGAAAGCAAATTAAGTAAGATTCTCTCTATAGCATCTAAGTCACAATACATCTCTTTCTCTTCTATATCAGTATCAAATATAAGATTTATTCCTTTATTATCCATGTATGGATAGATAGACATTGTAATGGACTCAATAAGCTCTACAATGTTACATCTTCTAAAATTAAGTGTAAAATGTCCTGAGTCCATCTTTGTAATGTCAATAAGGTTATTAACAAGTCTTAAAAGTCTATAACAATTTTGTCTTTGTATATGAACCTTCTCTCTAAATTTTTTCTTCTCTATGGGCGCTTCATTATCTAGATACAAATCTACAAGCTGTATAGAACTTAATATAATATTTAAAGGCGTCCTTAGTTCATGAGAAATATTGGCTAAAAATGTACTTTTCCCTTCATTTGCGGCTTCTGCTTGTTCTTTTGCCTTCCTCAGTTCCTCCGTTTGTTCTTTAATCTTTTGTTCTAGCATGAAATTCATATTTCTTTCTTTTTCAATAAGCTTAAGATAGACATTGATCCTATTAATCAACTGATATTCATCAATAGGTTTTACCAAATAGTCTACAGCTCCTATTTCAAAGCCTCTTTTTTTAAATTCCTCACTCTTATAAGCCGCTGTAAGAAATACAATAGGTACATCTCTCGTTTTTTTTCTTTTTTTAATGAGAGACGCTACTTCAAATCCATCCATTCCTTCCATTTGAATATCCAAAATAATTAAATCTACGGGTGTATTATATAATATCTTAAGTGCATCCTGACCACAGTCCGCTTCTATTATCTCCGCCTTAATATATTGTTTAATAAGTTCTCTAAGCGTAAATAAATTATTATGATTATCATCTACAATAAGTATTTTATAATTAAATGTAATCAATATCCTCTGCCCCCCACCTCTTACTTTTTGACTTGATTCCCCTTCTTATATTTTACTTTAGTTTTCTGATTTGTCAAAGGATTTGAGTATATTTAGATATTTATAATTTATCTAACCACAGCTATAGAGAAACACTATATAAACTTACGCTTAACGATATGAAATCTATATTTTTCTACAAAAAAGGTAGTAGCTTTTTATTAGAGCTACTACCTTTTTGTGCCTATCTATTAAAATTTACGTCCGCCGCCACCATGACTTCTGCCACTGCTTGAACGGTGTGTTGTACTTGAGCTTGAACCCCCAGAATTTGTATTAATAGTAGTATGGGTAACTCTCGTATTAATATGACGATCTTGTCTATCAAGTAGATTAAACGAATTATTTTGCAAATAGGTATTGGCATGCGTACTAGAAACACCTTTGTTATTTGCTGCCATAACAATAACTGATATACCTCCTATTGTAAAGGCAATCATTAAATAAATTAAGATTCGGTTTGCGCGTCTGAATTCGGTCTCTACAGGTAGTTGACTTTGCTCATCTTTGGGTAATTGTGCTGGCTCTTGTGTATACTGCTTAGTGGGTAAGCCTTGCTGAACATAATATTCTACACTACTTAGAAAGGCCATTGCCCCATCACTATAACTTTCATTTGTAAGATGTGGATAAATACTATCTAATATACTTTCTATTCTTGCATCTGTTAAGTAGTTAATCCCCTTGCCACATGTAGATATATAGATCTCTCTATTTGCCATATCGATAAGCAGCAGCACCCCATCTGCCTTTTCACCATAACCAAAGCCATTTTCATCATAAAAATCATCCGCATATTCTCTTGAAGTCTTCCCCTTGCTATCGTCTATTGTAACGATAATCATATCTAATTTTAAGCTTTCACTTAGCTCTTCTGCTTTTCGCTGTAAGTCTTCTTTTTGTGAGACTGAAAATAACTCTGCCTGATCATATACCTTTTGAATAACAGCCAAGACTTGAGTGCCTGATAAAAACATAACTGCCAACAACAAAACTAAAAGGATCGTCCTTGATTTTCTTCTCATAGGAATAGCCCTCCTACTAATAAAATGACAAAAACAACTGCAGATATAATAGTAAACCAAGCAGCCGCCCTTCCTTTACTAATTGGAAGAGTCCCTGCAATCTTCCCAGTCTGTCCATTCATTGCAAATATATACATTTTATCATTATATTGATAGGTAAACATCCAAACTGGAAGTAAAACATAAGCTGCCTCGCAGTGTTTTAATTCTATATTGCAGCTTTTTACATTGACACTGCTATAGCCTTGGATTGTATCTTTTAGTAAGCTGCTTGAGTATTTCTGAATACGTTCTACTATACGTCCATAGACTTCTTTTTGACTAACATCATACTTCTGGGCCAAATACCCTGACAGATAAGACATTGAAAAATCCTTCATTTGTCTATAATCATAAGGCTCCAAGGTTTCCATCAACTTATCATCTGCCTTTTTGGAACCATCTGCAGGTATTCCGTTAAACTTAGCAGTAGCTGATCTTATAACATCATAGTATTTTGTTTCGGTATACTGCTTATTGCCCATTGTCCAAACACGGACATTTCTTGCATCTGCTGCCAATTGTCCTTTTATATCACAATCAAACAGCCAAAATGGAATATAAATACCTGATAACAATTCAAGCTGCGAATGAGCTGTAAATTTTTTTGAAAGAAGCGGTTTTTTCTTACACCACTTGATAAAAGCTTCTGTTGCGGCTTCTTTTTTAAACTTAAAAGGAATAACCTTTGCAGGCTTATAGTCTCCGGATAACTGGCTGGGTAAAATAGCTGGGCTATGACAATAATAGCAAAAAGTCGCTGCTGTAGTGTCATCTGTTACAATCTCAGCACCGCAGCTTGTACAACTATATGCACGGGCTTTATCCTCAAACTCAGTATCCTTAGTCTTATCTGCAAAGGACATCATCGCTTCTTCATTAAAATCACTTAGACAAAACTCACATTTCCAGTTTTGTGTATCTGCATTAAAGGCAAGAGGCCCTCCACAATTGGGGCACTTATAAGCTATGATTGACACGCTTATCACACCTCCTTACTTTCTTTTAAAATTACTTAACATCCTTTTCATTAAAAGGGTCACCGCACTCTGGACAAAACTTTGGCAAGTTCATAAGGTCCCTAGGCTCAAATCCACATTTATCACAGCAATAAGATTTAGGTTCTTCTGGTTTCTTTGTCCCGCACTCCGCACAAAATTTACCTGTATTCTTCATACCGCATTTACAAGTCCATGAACTTTCCTTAGCTACTAGCCTTGGCGAACCACATTGCGTACAAAAACGCCCTGTGTTCATTTCATTACAACTGCATTGCCACTCCTCTTTAGAGGGTCCCCCTATATTTTGTGATACTTGCTGATTTTGAGCTTGCCGCTGTTGTTGCTGCATTTGCTTTTGTTGCATTTGAGCTTGATTATTCTGTGAAGCCGTTCCCATAAAACCACCAGCGCCTTGCATACCAACGCCTACCCCCATAAAACCTGCCATCGAACCATTTGCATTAGATCCTGCAGCTTCTAAGCCTCTAGCAACAGACCCTTGAACATAACCCTCTCTAATAGAAGGATCTTGTAGCATAGCACCCTCATTACGTCTATTAATAAGCTTTTTAGAATCGTCATCATATGAAATACTCCCAAGGCCTACTGATTGCACTTGCATGCCACGCATTTGACTCCAGTCATCATCAAGTACTGTAGACATGTATTTTGCAAGTTCCATACTCTTTGAAGTTACTAGAGAAATACGAATGCCATCAGCTGACATCTGGTTAATTGCTGCTTGAAGTGCTGTTAAGAACTCTGATAAATACTGCTCATTAATATCATTAATATCAACTTGTGATTTATTTCTTGGGATAGCCTCCATAAAAAACTTTATAGGATCTACAATTTTAATAGAATAACTACCGTGCGCTCTTAAAAATAGCTCTGCATTATAAAAATTGTCAAAATAATTAATAGGATTACGTGTTCCAAACTTAATACCTTTTATTTCTTGAAGATTAATATAATATACTTTTTGAACACCAGGTGTCACGCCTCCAAATTTAAAACGGCTAAAAGTCTCTTCTAAGGCCTCTCCAAACTCACCATTAAAAAGTGAAGGCAGGGATGAATGATTAACCTCATATCTTCCTTCTTCTGCTGTATAGTCAACTATCTTGCCATTATCTACTAAAATCATCAACTGATTGGGGTATACATGAATCACTGAGCCATTTGATACTGTATTATCTGTGCCCTTATTATTGTTGTTGCGTTTATCTTTTGCCCTTACCTTTACACCAGATGTCATAACTGTTGTATCACTCATTGACTGTGGCTCAATAATCTCCAGCCATTGATCTGCAAGTCCTCCACCGATAGTATTAAATGCTGTTTTAATAAGTCCCATATAATCCCTCCATTTTTTATACCCATTGCATATTGCAAGCTTTGCTTGTAGTACTGCCACAAACTTATACTATTACTCTACAATTATCATAGCATGTCATGCTTTACATACCAAGCTTTATAGATCAACTTCTGCTCCCAAAATCTTACTTTGCTCTTTTTGTTTAAGGAGCCAAATGCCCGCTATTATAAATAGGATACTTATGCCCATAAGAATCACTAGTCTTCCTATATCTAAATTACTAAAGTTTAATTCCATATAATGATAAACTTTAGCGGCTGGATTTGCTGGATAAGATGCCAGTACCGCCATAGCATTATTTAAAAAGTGCATCAACATCGGAATAAATAGTGAACCTGTTTTATAGACTGCGTAGCCAAATGTTATCCCAAGTAAAGTTGTGGGGATAATTCTAATAAAGTCTATATGCATCAGTCCAAAGAGTATACTACTTAACAGTATGGCACTTTTACCTGAGCTTGTTTCTTTAAACGCACTCACTAGAAACCCTCTATAAAATACTTCTTCACAAAGAGCTGGCAAAAAGGCTATAACGAGTAAGTTAATCCATACCTTATCATTGCTAAAGATCATTTTCGAAAGAGCCTCTACAACTTCCATATTTTGCGGAAATAAATAAAGCATATATTGTCCTATAACAAGTGCAAGAATAGCCCCTCCAGCCCACAAGCTGACTCCCCCTGCAATATGCTTAAATCTTGGTATTTGGAGGGCAAAAACTTTTCTAAAGTCTGCTTTAATATAGTATGCAAATACTAATGGCAAAACTATAATAATAAGCTGTGTAAAAGCTATTCCTAGCAGCTTAAAGTGAACTTGAAGTATGCTTCCCATATAGATAAGCAGTAATAATCCAACGGCATATAAAACCATACCATCACTTAGTGTAGGGATCGCTCCTTTTTTCAAATTAGAGCGCTTTTCTAAAAAGGAAAAACTTTTACCACTTCCAAATAAAATCTCTTCTGAATTAAACATCTTAGAAAGTAGCAGCACTGAAAGTATTACAAATGCAATATTAGTCACTAAAACCATTGCTACGGCTACTATGTCATATCTAAAAGTTAATACACTTTTAATAAGCAGTGAAATATTAACAACTGGAATAGTTGCGGTGAATCCATTAAGTTCTATATTGGGAATCATTGAGGCATAAGATGGGATCATAACCGCAAACATAATAGGCGTTATATAATTTTGAGCTTCTTTAAAGTTTTTGGCCAGTGAACATACACACATACTAATGGCCGCAACTACCATGGCAAATACGCAGATGCATACCAGTGTAATAAGGAGCGGTAAAATAAGCTCACTCATATTCATATCTGCCATTCCTAGGTCTTCTGAAAGTCCTATTCCCCCTACCAAAAAGACCATAGTTAGTACAATAGAGACTATATTTAAAATAGCTGTAACAATAGCACTTACTGATACTGCTAAATATTTACCCATAACGAGTTCCAAATTGGAAATAGGTAATGTAAGCAGCGTTTCTAAAGTGCCTCTTTCTTTTTCTCCTGCCATCACATCAATTGCCGGGTAGATGGCTCCTAAAAGAACACCTATAATTAAGATAAAGGGAAGAATTTGTCCTAGCAAATAACCTGCCATTTCTTCATTCTTTGCCGTATTAATCCTTTCATAGGTAATAGGTTCTAAAATAACCTTAACGTCTAACCCTGCTGCCTTAATATTTTCTTCTATAAGTTCTCCCTTATAGTCATCTAATAACGCTTCTAATCTTCTAGCTGCTGTATTTGAATCTTCTACAGAGGAGTTGCTATATATTTTATAGAGTACTTCTTCTTTTTTATCTTGTATTTCTACATAAGCTGTAATTTCTCTTTCTTCTAGAGCTAGTTTATAATCTTCAACTTGTATAACTTTTAGTTTACCTTCTTCTTCTTTTCCCTGCTCTATTTTTGACATAAGTCTTGCGCTTGGCGCTTGACTAAAAGCTATAGTTAATTCTTTTTGCTGCATACTGCTCATAGACATCATCATAACTTGGCTGATTAGGAGAATAAGCGCTGGATACATCAGAATAGGAAGTATAATCATCATAAAAAGGGTCTTTTTATCTCTTAAGATATCTGTCATTTCTTTCTTAAAAATACATGCTATAATATCTTTTCTCATGAGAGTTCACCTCTTACTTTAACAAGTTTAATAAATACATCTCTTAGATTACTCGTTTGTGTCTGTTCTTTAAGATGAGTTGGCGTGCCTTCTGCGATTACTTCTCCTTGATGAATCATAAGCATTTTATCACATAAGCTTTCTGCCTCTTCCATGTAATGTGTGGAATAAAGAACAACTTTCCCCTTTTCTCTCTCACCCTTCATAAACTCTATAATAGCATGACTGCTAAGCACATCAAGCCCTAAGGTAGGCTCATCAAATATGTATATTTCCGGGGAATGAATCAAACAACGGGCAATAGAGGTGCGCTGCGTTTGACCTGTAGATAAATTTTCAATACGGTTATCAATAAAGCTCCCCATATCCATAACTTTTATAATCTTCTCTGTCATCTCCTCAATATCTTCTTTACTCATTTCATACAGTCTGCCAAATATACTAAATAACTCTCTTGGTGAGACTCTTCCATAGAGTTTGGTGTTCCCGGATAGATAACCTATTTTCTTTTTTGCACTGTTTCTATCTGCTGCATAATCATAACCTGCTACTTTAATACTACCAGATGTTGGACTTAATATGCCACCTAGCATTCTAAGCAAAGTCGTTTTACCTGCTCCATTTGGCCCTAGTATACCATAAATTTCTCCCTTGCCAACAGTAAGGTCTACATTGTTGACTGCTAAAAATTCTTCTTTCTTTGTTTTTAAACGCTTGCTTTTCTTTTTACTTTGGTCATCTTTTACAACTCTTACAAAAGACTTTGATAAACCCCTAGCCTCTATCATTTTTTCACACCCCTTTATCTAACTATTACTTCTATTTTTACGACTATCATAGTAATAGCTTTCATTTTAATTAGTATACCATTATTATCCTAAAAATCCAGTATTCATCTAGAGCTAAAAGTGAGGTTTTTAGCACTTCCGAGCTAAAATCTTATGATAGTGGTGATGAAATATAGTTTGCAGGTATTCTTATCTTTATTGCTCAATTTCTAATAATGGTTCTAGGCCCAGGATTAATGGTAATACAAAAGAATGAACCAAAAGAAAATGATGTAAACACAAATGATGTAACAGAGCAATAAAAAACTCTTCCTTGATTGAACTTTGATTTTTTATAATCATTGTCTCAATGAAGAGTTTTTACTTAGTTGTTAGCTATCATATATATAGTAGCTATTATAGATATAACCATAACTTTTTATTAAAGGAATCTGAAAGCAAAGCAAAAAGCCTAACAGGTATCCTCTCTTACAAGGTATCTGCTAGGCTTTTAATCTCTTCCTCATTTTTAAAGCGTCTACTGTATTTCTTTTATTAATTTCTCTATCTCTTCTCTTGTAAGTTCTGTTACATCCATTATTGTATCTATATCTTGCCCTTTTATAAGCAACCTCTTTGCTACACTATATTTGCCTTCTTTTATTCCCTCTTGTTTTAGGTTATCTAGGGTTTTCTCTATGTTATATACCATACACTCTACCTCCTTCACTTTTGCATCCTTTATAACTTTATCTATTTCTTCTCTATCTTCTTCGGGCATTCTTGATTTGATAATATATAATAGCCACTTTTTAAAACCTTCAAATTGTTCTGCCGTTGTATTCTTCAGAATGTCTACAAGGGCTCTTAGCCTATTTTTAAGTTCTTTAATATCCATATCTTGATCCATTAAAAACACGGCTGAAACTAGGTTTGCTATATTAATAAGTTCTTCTTCACTGTAATCATTAACACTTAACAGGTTATATTCAAAATCCAAGATATTTGAACCAAATAACTCAAAATCACTAATACACTCTTTAAAAGTTTGATGAGCTGTCCACTTACTAGTCCCATTATATAAAACGATTGGAATGATCGCAGGCAACCTAAAGCTTTTTGTCTTTCTTAAATCCTTGGGTGTATTCTTTAAAAGATCCCGCCATATTTCTACCATATAAAGCAGTAATCTAATTGGCATACTATAATCAACGGAAGACTGAAACTCCAAAAGCACATAAACTATAACTTCTTTCTCTCCCAGTTTTATTCTATAGACAACATCTGATTCTTCTTCATCAAACTCTCCTACTATGTAGGATTTATCAACAAGTATCAAATCTTCTTCCTTAATTTCTTTAGTCCAGGCTTTTTTAACAAAGCTATTGAGTAGCTCAATAAAATTTTTCTTATATTTAAAAAGGTGTTTGTAT
>CAKZUB010000009.1 GCA_937921505.1 uncultured Clostridia bacterium | reverse complement strand
AAAGAATAGCTATGAAGTTTTGCGGTTACTGAAGTTGTTCTACTCATAAATATCATCTCCTAATGTCTTTTTCTTAGGATATGAAAAACCAATTAAAATATACAGGTATATTAAGCTATTTAAAACGGTTTATCTATAGTTTCTCTCCTTATTGAATTATTTTTATAGTGTACTCCTATTTATCTTATTTGTATAACTTACTATCATCTTATGTGATTTAACTTAAAAATCAAATAGATAAATGTAGCTTCTATATGTCTTAATGTGATATAATTTTATAAAAAACTACTACCAAGGAGCATAAAATGCCTTTACACTTAGAGGTTAAGAGATTAAATTTAACTGAGCTTATAATGTACCAATGTGGTTACGAAGAATGTGAGTCTCACCACTCCTTTGGTCCCGCTGTAAGAGATCATTTTCTCATTCATTATATTTTAAGCGGCAAGGGTACGTTTCACGCCAATAACGAGGTATATGCTTTAGCAAAAGGACAAGGGTTTTTAATATGTCCCGATGCTATCACTTTTTATGAGGCTGATCTTTCTGATCCTTGGACATACTGTTGGGTTGGTTTTCATGGCCTAAGGGCTGCCGGATATTTAGAAGCCGCTGGTCTTACACAACAAACACCTATTTTAGCTTCTTCAAATCAGGATTATATGGTGCATTGTTTTGAAGAAATGTTAGAAACTAAAAAGTTACAAGTAGGAAGAGAATTAAGACTGCTTGGTATTCTCTATATGCTATTATCAGAGCTTATTGAAAATAATACACAAACTTTGTCGTCACACAGCCCTAAGGATCGCAAAGAAGCCTATATTAAAACGGCTATACAGTATATTGAGATGAATTATTCGAGAAAAATAACGATCTCAGATATAGCACGCCATATCGGTCTTGACAGAAGCTATTTGTGCCACCTCTTTAAAGAGCTTCTCTCTAAATCCCCTCAGCAATTTTTGATTGACTATAGAATGAATAAAGCTATAGAGCTTATGCATAATCCACTCTTATCTTTAGGAGATATTGCGCGTTCTCTAGGCTATAATGATGTGTTGTCATTTTCTAAAATTTTTTCTAGGACCCAAGGAATTGCTCCTAGCTATTATCAAAAGGAACTTTATAAGTAACTTTCAAATAAATTAAAACCTAGCAGCTTACTTATGAGCGCTGCTAGGTTTTTTCTATACATGATTTATTATTTACTTCTCATTACTTTCAAGTGCACTTGCAGCCTCTGCCTCATTTTGGATATGGCTCAAATCTATCATCTGATCTTGCATAGCATGTTTAGCTACAAGCTGAGATATAACATTTGGAATATCAAGTCCTGTCATATCTTTAAGTACCTCAAAACCATTACCAGCAACATCTGTTACAATCTTTGCTACTTTAGATGCGCCTTGACTTCCCCCGTTATCAATGATAGTAATTTTATCTACTTGCTCGAGTGGCTTCGCAATTTGCCCCATTATTTCTGGTAGTTTATCTACAATCATTTGCACCACTGCTGCATCTCCATATTTAGCCATCGCTTCGGCGAGTTTATCTTTAGCCTCAGCTTCTGCAAGCCCGCGCGCTTTAATCGCCGATGCTTCTGCATCTCCTCGCAGTCTAATAGCATCCGCTTCTGCTGCGGCCTGAATGCGCCTTGCTTCCGCATCTGCTTGTGCTTTTACTTTAGTCGCCTCTGCCACTGCTTGAGCTGCTTTAATATACTTTATTTTTTGTGCCTCTGCTTCTATCTCTAGCTTACGACTAGCTGCCTCAGCAGGTTTATCGACAGAAGCTACTAATTCTTTCCCAACTCTTATAGCTGCCTCATCTGCGAGTACCGCTTTTTGTCTTTCAACTAATGATTGGTTTTCTATTTCTTTTAAACTATATGCAATATCTGCATCAGCTTTGGCTTTATCTTGTTCAGCCCTAAAAGCCTCTACTCTAAGGCTTTTGTCTCTTTCAGACTGAGCAATTTCTGAGTCTGCTAGTAACTTTGCTTTCTTACCTTCTCTTTCTGCTTCGGCTGTTTTAATATCTGTATCTCTTTTTCTTTCAGCAGTTGCAATATCCGCATCAGACTTAGACTGTGCTATTTGTGGAATAGCTCTATTTTCTAAATAGCCGCCTTGAGTTGATATTTTCAAAATAGAATAGGATACGAGCAGCAGCCCCATAGACTCTAGCTCCATTTTAATATCATTTTCAATGCGTTGCTCAAAAGCAGCACGGTCTTCATTGATTTGTTCTACAGTTAAAGTCGATATAATACCTCTTAACTTACCTTCTAAAATTTGTTCTACAATAGATCTGATATTTTCGACTGTCTTATTAGGTCCTCCGGTACAAAATTGTTCTACAGCCTTTAAAATACTTTGCGAGTCATTTTCAATCTTTACAACTGCTGTACCTATAATATTTATAAAAATCCCTTGTTTTGATGGGGCTTCATTAACATCAGTTGTCATTGAAATATTTTCAAGTGATACTGTACAAGAAGTTTCTAAGAAAGGAATCATAAAGCCTCCCCTGCCACTTAGTACCCTCTTTCTTAATCCCGTTATAACAAGTGCTTTATCCGCTTGAACTTTTCTCCAAAAATAAAAAACTAACCCAAAAACAACAACTGCAATTAAAATGATACCGATGTAATTATTCAAAATCTCTAGCATATTTAACACGACTTACCCCCTTAAAAATTACTAACTAAATTTTCAATCTCTTATTTTCATCTCATTATATCACAACTCCCAAAAATTCCAAACGCTTATTATAGCATTTTTTAAAATAACACCTATCTCTGTACTTCTTAGGCGTTATACCCTCAATTTTTTTAAAAACTCTTGTAAACGGCTTTGATCATGAACTCGAATATATAAATCACTCATTTTATAGCCATTAAAACTTTCCTTTATATTAAATCCATGATAAAATTCTAATACTTATAACATGACAAATGCTAAAACAAATAAATAAACTAACGCTATAGGAGGTAAAAATGAGTAGAGATATTGAAAAAATCATATCTGAAATGACTTTGGAAGAAAAAGCAAGTTTATGCAGTGGCCTGGACTTTTGGCACACTAAAGGTGTAGAACGTCTTGGTATACCTCAAATAATGGTATCAGATGGCCCTCATGGCCTTAGAAAACAAGCGGAGGAAGCTGATCATCTTGGTCTTAACCGAAGTGTTAAATCAACTTGCTTTCCTTCTGGTGCAACACTTGCATGTTCTTGGGATAGAAATTTACTAAAAACAGTAGGGATTGCACTCGGCATGGAATGCCAAGCGGAAAATGTGTCTATTATACTTGGGCCTGCTGCTAATATCAAACGCTCACCCTTATGCGGCAGAAACTTTGAATACTTTTCAGAAGATCCTTATTTATCTTCCGAAATGGCTGCGTCTCATATTAACGGCGTTCAAAGCCAAGGTATAGGCACGTCCTTAAAACACTTTGCCGTTAACAATCAAGAACACCGTAGACTATCTGTAGATGCCATTTTAGATGAGCGGACTTTAAGAGAAATTTATTTAGCTAGTTTTGAAGAGGCCGTAAAACAAGCGCAGCCTTGGACTGTAATGTGTGGTTATAATAAAGTAAATGGCGACTACTGCTCGCAAAATGAGTATTTACTTCGCTCTATACTCAAAGACGAATGGGGACACACAGGTTTTGTAGTCTCTGACTGGGGTGCAGTAGATGAAAGAGTTGAAGGCCTTAGAGCAGGCCTAGAACTCGAAATGCCCTCAAGTAATGGTGTAAATGATAAAAAAATAGTAAAAGCCGTTCAAGATGGCTCTTTATGCGAGTCAGTTCTTGATGAAGCTGTAGAAAGACTTTTGCAAGTGGTCTTTAAGGCTGTAGATCACAAAAAAGAAGGTGCCGTTTATGATGAAGCAGCTCATCACGAGCTTGCTCGCACAGTAGCTAGAGAATGTATGGTCTTACTTAAAAACGATGATAATATCCTACCGCTCAAAAGAGACAGCCATGTCGCTATAATAGGTGCTTTTGCCAAAACGCCAAGATATCAAGGGGGTGGAAGTTCTCATATTAATCCAACTCAAGTAGATACTATCTTTGATGGACTTCAACAAATAGGTGTAAATACTGCTAACATCTCATACGCCCAAGGCTTTAGCTTAACAAGTGATGACATTGATGAAAACTTATTTAAAGAAGCACAATTAGCAGCTTCCAAGGCTGATGTTGCTGTCATCTTTGCAGGTCTTCCAGACAGCTATGAGTCTGAAGGCTATGACAGAACCCATATGCGCATGCCGGAAAATCAAACTCAATTAATTGAAGCGATTTCTAAAATCCAAAGTAATGTTATCGTGGTGCTGAGTAACGGTTCACCTATTGAGATGCCTTGGACTGAAAATGTGGGAGGCGTATTAGAAGGTTACTTAGCTGGGCAAGCTTCTGGCTTAGCTCTAGCAGATTTACTCTATGGGCAAGTGAGCCCTTGTGGAAAAATTGCAGAAACTTTTCCAAAGAAACTCAGTGATAATCCCTCCTACTTAAACTTTCCTGGCGAAGGAGACATCGTCTCCTATAAAGAAGGCTTATTTGTAGGCTATCGCTATTATGACACAAAAGAAATAGAACCTTTATTCCCATTTGGTCATGGGCTAAGTTATACAACCTTTGAATATACTGATATTACATTCGACAAACAGACAATGTTAGATAGTGATACGCTCACTGTAAATGTAACACTAGGAAATACAGGCAAAATCTCTGCCAAAGAAATCATCCAGCTTTATGTTAAAGACCTAGAAAGCAGTGTTATAAGACCTACCAAAGAACTAAGAGCCTTTGAGAAGGTAACACTCACTCCTGGTGAAGAAACAACCATAGCCTTTACTCTAACTAAAAGAGCTTTCGCATACTACAACACGCAACTCGGTGATTGGCATGTAGAAAGTGGTGACTTTGAAATATTAATAGGTGCTTCCTCACAAGATATTAGACTTCAAAAAACGATCAAAATCGAATCAACAACCTCTCTTAAGAAAGTATATACTAGAAACTCTACCCTTGGCGATGTAATGCTTCATCCAAAAGGCAAAAAAGCTGCTCAAGATTTAATTACGCTTATGGTGAGCGATAAACATAATTCACCCGACTCGCTAGGGACAGATATGACTATAATGTTTAAAGACTTTGTCTTACGTAGCATGGTTAACTTCACAGGCGGCCTTTTTAGCGACGAAATGATGGAAACATTATTAAAAGAACTAAATAATTGTTAAATCCCTTAAAAACCCTTCCTAATGAGAAGTTTCATCTTCTTTAGGAAGGGTTTTTTAAGTTAATATTTAAAAGCTGATATACTTTCTTGCATATTTCTCGCTAGTACCGCTAAATGTTCACTTGCACGGGCTACTTCTCCCATTGATGCCACTTGTTCCTCTATAGATGCTACTACCTCCTCGGTACTTGCTGCATTTTCTTGTGAAATTTCTGCTAGTTCTTCTATTATTTTTATCATTTCTATTTTTTTACGTTCCATGTCACTTCCCGATTCGTTTAATAGTATAATAATCTCTTTCATGTGATCTATCGAACGTGTTATCCCTTCAAATTTAGCTTGGGTGCTATTAACGCTTTGTGTTTGCACTGCTGTCAATTTTGTAGCTTTTTCTATTGTGTCTACTGCGTTTTTAGTCTTATCTAATAGTTCATTAATAACCTCTTCAATCTCGTCTGTAAAATCATTTGATTGCTCAGCAAGCTTTTTAATTTCTTCAGCTACTACTGCAAAGCCTCTTCCTTCTTCACCTGCCCTAGCCGCCTCAATTGAAGCATTGAGAGCTAAAAGGTTCGTTTGCCTAGCAATATTTTTAATCATTTGACTAGCGTTTTTTATCTTTTCTGTACTTTCATTTGTTTTAATGATAATATTGTGTATTTCTTCAGATTCTCTAGCATTTTCTATTGTTTTTTCTATTAAGTTATTTAGGACCTCTATACCTTCTTCTTTAAGTATATCTACTTCACTCGCAGAATGATTTAAGTTATTCATAGACTCTTGATTTTTTACTATGAGTTTTCCGAGTAAGTTGGTGTGTTTAGCTCCTTGCTGCGTTTCTTGTGCCCCAATATCAGCTGCTCTTGAAATCTCTTCTACCGCTTTTCCTACTTCATGCGCCGTCGCTACTGTTTGCTTACTAATAGATGTCAACTCTTCTGAGGACAATGCCACTTGATGAGATGTCTCTATAATACTTTTAATAATATCTTTAATAGACTGTTGCATATTAACAAGCGACTTATGTATTTCCCCAAATTCCACAACTCTATTTGAACTGTTGGTCTTGATTTCTACCGAAAAATCTCCTTTAGCCATTTGATTTATATGCTCTTTTATGGTGTTTACTGGCTGTACAATATGTTTAGAGATTAATCTTTCTAATACAATTGAAAAAACACAAAGCATGATAACCATTATAATAACCATTATCATAAATAATTTTTTTGTAGCTGCATAAGCTTCTTTAGTAGGCATGATTAATATAAGTGATAGTCCTGAATTACCTACAGGCCTTGAAACTATAAAGTTCTTTTCTCCTTCAAATTTCATAGCACTTGAAAAACTATTATCACCACTTACTAAACGTTTGCCAAGCTCAGCTATTTCAGTGTTGTTATCTTCCGTAATCTTCATTTTTAAATTTCGTTCTTCATCTCTATGCCCTAAGTAATAGCCTTCTTTAGTCACTAGAAAGGCATAACCTTCTTTTCCTACTTTAATATCTGATATGTACTGTTGCAGCTGGTCTAAACCAACATCTATAGTTACAACACCTCTGCTTACGCCGTTTTTATTAATAGGAGCTGTTGATGTAATCATTGCAACACCACTTACTGCGTCTGAATACGGTTCACTCCAAACAGCTCTTTTATCTGTCTCTATGCCACTTTTATACCAATCATATTGAAAGTAGTCCTCTTTTTCATTCGAATAATCCCATGTGAGAATAATATCTTTATCTTCTTTATACATGTAAGGGCCAAAGTACTTTTGAGTCTTATCATACTCAAAGGGTTCTAACCAAAATCCACCGCCTACTATAAGATGCTCTTTATCAATGTATTTTTCTAACAAACTAAATAATATCTCCTCATTATATTGGGGTACTGTAGCCGCAGCTTCTGCAAAGCTTATAGAAGCTTCCTCCATTTTTATTAATTCAGAGAATACATATAATGCCTCTTTTTCGACTCTATGAGCTAATGATTGTTGTATTTCTTTGTTATTATTTCGGTTAAACATATACAAGCTAAATCCAGTCTGAGCTATAAATAATGAGATAACTATAGCCATCAACACAATTATTGATACTTTTTTGATACCATACACGATAAGTTGCCCCCTATTATAAATTCTATATTCACAAAGATCTCTATTTTCAATAGTATACCTTAAATATTTATATTAGGCTATAATTAAATGCTTCTATTCTAACTTATTTGCAACATTTATGACTACGCACTACTAACTTATATACTCTATTTTTCTTCACTTGAAATACTACAGAACTACTATATACAAAAAATAATTTTTTAAAATATCGCTTAAGTTAATGCATATGATATTTAAACTATCCCATTATCAAAAGAAGGTAAACCAGCATATAATCTAGCTGTTTTACCTTCTTTTAATTTTATTAAATTTTTACTCCGTAACGTTACTTATTTTTGCGACTGCGTCTTCACAGGCAATCTCTCTTAAGACTATAGCTTGTTCTACTTTTTGAGGAATAGAAACCGTATATAAGATGCTATAGTCATTTCCGTTTGTAACAACTGTTCCTTCTAAGTCTTCTACAAATTCAATATTATGAATAGAAATCTCATGCTTCCCAAACACTCCATCCACATGGTCCATTCCTTTTTTCTTATCACAAAACGTTATTTCTAAAATCACAGTATTTCTTTTAGCAACTCTCTTTTTAATCATTCGCAATACAACTAAAGTCAACAGAGCCCCTATAAAACTAAAAATTGAAATTGCGTAATATCCCATACCTACCGCTAATCCTACACAACCAATAAACCATAGAGTTGCCGCCGTTGTTAAGCCTTTGATAGCATCCTTTTTCTGCAATATTGTTCCAGCTCCTAAAAAACCAATTCCACTAATAACAGCTGCTCCCATACGCCCAACATCAGTCTTAATTGCATCTGCCATATCTGGATTCATCCCTATAATAGAAGTCGCATCTTGAATCATATGAATCTGTATCATAGAAACTACAGTTGCCCCCATACAAACCATAACATGGGTTTTAATTCCTGCCGGTATATGATGCGTCTCTCTTTCTAGACCCACAACATAGCCAATTGCAATCGCTAATGCCAAACGGATTGGAATATCATATAATTCCATGTACTGTCACCCCTCTACCTTTATAAATCTTATATTATCTATCTAATAACACAATATATTTATCAACCTTTATCTGCACCGCTCATTGCAAAGCCTTTAGACATAAACTTCTGTGAAAAACCATATAAAATAATACACGGTACGATATACACAACTGAATAGGCTGCAAGTTTTCCATATTCTACCAAACCAGCATCTTGAAAATATTGATAAATACGAACTGAGGCTGGGAACTTTCTAGCATCTTGTAATAAAATAAATGGCACAAAGAAATTACCCCAGGCACCTGTAAATACATAGATTAGCACTGTACAGATACCTGGCACCATAAGTGGTACAATAATATGTCTCATTGACTTTAACGCATTAGCACCATCTACCCATGCCGCCTCTTCTAAAGAAATTGGCACAGAATCCATAAAATTTTTCATCATCCATATTCCATAAGGCAGTCCTGTAGCTGCCATAAATAAGCTCGTACTTAAAAGATTATCCTGAATATTAAAGTTGACAAAAAGCTTGAAAACAGGAATTAAAATTGCATTGAGTGGCAATGCTGTCATAAAAATGATAATATACAGCAATTTCTTTTTTCCCTTTAACTTATAGCGTGACAATGGATAAGCTGCCATAAACGAACACACTACCACTACCACAGACTGTATAACAGCTATAAACAAACTGTTTGCAAAGCCACGCATATTGTCTGGATTTGTAAAAACTGAAATATAGTTTTCAAATGTTGGTTCTGTTGGAATCTTAATAATCTGTCCTGCATTTGGATTAAATGATGCTAACGCGAGCCATAAAATAGGTAAAATAAAAGCTACTGCAATAATAATCAATACGCCATATTGTATTATTGAATTTATTTTTTTCAACACTTAACCCTCCTTTATAATGAAGTTTTTGTAAGCTTTACATAACTTAAGCTTAAAATGATTCCAACCGATAATAATACCAATGCAATCGCAGTACCATAGCCCATCTGGTAGCTGCCAAAAGCTTGTCTATACATATAGATAGAAAGGGTTGTTGTCTTTGTGCCCGGGCCACCGCCTGTCATAGCATAAATCAAACCAAACACCCCTAGAGTTTTCAAAGTAATCAATGTCGAACATGTCATAATAGTGCCTTTTACCATTGGAATGACAATTTGAATAATCTTCTGTAATCCATTTGCTCCGTCAATCATTGCTGCTTCTTCTACCTCCACTGGAATATCATCTAGTGCTGCTTGAAACTGCAGCATAGAAAATGCTGTTCCATGCCAAATATTTGCAACAATAACACTTATCATTGGAAATGCAATCAACCACGAAACTGGTTTTTCTAAAATGCCAAGAGTAGTTAGAAATGCATTTAAAGTCCCCTTTTGACTTAGGAAAGCAATCCAACATAATGAAACAATTACTTCCGGTGTAATCCAGCCGGTCAATACTGTAATACCTATAAAGTTTCTAAAATGCCTGTTCTTTTGCTTCATAAGCGAAGCAATGATAAAACCTAAAATCAACTGACCGATAATGGCCGAAAATACTAGAAATATTAAAGTATTAACAAAGCTTGTTTTAAAAAGTGGATCCGAAAATAGTTTAACAAAATTGCCAAACCCTACAAAATTATAATTAATAGCTTTGGAACCACTCAGCGTCATATCGGTAAAGGAATAGAAAAAACTTAAAAGTACTGGCCATACAAAAAAGAATAACAATAATGCAAATGTTGGCGTCATGAAGATTAAAGCTTTTTTCCCCTGCTTAGATATTTTTAAAAACTTCACACCATTCTCCTCCTTCGAATAAATAATTTGCCCATAACAATCAAGCGATCGATATGGGCAAACATTGTACTCTCAAACACATATTTTTACTATTTTTTAAAGGTGTTCTCCTCACCAACAACATTTGTTATTCTCGCCTTATATTGTTCTGCTGCCTGAGCTGCTGTTATACTTCCGCTTGCTAGTTCTTCGATTAATGCCTGAACCTGCGTAGAAACCATTGCATAGGATTCATTTTTTGGACGAACATAAGCATTAGCCATATGGCCTGTCATTTCCTTAATATAAGCACGACTTGCATATTCTGCTATAGCTGTAGAGTCATCGCGTGGTGACATACGTCCGTCATATAAAGATCTCCAAGTTGCATTTTCTTGGTTTCCACAAAATGCAAGAAACTTAAATGCCATATCTTTGTTTTTAGAATACTCAGAGATAGCCCATGACCAACCGCCGCACATTGTAATTGTTGCAGGATCTCCACCATTTTGTGTAGGCATTGAAGCAAATCCAATAACTTCTTCAACATTTTCAATTGGCGCTGCACCTGTTGATGCCCAGTTACCTGCAATTGTAGAAGTGTCAAGACGCATACCAATCTTAGCATTTGGGAATAGTTCCGTATTAATAATAGCAGAACCCTCACTTGAAAGAGCGATATCTAAGCTTGAACCTAACTTTTCAGCGTTATAAGTCGTATCAATAAATGTGAATGTATCTAATATACTCTGACTTTCTACTAACCATTTTCCATTTTCATACATTGTATCGCCTGTACCATAAAGAAGCATTTGGAAAGTCTGCATCGTAACACCTTCTCCATTTACTGAACCAACCGTCATATGAAATGGTGTAATTTCATCACCAAGTGCTTTAATCTTACGTGCTGCATCTAGAACATCTTCCCATGTTTTTGGCTGCCAAGGGGTGGCTATGCCTGCTGCCTTAAATACTTCATATGAATACCAAATACCACGGGAATCTGTAGAAATCGGAATTCCATAAGATTTTCCATCTGTTCCTTTTACTGCATCTTTCGTTCCTTCTAAATAGTGATCCCAGTCATCCCAAGCTGCTAAATAATCATCTAAACAAGCTAGATAACCTGACGCTGCATCTGTTGCCGTCATATATGTATCTTCCATAAAAATGTCTGGAGCTGTTTTTTCTGAAGATAGCTGCAATGCCAACATTGTAGCATAATCGCCTTCTTGAGAAGTAATCGGTGTTAATTGAATTTTAACTCCTGGATTTTCTGCTTCAAATTGCTCAATAATTTTTCTTTCAGTAAAAAATTTCTCTAAAGGATCGTTAGCACTTGCCTGCTTATAAGTAAACTTAAGTACAATATCCTCTACTTTTGCCACTTCTGTAGTTTTTGTTCCTGCTTTGGATGCTGTTGATGCGGTCGATGTAGCCTCCTCTTTTGAGCAACCAACTACTGTTGTTAATGCCATAATTGATGTCAGCATTAACGCAATTACTTTTTTCATTTTCATAATAATACCTTCCCTTCATTTACAATATATCATCAGCCAATTTGGCTCTCTCTGATGCTCTTATTCTATAAGCACAGTATACATGTCGTAAATATGCAGTTTTTGCGCAGTAGTTGGTTTTTGTTTGTGCTATTTTTTTATATAATAATCCATACAATTGATAGTTTTTGTAGTATTGACTAATTTCGAAGCACTATTTCCATACCATCATAGGCAGTTAGCAACCCATGCTTTTTTGCTTCTTCCTCCATTCTTTCATGATTCCATAAACCATTATGTGAAAAGTGATTAACAACACATATTGTACTCTCATTAACTGCTCCAATTTCTATCAATTTCTTTTTAGTTTCAATAACATCTATTAATCCCATATGATTATTCCCTTCTTGCTTGCTCTGCATAGTGCAGTCAAAACTGGCTAAATCAATATGTAGTCCACTCCTTTTAATACAATCAAAAGTAGCTTGCGGGAATATACCGCTATCATTGCCATAAAGAATCGTTTTACCATTTTGTGTTATAAGGTAAATGAGACATTCCTCTGTTTTATCATGATTTGCCAATAATGGAATTATGGTATAATCTTTAATCTGAATTGGAACAAACGGTGTTGCATGTACAATCTCAAAATTATCTGTCACTTTGTTGGCAGTAGGCATAAAATCATAGAACTTCTTTTCCACTTTATCATTGCAATATATATGCATAATTTTTGGCTGCGGATGCGCTAACGGCACACAACGCATTTCTAGATCAGTTGCATAGAAATGATCCGTATGGCTATGAGTGACTAAAAGCTCTGTAATCTCTGGTAAATTAAAATTATAAGTAAGGTAATGCATATAGGTATCAGGCGGAAAATCAATAAGCAAATCATCATTTACCAATGCCTGAGACCTAGTTCTGATATTTTTACCCTTTAGTTGTCTTGCTTCTTTACAAAGTTCGCAGTTGCAAAATATAGCTGGCCAGCCCTCTGCTGCCGCAGTACCAAAATAAGTTAGTTTCATGTTTTTACTCCTTTATTTTTATTGTTGTTAAACCTTCTTGTATCGAAGATCCTAAGTATATTGTTTTCTTTGAACTAGGATTTTCTAATTGTAGAACTAAACTATCGACAGCCTCTTTCCCCATTTCTAACTCCTGCTGCTTTACATGGGTAAAAAACGCCCCCTCGATGTTAAACATCGGATGATCAAAGCACATGACCGAATAATCTTTCGGCACAGCTTTCCCTAGTCTCTTCAATGCTTCAACAGCAATACAGGCAATATCGAATTTCAAAGCAAATATAGCTGTAATTTCTGGATGTGCTTCTAGATGCTTCATAACGTTTATAACGCGTTCTTCTATAGGTATTATGCCACCCCCCTTGCTTTCTGCTATATTGGTATACCACAATGATCTATCAATTAACAGCTGTCTATCTTGGTAGCTCTCATTGATTCCTTTAACACGATGTTCTAATGTTGATGTTCCCTCTATTAGATCAGACATTACTGCCACTTTTTCATGTCCTAATGCAAAGAGGTATATCATCGCATTCTTTGCTGCTTCTTCATTATCCGTTACGACAAAAGATGCTGGTAATTCCTTTAGATATCGATCTACAAAAATAATAGGAAATCCTTTAGATATCAATCCTAAAAGTTTAGGATTACATTTTTCTGTAATACACGGCATAATAATAATGCCACATACTCCTATGTTAAGAAACTGATCTAAAATTTGATCCTCTCGTTCACTGTTATCGAAAGAATATTTTACAACTACCGAAAGTCCCCATTCATCCACCTGACGAATCACACCTTCTAATATTTTGATGCCAAATGCACTCGAATGATTCATTATTATACCTATTAATTTTGAAGACTGTGCCGTGTTAATAGTATTGATTTGATGATTGATGACAACATTCCCTATGCCTGGCACTCTATTTATTAAACCTTTCTCTGCTAGAATATTTAACGCTTTCTTACTTGTAATAAGGCTTACTTCATGTTGTTGTGCTAATTCTTTCTCTGTAGGAAGTCTGCTTCCTACAGGATATTTTCCTTGTTTAATTTCTTTCATGAGTGTAGTGTAGATTGTCTCGTACATAAATTTCAAAGTTGTTCCTCCTTATGAGCCATTTCATATTTTTGCTCTATCATCGCTTTATAGCGTCCAGGTGTTACACCTTCTTTTCGCTTAAATACACGAATGAATGATTCACAGCTGATATAGCCAACCTTAGAAGATACTTGTTGTATAGTCAAGGTACTATCCTCGCTAAGATACTGCCTCGCCTTTATAATACGTACCTCATGGATATAATCTAATAGTCCCACGCCTGATACTTTCTTAAAGGTGCGAGATACATAGTCTAGGTTCTTGTTCACCATATTGGCAATCATACTAACATTTAAATCTGTATTCATGTAGTTTTCATTTACAATGTCTATAACTGTATCTTTAAAATTATCCTTGTTTTCACACTCTGCATTCCTGCAGAATTCTTCTAATGCATCAAATAAAACATTTAATCTGTTTTGGAATTCTACTACATTTTCACAATCCAACAACTGACCATGTTCGTTTACCTTATCTATTAATTTACTAACATCAGGTACTTCAACATAATTAATTGCCCCTAATATATTACTGATAAGTGCATATAATCTAAATTTAAGTACTTGTGGTGAGGGAGGAGTATTATAAAAATAATCTTTTACAATCTCATTGAAGAATGTCTTTGCTTTCGTAAAATCTCCTGATTTTACATAGCCTATCATCATAGCTTCTTCTTTAATCAAAACTGTATTAAATTCATTTCTATACTTTACAGTAGAAACCATATTGTACCGTGCAAAGACTTTGTTTCCTGTAAGTTCGATATATTCCATTGTTTTATTCATTTCGTTAAATGCACGCTTTAATCCACCCACGCCACTATGCAAGTCAGACATTGCAATAACCACGTCAACCCCATAATTTTCTCTCAAAAACCTCTGTGCTTGTCCTAACTCTTCTTTAATAGCGCTATTAAACATCTCTATCTTTTTATAGTCAAACATAATAATAAAAATAATTTGCTGTCCATATCGAATGCTGTTGATATTATAACTCGAAGATAGAATTTGCAAAACAATCGTTTCGCAGAGTTGAATAGGTGAATTAACTACTTCACTGTTTCTATCTGTCTTTTCAAAATAGGAGCTTATATCAGTACATTTTAGCTTAATAAAACAAATTGCATTAGTATCACATCTTACGCCAATTTTTTCTGCATAGTAGCTAATGATCTCATCTGAGCACTTCTTATCATATAAAGCTGCTATAAAAGTCCTCTGCAGATCCAAATCATTCTGCTGCTTATGTAGATTCGAATATGCCAATTTACGATCTGCTGCATCTAGTAATATACTTCTAATTTCTGAATAGGGATCAATTAAACTCGATATATTTAAATTCTCACCTTTTGCCAACGCAAATAATTGTTTAAGAGGGTTGAGACTTCTAATAGTAAAAAAACATATTAATCCACATCCTAAAATAGTGCAGAGAATAAAAGCAACAATTGCAATCTTTTGCAGCTCTTGTTTTTGCTTTTGCACGACTGCTTGTGAAACTGCATAAACATATGTAATAGGGATTCTTTCACTTTTTACATAGGCTAATAGGTAGCCATCTTGCGCAAAGTATCCTTTACTTTTATTAAAGTCCATACTCTTTGTCACAAAATCTGTTTTTTGGTAGGAAGCTAGTATATCCTCTCCAGTGTTATCATTTACAATTGCACAAACAGTCTCACTAATATCTTTTAATCCATTGAGTGCATCGGTTAAAATATCATCTCTGAATTTAATTAGCGTAATACTTCGACTTATATCTCCCCTAGGCGTAATCGGAAAGGACTGCATAAAATAAAATGTACCATCTTCTAAGCAAATCACCTTGCCTCCAGTAAATCCTTGAGCTTCTAAAATCCATTCATTATACGTCATCCCTTCATTTTTCTGCATGATGTAGTCTTTATATAGACTCTCATCTGATAATAATCCAGTTTGATTAATACAAATGTCCTTTTCGTTAACACGCACAATAATATCGTTAACAAAGTTGTTTCCAATTACCAATGACTTTAGCTGTGAGGCTATACGGTACTTACTAGCTACACTACTTCCTACTAGTTGTTTATTAGAGCGCAATATATAGGATAGTTCCTCATATTGTATGACCGAAAGTGTTATTGCTTGGGAACGCTCTACATACTCATCCATTACCCGCTGCAACTGCTGCACTCTGTTTGTCAGTGCCTGCTCCACCCTCTCCTCTTCACGTCTAACGAGCTGCGCTGTTGCAAATTGGTATACTAAGAATAATAAAGCTATCGGAAGTAAGAAGATTAGTAAATAAGAGCTTATAAAATTTCGAAGAACATTTTTATCTGATTTCATTAGAATAGTCTTTAATACTTCCACTTTATCTCCTTCTCTATCTCAATATAATATATTTAATATAATAAATATATTATATTAAATATATTATGTTTTAGCAACCTATAGATTTTACATCTTTAAATTTAAGTATTCTCAATGTTGCATGACTTTGCAATCATTATGAAAAACAACTTTGCACAGATAAATAACTTACGTTTATATGTTGTTTCTCTATAATTATATTTTTAGTTGATTGTTCGCTTTAATACGCAAGCCAACTATTAGTTAGTAAATTAAAAACTGGGAGAGTAACTATAGAAAATAGTGTTGAAAGTGCAATAATTTTGGAGCCATGCTCTCCTTCTAGGCCAAACTTGGCTGGAAGAAGTGTTATAGAAGCTGCGGCTGGTGCAGCACAAGCTAAAATACTTGCCATAATGACTTCCTCCGCTCCGCTCATCCACCTACTAACTCCTAATATTCGAATTATTAACAGCATGCTAAATGGTAAAATAATTAAACGCATTGCACTCGCATAATAAATATGTAGATTAGTAAATATAGACTTAAGATTAATATGTGCTAAAAAAAAGCCTGTTGTAATCATAGCTAGGGGGGTATTTAACTGTGATAAGCTAGTAATCCCTTGATCAATAATAGCCGGTATATGTATTTGTGTACAATACACCACAAATCCTATTAAAAACCCTACCACCCCTGGATTAAGTAATGCTCGCTTAATATTCATTTTCTTTTGACCTGTAATGAGCATAATACCATTTGTCCATAACATCACATTAAAAACACTAATAAACGCAACTGCATAAAATACTCCAATATCTCCTACCGAAACAACTATTAACGGAATTGTCATAAAACCGCAGTTTGAGTAGATTGCTCCCGTTCTTTCAATACGATACCGTATATCATGACGCTTTTTTATAAGTAGTGTTGAAATAATAATAGCCATAATGTGGAATAAGATTGCAAGAAAGAATGCTAAGGCTAGGCCTACTAAATGTGTTTTTTCCATTGGCCGCATATAGGACTTTATCATCAAACAAGGGGTTATAACTGTTAGTACAAAACTCGAAAAGCTTTTCCCTGCTTCTAGTGTTACAACCTTTTTCTTAACACACACTATCCCTATTACAATATAGAGATATATTAATAAAATCTGTGTTCCTACTAGTAATGCTTCTTGCATATCCAATCACTCCTTACATAATCAGCAGCATACGTCTTTGACTGTTGCCTTTACTTTAAACTATCCTCACTTTATATTATTCAACTTAATTATCTTTAGAATCCCACAGCAAAAAAAGGCAAGAACCTTCATTATTATAAGATTCTTGCCTTTTTAAGTTTAAAATACTATATATGTCTTGGACAATAATCACCATTTATAAACCACTTACAAGGCTTGCACGCTAGACATCTAACAACAGCATTTTCTTCTTTTATATGATTTACAAAATTATAATCTGCAAGCTGTGCTCTACCTATTGCTACAAAGTCTACTAAATTATTCTCTATCAAGTACTGTGCTTGCTGTGATGTCTTGATCCCATTCACTGCAATAACTGGAATAGTTACTTGCTCTTTTATTTTGACTGCACCATAGACAATCCAATTACAAGGAAATGCTTCTGGTACTTCTTCAGTGATAGGTATGTTATCAAAACCTGTTGAAACATGAAGATAATCTATGCCTATAGCTTCAAATCTTTTGGCCATCTCTATACTTGTTTTTAAATCACTTTCATTGCAACCCATACGGATACCCACAATAAAATCTTCATTAACCTTTTGTCTGATCCCTTGAGTAATTTCTGTGGTAAATCTCAATCTATTCTCAAGGTTTCCGCCATATTCATCAGTTCGCTTATTGATTTTAGATGAAAAAAACTGCGTCATAAGATAGCCATGGGCCCCATGCAACTCGATACCATCAAATCCAGCCTTCCAAGCTCTAAGTGCAGCTTCAATAAAGTCTCTTTGGATAACATGAAGTTCGTCTCTCGACATAGCTCTTGCCGATAACTTGCCATCATGATAATCTGAAGAGCTTATAGTATCTCCACTTACAGCCTTAGGCGTTTTAAGTCCGGCATGATGAATTTGCAGTATAACCTTTGCGTTATGCTTATGACACACTTGCGCCAACTTACTTAATCTCTCTATATACCTATCATCCCAAATACCAAGCTGTCCCTCAGATAATCTGCCATTTGGATTCACACAAGTTGCCTCTACAATGATTAAGCCCGACCCGCCCTTAGCAAGTGCTTCATAGTGCTTGATGTTCTTTTCGGCTACAAAGCCACTTTCACCTGCAAATGAAAAACAAACTATTGGTGGCAGAACAATTCTATTTTTTATTTCTAAATGCTTAATTTTTTGTGATGTAAAAAGTTTACTCATCTTATCACCCCATCCTTTATAACCTACTATGTTGCTTGTGAAATGTTATAGAGAAACAACATATAAGTGAAATCTATATTAATATAAGATTATACGGATTATATGTTTTTGTAAATGGATACCTTAAAACTAACCTTTAAATAGTCATAAAAGATAATATTGTTAATTGAACCAAAAATGGCTATACTGTATATAAGCTACAGATTATATTTTAAATTTTCTGACCACGAAGGAGGCTCTTTGACTATGTCAAAAGATTTTTATAATATTATACAAGAAAGACGTTCCATATATGGTATTTCAAAAGAAATAACTGTTTCAGACAAAATAATTACAGAAGTTATTCAACATGCCGTAAAGCATACTCCTTCCGCCTTTAATTCTCAAAGTGCAAGAGTTATTGTTTTACTTACTAAAAATCATGATAAATTATGGGATATAGCAAAAGAGGAACTCAAAAATGTAGTTCCAACCGAACAATTTCCCTCTACACAAGCAAAGATTAATTCTTTTCAAAGTGGCTATGGTACAGTTTTATTTTTTGAAGATCAAGCTGTTATTCAGTCTCTTCAGCAACAATATGCTCTTTATAAGGATAACTTCCCAATTTGGTCACAACAGTCAAGTGGTATGTTGCAATACGTTGTATGGAATTCTTTAGAAATAGAAGGGCTCGGGGCATCGTTACAACACTATAATCCTGTTATTGATGATGCAGTCAAAAAAGAATGGCGTATTCCTGATAATTGGAAGTTGATTGCACAAATGCCCTTTGGTAAGCCAACAGCCGTTCCTAGCGAAAAATCCTTCCAAGCCATCGAGGGACGTGTGAAAGTTTTTAAATAACACCCTAAAAAGGATGTAAGAAAAGTTATTTAAACTTTCTCACATCCTTTTATAGATCATATGAAAAAAATATTAATTCTTACTTTTATAGCCACATGACTCTCTAATAACAAGTTCAGTATCCAATATAAGCTCATTTTTTTCTAACTCTTCACCTTCTATTAACTTCATAAGCATTCTTGCGGATTCTACACCTAAGTCATAAACAGGTACTTTCATTGTCGTTAATCTTGGTTCTGATATTTTAGCAATCTCATAGTCATTGTATCCTACAATAGCTATATCGCTTGGTATATTATATCCGAGCTGTCTAATGCCTTGAATTGCTGCAATAGCTTTCATATCATCTTTGGCAAAGATTGCTGAAATATCTGGTCGCTCCTGCAACTTGTTTATGACCGCTTTTCTCGCATCATCCAATGTAAAACCCGCATCAATATCGAGCTCAGGGTCAAAGTTCAGGCCATTTGCTACTAAAGCTCTGCGGTAGCCATCATACCGTTCAATATTAACGACATACTCTTTAGATTCATTTAATATAGCTATTTTTTTATGACCAAGTTTAGCCAAATGATCAACAATCTTAAAACTATCATTTTTATTGTCTGTATTCACTGAATAAATAGGTTTATCAACACAGATCCCTTCAACTCTTCCTAAAATGACAAAAGGGTATTGGCTATTAGCTAATTCTTGAACGAGCATATCATACTGTCGTGTCGATAACACAATAACCCCTCGAATCATGCCACTTGCAAGCGTTGCCATAACCCGCTCTCTTTCTTGAACAACATCATTGTACATCATTAATTGCATGTTATACCCTTGTTCTTCAAGAACATGACCAATCCCCATCAACACTTCAGAGAAAAAGGGATTTTGAAAAGCATTATCCGCAGACCGAGTAAATACAACACCTATATTTTCTAAGGAACCAAAGCCTAGCATTGATGCTGCTGCATTAGGCGTATAATTTAGTTTCTTGATAGCATCATTAACTCTTATTTCTGTCTCTTTTGTAACATTACTATATTTTCTTATAACTCTTGAAACTGTAGAAACAGAAACACCTGCCTCTTTGGCAACTTCATGAATTGAAATTTTAGTCTTTTTAACTGCTCCTTGTTTCATAGGTTCACCTCTTTTATATTACATCATTTCATACATTATTAATGTACCATATCTCTATTCGAATGTCATTATGTCAATATTTCATATACCTGTCAGAATTTCAAGTTTTCCTACTCTATAAAAATCAACAGCAAAAAGTTAGGCAATAACTTGCCTAACTTTTTGAGAATAGATTCAGATTCTATCTAATTCTTTTTTCAGTTTCAGCATCAAATAAAGCAACCTTGCCATTAAATCCCAGCATAATTTCTTCTCCAGATTCAAGCTCCAAAATATCAGATACAATTTTGATTTCTTCGCCATGAATATCTGTATTAATTATAACATGAGAACCTTGAGGCTCAATAATTTTTGCAATTACCTTCATCAGCCCATCCTTGTTTACGGTAATATTTTCAGGCCTTACAGATAATACAATCGTTTGTCCCATATATTTTTCTTTTAAGGTTTTTGTCTCAGGCCCAATAAATTCATAATCAAAGCCATCATGTACAAGATGAATTTTCTCATTCTTTTGCACAACTTTTACATATAAAAAATTAGATGGTGGTGATCCGATAAACTTAGCAATGAACATCGTTTCACTATTATGATAAATTTCTTTTGGCGAACCAATTTGCTCAATTACACCTTGGTTCATAACAACAATCCGATCGGCTAGACTTAATGCCTCCGATTGGTCATGCGTGACAAAGATCGATGTCGCTTTCACCTCTTGATGAATTCGTTTCAAATCAGTTCTCATCGCTACTCTTAATTTTGCATCTAAATTGGATAATGGTTCATCCATTAAGAATAGTTTTGGTTTGACTGCAATCGCTCTTGCAACAGCTACCCTTTGGCGTTGACCGCCTGAGAGCTGACTCGGATAACGATTTAAATACTGAGTGATATCAGCTGTCTTTGCGACTTCATTTACAATTTGATTGATCTCTTCTTTACTTTTCTTTTGCAGCTTTAAGGCATAAGCTACATTATCAAAGACTGTCATATGGGGCCAAACAGCATAGCTTTGGAAAATCATTGAAATGCCACGATCTTTAGGTTCAAGTTCAATGATTGATTTGCCTTCTAATGTAATATCTCCTCCAGTTACAGATTCCAAACCAGCAATCATTCTCAATGTTGTTGTCTTGCCACAGCCACTAGGTCCTAAGAAAGCAACAAACTCACCTTTATGTATTTCCAAGCTAAACTCTTTAACTGCTTCAACTTTTTTGTTATATACTTTTCTAACATTTTCTAATTTTAAATATGACATTTATATCTTCCTTTCTATCCCCACATTTGCGTAATATAGTTCTTCAATAAAAATGTAAATGCCAACGCTGGCACAATCAGTACAATTGCCCCCGATGCCGCATAATGAATAGATGATGCCCCCCCAATTGATTTGTAAATCAAAAGTGCTAACGTTTCATTTCTATTTGTTAACAGCAACGATACTGCTGTGTCATTCCACGCTGTAATAAATGCATACATACTAGATGCTGCAAATGCTGGAAGGATAAGTGGAACAGTGATTTTGCTAAAGGTTTGAATTTTATTTGCTCCAAAAACTAAACTCGCTTCTTCAAATTCTTTATTGACACCAAGAAATATACTTCTTGTAATCGCTGCTGTAAGCCCAATATTTGGAATCGAATAAACTATAGCCAAACCAATCATCGTGTCATACAGCCCATATTTTACCAATAAAATTGCCATAGGTACGGAAATTGAGACCATTGGAAACATCCTAACAACCAAACTCCCTAAACTAATGCCATCTTTACCTTTAATACTCGTTCTTGCTAAAGCGTAACCCACAGCACTGCCAATGGTCATTGATATTAAAATAGTAATAATTGCCGCCTGAATACTATTAAACAAAGCTTTATCCGCACCAGCAAAGACTTTAAAAAACTTCTGGTAATTATTAAAGAAATTTTTATAATATCTTAATTTTACAAGTTCATTTGTTTCAAAGGCAATGATGAAATCTTGTCTTAGTTCATCTATAGTTTTATGCACGTTTAATTGTGTTTCTAAATAAGAACTTATCCGATCAAACTTGGAACTCATATAAAGTTCCTCATATTTCCCAATATTATTCTTTCTCATAAGAACATAATATTCTTTTTCTTCATCCCAGTCGACTAATAATTCATGAGAAAAGGAAGGTAATATCTTTTTAGGATAATCATTAATCTCAATAGAACTAGAAAACGAAATGGTCTGTAAATAAAATAAAGGAATTATAACACTCAATGAGATAAAAATGATAAAAATATAAAATAATGTCTTTTTCCATATACTTCTCACTTCACTTCTCCCCTTTCTTTACCTTTTGTAAGTTTAACAAAGATGAACGCAACTAAAAATACAACTGAAAGGGTAAATATTGAATAGGTATTTGCAAGTTTATAACTATTTACACCTGTTCTTACCTTATCTGTATAATAAACAATTCTTTCAACTAAGAACGGAACATTATTAAAACCAAAGATCATAACACCAATAAGCCAAACTTGCAAACCTGAAATCAATCTAAGTAACATGGCTGTGATAATAGATGGTTTGATAATAGGGATAACGATATCTGTAAAAGCTTGAAACTTTGTAGCTCCAAAAACTTGTGCTGCCTCTTTATATTCTTCATTAAAGTTTTGTAATCCTGCTAAAATAATAATCATCACTGACGGCATGACTGTCCATGTATCAATAAGTATAAGCATCAAAACAGCCTCAATACCACTTACGTTTTTCCAAATCGTTAAACCACTCGCTAGATTCAGAACCTCTAATACACTTTGGATACCTGTTGATGTTAGAAGGGAATTGATCCATCCTGATTCAACCAATCCTGTATTCCATAAAATACCAACTGCTGATTGCGGAAGTGCCATAGGAATAAGCATGATAAACAAAAAAAGCTTAGATCCTTTAAACTTCCGATTGGCCAGAACTGCTACTAACAACGCTAGTATAAACTGAAGCATCAAAGAAACACCCGTGAAAATAAGTGTATTAATCAAAGCCTTTATAAACAGACTCTCATTAAACATCATTTTAAAGTTTTCTAAACCCACGGTGCCTGATGTCGATGTAAAACTTTCGAATAATGAAGCCATCACCGGAAAGAACCAAAAAATTAAGTAAAATAACAATGCTGGTACCAATAACATATAGGGTGATTTAAATATATTCTTTTTCTTTTGTCGACTAACTAATCTTTCATCCATCAGAACACCTCTTTATTTATTTTATCATAATTCTTTGCAATAAATAGCACCTTTATTAGTGCGGTTCTTTCAAAAAAGTACAAGAAGAGAGCATACCCTTCTTGTACTTTGGATGATATTATTGTACTAATAAACTTTCCAATACGCTTTGTTGCTCATCCAATTTTTGTTTTAAATTATCTAGTGTAATTGAATTGTCCATAATACCCGCATAAATCACATCATAACAACCTTTTACATCTGCCCATGAAGTATATGTTGAAATCATTTGCAAACCTTCAACATTTGCATTTTTAACAGTTTCTAATCCTTGCTTAATCACTTGCTCTTCTGGGTCATCCCCTAATACTAAGGTTGCTTCTTCAATAGTTGGAATTGTACCAAGTGCAGCATGCACAATTTGTTCTGGTGCTGTGAACCATTTAATAAATTCTTCCGCTAGTTCTCTATTAGGAGCATTTTTCACAATACCAATACCATGACCACCAATAATCGAACCCGCTTTACCTGTTGTCCCAATAGGTCCTGGGAACACTTCATATTTTGCAGGAGCTGCTTTATAAGCCGTTGCTAAAGGTGCCATTAGTTCAAAAGAAAGATAAACTGTATTTTCAGCCATCATTGTCGCGCTATCAGATGTTGTTGCACTTTCAGGATGGATATTTTTTTTCATTGCAATTACATCTTGCCATGCTTTTAAATTACCTGCATCATTTAATTTTGGAAATTCACCACCATTAGATAAAGCCATACCGCCTATTTGATAAAGCAGCATTTTAACTGGTAAAGCTTTCATATGTACTTTTCCACCAATAGCATCACCCCAAGCAACAAACTGTTCCCAAGTATATTTCCCTTCTAATACGTTTTCTTTGGTCAACCCTACTGGAAGAAAATCAAATGCGTCCTTGTTTGCATAGGATAAATAAACATCTGAGTTAATCGGGAAGAAATAACGCTTTCCACCTAAAGTAGTTGAGCCATCAAAAGTTCTTAAGAATGTACGGTCATTCATTTCCCCCTCTAATACTGTACTATCTTCTACATATCCTTCATTAAGATACTCAGTCATCGTTCCAAAATGAGAAATTAATAAATCAACTGTATAATTGTTAGCTTTTTGCTCTGAATCAATTTTGTTAAAGGTATCTTGTGTTTGAGCTAAAGTTTCAAATTTGATTTGAACATTATACTTTTTTTCAAATGGTTCAAATATTTCTTTCCAGTAAAGTTCCTTTTCAACAACTTCTCGACCGAAGTCACTTAGTATAACCAACTCCTGCGGGTTGCTGCCTGTTGGTTTGCTGTCTGCTGGCTTAGTTTCTGCCGACTTACTCTCTGCTGGCTCACTTTTAACTTCACCCTGGCAACCTGCTAAAACGAAAATACTCATTGCTAAAAATAGAAATGTAATACCTTTTTTCATTCTTCTCATTTTCTTACTCCTTCTTCTCGTTTAGATTTTATTAAATTACAAATAAACTTTTGGGCTATACGAATGCTGTATCATGATGTTAATTATAACATTGTAAAAACGTTTTTACAATATATATTTATATATTATGCATATAATTTCTAATTTAACTAATTTACATCAAGTTTTGTTGTGCAATATGTATAGTATGTTATTTTTTAGTTGAGCATAATTTAATAACGTTTTTATACAACCTCTTCTTTTAACCATACAACTTCGTAGGAACTGAGTGTAAATGCTCCACACACTTTCTTTCCAGTAATAAGATTAACCCCTTTACCTTGATACATAACTTTTTGATCAGAGATATTAATCACTGCTATAATCGTCTCACTCCTATCCAAGCTATAACGTTTTATGATAAAAAGTCGCTGATCATCTGCAATAATCTCTTGATTACCATATGGATGAAAAGCTTTCTCCCTCTTACGAATACTCAGCAGATGTAAACTTCTCCCAAACACTTCTTTTCTTCGATCATTCTGTTCCAATTCCAAAATCAACCTATCATAATCTAGTTTTTCCCGATTGATTCTACGGTTTATTTTTGTCTTTTTGGCACCTTCAATATCATTCCAAGACCCTAGAAGGCTATGGATATAAACCCCAGGTACCCCAATCATCGAGTACAAGATACCCGTTGCGGCAATAAATTTATCAATTAATATATTTTCATTGATCTGCTCATTATTTAATGCCTCCATATAGTTGATGTTTAATTCATAGGGACTTTGGGTACCATCTCCATTGTCTTTATAACTTACAAAACCACCATTTTCAATCACTGCATTAACTATATTTTCTTTCTCTTGTGCCGTTAGTATTTTCTCCACAGGTCTTAATCCTATCCCATCATGAGAGGCCAAAAAATTGAAATACGTGGTTTCATCGCTCACACGCTCCAAAGATTGCGCCCACTTGGTCAATTTTTCACTATTCCCAGAGATTAAAGTATGTAAAGTAAGCGGCGGTAAGGCAAACTGATAAACCATATGCGCTTCATTATATCCATTTCCAAAGTAGCTTATGTTTTCATCATGCGGAACATTTGTTTCTGTCACTATAACAACATCCTGTTTTACTTGTGTGAGTATTTCTCTAATCAATTGAATAATAATATGTGTCTTTTCTAAATGAAGACACGATGTGCCAACCTCTTTCCAAGCAAATCCAATTGCATCTAAACGGATAAATTTGGCTCCTCTTTTTACATATTTGATCAAAATTTCTGCAATATCCAAGAATACTTTTGGCTCCTTATAATTCAAGTCAATTTGATCTTCGCTAAAGGTTGTCCATACATGTTTTATTTCACCAGCGACTTCAAATGCTGTTAAAAGGGGCAACGTACGTGGTCGAACTACTTTAGAATAATCCGCATTAGGATCGCTTTCAATAAAATAGTTTTTATAGTTTTCATTGCCACTCAGATAACACTCAAACCATTTACTCTCTTTCGAAATATGGTTAATAACTCCATCGAACATCAAGTCATAGTTTTTAGATAATGTCTTGATATCATCCCATCCACCTAAGCTCTGATCAACTTTCTCATAGTCAATAACGCTAAAACCATCATCCGATGAATAGGGAAAAAATGGCAATATATGTATTGTTTTAACTGCATCTTTTACTTTATCGTTCATGAACTTCTCTAAAGTGATTAATGGTTTTTCATGAAGCTTGATGATACTATCTCCATAAGTAATCAAGATGCTGTCTGTTTCAGATAGCCTAGCTTTCTCACCATCTATTACTTTTCCAGTATATTTGGTAATTAGCATTTGAATTTTCTCGTATACAGATTTCGCTTCACTTCCATAAAGCATTTCTAATTTCTCTTTCATTAATCATTCTCCTATATTAGTATTTTTTGTAAAGCTTCTTCTAGTGCAGCATAAGAAAAATAGCGAAGGCAGATATCATAATTTTCTTTCACAACAGCATTGTATTCTTCTTTATGAGTTAACAATTCTATCCCACGTTCCACACCATCTTCTATAATATGATTCTCTATAGTCGCTAAACGATCTTTCATAACATGTTTATCACCTAGACTAATTACCTGAAATCCATACTGTTTCAAGTCTTGCTTGTACACCGGATATTCATACAAAACCACAGGTTTTCTACCATAAATAGCTTCAAGGAATTGGTTGCCGAATCCTTCTAGCAGACTAGGGTAGGATACAATGTCTCCCAATTTATAAGCATCCCAAAAAGAATAAACTTTTCTCCCTTGATCTAACATTCTACTATGGGCAAAACGTTGTGAAACATCAAGAATCCTAACCTTCCTTTTTTCAGCGAATTTTATTAAACTATCATAATAATCTTGATCCTCGTTTTGACCAACCAATAGTAGTATCCCCTCTGTCTGAAACGTTACTTTACGGCCATCATACAAACTCGTGTCCCTCATGGCTTTTATTTTTTTATTAAACGTCGCTATATATTCAATAATCAGCTCGATTCCTTTTCTTTCTACAACCCTTGTACCTTGTAGAAAAACAATCTGCTCATTGTTTATGTTTAAATCATTTCGGATATTTTTCAAGTAATCATCATATTTCCAGTTTTCCTTTTCGAAATCAAAAACATTCGGAATAACTTGTGATTTGAATCCTCTTTTTGTCATCTCTTCTTGAGCAATTCTATTGATGACCACATGCTTGACCCCATCCATTTTAGGCGGAAAATTTTCTTGCAGTAGCGTTTTCACCCAGTCGTATCTTGGATTAGAGTATAGCTCTCTCTCCCAATAAAAATCATGATGATGACAAACAACACCGATACCAGTTTCTTTAATAGCTTGTATCGTAGCTAGCCCTGCCCCTATGTTCCATCCTAATGATAGAATATTATTAGGAATTATTATATCGAGTTTATTCTTTTTTATAGCCTCACTTAACTCTTCTCTAATTTCTTCTGTATAATCGCTTAGCTTCTTTTTAAGCTCAATCTCGCTAATATTATTGATTTCTTTTTTGTAAAGAGCATCTACCAAAAATTGATTATCCGGATGTTTATAGTGAAGTCCTTTTATTTTAACAAAATCACTGATGCTACCACCCGAGCCTGCTATATAGATAATAGTATGCCCCATTTTCTCCAATACACTTTTCCACTTTTCCATTTCTAAAGAAACGCCATCTGTCTCTCCCACACGAAAATGCATTAACCCTATTCTTAAAGATTGATTTTTACCCCTGATACAAGCCATACTTAAAATCTACCTCCTAGTCTTATAAAAACGTTTTTATACTAACTTAATTATATCAGTTAGCTTTTTAAAGTCAATACAAATATACTCACTAACGAACATTCATTTTTACCATTAAATGACCTTTTAGGGTTTGTAATTAATAGAATAAAATCGCCTCATTAAAGGCCCCTATATTTCACCTTTAATGAGGCAACTCTTATTTAACTAAACTCCGCTTATTCTATGATCTCACTATTTTTTAGACATTGTATCTATATATGTCTTGGACAATAATCACCATTCACAAACCACTTACAACGCTTGCACTCTAGACATCTAACAACAGCATTTTCTTCCTTACAAAAAGGATGAAAAAAATTATTAATTTAGTCCTTTATGTTATCTCTTCTATATAAATTTTAATATTATTCCTATAAATGGTATAACAACAATAAGTGCACAATAAGTTAGTAACCAACACACGTTGGCAAACTCTAAATCTAAGTCATAGATGAGTGGTGGGACAAGAGACACAAATCCCGGTGGCATACTCGCTAATATGTAAGCAACCTTAAGTGGTATGCCATCCCCTACTTTTCCTAATCCTACTACACTTCCTACTATAATAATAACAAGTGGTATAATCAATGACTTTATAGCTATGAGATAGAGCCCTGGCTTGATATGATTTTTCAAATTACTCCATTTCATATTTATCCCAATAGATACTAATAAAACAAATGAACTTAGAGGAATAATAATACTATTAAGCTGACCGTAATACGCTGATCTTTTTATCCCTGATACATTGAGTATAATGCCTAGCAATACACTACCTACAGAAACAATAATAAAAGGATCATATAAGAGCCTTTTCAACTTATCACTAATCTTTTCCTTATCCCCTCTTTGAGAACCAAAAGTTTTAGAAATAGGAAACAATATACCATAATAAGCTAGCTCTTCAAACAACTTATATAAAGGAACAAGAGCAAAGCCTATCTCTCCTAAATAAATATAGGTTACAATACCTCCTATAGTTCCCATATTTGCAGACCCACCTAACACAAGATAGGCCCCTTGTTGTTCTCGACTAAGCCCCTTCCACTTTGCACACTTCAAAGCTATACTAGCTCCTAAAATAATAGCTATAACCCCTAAAAACGGAAGTGCTATAAGTCTAATGCTATTAAAGTTAACAATCCACAAAGCCCCTATAAGAGCTATCGGATTTAAAACAAGTAATCCCATTTGTTGAAGCCGCTTCGCTATCACTTTATTATCTAAAGGATCACTTAGTTTATGATGTTTGATAAGTGTTTGCAGCAAGTATCCTGTGGCTAACCCTAAAATAATAATTGTTATAGAGCTTATAAACTGTCTCATATTATCCCTCAAATTCTTACTTTTATGTAGTCCTAAAGATCTCATCTATCATATTGTCTAGTATTAACCCAAGGACAATAGGATCTGCAGAAAATTTCGGCTTATCAAACAGCAACTACATTTACAGCTTTCCCAGCTAGATAATTTTCAACATTATTTACCGCAATATCCATCAGCCTTTTTCTTGCTTCATAAGTAGCCCAAGAGATATGTGGTGTAATAAGTGTATTTGGAGCTGTAAAGAGCGGATGGTTTTCACTTGGTGGTTCTACTGTTAAAACATCTGCAGCAAGCCCTCCTATTTCACTATCTTTAAGCGCTTGTATAACGTCTGATTCATTAATAAGCGGACCTCTGGATGTATTTACAATCAATACATTATTTTTCATTTTTGTAATTGCTTCTTTATTAATGAACCCTGTATTTTCAGCTGTCAAATTACAATGCAAGCTTATGATATCTGCTGTTTGAAATAATTCATCTTGCTCTACATACTTGAAGTTTTTTCTATGATTTTGATCGCTTGGGTAAAGATCATAGGCTATACCGTTCATACCAAAGGCTTCTGCTATATCAGCTGCACGTTGTCCTATTCTGCCAAAGCCAATAAAACCTATAGTCTTACCTTTTAACTCTATAAGAGGTGATTTCCAAAAACAAAAATCCGGACTACTGCTCCACTCACCTTTTTTAACTGCCTCATCATGTAGTCCTACTCTATTATAAAATTCTAAAATAAGAGCAAAGCACATTTGCGCTACAGAATCTGTGCCATATGTGGGGATATTACATACAGGAATATTCATTTGTTTGGCTGCTTCAACATCTACCACATTATAGCCTGTTGCCAGTACGCCTATGTATTTTAAGTCTGGCAATTGTGCAAGCGTTTCTTTTGTGATAGGTGTTTTATTAGTTAAAATAATATTGGCACCTTGCGCTCTTTCAACAATTAAATGGAGTGGTGTTCTATCATATACAGTAGTTTCTCCGAGTTTTTCTAAACCTTCCCAAGAAAGATCTCCTGGATTTTCTGTATAGCCATCTAAAACAACTATTTTATTCATATATTTTCTCCTTATTTAACAAGTTCTTTGGCTATTAAAACAATATCTTGTACTGTAATACCATTCTTTGCTAAAAGATCTTCATAAGGGCCTGATTCTCCAAATTGATCTTGTACCCCTACTCTTCTTACAATACCTTTACCTTCTCTTGCTACTATTTCACTTACCGCACTGCCTAATCCATTAATAATATTGTGATCTTCTACTGTAATAATTTTCCCTATATCCTCTATACAGCTTAAAACTGCTTTTTCATCAATAGGTTTTAAGGTATGCATATCCAGAAGCCTTACCGTTATACCTTGTTCTTCTAACTGAGTAGCTGCTTCAAGTGCTTGTGACATAATATCTCCTATAGCAATAATAGCTACATCTTTTCCTTCTTTAAGCTGTTTAGCTTTCCCTATGATAAATTCTTCATTTTCGTCATAGATAAAAGGAATGGCATCTCTGGTAAATCTTATATAAACTGGTCCATGCATTTTAGCTGCTTCTCTTACAAGTTTTCTGGTAGAATAGTAATCTGCTCCCATAATAACTGTCATATTAGGCAGAGTTCTCATAATACCCATGTCTTCTATACATTGGTGGCTCGCCCCATCATTTGCTGGAGTAAGTCCTCCATGAGAACAAACTATTTTTACATTTAAGTTTGGATAGCAGATTTCTTGCCTAATTTGTTCTAACATACGCATACTACCAAATACAGCATATGTACTCACAAAAGGCATCTTACCGCAAGTTGCAAGTCCTGCTGCAACGCCTGCTGCGTTTTGTTCTGCAATGCCTACATTGACATGTTGATTTGGCAGTTGTTTACCAAATTCCATAGTCTTTGTGGATTTAGAAATATCACAATCAATCACATAAAGCTCTGGCATCTCTTTACCAAGAACTAATATTTCATCGCCGAGTCCATCTCTTGTTGGAAGCCCATTCATTATTTTAGCCCTCCTTCTATTTCTTCCATCGCCTGCTTATATTGTTCTTCGTTAGGGGCCATACCATGCCACCCTACAACGTTTTCCATAAAGGATACTCCTCTGCCTTTAACTGTTTTAGCTACAACACACTTAGGCTTACCATTATGACGTACCGCTCTTATTTGATCTAGTACTTCTACAATCTCAACCATGGCATGCCCATTAATCGTATAAGTTTCAAAACCAAAAGCTTCAAACTTTTTCGCAAGATCTAGAGTGGGCATAATTTCTTCACATGTGCCATCGTTTTGAAGTCCATTATTATCCACAAAAACAACAAGATTATCTAGTTGATACTTGGAAGCTGTCATACATGCCTCCCAAATTTGTCCTTCATCTGACTCACCATCTCCAACAACGCTAAAGACACGATAGCTTTTGTTGTCACGTTTTGCAGCAAGAGCCATTCCAACACCACAAGACAATCCTTGCCCTAGAGAACCGGTGCTAATATCAACACCTGGTGTACGTTTCATATCAGGATGTCCTTGTAAGATAGAACCATATTGTCTCAAAGTTGCTATATGCTCTTGACCAAAATAACCTTTCATAGCAAGTGCTGAATAAAGAACTGGACAAACATGTCCTTTTGAAAGAACAAAACGATCACGCTCTTCCCACTTAGGATTTTTAGGATCTATGTTCATCTCGCTAAAATATAAAGCTGTTATAATATCTGTGGCCGAAAGTGAGCCCCCTGGATGTCCAGACTGTGCTTTATAGATCATCGTAAGTAAAGTTTTTCTAAGCTCTATAGCCTTTTTCTCCAGATCCTTTACTTTTTCTACACTATTTTGCATTTCCCCCATCTCCTGTCTTTTATTAATCAATTCTTCTGATCTTATTACTTGTTACCCATCCCTCTACTAGTATTTCTTTAAATGATATGTCATATCTTCCGTACATTATACGTAGTACGTCCTACGTTTAATAAGAGTATACTGCTTATTTACTTAATTATCAATATGAGTACTCAAAAAAGTTTTGTTTGGTTATTTTATACAGTAACTTCTCTTAGAATTGAATCTTTTTAAAAAAGGATGATAAGAATTATTTTAAATTCTTATCATCCTTTTTTTATACTTTATATTTTACAAAGAATCTTTCCAGTACATATAACTTTCATCCATTACTTCTTCTACTGTATCTACATCTCTATTTAATAATAAGTTAAAGATCTTGGTATGTGTCTCAACAAGAAACTGTGCATTACCACTTTCTATATGCTTACGAATAGTTCTTCCGATTGAAGAATAAGTAAGCTTTGTAATAAAATCACTAATTCTAAGAATAAGATGATTATTTAATGATTGTTCAATGGCTTTATGAAAAGCAATATCTGCTTCTAAAACTTCTTGATAATTAGGGTTTGGAGCATTTAATAAGGCTATTAATGCATCTAGTGTTTCTTTAATTATTTTAAGTTGCTTTTCATCTACTTTAGAGATAGCTGCCTGAATTGTTCCCACCTCAAATATTCTTCGTAATTCTATAATGGATTTTGAAGAATCCTTTTCTAATATAAGCCCATATAATAAAGGATTAATCATCTGCTCAGAAAATTCTTTTCTTACAAAAGTCCCCTCTGATCTTTTAATCTCTAAAATACCTAGAGAGACTAGTGTCTTTATAGCCTCACGTATAGAGTTTCTTCCTACTCCAAACGCTTCCCCTAATTCTGTTTCTGTTGGTAGCCTACTGCCTGGCACAAGTTCACCTTCTACAATAGCACTTGTTATGCGGTCTATCACTTTATCAACTACCGATCGATTTCCTATTGGTTCTAAAAAACGTTTACTTTTTGCTACCTTCATAAGTATGCCCTTCCCAAAATTAAAATATTAACTAGGTGTTAAAAAGCTATAGTAAAAAGTCTCCTTTATAGTATTGTTTGAATCAATGAAAACAAACAAAAAAAGGAGATATATAATAATAGCTTATTACAAAAGCAATTAAATTGCAATATAAATGTCAATTATCCACCAATACCTTTGCGTGTAATATTTCACCATTTTTTAGAAACCCATATCTTCTGCTTTCATATAAATACTATACCTACCCGGAAATTTTCTTCCATTATGTACAATTGTAGTAAAGTTACACATAAGCTGCTGAGCGGTTGCCCGAACTGTCTTGATTCATAAGCTTGCCATCTTCTGTAATAACATTCGTACTTGTAATTAAATAATCTGCGAGCATCGGCTTACGGTAGACTTCAACTGTTTCTTTCCATGTTGCTCCTACTTGTGATGAGATGCCTATTTGATCTTTACTGCTTGCTGCTGCGCTTTTAAACAAAGCTCAGCAGCTTTAAAGGCATGTTCTTGTGTCATGGCTTTTTCAGTTCTATGGATACAATCTAAGATAAGTTCTCCAAAAAAAGGATAACCTACCTTGCCCGCTACACAGATATGTTGTTCTCCTTTGCCATTAACTATAAAAACATGGTCTCCTCTTTGATCAGTTGCTATATTAATATACTTACGCAGCTCAATATAACCTTCTGTTCCTAAAATAATGGTTCTGCCATCCCCCCATGTACCGAGTCCATCTGGTGTCAGCCAATCTACACGAAAATACTGGGTTGAACCATTATCTCCAACTAGCATAGCGTCTCCAAAGTCTTCAAGCTCTGGATACTCTGGGTTGTTAAAGTTTCCAACTTGGCTTTTGGTAACCGTCGCTTCCTTCACATCTGCATAGTATAAAAATTGCTCAATTTGATGACTTGCAATATCACATAATATGCCACCGTAGTTTTCTTTTTTAAAAAACCATTCTGGTCTGCTCTTAGCACTAAGCCTATGAGGGCCAAGTCCCAATACTTGAACCACCTTGCCAATTGCGCCCTCTTTAATAAGCTGCCCTGCATAAACTGCACTTTCTACGTGAAGTCGTTCACTGAAATAGACCATATATTTCTTGCCTGTTTCTTTGACCTTTGCTTTGGCTAGTTCTAATTGTTCAAGCGTTGTAAAAGGTGTCTTATCAGTAAAATAGTCTTTGCCCGCATCCATTACCCGCAGCCCTAGTGCACACCTTTTAGAAGGCACTGCTGCGCCTGCTACTAGTCTAATTTCTTCATCTGCTAATACTTCCGCTTCACTTTGTGCTACCTTCACATCTGGAAAAGTTTTGCAAAATCCCTCAACTTTTTTTACATCTGGATCATACACATATTTTAACCAAGCACCAGCCTCTATAAGTCCATTACACATCCCATAAATATGCCCATGATCTAAGGCAATTGCCGCGAATGCAAATTCCTTATCTTTAACTACAGGTGCCATCTTTCCTTTTGGCGCATAGTTCATACCACTGCTTTTTTGCATAAATGCTTTCCTCCTCTATATAGATTTCAATGGTCTATCACACAACTTTAAAAGTACACTACCGACTTATTCTTTGATGATTCATAAATACCTAGCATTAACTGCATGACCTGTGCTACTTCTTGCACATCAATTTTAAAAGGGTTCCCAGTTTCTAAACAATAATAGAAATCTTTAATACACAGAAGATGTCCCTGCCCCCAATAGTCTTTCCCTAAACCTTGTTCCATCTTAAAAGATAAGGTTTCTTTGGTATGATCTTGGAAAATATAAGTTACTTCTGTATCTTCCATGCGAATGATCCTATTCTCACAAACAAGCTCTATTAAAACAGGTGCATTCATGCAAAATGCTGTTGTTGCATAAAAGCTAGCTGCTATATTCTCAAACTGAATATAAGCTTCCACCGTGTCCTCTACTTCTATGATTCCTCTTAGATGATGGTTAATCGTTGTTGCTTCTACAGAAGTAGGTGTGCCTATAAAGTAGGTTAGCAAATCTAAAGTATGGATAGCTTGATTAATAAGTGCTCCGCCGCCTTCCGCCGCCTGGCTCCCCCTCCAATCACTTTCTGTATAATACTTTTCATCACGCTGCCATGTTACAAAGGCGCGAGCTCCAAGTATTTGACCGGCTTTACCTGAGAGTAGCACCTCTTTTATGGCTTCTACACTTTTATTATATCTATTTTGAAAACATACGCCTAGTTTTGCAGTTGTCTTAATAGATTGCAACTCTTTAAATTCTTGCCAAGAGATAGCTGGAGGTTTTTCCATAAAAACATTGATATGACGTGATAGCGTATAAACTGCCATAGGAACATGTAAATAGTGAGGGGTACAGATATGCAAAACATCTATTTCTTCTTTTGCTATCATTTCTTCTAAGCTAGCATAAGCTTTACTTTGATCATCTCCGAAACTTTTTTTCAAATCCTTAGCTTTTTCTAGGTTACAATCTGCAAATGCTACAAGCTTATTTCCCGGTAAATTACAAATAGCTCCTGCGTGTATTTTTGCAATACTGCCACACCCTATAATTGCACTTCTCACTGCCCATTCACCTCTTAATATAATTATTTTACGCCATAGCTGCCTTCTGTATCAAGAAAAACAACATCTGTCGTCTTCTGCCTAGAGATTGCACTTCTCTTACCTAATTCTTCTAAAAATAATGTCTCATCAAAAGGCAGATCAATTGGCTTACTTAGCCAGCTTGAAAGGTGCATCGCATTAGAAAGTGTTAAACCATTAATACCTTCTTTGCCTTCTGCAACAAGAGGTTTTCCGTATAAAATGCGCTCTGCAAAAGATTTTAATATACCTTTATGCTGCATATTTTCTCCTTCCGTTTCAACCTTAATACACGTCACACCCGGAATGGTAAAGCCACCTGTGGCGCTCTTACAATATGCTCTTTCATTTTGGTCTAACTTATAAAGTACGAGCTGCCCATCTTCACATACAAGCTTACCCATTTCTAAAGTAACTTCAAATCTATTAGTCCCTGGGCAATCTGCTGTTGAAGTTATAAACACGCCTGTTGCGCCGTTTGGATACTCAAGGTATGCCGTAACATCATCTTCAACTTCAATATCATGCCACTTACCATTATGACAAAAAGCCTGTACTTTACTTGGCATACCACAAATCCACTGTATTAAATCAAGGTTATGCGGGCATTGGTTTAATAAAACCCCTCCGCCTTCTCCCGCCCACGTTGCACGCCAAAGTCCAGAATCATAGTATGCCTGTGTTCTATACCAATCCGTTACAATCCAGTTAACACGTTTAATAGCTCCAAGCTCTCCACTATGAATGAGCTCATACATTTTGCGGTAGAGTGGATTTGTTCTTTGATTAAACATCATCGCAAACACTAAGTCATACTTCGCTGCTACTTCATTCATCTGCCTTACTTGCTTTGTATACACCCCTGCTGGCTTTTCACACAAAACGTGTAACCCGTTTTCAAATGCTTTGATCGCAAGCTCTGGATGCTGATAGTGTGGCGTTGCTATTAATACTGCATCACACAGACCACTTTTAATCAACTGATCTCCCTCATCAAAGATTGTAGTGGTGTCTGGCAAGTTTTCTTTCACCCAGCTTCTGCGCGCTTCACTTCGATCTGCTACAGCAACTAATTCCATTCCCTCTATTTCTCCGCTTGCCACCTGTTTTGAGTGAGTAGTTCCCATATTGCCTACCCCTATAATACCAAGTTTAACTTTTTTCATAATAAGCACACTCCTATTTATAGCCTAGTTTCGCTAAATTTTTATAGCTTGTTTGTAAACAATCAAACGGACTACCCTCACAAGTATCTTGCTCTACCAATAAATATTGCGTTGTATTTACTTCCTCTATCTTTTTCAACACTGCCTTAAAGTTAATGTTCCCTTCCATGACCGGAGCCATCAACTGCGCGTATCCTCTTACTGTCATGTCTTTTAAATGTACACAATGAATTCTATCTTTTAGAATATCAATCCATTCACAAATATCTGCACCTGCTGCCTGTACCCAATAAGTATCTAATGTAACTCCCATTTCTTCTGGTGAAAAGTCTTCCATCAGTGTTTCCATCATACGTTTGCCATTTAACTTTTCAAATTCGAAATTATGGTTATGATACATAAAAAGCTTGCCTGCATCTGCCATTTTACGCGCTGGTTCTTTAAAATCCATAGCAAAATGCTCAATCCACTCAGGTCTCCTATACTTTTCTGGCATGCCACCTAGTCCAATATAGTCACAACCAAAAATAGTGTGTTCTTTAATAACTTCTTCTGTTTCATTCAAAATACGATTCGGATCAGTATGCGTAAGAATAATTTTTAAAGATAATTCATCACAAATTTCTCTAAGTACTTCTGGTTTGATCTTCCCCATACCTGATACTTGGATTGTTGTATAGCCCATTTCTGCAATCTTTTTTAATGTAAATGGAATATCTTTTTCATTTTGAATATAATCTCTTACTGTATAAAGCTGTGCGCCTAAAACCATCTTACTCACCTCATATTTTTATTTGAACAGATTTGATATATGATTTGATTATAGTACTTCAGCATACATACACCATTGTAATGCGGACTCATTACATTGCAAATATAGCGCTTGTTAGCTATACTAAATATATTATAGAAAGGAGATGTTTTGATGGATTACATTTCATATAATAAAGAGGGTCTTCACTTTGGGCATGCTCTTGATTTTACGCATCATAATGATTATATGATTCATTGTCATAACTCCTATGAAGTCTATTACTTCATCAGTGGTGATGTCAGTTATTTAGTTGAAGGAAAACATTATACGCCAACGCCTCACAGCATTTTAATGATATCTCCTAATATTTTGCACGGTGTAAAAGTAAAAACTGACTCTGCTTATGAACGCTATACATTGCATTTTTCTTCACAGATTATTCCTGCTGAAAATAGGCTTTTACTCCTTTTCCCATTTCATCAAACTACCTCACAATCGGATATTTATTATCAAGATGTTGAAGATTTTAGACTACAGCATTATTTTGAAAATCTATCGGCTTGCAAAGATATGCCGGGTGAGATGAGAGATATGGCGATCGCCATCGCAGTACAATCTCTGCTCTCTCAGATTCTTTATATGAGTAAACAAACAAAGTCTCTTGCAACACCTGAACATATTTCACAGACAGTAACAAAAATCATACACTACATTAATAATCATTTAACTGAGCGTATTACATTAGATGCTATTTCCTCTAGGTTTTTCATCAGTAAACATCACCTTAATAAAGTGTTTAGAAAGGCTACCGGAACAACGCTGGTACAATATATTAACTATAAACGCATCGCTATGGCTAATCAATATATTATGCAAGGCAAATCAGCTATGGACGCTGCTCTAAGTGTAGGCTTTCACGATTATTCTGTGTTTTATCGTGCTTATAAACGCATTTTAGGTCATGCGCCAACTGCTAAAGCCATAAAGCGTTGTAGCAAGGGCTAGAAGACCCGTTAATCAAACATGATAATAGCCCCTCTCTAAAAAGATCTTATCTTTTTAGAGAGGGGCTATTATACTACATCCTTATTGGCACCTACATAAATCTCTATAGCATTACCTTCAAATATGCTATTGCCACCCCATGAAGTGCTTCATTCCACCAGTTATAATAAGGAAAGCTCAGCCTTTTTACAGCAACTTAATATTACTTATTTACAATATTAATAGGATTCCCTTTTATAAAGGCTTCTAAGTTATCTACGGCAATGTCCATTAGTCTTTTTCTAGATTCTGTTGGTGCCCATGCAATATGTGGTGTAATAATTATGTTTTTAGCTTCTAATAATGGGCTATCCATTTTAATCGGCTCAGTGGAGACAACATCACATGCTGCCGCTGCTACCTTACCACTATTAAGAGCATCCCTTAGATCTTCCTCAACAATAAGTGGGCCCCTTGAATCATTAATAATAATAACGCCATCCTTCATCTTAGCAATATTATCTTTGTTAACAATCCCTTCTGTAGATGGGAATAACGGACAATGTAAAACGACTACATGTGAATGAGCTAACAACTCATCCAACTCTACATATTTGCATGTTTCGCTAATAAGCTCATCTATTTGGTTATTATCTACAGCTAGAATATTCATGCCTAAAACCTGTGCAATCTTGGCGGTCGCTTGACCAATTCTACCAAATCCTATAATCCCCATAGTTTTACCTGCAAGCTCAATGAGTGGATAATTCCAAAAACACCAGTCTACATTGTTGGTCCAATCACCCTTTTTTACTGCTTGAGAGTGTTCTCCAATATGATGACAAATTTCAAGAAGCAGTGCAATCGTATATTGTGCAACAGCAACTGTTCCATAGGTTGGAATGTTTGTTACAAGTATGTTTTTATCTTTAGCACCCTTCACATCAACAACATTATAACCTGTTGCTAAAACACCTATAAATTTAATATGCGTGCAAACTTCAAATACTTCTTTTGTTAAGGGCGTTTTATTTGTATAAACGATTTCTGCATCGCCTATTCTCTCTACAATTTTGTCAGCGGGCGTTCTATCATATACTGTTAAATTTCCTAATTTTTCCAATCTTTCCCATGTGAGGTCACCTGGATTTAACGTATAACCATCTAAAACGACAATTTCCATTTTCTCACCTCTATCAATTATTAGTCTTCTAATAATGCCCAAGCTCTATTTAAAACTCTTTTGGCATTGGCTACAACAGCATCTGAGTCCTCATCTTTCCAAGGCTTAACTTCAAAAGAAAGTACATAAGGCTCTTCACTATTAAAAAATCCTTCATTTTTAAGCACTTTTAAGAAGTCAAGAACTTGTGTCACATCATTTCTACTATTGGGAAATCCAAATCTTTGATGTTCATCTCCATAACCTTCTGCACTTGCATCATCAACTACTGTATTCCCAATATGAAAATGTACTAAATACGGTTTTAGAGTTTGAATAACAAACCTTGATGTTTCATAAGTCATTGGAATATGTGATAAATCAATCATAAGTCCAAAGTTGCTATGAGTTGTTCTTATATCAGCCGCAAACTTTGCTGCTAATGGAGCTGGTCCAATTAGTGAAGCCTTTGCAATATCGTAATCAAATACTTCTAAAACAATTTGCATATTCTTTGTTTTTGCATAGCTGCAAAGATTCCTTGTCGTTTTTATAAGCTGCTCATAGGCTAAGTCTTTTGTTTCCTCTTTCCATTTCCCTGATAAAAAAGCAATTCCTCTAGCACCTAAGTAGTCTGCTTCATCAATCGCTTGGATTAATGTATCTTCTGCCTTTTGTCTACCTTCTTCATCAATATCATTAGCATTTAAACCCGTTGTCAGAAGCCTTGGCTGTGCACCGTAGCATACTTTTAAATGTGAGGTTTCTAAGAGTTTTTTGGCTTCTGCTCTCTTTTGATCATCTTTAATCCAATTGATTTCTATTGCATCAAAATATTCATCCACAACAGTCTTCTTTAGCACGTCTACTATATTTGGGTCTTCACCTCTAAGGGTTGATGGATAGGCCATAAATGAAATTAAACCCACCTGAAAATACTTATGGATAGAATCCTTCATTTTTACACCTCTTTTAATTTATTTTATGAAATAAGGGCATCGCTGCCCTTATTTCAACTTTATTTATTCTGCATTAAATTCTTTTACATTTTCAATATCTTGACCCATTGAACAGTGTGCTTGTGGTTCACAAACAATGTCAATAATATATGGTTTTGTAGCTTTTTTGGCTCTTTCAAATGCTTTTGCAATATCTTCTGGCTTAAATACTCTTTCGCCTTCGCAAGCGAATCCCTCTGCTACTTTTACATAGTCCATTGTAGCTTGATTTTCTGGCATTGCAACGCCATATTCATAGCCATAAGCAAATTTTTGATTTTGTCTGATTAGTCCTAAATAAGCATTATTTACAATACATACGATAAGCGGTACATTATTTGTTGCTGCTGTTGCAATCTCTTGTACATGGAAGGTGAATCCAAAATCGCCCATAACACATACTGCTTTATTTCCTTTCTTATCACCAAGCATGGCTCCAAATGCTGCTGGAATATCATATCCAAGTGTCCCACTACCACCAGATACTAAATATCTTTTAGGTTTATTAATTTCCTGTAATTGACCAGACCAAATTTGAGTAATACCACAACCCGTTGTGAACATCGTATCATCATCAAAGGCTTTATTTAACTCATCAAATACTCTATGTGGATTAATAGGTACACAGTCATGGTCTACCTTTCTCTTCATAGAAACTTGAAGTTTAGGGATTTCAGCAACTCGTGCTGAGCCTTTTTCCTGACCAATATTTTCAGCAGCTGTAAGTAATTGAGCTATGGCATCCTTTGCATCACCTACAATACCCAAGTCGGGTGTAAATATTTTACCAATTTCTTTTCTTTCTACATTAATGTGAATAAATTTTCTACTTCCTCGATAAACACCAATAGCACCCGTGTGTCTGTCTGTAAAACGATTACCAATTGCAAGAACCACATCGGATTCTACAAATACTTTATTACCAATTGGCTGCCCTACTTGAATTCCTGGATTGCCAGCATTAAGTGGATGATTTACTGGAATACCACCTTTAGCCATATAAGTTGTAACAACTGGGATTTGCATGATTTCAGCAAACTTCACAAGTTCTTCCTGCGCCTGAGCAAGAATAACCCCACCACCCATTAGAATAACAGGATTTTTTGCATCAGCTAGCATATCCATAGCTACCTTGATTGCAGCTGGAGACGCTTTAGGGTTTGTTACAGTCGTTGGCACGTAAGTTGCTGGGTCAAACTCAACTTCACACTGCTGCATATCTAATGGTAAGTCTATTACAACAACGCCTGGTTTTCCTTCTTTAGCAACTTTAAATGCATTAATAACTTCATCAACCGCTGTCTTAGGATTTGTTAAGCATACTGCTAATTTAGAAATCGGCTTTGCAATCTCTACCATATCTACACATTGAAAAGCATCTTTCCCCATTAGTGCTCTTACCCCTTGACCTGTAATCGCAACAAGTGGAATAGAGTCAATATTAGACGTATAAATACCTGTTATAAAGTTTGTTGCTCCAGGACCCGAAGTGCAAAGAGCTACTGCCATCTTACCACTCGATCTGTAGTAACCACTAGCAGCATGTACACAAGATTCTTCGTGGCGCATTGTATAGTGCTTAATTTTATCTTGTACCTTATCCATTTCATGATATAACGAGTTAATACCAGCGCCTGGAATACCAAAGGCATCTGTTATGCCTTCTTTTATCATAATGGCTACAATTGCTTCTGAGAGTTTCATATTATCATTCCCTTTCGATTACTTAATAACTCAGTTCTAAAATTTAATAGCACCATACTTTTTTAGTTCTTCTTTTAAGTCTGAAAACGCTAGCTCAGAGGGTAGTACATTTTTTTGAACACATAACGCTGCAGCTATACCTGCTACTTGCCCTAAATCAAAAGCTGTGTGCATTCTTCTTACAGAACCATTGGCTACATGGTCTGTAGAAACGCATCTTCCAGCTACCATAATGCCTTTTACCCCTTTAGGTAATAAACAACGAAACGGAACCCTTACTTTTGTGTCTAATATTTCACAAGAATAGGTTGCATCATGCAAGTCAAATGCTACTGGATTAAGTGCAACTGTATCCTCAAATTCTGTTTCCTTGCGACAGTCTTCTTCTGTTAAAATATATTCTCCTACGATACATCTCGTTTCTCTTACTCCAATTTGCATGGCCGTTTCAATAATAATAGCTTGTTCAAATCCTGGCACATGCTCTTTTAAGAATTCATATAACGCATACTCTTGTTTTCTGCACTGCACCTCTGCATATGCTAAATCTTCTTGCTTGGTTCCATCTACGTTGTAAACTCTTGTAGCATTAACTGATAATTCATTTTTTCTAATGCTACTTGAATTAAAATAACTTAAGACAGGTAGGCTCTTTCCGTTATTATCAAACTTTTTATAAAACTCTGCTAAGTCAGCAGACATATAAAATTCTATACCTTTTTTAGCACATTCTCTGCGTGCATTAAGTTCATCGTCTGAAACATTAAAATAGTACTGTTTATTTTGGCTCACCCAATCAAAATATCTTTCAAAATCGATATTTCCAATTCTGAATCTTATGGTCATTCCTTGAGTGACCCCTTGAGCATTACCTTTTGTATACTCAGCCCCTGCTTTGAAGGCCACGTCTCCATCTCCTGTTGCATCAATAAAGACTTTAGCTTTATAGGCTCTCCTTCCGGATTTACTTTCAGTAATAACACCAACTATGCAATCTCCTTCTTTTACTGTTTCAACAAATAATGAATGTAAAATTAAATCTACCCCTACTTCGTCAGCCATTTGCAGTGCCACTTTCTTAATATACTCAGGCTCTGCATGTTTTGATTGTAAAGGGTTAGGCCCAGGCCCTGAATCTACGATACGATTACAAAACTCTTCAAGCATATCCGAATGATATGCTTCTATGCTATGCCATGCTGGCATGATACAATATGCAGGGACACCACCTAAAAATCCATATCTTTCAATCACCGCAACTTTTGCACCCGCTCTTGCTGCTGCAATAGCTGCTGGAAATCCTGCTGTCCCTCCTCCACATACGATGACATCATACTCTCCAACTACTGGTATTTGTTTTAATTGCTCTTGAATAAACATTTATTGGCACATCCCTTCTAGTATTTTTTGTACATTTAGCACTCCCATTTTAGGGCTTGTTAATACAGTCTTTGTTATTTCTTCTAAATATGGAAGCATAACAATCATGCTTCCTTGTGCTAATACAATGACATCATTTTCTTTTTCAGCTTTTTTTATAGTTTCTAACACTAGTTGATTATGCTTTTTAACATTATTTTCTTTCATTAAAATATCTAGGGCTCCTTCTACTAGATAGGGGGTAATTATTACTTCCTTATTTATATTCTCTGCTGCTCTTTTTATAAGTCTACAACTTGGTTCCAAAGTTGAACTTACTGTAGCTATTACAGCAATGCGCTTACCTATTTCTACTGCTTTAGATGCCATGGGTTCATCAATTTTTATATAAGGAATATGAATGGTTTGCTTAGCAATGTCTACTGCTTCTCCAACAGAAGAACATTGGTTTAAGATAATCTTCGCTCCCATGTTTTGAGCTTGTTGTGCATAAATACATATTCTTTTAATAACACCCGGTGTTAACCCATTATTTAACTTTACTTCATTTAACAAACTATCATCAATAATATTGATAAGCTCTACCTGCGGCATAAATTCTTCGAATAATCTCTTTAATTCCTCTAATGAAACTGTGCTTGTATGAATAATAGCAACTTTATCCTTCATCTCTCACCTCTCTTGTCTCTAATTTTTGATAAACTTCTAGTAACATTGTGTCATCTCCAACATTCCCTGGAAAAATGATATAAGGAACATCATAATATTTTCCTTCTGTTAGGGACTTCCACACTGGAACTCCTTGCTCTATTTGCCCTAGTACTATAGCTTTTTTTATATTCATTCCTCTTGTAGCGATATCTGCTGCTGTAATACCTCCTTTAGAAATCACAAAAGCCGGAATAATTGCTAGGCTGTTCACTATTTCTGTTATGGCATATGATATCGTTACGGATATGTCTAAACTTTTTTGAGGATTACTATCTGAAATGAGATTTCTTTGTGTAAAAATGACAATTGTCTTATTTTGCTTAAGAGACTGCTCTATATGCCAAATTGCTTCCTTAATAACGTCTCTACTATTTCCCTTCAAGATCTCGTCAACACTCACTTCATAGTCCTTTATATGAGTATATTGTCTTAAATAACTTAATTGTAAAGTTGTTTTAAGTGTGTGTGAACCTACTACAATTAATCCACCTATATTTTCTGAACGTCCTAATATATGCTTCTTTAATAGTAAGGCTCGATGTTCTAAATGCCCTAACACCTTTACAAAAGATGCTGCTGTTCGAAAAACAAAATGCTTTCCTAAACTTAGTTGATACTCTAAACACTTTATAAAAACTTCTAATTCTTTATAAGATGTACAATTTACAATAATTTTGTTGTTTTTACACGAAGCTATTTGTCTACTAACCTTATCTATATTGCCTTCTTGTAAGTCCTCACAACTAATGTAGATTAAATCTTGTGCCAAGTATTGACTATTTGTTTTTTCTTCTACATACTTCCCTAAATGAGATTGAGAGTACCCAAAAGTTTTGTCTTTTGCAAACTCTGTTTCAGCACATGGAATTTCTAAATTATCTTGTATAACGTAGTGAATATTATCCTTTGTAATTCTTCCACCTTCAGAGAAAAACGGACAAATAATTTCTCCATCTATCTCTAATCCAGTTTCTTCTAATGTTTTTTTAATTACATCTGTTTCTAACGGATAATGCCCTCGCAAGGTCGAGTCTCCTCTACTAACAATAATGTAGTCCTTTCCCGTTTGGTATCCTACACTTACAATGTTGTTTATAATTTCTCTATGTACTCTCTCTGTTTTTTCTTTTGAAAAGCTCCTGGAATTGGTCATAATAAAAAACATATTACCTTCTTGCAGAAATGCCTGAAACAGTGTATGTTTATCCCAACACGTATACACCGTGATGTCATGAACTGTCTGACATCCTGTAGGATCATCATCTAATACCACAATTTTAGTATTATTTAATAACTTCATGCTTATATACATCCTTTCATGAAGAAATGCAATATCTATTCTATTGCACTTCTTCACTTTTGATTATCTATTTCTTTTTTGCTTCTTTTGTGGCATTATATGATTCTGTTACAATTTTCATATAGTCATCTAATCCTTTTTTCTTAAGTTCAGAAATATAAGAATCCCATTCTTTGTCTATATCCCGCTCTTGTACAATAAATTGGATATACATTTGTTTGGCATAATCACTTAAGTTTGTATTTAATAAATTATATTGTTCTTGTTGTTCCTCTGTAATGGAAATATTAGGTATAGGTTTTTGAACTGGTCTTTCCTTTAAATATGCTTCTTGTAATTTTCGTTCTTCTGGTGGCATTAATCCATATCTCGTCTTTTGACTTGTTGAACCCATAAAAGACAAATTGCCCACACCAAAATCCTTTCTCATATCTTTTTCTGCACCTGGATTCATCCACCTGTAAGTAACGCCATCTATAGGTACATTGTTTCCATCAGAATTCTTTTTAAAAGTTTCACCCTCTACTCCCCAATATACTAATTCTTCAGCTTCTTCCGAATAATATAGCCAATCGAGAAATTCTATTACCTCATCTAACTTCCCACTCTCCTCAGTCGTTTTGGGAATTATAAATCCGGCTTCTAAACGACCTGAACGTTTTCCTTGATTACCTTTAATACCCATTGGTGGTAAAAACTGTGTAAAATTAAATTCTTCCCCTACACTTTCTTTTCCAAATTCATTCCATTCAATTGTTTCATTAATATTTGATATACTCATAAATGTCTTTCCAGTAGAAAGTCCTTCAACAATCTGATCACCTGTTTTAATAAAAGTCTCTGGATCATATAATTCTTCTTTTACCATCTTATTCATAAACTTTAGCCATTCTTTATATCCTTCTGAAATAGGATCAAAATAAAATTCATCTTTCTCATCATTATAATTTAATCCATTACCATAGTTCCAGCCAATAGCACGAGCACCAAAAGCTCCCTCGGTTAAATGTGTACTATTATTTCCATTCCACTTGTCACTCCAAATATATTGATTCGGATATTTTTCTTTTAACTTCTTGCTAACCTCATATAGTTCATCTATTGTTGTAGGTATTTTAAGACCTTCTTGATCCAATATGTCTGTACGATATGCCATATAGACTTCTATCCATGGAATTTCATGAATACTTGGTGCAAGATAGGCTTTTCCATCAAGCTGAGTTAACTGATCTTCAATTTCTTTTTGAACGTTATACTGCTCTATTCTTTTTTTAAAATTAGGCATTTTATCCAAATGGTCAGATATAGCAACTAGTGAGCCAGAGTTTACATATTGCGTTTCACTTGACGCATACATGCGAGGAATAAAATCAGGAGCATCTCCCATACTCATTAACATATTTGCTTTTGTCTCCCAGTCTGAATTAGGAACTACTACTGCTTCTAATTTCACATTTTTTCTTTTCAAAATCTCATTGAAAATTAGCCAATTTTCTTGATATGGATAACTTCCTTCATCTCGGTATAGCATCGTAATTGTGAGCGGCTCACTTGTACTATCCTTTTCACTTATCTTGTTTTTTGTTTCACTAACTGCAGTGCTGGTGTTATCTGGAGCTTTAGCACATCCGCTAAATATTGACGATAACATGGCTACTGCTAATGAGGTACCTAGTAGCTTTTTCATAAAAATTTTATTCATTCTAATTCCCCCTTAATAATAATTGTTATAAATCCAATGAACATTGCAACACTATAATTTAATGTAACAATAGTCATGACTTACTAAGTTTGTCAAAATAATTTTAATTTAATGTTATTCCTTTACAGATCCTAACATCATACCTTTTATAAGATATCTCTGAATAAAAGGATAAATACATAGAATAGGAATTACAACTAAAATAATAGCCGTAGATTTAATGGTCATATAAATATTACTCATTTCTCCTGTTGAAACTTGCCCATCCTTTAATGCAAGTTGTGTCCCAAACACAATGTTCCTTAAATATAATGATACAGGGAATAATTTAGGTTTATCTAAGTAAAGCAGTGGTTTAAACCAAGCATTCCATTTATCTACAGCATAAAACAGAGTCATAGTTGCGATAATAGGTTTAGATAACGGTAAATAGATTTTTCTCAAAATCCCAAAATGATTTAAACCATCTATCATAGCAGCTTCCTCTAAAGATGGTGGAATTGATTGGAAAAATGTCCTCATAATAATCATATTATATGTAGAAATGGCTCCCGGGATTAAAATGGCCCAAATAGAATTCCTCATTCCCAGACTAATAACAACTAAATAACTAGGTATCATTCCTCCTTGTACAAACATGGTAGCAACCATAAATCCTATCAATAAACGATTACCAGAAAGGTATTTCTTTGATAAGGGGTAAGCGCATAATATTGTCATAATCAAAGAAATTATAGTTCCAAAAACAGTATAAAAAACAGTATTTTGATAAGATTGCCAAAACTGCACTTGCTTAAATAATAATTTGTAAGATTCTGTATTAAAACCCTTGGGGTAAAAAGCAACTTTCCCAGCTGCAACTGCTGCCCCGCTACTTAGAGAAGTAGCCATTAACCATAAGAAAGGATATAACGTAATAAAAATAATAAATGACATCACAATATAATTTAAGGCATTAAACATACTTATCTTTTTTTTCATCTACCTCACCTCACCATAAAGACGATTCTGAAACTTTACGAGAAACTTTATTCGCTATAATAACTAGCGTTAATCCTATTACAGATTCCAACAAACCAATTGCAGTTGCATAACTGTATTGATTTGCTTCTATCCCTAATCTATACACATAAGTGGAAATAATATCAGCCTTGTCAAGAGTCATTGGATTATATAATAATAATACTTTTTCATAACCTACTGTCATTAACTTCCCTATGGCTAAAATCAACATAATAATTATAGTAGGTGCAATACCTGCCAAACTTACATGGATCATTTGTTGAAATTTATTTGCTCCGTCTATTGAAGCAGCTTCATATAATTGTTGATCCACATTGGTTAGTGCCGCAATATAAATAATAGCTTCCCATCCTAGGTTCTGCCAAATACCTGATATAATATATACTGGTCTAAACCAATTTGGATTTTGCATAAAACTAATGCTACTTCCTCCCAATGTAGTAATCAGTCGGTTAATTATTCCTGTATTTGGTGCTAGCACCTCCATAATCATTCCACAAATAATAATTGTAGATAAAAAATGTGGTAAATAAGAGGTTATTTGAACCAATTTTTTAAATTTCAAACTCTTTAATTCATTAAGAAATAAAGCAAAAATAATAGGCATTGGAAATCCAATAACTAAGCTGCTTAAACTTAAAATAACTGTATTTTTAAATACACTCCAAAACTTAGCATCGGAAAGAAACATATTAAAGTATCTCATTCCTACCCACTGTATTCCAAAAATGGACCCTCCGGGTTGATATTTCCTAAAAGCGATTATATTACCTATAATAGGTGTATACATAAAAACAATATAAAATGTAATAGGTAATAAAAGCATTGTATATAATTGCCAATTTTTTACTAAAGACACCATCAATTTAGGCGAGCTATTGTTTTTTATATTGAATTTTTTACTTTTTTTCTTTTTATGATATATATCTTCTACACCTTTTAATATTATTTCCCCTCTATTCATTTTTTTCACCTCTTCATATTGATATTTTTATATAAGTGTTTCTGATTCGGTTTAATACTTCCTCACCCCTTTAGTTAATATATCTAAATGTTAGCATTATGTTTGCAATAAATATAGTTATAATATTAAAATTTAGGTTTTAAATGTTATTATTTTATATAATTCGATAAGTATTATACCTAAAATTCATAATGGTATTATATTTATAACTAGATAAATTGTATAAAAGAGACTAAAATAAGATTATCATAAACTTAAATATATATTAAGGGGTATTAAAAATGAAAAAAAATAAAGCAAATTTAAAAAGCTTAACTTTTATGAAGATATTACTATTAATTTTTATACCTATATCCATTTTAACTGTCTATCTATTACTATTTTATAAAATAAATACTACATACTATATAAAAGAGCTAAACAAGAAATATGAGCAACAGCTAGAATATATTTCAAAAAATACAGATGATTTACTTTATACCTTTCTTCATCTTTCTATTAATTTATCTGAAGAAGAAACATTTAAGAAATTATCTGATGAAACTCAATTTTATAATAAACTTGAATTTATTGCTAAATTAAGAAAAACCAGAACGTACAATATCAATATTTCAGATATTCATTATTACAATTTTGGTTCTAATATAATGTATAATACAGAAGGTTCCTGTTCCTTAGATAAGTTTTTTAGTGACTATTTTATAGATAACAGTTATGAAGAAACAATAAAAGATCTATCTTCTTTAAGAAGTAGCTTTAAAATTCTTCCTGAAATTAAAATGTTCAATAAATATGAACGTACCTATGTGGCATACTACCCCATATTCATCTCTGGTTTTGGGCGATTAAAACAAGAAGAAAAGATTGTTATTTTAATTAAAACTAAAGACTTTAAAAATCTTATTAATATTACTAATATAACTCCTAATAGTAATATTATCCTTATGGATACTTCGGGATCTTTTATGCTCCAATCTTCAGAAGCTAGTGCTTCATCAAGCAGCTCTTTCTCTACTGAGAATTTATCTTCTTTTAAAAAAAATCTTACAAGCTTAGCTGACCATTCAATATTAATAAGATACTCTTCTAAACATACGCTTTTACAATCATTGGTTTATTTTGCATATATCCCATATCGTGATATTACATCTAATTCAAATTATATCCAGTATAATATTATCATTATATTAGTCATTTTAACTGCAAGTATCATGGGGGTGTTTATAGCCTTTAAAATTTATTATCCAGTAACTTTTATTAAAAATCGTTTAGGGGCACAAACAGATGTGGAAAGGCCTTTAATAGATGATTATCAATATATTAACAATAAGATTGATTCTATTATCAATGATAAAAATCAACTTCATGATAAATTGCAAAATATTCTACCAAAAGCACGTGAACGCTATCTAATTGAACTTCTTTATCAAGGAGACTATTCAATATCTGAAAATGAACAAGAATTTTTGAGAAATAATGGCATTGATTTTAAGCATAAGTGCTTTTGTGTTGCAATATTAAAGATCCTCTATACAGATGATTTTCCTTTAGAACAAAAAAATCATATTTATAATGTTATTCTTCATAAAATAAAAAATGATATTTTAACTGATATGATTAGTTTTACTATTTCTTTAAATAATAATAAGATTTGTATAATATTTAATTCTGGTGGAAATAGAATTACAGAAATATTAAAATATTTAAAAACTACATCAGTAGATATAATATCTACTCACTTATCATTGGATATGCACGTGAGTATTGGCAATACACATATGGATTATGATGGACTTCATTTATCATTTAAAGAGGCAGAAAATACTTTACACTACACTAATAGCAGTAAAAAAATAGTCCAGTATTGTAAAAATAACCCTGTTCTTTCTATTTTTAATTTAGAATCTATAAGTCAATTAAAAAACTTACTTGTGCAAGGACAACTTACTGATGTACCAGAATATATTCATAAAATTCTACAAGACGCAACCTATAGACCATTACAACAATCAGAAATACGCAGCTTATATATTTCTGTTATTAAAAACACTGAACAGTCATTAAAAGAATTAAACATTAACACCAATTCCTTTAATGAATTTTGTCTTCTCATAGAAAATCCCAGTACTATATTATCTATACAAGAATTTGAAGAATACTATTGTTCCGTTTTGCAGAATATTGCCTATTTAGGTAAACAGCGTGTTAAAAAAATTAATATTAACTTTTTAATTGATTATATTAATAGTCATTTTGATGAAGAGTTATATTTGGATATGTTTGCACAACAACTTAATATCACACCACAATACCTCTCAAAAATATTTAAACAAGAATTCCAAGTGTCTTTTTATGATTATATATCTGCTTGCAGAATTAACCATGCAAAATTACTTTTGGTACAAACAAACTTCTCCCTTGACGATATCGCAAACAAATGTGGATTCAATAGTAGACATACCTTTATAAGAATGTTTAAAAAGCATGAAATTATTACTCCAACTGAATTTCGAAATATTAATGCTTGATCACCACAGACTCCTCTGCAATATACGACTATTTAATACTCAAATAAAATAATAAAGACTCCCTAATGAGCGATATGCTCCCCTTATGGTAGACAGGTTAAGTAATAAAATAAATGCAGTCTTTTGAATGCATAGAAAAGTTCATAAACATCTTGCATAAATGAAAAAATAGTCTTATCATAGTAAGTGGTTTTGCGAGAGCGTAATAGCTCCCAATTTAAAATAAGCTCTTAGTGATGTCAAGTCATCATTAAGAGCTTATTTTAAATTGGGATAATGTGACGCATAAAAATGCAATTAAGGCTAGATATCTATAAAAACTATAGGATTAATTTGACTTAGGAATGCAGTATTGCAAACCTGTAATTTGGCGTCCTACAGTATGATACATCAATACTCCTATTTTTTACTATTATTTTATTTGATTATTGGTAGCTCTACGCATAACACTTCTTTTTGTGTGAGTATTTTACTCCTTTCATCAGGCTGGTTTGTACCTACATAAATTTCTACAGCATTACCTTCAAATATGCTATCGCCTTGATCGTTTATAACTTCTAAACTTTGCGAATCAACTTGGAGCGTAATTGTCTTGTTCTCTCCCTTTTTAAGTGCAATACGTTTAAAAGCCCTTAATCTATGATTTAACACTTCATACTTTGTCTCTTTTACTTTTATATAAACTTGCACGACTTCTTCTATATCATATTGTGATTCATTGCATACTTCTACGGATATTTCTACACTTTCTTTAGCTTTTACGCTATCTCTATTTACTTTCAAGTTAGAAAGTACAGCGTTTCCATAAGTCAGTCCATATCCAAAAGGATAAAGCGGCGCGCTTTCTATATATCTATAGGTTCTATTTTTCATGGAGTAGTCTGTAAAATCAGGTAATACATCTGATTCTTTATAGAAAGTAACCGGCAGTTTTCCTGACGGAGAGTACTTGCCAAACAAAAGCTCTGCTACTGCTTGGCCACCGAGTGCACCTGGATACCAAGTCTGAAGCATGGCGCTGCAGTTTTCATCGGCATAATCTACAGCCAGAGCACTTCCTGAACTTAGAAGTACAATCACAGGCTTTCCAAGTGCTGTGACCTTTTCTAATAGTTTTTGCTGAAGACCCGGAAGTTTTAAATCCAATTTGTCTCCTGCTGCATAGCTGTTACCGGTATCGCCTTCTTCTCCTTCTAAATCTGCATCCAGACCAAGACATAAAATCACTACATCTGATAGCCTAGCTACCGAAAGTGCTTCACTCATACGGTCATTAGGAAATGCTAAAGACTCCACTTTATCCTTATATAAATGACACCCTTCCGAGTAAAACACTCTGATATCTTCCCCTGCCACATCTTGAATACCCTCTAGTAAAGTCGTATACTTAGACGCTGTTCCGCAATAATTCGCCTTAAGTATGCTGCGATTATTCGCATTAGGACCAATAACGGCAATTGTTTTTAGCTTATCTTTAACAAGTGGAAGTATACCATCATTTTTAAGTAATACTACAGACTTTCTAGCTGCTTCAAGGGACACCTCATGATGGGCCTTGCAGTCATTAAGTTCATAAGAAATACTGTCATGCTCTGTCTCATCAAACATTCCAAGCTTAATTCTAGTCGTCATAAGCCTCTCACAGCTTGTTGTAATATCTGCTTCTGTAACAAGTCCTTGGGCGTAAGCTTGTAACATATGCAAGTAGGTATTACCGCAGTTAAGATCACAACCATTCTTTAGCGCTAAAGCTGCCGACTCTGGGGCTGTACTGGTAACCATATGGTTGGTATGGAAATCTTTTATCGCCCAACAGTCTGATACCACATGGCCTTTAAACTCCCATTTATCTCTTAAGATATCTTTAAGCAGCATCTTGCTGCCACAGCAAGGCTCTCCGCCTACCGCATTATACGCTCCCATAACAGACTCAACATCAGCTTCTTTAACAAGTGCTTCAAAAGCTGGCAGGTAAGTTTCCCATAAGTCTTTATCTGATACAACAGCATTAAAACTGTGTCTTTCTCCTTCAGGTCCGCTATGTACCGCATAGTGCTTTGCACAAGCGGCTCCTTTAAGGTACTTACCATTTCCTTGCAGTCCCTTAACAAAAGCTACTCCAAGCCTAGAAGTAAGGTATGGATCTTCTCCATAGGTCTCATGCCCTCTTCCCCATCTTGGATCTCTGAAAATATTAATATTAGGTGACCAGAAGGTAATACCTTTGTAAATATCTCTATCTTCATTTTTTGCCTGCTCATTGTATTTAGCTCGTCCTTCAGTGGTAATAATATCTGCTATCTGCCCCAAAAATGCATCATCAAACATCGCTGCAAGCCCTATGGCCTGTGGAAATACTGTAGCTGTCCCAGCTCTTGCAACCCCATGCAGAGCCTCATTCCACCAATTATAATAAGGAACACCTAATCTCTTTACAGCAGGCGCATCATACTTAAGCTGAGAAGCCTTTTCCTCTAAGGTCATGTGACTTACCAAATCTTTTGCTCTGTCTTCTGGTGTTAAGTTAACGTCTAAGTAGCTTGGTCGCTTTTCCATTTTGTTCTCCTTATCCTTGATCTAGATTTAGTCTTTATTGTCATCATAGCAAGTTTCTCTTCTCATTGCTCGCAGTTTTTAATAAATAATGGACGGATCTTACGATTGTGATTATAATTTAAATAAAATATTAAAAATCCGAGGTGGCGTAATGAGTGCTTATTACGAAATACCAGTCTATTCTAGTGAACTCCCCATACTTGTTTCTAAGTTCAGCCGTTTCAGCTTTTTGGCCCACTGGCACAAAGATATTGAACTAGTCTACGTCTATGAAGGCGAGCTGAGAATGAGTATAAATTCTAGGACCAAAATACTCACATCCGGTGAATTCGGTATTTGCTGCAGCGGGGATGTTCACTTTTATGATAGCGAAGACCTTAACTGTCAGGCTATTCTAATTGTCTTTAGCACAGAATTTATTGACTCTTCTCTTGCATGGCCGGAAAACTCTAGATTCATTTCTTCTTTTTTGGATCATACGCTTATTAATAATCTCAACTTAAATATTAATATATCTCATCAAATTGGTAGCTTACTGCTAGAAATTGCAGATGAAACAAGCAAAAAAGACCCCTATTATCATATATTTGTAAAAAGCAAGCTACTTGAAGTTCATGCTCTTTTGCTAAGGCATATTCCAAGAATCCCCCAGTCTGCTAGCCGTACTAAGAGTTATTTAATTATTAAAAAAATGCAGGATGCTATAAATTATATCAATGATAATTATAAAAATAACCTAATCCTTTCTGATGTGGCCCGTCTCGCAGATCTTGGAACATCACAGTTTTCAAAACTTTTTAAGAGCTTATGCGGCATGAGCTTTATTACCTATTTAAACAATATAAGGATTGCTAAAGCTGAAGAAATGCTCCTAAATAGCACAACCCCTATTATAGATATAGCGCTCGAATGTGGCTTTAATAGCATTCGCAATTTCAACCGCACTTATAAAGCCTTAAGGCATTGTACTCCAACTGAGTTACGAAACATTCACTTTTAAAAACCTATACTTTTTGGCATCTTTACTGTTTTTAAAACCTTATAAATATTAATAAATCCTCTGCAAAGAGTCTTTAACTCTTTGCAGAGGATTTATTAAACTAATTTGCTTTGTATACAAATCTCTCAAAATCTGCATAAGCTTTTTGTCCTTGTAAATCTTGCACACAGATTCCTACAAAGGCTCCTGTAAAGCCCATAGGAACAGCATACTCATCTGAAAGAATAGTCGTATCAAACACGTCACCTATCGGCTTATATGCCTCGTTCTCTTCTAGTTTATAGCAAAATCTTCCTTCTTCCTGGCTCACAATAACTTTTAACCATACTCTGTTTTCATCTATAAACTCACTCTTCATAACGGTATACTCGCTATTATTTACTTGTACCCCATTTAACGTATACCTACACACTTCTTCATCATAACTCATAAATAAATAATATTGATTCGATTCATTATATCTATAAATGAGCCCTGCTGTATGTTGAAAACTAGTAGGCGTAAACTCCATAACGACCTCTGCTTCAAACTTAAAATCTGTTTGTCTCCTTGCAAGCAGCGTTTGTCTAAATGTAGAATAAATACTTTCTCTTCCTATCATCCTTAAATATCCTTGTCTTTTGTGGATAGACATATACTGCTCATCATAAGAAGTTCTGAGTGTTTGAAAGTCTATTAAAAAATCTTCATTGTTGAAATGATATACTTTTGTTGCTTCTGCTTTTTTGCTTATATCCGCTTCTACCTCTATATAAGCGGCAGGCTTATTGTTACCATGTTTTAAATAGCACCAACCGTCTTCTTTCCATACTAATTCTTGTATAGAAGTTTCTCTTCCTAAAACGCATCGGTTACTATTACCAACTGGTCTTCCCCCTAGGTGGACTAAATACCACTTCCCATTAGCTCCAAGACACCAACTTGCATGTCCTGCCTTTTTTATATAGGACTTTCCTATGTATTTATCTAACTTCTCATCCTCAGCCGAATATGGCCACTCGCCTTCCCATGCAGTGAGAATTGGATTGCCCGGATGCAGCTCATAAGGGCCTATAATCTGTTTACTTCTAGCCACTGTTGCAGCATGCTGATACGAGGTCCCTCCTTCTGCCATCAATAAGTAATAATAGCCATCTTTTTTATAGATATGAGGGCCTTCTGTAATAGAAATATGAGTTCCTTTACATATTTTATGAACAGCTCCTACTAGATGCTGAGCATCTGCATCATATTCTTGCAATAATATACCACTAAATTGTGCTCCTCCTGTTTTTCTATAATCCCATTCCATATTGACAAGCCACTTCTTGCCATCATCGTCATGAAATAACGAAGGATCAAACCCGCTGCTGTTAAGATAAATAGGTTTTGACCAAGGCCCTGTAATCTTATCGGCTGTAGTTATATAATTGTGAGTATCTTTAAAAGGATAATCCCTCCAGGATTTTACGTCTGTGAAAATCAAGTAGTATTTGTCGTCACTATAAGATAAACAAGGTGCCCATACTCCACCTGAAAACGGATTGCCTAACATATTAAGATGCTCTTGTGTAGCTAGCGGTCTTGCTACAACTTCCCAATTTAAAAGATCCTTTGAGTGATGTATTTGAACCCCCGGAAACCATTCAAAAGTGGATGTTGCAATATAATAATCTTCTCCAACACATAAGATACTCGGGTCAGGATTAAATCCTGGCAAGATTGGATTATAGATTTTTGTTGTCATCTTTAATACTCCTTCATCATTAAGTTTATATGTTATTTTCTATATTTCTCTTCTGTTTTTATAAAATTATTTAGCTATCCTTTAATCGCTCCTACAACAAGACTATCTTGAACTTTCTTACTCATAAATATGTAGACTATAAGCGTTGGAATAGTTGCAACAACAAGCCCTGCTCCTATCGCCCCCCAATCAATAGTATATTGCCCTGCAAGCGATTGAATCCCTACTGTCAGTGTTTTATATTTTGTATCACTTATAAATACTACTGCAAACATAAGTTCGTTCCAGGCTTGTAAAAAAGTAAAAATAGCTACAGTTGCAACAGCCGGCTTCATAAGAGGCACCATAATCCTAAAAAAGATGCCATATACACTACATCCATCCAAACAAGCAGATTCTTCAAGCTCTCTTGGAATACCTGCCATAAACCCTGTAAAAATCATTACTGCCATTGGGATCGCAAAGGCCACATAAGGCAGTACGAGTGCTGCATAAGAGTTAACCAACTTAAAAGTTCTTAACATGATAAATACTGGAAGTAATGCTGAATGAATAGGAACAGTAAGTCCTATCATATAAAACAAGCTCATTGATTTTTTAAATTTGAAAATCATTCTTGTCAGCGCATAAGTTGCCATTAAGGAAACAATTACTGTAATAATAATTGTAGCTCCTGTTACAATAACACTATTCATGAAATATAAACTTACTTTCCCATTAATAAGCGCTTTGGCATAATTCGTCCAAAGCCACTCTTTAGGAAGGCCTAAAGCATTACCTCCAAATATTTCACTATTGCTTTTCAAAGAGAAAGTAACAAGCCAATAAATAGGAAAGATCTGAATAGCTGACCAAGCAAATAGCAGCATATACATAAGTACTGAACTATACTTATTATGAGATGCAGTTAAATTTTTTCTATTATTTTTCATCAAGCCACCTCATCTATTTTGAAAAATTTACCTATCAATAAGTATAAGAGAACACATTCCGCGATAACAAATACTGCCATTGCACTTCCATAACCATAATTATTACTTTTAAATATCGTTTCAATCATCAAAGTACTTGTTACCTCACTTGCACGTGCTGGGCCTCCTCTTGTTAATACAAAAACAAGGTCAAATACTTTTAATGCCCCTACTACTGCAAAAGTTAAGGAAACTTTTAAAATAGGTTTTAGCATAGGAATCGTAATAAAAGCGCATGTTTTTAACCATGAAGCTCCATCTATTTTTGCCGCTTCAAAGACATCTGTTGATATCGATTTAATGCCTGCATACATCAGTAGCATATGATAACCTATGTATTGCCACAAAACAGGTACTACGCTTGCCATCAATGCAGTTTCTCTAGTCCCTAACCATTCTCTTGTAAGATTTCCGAGACCTACTGCTCTTAAAAACATATTAAGAAGACCATAACTTGGATGATAAATTTTCATCCAAAGTTGCCCAATAACCACAGTAGAAATAATAACAGGAATAAAAAAAACTGTGACAAAAAATCTTTCAAATTTCACTCCTTTTGATATAACAAGGGCAAGCAATAAAGAAATAGGTAACTGAATAAAAACAGATGTAAAAGCAAATATTAACGAGTTTCTTACTGATATGATGAATGCCGGATCATTAAAGAGTCTAATATAATTTTTAAGTCCGATAAAATCGCCTTTTCCAAATCCATCCCACTTCAGCAAGCTATAGTAGGAAGACATAATAATTGGAACTATAATGATTAATGCTAATATGACAAACGAAGGAAAAAGGAAAAATGCTATTGCCTTCTTATCACTCCATACACGCTCCATAAATCCACCCCTTCACATTCTAGTCTTATCTTTAATATATTAATGACCACTTTTAAGTTCTGTTTCAAGTGGTCGTTATGATAAATGGCTTATATAAATAATTCTACAAATACTACATTTTGGAATCAACTGTATATTCGAGTGCCTAGCAAGGAGATTTCAGTATTCGGAAGTTGCCTGTGTAGTAGTTCGCACCGAAAATCTTAGCAGTTTTTTAAAATGGTTTTTAGGGAGACTGTTTGAGTGCAACGAGTTTCGACCGTTCATTTTAAAAAAGTGATTAGATTTTTAGAACTACGTAACTGAGCAACTGGAGAATACTGAAATCTCCTTGCGGAACTTGGCAACTTCTATAGTGTTTTACATCTTATTCGTACATCGTTTGAAGCCTATCTACAAATTGTTCTGGGGTAATTGCTCCTAAAAATAATTCTTGAAGCGCATTAAGATATATTTGTGTATCTTCTCCTTCTAACAAAGTATCCCACCAAGCCACAAAGCTTGTAGCTTCACTCGTAAGTTTTGCAAGTTCAACTGTTACTGGATTAATATTACTCTCATCAACTTCTATCTTCCAAGTTGGCAAGAACATTCCTATAAGATATCCTTCGCGTGCTATATTTTCACTAAAATATTTTTGGAATAAAACAGCTTCTTCTTTATGCTTTGTATTACTGCTAACCATAATAGCATCAACAGCTCCACCTGTATACTCAGTTGCCTTGCCTTTCCCATCTTCCATAACTGGGAAGCCAATAGGTATAATTTTATCTTTTATTTTTGAACTATCCAGATAAATACTTCCTGCTGTCCAGCTTCCATTGAAAAGCATTGGTATTTCGCCTTCTAAAAACGGCATATCCGCTTCATCTTTTGATAGCCCTGCTGCTCCTTCTTGAAAAGCTCCAAGAGATACAAGCTCTGCAAATTTTGTTGCTGCATTTAAAAACTCTGGATCTTTAAAGCTACCTTGTTTTGTAAGTGTACTTATTATTTTGTCATCCCCTGCTGCTTTTAATGCCATGGCATCAAAATACATAGCTATTGTCCATACGTCTTTACCAGAAACACTTAAAGGTGCGATCCCTAATGCTTTAAACGCTTTTACTGCGTCTATAAGTTCTGTATAGGTTTCTGGAATTTTAATGTTATTTTGCTCAAAAAGCTCCTTATTTACAAAGAGCGCTCCACAAGCTAAACCAAGTGGCATGCCATAAATTTTATCATCATATGTAACATTGGCAAGTGACCCCCCTACAAGCTTTTCTCTTGTTCCATCATTTAAGTAGTCATCAATAGCAAGTACTCTGTTGCCATCTATAAGCGGTTTAGAAAATCCACCTCCCCATGTTGAGAAAAGATCTGGAAGCTCATTAGCTGCTGCTGATGCTTTGATTTTTGTTTTGTAAGCTTCGTTTTCTACAGTATCTACTTTTATTTTTATATGTGGATACTCTGCTTCAAAATCAGCAATAACTTTTTTTGCTGGTACAGATAACGGATCTGTTTCAGAGCCCCAAATATGCCAGAAGTTTAGTGTTACTGCTTCTTTTGCAACGTTTCCTCCCGCCTCTGTCACTTTTTCACTTTGAGTATTTTGTACACCTGCCTCTTGCTCTTTGGAAGCAGTTGCGCATCCCATTGTTCCCATAAGCATACTAAGTCCAAGTATTGCAGATAGAAGTTTAACCCCTTTTAATTTCATGCTAATTCCTCCTCTTATTGTTTTAAGATAGTCTTATTATATTGTAACTTTTTCATTAATCAAATGTAATTTGATGACTTATTTTATGCATATTTTTTACTTCTAAAGAAATCCTCTTTTATTTTCAATTATTTATCACTATAATATACTTAGTATGAATATTACACTTTGAACAATATAACTGTAAATAAACCTTGTTAAAAACATGTCATATTCTTAGGAGAAATAATGTCTTATCATACCTTATTTACCAAAAAATTTAAACAAAAATTTATGGATACTTCTATTAAAACAAAAATTATACTTATCTTTACAGCTTTCATGATAGGGTATGTTATTATAAGCAGTATTTTATACATACAGATACTCGGCACACAACGAACTAAACAATTGTATCAAGGCGCTTATCAATCTATAGATCTTATGAAGTCCAACATTGACTCTAACATTGAAACTGTTAATAACGTATCAAAGCTTGTTATGTCTTCTCCTAATATCCGTAAATATTTAGCTACTGACGATAATGGTATTACTTATCGCAGATCTGCCGGCCAAACACTTACACAACTTTATGTAACATTTCCTTTTATTGATTCTATCTTTGTCTACCGTTTTAGTGGTGCCAATGTCAACGCCTCAAGGTTCATGACTTTTTCATTAGTTGATAATATTAAGTCTGCGCCTTGGTATGAGGAGGCAGTAGCCCTTGAAGGAAAATACCTTATTAATATCAATGCTGGAGATGTTCTTATTCCTAGTACAGGAAAAAATAATATTTCTATGATACGTATTCTTTATGATGTGGAGAAGTTAGTCCCTATAGGCATCTTAGTCATTAATATTTCCCAGGATTTCTTCTCACCTATTGTTGAAGAAACCAAGCTTAAGTATGGTACTTCTTTCGTACTGTTTGATGCCAATAACGAACCTATTATCAAAGGTAAAGATGATATATCTGTTAAATTGCCACGCAGCCTTAATAACTATAAACACGGTGTTATAGAAAAGATAGATGGGGCTAAATATTTTATACTTTCCTCTGAAATTCCTCAGTATAATTGGAAAATTGTCAGTTATACTCCACTTGATGCAATGAACGAAACAATTAATACCCTCAGCATTATTTTAATCATCTTACTTATTTGTACGATTATCATCTTTTTATCCGCTTCATTCTTTGCTGCCAACTTCGCAATTTCTCCAATTAATAAACTGATTATGGCCATGGAAGGCGTCAAAAAAGGCCGCTTCAAACGGGTAAATATCCAAACAGGCAATGATGAGCTTGGTGAACTTAAAGATACCTATAACCTCATGATTAAAGAGATTGAAAAAATGATTATCCGCGAAGTTGAAACCGAAAAGCAAAAAAGGAAATTTGAACTGGATATACTCAATGAACAAATTAAACCTCACTTTCTCTATAATACCTTAGACAGCATTGCTTACTTAGCCCTTTCTCAGAATAATAAAGATGTATACAGTGCGATTAATGCCTTAGGGCAGTTTTACAAATTCAGCCTTAACAAAGGAAATGAAATGATTACCCTCGAGGCAGAAGTAACAATGATCAAAAACTATCTTACATTGCAAAAAATAAGGTACGGCACACTTTTTAGCGACTCCTATTGTCTGGCGGAGGACACCCTGAAAATACCTATCCTTAAAAATTCTCTGCAGCCGCTTGTAGAAAATTGTATCTATCATGGGATTAAACCCAGCGGTGAACCTGGTAATATTATTATTACTTCCAGCTTGATCGAAGATACTCTTTACCTTACAGTAGAAGATAATGGACTGGGGATGTCCCCCGTAGAAATACAAAGTATCCAACAAGACTATCTTGAAGAAAACCTAACAAGTTTTGGACTGCGCGGTACTATTGCCCGCCTTAAGATTTATTATGGCATAGATGACATATACGAAGTAACAAGTGAACGATTTAAAGGCTCTAAAGTAACGCTCAAAATACCTGTTAAGGGGGAACACAAATGACTCAAAAAAAACTAAAGGTTCTGATTGTCGACGATGAGCAGAATATAAGAAATCTGCTTAGATTATGCATTGAATGGGAAGCACTCAATATGGAGGTTATAGCCGATGCAACCAGTGGCATAGAGGCATTAAATATCATAGAAGAACTTAAGCCTGATATTGTGCTTACAGATATTGAGATGCCTTATATGGATGGTATTACTCTAAGCAAGCAAATCATGGAGCACTACATAGATATTTATGTAGTCATTATCACCGCTCACGAACAATTTACTTATGCACAGCAAGCTATCTCAATTGGTGTTCGTGATTTTATTTTAAAACCTATAGATGCCGATGTTATTACAGGAATCTTAAAAAAACTTTCTGAAAATATAGCAGAAAAAAGAAAAAAACTTATTCAGCTTGAGTTGTCTTATAAATATATCAAAAACAATGCTCTAGAACTAAGAAATAAGTTTTTAAATAGATTAATTAATGGGAACTTAACAGAAGTAGACTTGTTGCATGATGCATCTTATCCTATGCAGCTTTCTGTAATTAAGGTTTTATTTGATGCTAATGACTATTCAATAACACATACACACATCATTCTCACTAACTGTATCCACTATATTGAAGAAACCTTTTCTACTATTAAAGACCTTTATGCATTTCTAGACAATGATAATCGTATCGTAATACTTTGTAGCACGGAAAATGCCTATCTTCCTGAACTTAGTGAGCGTATTACTGCTTATTTAAAATCTAATTTAAATACAACCGTATATTGTGGCATAGGAACTATAATCTCTCACCTAGATGAATTAACTTCTTCTTATCATTATGCTAAAAACGCACTCAAACTCTGTTATATTTTGGATGAAGAAATTGTTTATAATCATAACTTTGAAAACCTAAAGGTTCATTATAATAGATTATCAGATAACCCCTTGGATCATCTGATATTATTTGTTAAGTCTGGACTTATAAGCCAAGCTACCGAAATAGCTTATGGTTTACTACATGATTCCTTACAAGAAGGACTTACAGATTTAAGTGTCGTCAAATACCAAGCTATTAGTTTCTTAACCCAAACAAGAGATGCTCTTATTCAAGTTGGACTATCTGCTTCTTCATTAAGCTTCAATGATCTTTCGTATTCTTATTTAATAAGTCTTAAATTATATACTGATATCGAAAAATATGTGATAAGTACCATTTCTGAGTTCTGCTATTTAATGAATAGTGAAAATGGCAATCGCTTGAATGATACAATCTCTCAGATTATTCATTACCTTGAAAAACATTATACGGATGAAGACTTATCTTTAACAAGCCTTGCAAAAGCATTTTATATTAACCCCAGCTATTTAAGCCGCATATTTAAAAAAGCAACGCAAAAGTCGTTTACAGAGTATCTTGTAGCACTTAGAGTCCAAAAAGCTATTGAGCATTTGCAGCTTGCAAACTACAAGGCTTATCAACTCGCTCAAATGGTTGGCATTCCCGATCCTAACTATTTTATAAAATGCTTTAGAAAAGTGACCGGTGTAGGTTTGCAAGAGTTTAAATCCAAAACAACTCTAGCTGTGCCTTAAATCACTTTGATTTAACCTTTGATTTACCCGTTGATCAACTGTTTTTTGGCTAGAATACTCATTATCAATATGTTGATAGCCTTATAGCTTGGACACATACTTTATCCTATTTACAAAGAACGCTGCTCAGAGTTTATGCCACTCCTCAACAGCGTTTTTTAGTTTTAGGAAATTGGGCGTTATTTATTAATCATATACTTATAAAACTCCCTCGGGGTAATCCCATACTCGTTTTTGAAAGCTCGCAAAAAATTACAGTAATCACCAAATCCTATAAGTTTATAAACCTCTATCAAAGGAATACTTTGAAGGATCAGTTCCTTAGCAGCAATTAATTTCTTTTGTACAATATAACGGTGAATAGTAGCTCCTGTATGCTTTTTAAATTCCCGTGATAAATAAAACTTAGAAACGTAAAATTGACTCGCTAAATAGTCTAGTGGGATATCTTCTTCTATATGTTGTTCAATATAACTCATAACAGATTGAATAAGGTGGTTATTCTTAACATCAACTTGCATTTGTAAAGAGCTATTATCTTTTTGAAGATAGCTCTGATTAATGATCAGTAAAAGATCTGTAATATAAGCTTTATAATCTAGATCTCCTCCAAAACGATCTTGTTGTTTGCAGTTTAGAAGTTTCATAAATATTAATTTTATACTCTGAACGATCTCTATGGGAAGCCGTGATACATTATGTGCTCTTATGACTTCTGGCTTAAAACAACTTGCTAAATCTGTTTTCGAAGTAGAAAGCGACTTTACAAATTCCTTATCCATCCACAGCACCATACGTTCATAGGACTTGGAGTTATCTTTGAAAACCGGTTGATGGAGCTCATTAGAATTAATGATTACAATATCGCCCGGAAGTAGCTTATATATTTTTCCTTCGATTAAGTAATCAACATCGCCTGAAAGAAACAAATAAATCTCATAAAAGTCATGATGATGCAGCTGTATCTCATTTAAGTATTTATCTTTATAATGAAAAACTTCATACTCTGATGCTAACATCGTTTGACGTGCCGTATACTTTTCTTCTTTATTCATAGAATCACCTTTAATATTATTATATAAATTTTGAGCAATTTTTGCAAGTTTAAGGTCTTTTAAAGACTATAACTACTCCTCCATTCTTGTTATACTAAAAACAAAATGAGGGACTTAATAAACTAGTAAAAATTGTGTACACTAAGCCTTATAAAAAATTTATCAATTTAAAGGAGGATATTTATGAAATTATCATTTAGATGGTATGGTACTGATGATCCAGTAAAACTTGATTATATCAGACAGATTCCTAATATGAACAGTATTGTTACTGCCATTTACGATGTGCCAGTAGGCTCAGTTTGGAGTAACGAAAGTATTACACGCCTCAAAGATGAAGTAGAAAAGTCTGGACTTAAATTTGATGTTATTGAAAGTGTCCCCGTTCATGAGGATATTAAACTTGGGTTACCAACAAGAGATGAGTATATCGAAAACTACAAAGAAAACATCCGTCGTCTTGGAAAAGCAGGAGTTAAAGTCATTTGCTATAACTTTATGCCTATCTTTGACTGGACAAGAACACAACTTGATAAAATGCTTGAAGATAAGTCTACCACACTTGTCTACTACAAAGAACAACTTGAAAAAATGGATCCTCTTAATGGCGAACTATCTCTTCCGGGTTGGGATTCAAGCTATAAAAAAGAAGATCTCCAAAAATTATTTGATGCTTATGCACAGACTGATGAAGAAAAGCTATGGGATAACCTTGAATATTTCCTTAAACAAATCATCCCTGTTGCGGAGCAAAATGATATCAAAATGGCTATTCATCCGGATGATCCACCATGGAATATCTTTGGTCTTCCAAGAATCATTACTTGCGAAAAAAGTCTTGATCGTTTCTTAAAGCTTGTAGATAGCAAATACAATGGCTTAACCTTTTGTACGGGATCTCTTGGATGCACCAAGACCAATGACATGGTTAAACTCGTAGAAAAATATGCCTCTCAAGGGCGAATCCACTTTATGCATGTACGTAACGTCAAAATTCTTGATGATGGCAGCTTTGAAGAATCCGCCCATTTTTCCCCTTGCGGTTCATTAGATATCGTTGCTATTATGAAGGCTTTATATGACAATAAGTTTGATGGCTATTTACGCCCTGACCACGGCAGAATGATCTGGGGAGAAACAGGCAGACCTGGCTATGGTTTATTCGATAGAGCACTAGGCGCTTCCTATATAACTGGTATATGGGAAACACTCTCAAAAACAAGTAAGGAGTAAAAAATATGAATCTACCTTTTAATATTGATCTGACAAATAAAGTGGTTGTTGTTACTGGTGCTGGCGGTGTACTTTGTGGTATGTTCGCTAAGGCTATTGCAAAATGCGGTGCAAAAGTTGCCCTTCTTGACCTTAATCTTGAAGCTGCCCAAAAACTTGCTAATGAACTTCAAGCCGCAGGCTATATTGCCAAAGCCTATAAGGCTAACGTACTTGATAAAGAAGCTTTAGAACAAGTTCATAATGATGTTTTAAATGATTTGGGACAATGTGATATTTTAATTAACGGTGCTGGCGGTAACAACCCCAAAGCCACCACTACCAATGAATATTATTTTCCTGGAGATATAGATAAAGACATCGTTACATTCTTTGACCTTGATACTGCTGGCGTAGAGTTTGTATTTAATTTAAATTTCCTTGGTACACTTATTCCTACACAAGTTTTTGCCAAAGATATGTTAGATAAATCTGATGCAACAATCTTAAATATTTCTTCTATGAATGCCTTTACCCCACTTACAAAAATCCCTGCTTATTCAGGTGCGAAAGCTGCTATTAGCAACTTCACCCAATGGCTTGCCGTTCATTTTTCAAAATCAGGTATAAGAGTTAATGCGATTGCACCAGGTTTTTTTGTAACTGCACAAAACGAAAAGCTCTTATTTAACGCAGATGGTACCCCAACTGCACGCAGTGAAAAAATTCTTAACGCTACCCCTATGGGTCGTTATGGTGAATCCGAAGAATTAATTGGTACTCTTTTATATTTACTTTCTAAAGAAGCCTCTGGTTTTGTAACTGGTGTAGTCATCCCAGTAGATGGTGGCTTTAGCGCTTATCCAGGCGTCTAACATATCACTAAGTTTCAAAACAGATAGCAAAATGGTTATACCTCTACTTTTGTAAAGGTATAACCATTTTGCTTTTTTCTGACTTTTAATCATTGGTTTTAGCATATTCTCCCGGTGAGATCCCCTCATACTTTTTAAAGGTACGAATAAAAGAATTGGTATTACTATAGCCTACCTGTTGATTTATACTTAAAACTGACCCACCATTCACACTTAAATTTGACCCAGGCATAAAGATTATATATCCTTTACGTGAAGTAAAAATAACGTAAAGGAGACTAGAGTGGTGAAAGACGTGGATGAATGGATTACAGTTAAGCAGCTACACAAAAAAGGAGTGAGCATTAGAGGGATAGCTAAAGAACTTCAGGTATCAAGAAATACTGTTAGAAAGCTTCTTAGATCCTCAACAAGGCCAAATTATACAAGAGAAAGTTACAAAACTAAAATTGATGAATACAAAGAGCAAATCAAGATATGGTATCTTGATCCATCCTATAGTTTTATAGGAACACGAATACATGAAGAACTTTTAACCCTGGGATACGAAGGAAGTATCAGCCCTATCTATCGCTATCTGGCGACTCTAAGACAAGAAAAGATTAAGATCTCTAGCAAAGCAACCGTTAGAGTAGAAACCCCACCAGGTGATCAAGCTCAATTCGACTGGGCTCATTATACAGTTCTTATTAACAACTCACCGAATACCATTTACTGTTTTTCACTGGTACTTGCTTCAAGTAGGTTAAAAGTTATGGCGTGTTCTTTAAAAATGGATGGACCAGCTGTTTATAAGGCTATAGAAGAATTATACTTTCAGCTAGGGGGTATTACAGTTGAGTTATTAATAGACAATCCTAAAACATTAGTTACTGAGCATCTAGAAGGTAAACAGCCTAAATATGCAAGAGATGCCTTATTACTGGCAACACACTTAGGCGTTGAGCTCAATGCCTGTATGCCATACAGAGCAAGGACCAAGGGTAAGGTTGAACGCCCTTTTAATTATCTTGAAGAACACTTCATTAAAGGGAATTCTTTCGAGAGCATGACAGATTTAAATCAAAGGTTAAAGTTATTTTTAAATAAATGGAATCATAAACTACACTCTACGACTAAACGTATTCCTTATGAGGCTTTCCAGGAGGAAAAAGAAAGTTTACTCCCTTTGCCAAACAAAAGATTGTGCCTAAGACAACTTGAACCACGCAAGGTAAGTCTTGATAGCTTTGTCAGTATAAAGAGCAAAAAGTATAGTGTGCCGGTTAAATATGTTGAACAAACTGTCTATTATAGTTTATCTTATGGCTATCTGATTGAGATTTATTCCAAAGAAGATGAGCTGATTGCTGAGTACGAGCTCACTATAGACAAAGCTCACGTAAATAAAACAGATGAACATTATGCTGCTATAGAAAATAAGGTAAGTAAATCTATTCCAGAGATCAAGAGGCTGATGATCAGTACGTTCTATAATGGTGAATTGTATTTTACAGCAGCGTCTAAAATACTTGATCAACCAAGCTATCATGCAAGAAAAATTTTACAACTGGTAGAGCTTTATCCTGTCGATCACATTGAAAAAGTAATAGCCTATTGCCTAGATAAAGATATCTATTCTTTTGAGGATATTAAAGATATACTTAAGAGAAAATATTTTGAAATTATCCTTTCGGGCGAAAGTCAAAAAGATGTCGAAATGCTTGAAGATAAAGATAATCAGGTTATAAGAGCTTTAGATTATTATGAGTTAGAAGGTGCTATAGATGAAATGTGTCAGTGATTATCAAAACACAGATTCTTATATATGTGAAATGCTAAAGACATTTAAACTAGTTGATATACGAGAAAATTATTTAGAAGAAATAGAAAAGGCTATAAGAGATAATCTAGGTTATAAAGATTTTTTTCTAAACCTAATCAAGCTAGAAGAGGCTGGTAAAAAATCACGTTTTATAGAAAAGAACATTGCACTTGCAGGCTTTGAAAAATACACAACTTTCGAAAATTACGATTATGCTTTTCATGAACATAGATATACAAAAAAGTTAAAGGAGTTAGAGTGCTTAGACTTTATTCCTAAAGCTGAAAATGTCATTTTAATAGGACCACCAGGAGTGGGAAAAAGTTATATAGCCACTGCCTTAGGGATAAAAGCCTGTGACCAAGGCTATACAGTTCGTTTTGTAAACGCTGCCGAGCTTATGAATAAGCTTGTAAAGGCTTTAGACTTTGGCGTTGTTGAACGAGAGATTACTAAGTTAAATAAGATTGATTTATTAGTAATTGATGAACTGGGGTACATAAATATGAACAAAGAAAAAGAGAGCTTGTTTTTTCAACTCATTCGCCAACGATACGAAAAAAAAGCCCTCATTCTAACAACTAATCTTCCATTTAAAAACTGGAATGAAATTTTTACAAGTCAGGTAGCTGCAACAGCTATTCTTGATAGGCTTATACATCATTCACATGTCCTTAGTATAACAGGAGATAGTTATCGCGTAAAGGGGGCTTCACATGAATAGAAATCTATTATCTGATGAACAGGTAGCGGAAATAGTTAGTATTATTAATACAGCTGGCTATATAAAAGCAACAGATTTACTGACAAGTAAATACGGTATAAGTTATCAAACATTTAAGTGTCAGCTTAGAAAAGAAAGCAAATATGGCTACAATCGCACAGCTAAACAATACTATCTCATTGATGCTATCGAAAAGCCGTTTATGAGCATAGAAGAACTAACATATAAAAGACAAATCAGTTCTATTGAACCTATTGTCAAAAAGACAAGTGCCCGTGAGTCCCTCTTTAATGAGCTTATACAAGAACGCTTATTGGAGTATCATAAATTTATTACCTTTAACAGAGAAGAAAAATACGTTGTAATTAATGTAGCATATCTTGATGATCAAGGTTTCAAAGTAGAAATGCATTAAGATATAATTAACTAACGTTTATGCCGCGAAAGTCCCTTTATCATGAGAGATTGGTATGCGAGCATGACTTGCTTGGCAGCACTAGCTTCGTAGATCTTCTCACTTGCAGAGGGTGGTGCCGTTGATGCTAAGGTGCATACCAATGGAGGCTCATGGTCAAGGGAACCGTGGAATAAATGTGAATGTGAAAGTAGGAATTGAAGTATTGGCTTTATCTACTTAATAGCAGGAATGAAGTGGGTCAGTTTTAAACGAAAAAAATTGAAAAAGTGGGTCAATTTTACTTGACAATCTACAAGTGGAGCAAGACTTAGGCCAGCTTGTAAGGTTCTAAACATTACAGATAGAACTTATCAGAGGTGGACAAGTGAAGGGTGTGTAGGCAAAGATAAACGCCCAGAAACATTGCACCCAGTCCCCAATAACAAACTTACTA
>CAKZUB010000008.1 GCA_937921505.1 uncultured Clostridia bacterium | reverse complement strand
CTTAATGTTTTCATGATAACAGAAGAAGTTAGCGGATAAAATAATCTGATGCATAATGCAACAGAATAATTTGTCTACTAACTTCTTTTATTTTGTCTGATATTGGTTTAATCAAAAGCAGGTAATGTGTGGAATAACATTATAGTATTGCTCAAAATAGTAACCGGCAAGAAAACGTAGATTTTATGATGGATTATAGAATTAATAGTAATAAAGCTAAGGAAATTTTACTGAATTTGAAGTATAATGACTTTTGTTATGCAGCTACAAACTACAATGCAGGTTATGAACACGAAAAATTATACATTTTTTGCAAAGAGTATGAACTTGATAAGTGGGGAGAGCCTGAAGTAGTAAAGATTTATATTAAAGCAAATTTAACACAAATTAAATCAGGAAAGGATTTTGCAGTTGTAATTTCTTTTCATAAGTTAAATGAGCCTATACGCTATTTATTCAAATAAATTAATGTTTTGAAAAGAGAAAGCTAAAAGGAGGCAGATATATATGAAAGTTTTTTGTAACTCATGCCACGATATAATGAGCTGTGAAGTAAAAGAAACAGAGATGAGTAAAGAAATCAAAGGAAAAGTCATTTATTATAAGGGAAAGAAATCCTTCTGCAGCGAATGTAAAGAAGAAGTATTCGTAGAGACTTTATTAGATTATAATTTAGAACAGTTAGATAACGCCTATAGAGACGCTCAAAACCTTATTAAAAAAAATCAAATTCAGGATATTCTGGATAAATATGATATTGGTAAACGTCCACTTTCACAGCTATTAGGTTGGGGGGAACTCACCTTATCGAGATATTTAGAGGGTGCATTGCCAACAAAACAGTATTCAGATACATTATTAGAAATATTACAAAATACTGAGCATATGGATAAACTCCTTGAATCAAACAAACAAAACATTACAGATAGGGCTTATAGTAAGTGTAAATTAGCTATAAGTAATTTGCGAGAACCTGAAGTATCTATTATTAGAAATTATTCTAAAATTGATACTGCAACAAAATATTTAATTTCTAATCTAACTGATGTAACGCCATTGGCTTTACAAAAATTACTTTATTATTCACAAGGCTTTTTTATAGCCTTTAATGATAAATTTCTTTTTGAAAATGATTGCGAAGCATGGATTCATGGCCCTGTCTATAAAGAGGTTTATTATGATTATAAAGACTTTAGATATAATCCAATAGAAAATACTATGGAATATGATTGTAAAGATTTAATTTTAGAAAGCAAGGAGAAAGAAGTGTTAGATTCTATCATAAAACATTTTGGTTGTTACAGCGGTAAGATCTTAGAAAAAATGACACATTGTGAAATGCCGTGGATAGAAACCCGTAAAGATATTGATGATAACGAACCTTCTAATAAAGTAATACAGAAGACATTAATTAATAACTACTTTACGGATGTTAAAGCCAAATTTAATATGCTAAATCTAGTAGATATAAATGACTATAGCAAAGATTTATTTAATAAGTTATTTTAAGTTGTTTGTTCTGTTCAACTTAAATATGATATACTATAAAATATAGCAGAGAGCCCAAGGAGATAAATTCCGAGGGCTTTTTTTACTTTATTAAATTAAGCTCTTTTAATATATCAGTGTTTAAATATGTTTAAATACTGCGATTTATCCAGACAGACGATATGGTGGATTTTTTTTGTTTAGGCTCATGTTCTCAAAATATTATAGATACACCTTGTGGAGCGCTACATTTTGCAGCAGTATCGGATAAAATTTACTTACATTTAATATAAAACTAACCTATCTTTTATGATTTAAGAGTATTTAAACAATATAATAGTAGTATAAAAAGGGTAATCCGAATGATTTTACAACTCCCGTTTTAATATGATAAACACATACTCTACGAGAAACAACTTTCAATGAAATTTATAAAAAAAATCTTAAGGGCAAGAATGGTTTGGGTGGCTACTTATTTTTTTTAATAAATATATTGTGAAGATAAAACAGATAACATATAATAGAATCAACATAATAATTGTGTACTATTTATACTATTTTTTTGGAGTTGACTTAATTGTATATTTATTAAGTCAACTCCATTTTCATATAAAGATTTAATAAAAATAATGTATTTAAAGGAACTATAATTTGGGGAGTGGGATTATGAGAATAGGGATACACACTGTAAGTTCTCAGTCGGGTAGGTGTTTTTTTGTAGATATGATAGAAAAAGGATACCAGGTATATGGATATGCTAGAGAATCAGCACATGGAAAAGAGTTCGTAAATGCAATAATCCAGCAGAAAGGCATTTTTCTTGAACGTCCAGAAAACCAGAATAGAGAAGAGTCAAAACTAGTACTTATGGGGGATAATGCTGTTGGACATGATATACAGCGACTAGTAGATGAATCTGATATTATTATTATTGCTCATCCGGCACAATTTTTAAGGGAAACGATTAAGCAATTAAAAGAAGCGGGTATTGCAAAGCGAAAAATACCGATAATATTATCTACCCCGCGTACTTTTGCTGTACCTTACTTATGGGATATTTTAGGAGAAGGCTATCCGTTTGCATGTTTTTCTACATGTCCGTATGCCTGTAAAGAACCAGACAGTGGAAGTGTGTATATAAAAAGAAGAAAGCGAAGCTGGGTGGTTTCACTAGAAGGTCAATTTACTAAGAAAAGCATTGAAGTATTAGATGAATTATTTCCTCAAGCATTATTTAACCATATTCCAGCAACAACTTCTATTGGAAATATCGGGGCTGTATTCCATCCAGGAACTTACTTGTTAAATTACAAAGAAATACAGGTAGCAGAAAAAGAGGGAAGAGACTATTCTTTTTATATGGAAGGGATTGCTTCTAATGAAGAAGTTGCACAACAATTAGAAAAAGTGGATCAAGTAAGGTTAAAGATTGCTGACTATTTAGGGCTTCAGGTTTTTGGGATAAAAGGGAACACAAATGAAGAACAATGGGTTAATATGATGCGTTCTTTAAGAAGCAAAGAAAAGGAAGCTCACAATGACATTGATAAATTAAGACATTTAAGACACAGTTATCTTAAGGAAAATAATGAGGCTATTACATCAGCACAACATTGGCTGGATTATACTTATGGGGTGAAAAGGATTCCTAATGAGAGTCTTCAATCAGCAATAGCAAGAACGCCAACCTATCAAAAAAGATCTGTCCCACAGAAACGGTATATTGAAGAAGATATTCCAACAGGACTCGTACCTTTACTGGCAATCGCCGATAGATTTGATATAGACGGAAGACCTATTAATGCAATCATTGCGCTCTATCATAAGTACAACAATGTAGATTTAAAATCAGAGTGGCGGGATTTAAAAGAGTTCTCAACAGACTATATTTATAAGTATCTTAAAGGGGACTTATTTAAAATAATCGATTAAAGTTAAATAGACAGTGTCTTAATAATAAGGGAGGTGAAAATATGCAAAATATATTTTTAGGATTAACATTAGGGCAGGATCCGCATACTGTGGGGATTCATAAAGCAGGCAAAATTGCAAGGATGGCGGGAATCAATTATAAAATATTACCTCCAGCTATGAGTGATGAAGAAAAGATTTGTACTATAATGGCGGAAAATCCAAAGTATATGGGCCTAAGTTATCGCCTCAGCACAGATAAAGCTATCAACGAACTTGAAAAGTTTCTTTATCAATTAGACCAGTGTGGCTTCCTTAAAAACAGTAAGAGACGCATTTGCTTTGCGGGCTTGATGCCAACATTAGAGGCTATACGGGCACTTGAAATAGATAAAAAGTACAATTTAATACTGATGGGTTCGGGCAAAGATATCAGTCAAACAACCTTAAACACAATAGCGTTTTTTGGCTTTCAGTCTGATAAGATGAGAAATGAAATTTTGGATACGCTCATGAAGGAATCGGAGCCAACAAAAATTGAAGTTTTAGATCAATTAGCAGAGTGTGTGATTGAAAAATTGGATTACTTAACAGAACGACCTTTAAAGAAACCGAGCAATAAAGCGCTTAGCTATTTCCCCCAAAGAATGAAGGAATCAGCATTGCCTCTCATGAGGACTCATTTTGGAATTCCGGATGAGTCCATTATACCAACCATTAAAGGCATTGAAAAAATTGCAGATAGTGGAGCTGTGGATGAAATTTCTTTAGGCTCTTCTGATTTATCCCAAAGATATTTTGGGCACCCCAAAGCTTTTGAAGGACATAAAAATGACGGCGGTGTTCCGTATAAAACAAAGGAAGATCTCATTATGTTATATCTGGCAACAAGAAGAGGGAACTTCCCTTCAATAAAACCGTATGCCCATGTTTGTGGGCTAAAGGAGTTTGTTGACACATGTTTGGGAGCTGGGATGCTTATTGGAGCGCATCAAGCAGTACCACTATTTTGGTTTAGTGAATTAGATGGAAGGGGACCACTTACGGTTGCAGACGCCATTATGGAGCATATAGATACAGTACGTTACTTAGCTGGTAAAAATATTCCGGTGGAAATGAACGATCCTAATCAATGGTCCTCGAGATTTGTGCACGATACACTTTTTGTTGTTGATTATGCTCTGATTGCTTCAATCATGTATGATGCTGGCGTTAAGGATATGATATTTCAGTATCAGTTTAATAAACCTTCAGAAACAGGTGATTTTGCTGATTTAGCTAAAATGACAGCAGCTAAAGAAATTGTGGAAGCTTTAAGACCAGCTGGGAACAACGCGAAGATTTTTATGGAGTCAAGAGCAGGCGTTGAACATTTTAGTACGGACTTAAAACTTGCGAAGTATCAGCTCGCTAGAACAACACTTCTTCAAATGATACTTAATCCAGATGTCATTCATTTAGTGAGTTATTGTGAGGCTGATCATGCTGCTACAGCAGAAGACGTGATAGAAAGTTCTAAAATTGTTAGAAGGGCAGTAAGCGTTTTTAAAGAAAACGAACAGGAGTTAAAGAAAACACTGAGTCATCCTGTAGTTTTGCAACGGAAAGAGTATTTGCTGAAACAAGCCAAATATGTACTTGATAATATTATGAAATTGTCGGGTCAATACTACAAGGGCATAAAATGCAATGAGTATTATAAGTGTCTGTCAGATTCTAAAGCGTTGATAGAAACAATGAGAATTAAACTGATGTCAGCTCCGGGGATTACGCATCCAGATTATTCAAATCCAGATCTATTAACTAAAGCTGGAGAGTACGGCTTTATCGATTGCTACGAAAATTGGGATGACAAAATCCCTATGTCAGAGGAACGAAGGATTAACTTGCTTTATAACAATTTGTGTGATCACTAAGGGGTTTTGGGGTTACTATTCAGCAATTCACTTATCCACATCAGATTTCAATCCTATTTCTTAGATGGGATACTTATTTGGTAGAAAAAAGTACATTTATTGAACGCTCTTAAGTGAGGACCTGACCAATATACATTGAGGAAAGTGAAAACATTTGCTGAAGATTAGGGGTAATAGGTTATAGCCCTCAGAGTTCATAAACTCTGAGGGCATTTTTTATGCTTAAAATGAGGATATAATTTCCTTGAAATTTGATCTTGCATTTCTGTTATACTCTAATATATAATCTAGTTATAAAATATCGATATCGAAATGTGATATCATTTTATCGTAGAAGTTAAATCTTCTTAATAATATAGATTTCATATCTTCAAACTTAAGTTTATATGTTGTTTCTCTATAGTATTTTATAAAAACAGGCATATCATTAAAAGTATATTAACTGAGAAAATAAAGGAGATGATTTTGTTTTGAAAAGAGAAGAAAACTTAGAAAACCCAAATAAGGTACGATGGAAAACCTTTTTAAAAGATGTATTAGTTTGCTCTTTAGGAGCTTATGGAGGACCGGAGGCACATTATGGTGTTTTTACAGATCAAATGGTAATAAAGAAAGACTATCTTAATGAAGAAGATCTCGTTGAACTTATCGCTTTGTGCAGCATTCTACCAGGGCCAACTAGTACACAAACGATTGTAGCTATTGGTTATAAAACAGGAGGGCCATTATTAGCATTTTTAACTATGTTGGTATGGGCTTTGCCAGTACTTACAGTAATGACGTTACTTTCATTCTTATACCAATTTTTTGATGATATGAATATATCTTACGCTGGACTCCGTTATATTGGACCAATGGCCGTTGGTTTTATTATTGTAGCTGCTTTCCATATCGGGCGTAAAGTAATAACTGATAAGATCACTGTATTGTTATTACTCCTAGGGGGCATAACCACGTACTTTATTAGAGAACCTTGGATTTTTCCAATGGTTCTAATCGTGGGTGGGGTGGTAAGCATTATTACCTCAAAGGAGAAAAACCTATGGAACCGTGTGAAATTAAACCCTCCTTGGCCATATTTGATTGCCTTTGGGCTTTTCACTGTAGGTGGTATCGTTCTTGCACTTCTATGGGATAATCGCATTGCCCATTTGTTTGAGAGCTTTTATCGCTATGGCTACTTGGTTTTTGGTGGTGGACAGGTAGTGGTACCAGTTATGCATAGTGAATTAGTAGAAGTGAATCGTTTTATGACAAATCAAGAGTTTTTGACGGGCTATGGACTTGTACAAGGACTACCTGGACCGATGTTTAGCTTTAGTGCCTATGCAGGTGGAATGGCAGCGCGTGGTGGTACACCATTAACACAAGTCTTAGGTGCCATTGCAGGAGGAATAGGAATCTTTCTGCCAGGACTTCTTTTAATTTATTTTATCTATCCAATATGGGAAAACTTAAAAAAAATTAAAGGGATAAAAGTTTCTTTAAAAGGTATTAATGCTGTTGCTGGTGGATTGATTACCGTAGCTGCTGTAATTGTGATGCAAAAGAGTGGATTTGTGATTGATAATATTATTGTTACCGTTCTTACTGTGGGGCTATTATTAACAAAAAAAATTCCAGCACCATTGATTGTATTAATAGTTCTCATTGCGGGATTTGTTGTATGAAAGAGATAGAAAAAACAAAATGCAACTGTTAGTTGACAAGATTGTTAGGACTACTTGCTGAGGTGCTGCGCATGAAAAAGTTAGTGAAAGATGAGCATTATTATAACAATCATTTTAAAGTAAATAATGACATATTAAGTATTGATAGGGTTTACATGGTAGATGAAGATAGTTTTTGTTAAAAACACTATAAATAAACCAAACTTAAATAAGAAAAGCTACTTGACAATAGATAAATATAGTTATATATTTATAACATAAAGTTAAAAATATATAACAGGAGATGGTTGATATGAAGAATAAAATGAGCTTATTTGGATTTTTGGGCTTCTTGGGATTGTTAGGTTTAATAACTGATAATCCTGGTTTTTATGGTTTTTTTGGATTTCTAGGATTCTTTGGTTTTTTAAATGTCATCCCAGATGAGATGTTTAAGCTTAATGTAAATAGAGCCGCAAAAAATGCTTTTTTTTCAGGTGTATTTATTTATCCAATTATTGTTGTGGCAGGAGCTTTGACTTCGTTTTCATTAGCGTATGCAGTAGGATTTGCTATTAACTTTGCTATTCAAATTTTAGTATTTAGTATATCATTATCAAAATATGAAAAAAATGGTGATAAATAGATGAAAATGGTAACCAAAATTAAGGAATATCGAGCCAAAAACAATATGACACAAGATACATTAGCTAATAGGGTAGGCGTTAGGCGAGAAACTATAGTCCACCTTGAAAATGGCAGATACAATCCCTCACTTAAGCTAGCAAATGATATTGCAAAAACTTTAAACACAACAATTGATGAGATTTTTATATTTATTGAGGAATGATTGAAAAGACGGGTTTATTCATTTCTATGCAACTGTTAGTTGACAAAATTGTTAGGACTACTTGCTAGTCATTTAATAATTCTCTTAGTATACTTAACTTGAGGTGATAAAAATGAGTTTTCAAGAACAATTACAAGTATTAAGAAAAGCTAGAGGATTATCGCAAGAAAATTTAGCTGAATGTATCGGCATATCAAGGCAGGCAGTAGCAAAATGGGAAGTTGGTCAGTCATATCCTGATGTAGATAAGCTCATTTTACTAAGTAATTTATTTAAAATCAGTATCGATAAATTAGTTAAAGATTATACTGAAGATTGCCATTTAGGCCAAGATGAAAATGAAAATACTAGTATGCATAATACTAGTATACATAATATTACTATATATGAAGATATAATAAGTTTTTTGTGTAGAGCAAAAAAAGCTACATATGCGGGAAAAGGTAACGAGTGTCTCTCTTCAAGGCCTAATTCTCATGATTTACAGTATGCTGAAGGAGATTTTAAATATATTGATACTTATTTAGGTGGAGAAAAATTTGCGGGTGAGGAAGCCTTATGGTATAACAGCATGCCACTTTGGTCAATGAATTATATTGGGCGAATTACGGCTGAAGGTTTTTCGGGTGACTTTTTAAAAGAAGCATTGCTATTAGTACCAAAAGAATACCCTTATCGCGGACCGATGGTCTATCAAAACGGAGACTATAAGTATCATTGTATTGTAAATGGCTCATTTGAATGGTTTCAAGGCTATGAAGAAATTTATTATCTTGATAGAAAAGTATATGAATGTATATTTCATGGCGGTAGTATTAAGTGAGCGGCGTAAAGAGTAGTTACACCATTCCTCTAGGATCGATTGCCTTATTCATTTCTTCTGTCAGCAAACCTTTTTCTTGAAGTACTTGCTTTAAGGTTTTATTTTCATCATCTGCTTTTAGTCCGATCTGTGAAGCCATATCATAACCCATTTTTGGACTTAAACCGGTAACCAAAGCAAGACTCTCATCCATCCATTTTTTACATACTTTTTCATTTGCCTGAATGCCACTAATACACTTTGTCACAAGTGGGTTAGTGGCATTGGTTAATAAATCAATGGCATGAAGAAATGTATGTGCAATCACGGGCATCATGACATTGATTTCCAATTGACCGGCTATCCCGGTAGTGGCGATTGCTGTCTCATAACCAATAACTTGACAACACACCATATGCATCATTTCTAACATAGCAGGATTTACTTTGCCTGGCATAATGGTCGAACCTGGTTGAATAGAGGGAAGGGTGATTTCATCTAATCCAGTTCTAGGACCAGAGCTAAGCAAACGCAAATCACTGGTGATTTTAATAAGGTGAATCGCAAGCTCTTTAAGACTCAGCATAGTGCGTATAGGCTCACTCATATTTTGCATGAAAGCAAAGATATTTATAGGTTCACGAAAAGGTAAGTTTGTACGATTACAAACCTCTTGAATAACTTTTGGTATATACTCAGGGTGCAAATTCATTTTTGTTCCAATTGCATTTCCGCCTAAGCCAATTTCATATAATCCGTCTAGTCTCTCTTCAATCTGTTTGTAAGTGGCATGGATAGTTTCAGCAAAACCTGAGAATTCTTGTCCAAGACGGATCGGAACGCCATCGTGCAGGTGAGTACGTCCTGATTTTAAAATAGGCATAAACTGATCTGCTTTTTTTTGAAGTTCTTGTTGCAAGTGTAATAGGGCTGGAAGTAGGTTTTGGATAATAGTTTCTGCAGCTGCAATATTTAAAGCTGAAGGAAATGTATCGTTTGTTGACTGTGACATGTTTACATGATCATTTGCATGGATTTCCTGTGACCCACCCATTATTTCAGAAGCACGCCTCGCAATGACTTCATTGGCGTTCATATTCTGTGATGTACCGGCTCCAGCTTGGTACACATCAACAACAAAGTGGCTATCCCATTTTCCTTCAATGACTTCTTCGGAGGCCTTTATAATAGCCGTTCCTATCTCAGGAGGGAGTGTACCGAGTTCCATATTTACAGTTGCAGCTGAAGCTTTAATGATTCCCTGTGCTTTAATAAACGATCGTGGCAGTCGTATGCCGCTTATCTGAAAATTTTCTACAGCACGCTGCGTTTGAGGCCCATAATAGGCTGATGAAGGAATCATTATGTTGCCTAATGCATCATTTTCCATTCTATGTTGGTTGTAAGAGTCCATTTTTTTCTCCTTCTTGTTAGTAATGTAGATAAACTTTTATGGTTAGTATTCCCGTTGTGGTTTGTAATAATCACTCATAAGCAATACTCTATGAGTGTGGCATATGCAAAGATGGTTGGATTATGGTACAATAAATAAAACTATAGCCAAATATTTATTATGCCGGGGGAGATCATATGATGAAAACTATCAATCATGATAAGCTGAATCAAATTATTGAAAAGGTCACAACAAAGAAGTATATTTATGGTGCTGTTTTTAATGTTTCAACAGGTGATGATAGTCAATACTGGTGTGGTGCCTCTGGCAATATCAAAGCAGACAACCGCTATTATATTGCGAGTATTAATAAGTTATTTATTTCTTCTATTATTTTAAAGCTGATCACTCAAGGGCGACTGTCTTTTAATGATGCATTATCCAAGTATCTACCAAAGCATTTAATGGCAGGGCTTCATGTTTACAATGGTAAAGATTATTCAAATGACATTACTATTTTACATATGATTTCTCAAACGTCAGGCTTACCTTGCTATTTGGCAGATAAGTCCCCAAATGGAACCTCTGTGTTAAAAGATCTTGAAGCTGGCATTGACTGTTCATGGCCAACTGCTAAGGTCATTGAACAAATTAAAACGATGAAACCACATTTTCCACCAGGTGAGGGTAAAAAGGCCCACTATATCGATACTAATCATCAATTATTAAATCTTGTGATCGAAAACATTACAGGAATACCTATTCAAGACGTTCTTAAGCAGCTGTTTACAGATCTCAATATGGAAAATACGTATGTATGTGAAAATCTTAATGATACGAGCTATATATTTCCTTACTATAAAGATGAAAAAAGAGATATCAGTAAGTTTATAACTTCTACGCATAACGATATTATTTCTACGGCGCGGGATCAGATGCTCTTTATCAAGGCTTTTTTCAACGGTTATTTCTATCCCAAAGAGCAGATAAAAACTCTTGAAAAGTGGAACTCTATATTTTTTCCTTTCCAATATGGGATAGGCATTCAAAAGTTCTATATGCCCCGTTACTTATCACCTTTTAAAGCGGTGCCAGATATGATTGGACACTGTGGTTCAACAGGCTCGGTGGCATTTTATATTCCAGATATGGACCTTTATATTACTGGAACTACCAATCAACAAGCCAGTCCAAGCGCTGCTTTTCAGACCATCATAAAAATTGTAAATACACTACAGTAGTTAACAAATAACGACAATTGAGGGGAAAAAGAAAATGGCTGTCATAAGAAATGGCGATTATCATGATGAATTAATTATGGCAAGAATTAATGGTTCTAAATAGCTTAGCTTAAGTGAAGATTGGAGGATGTTTATGAGGGACTTGCCTAGGATTTCAGAGGCTGAATATGAGGTTATGAAAGTTGTATGGAAGAATGAACCCATTAGTACCAATGGCGTTATTGAGTTGCTTGCAGATATAAATAATTGGAGTCCGAAGACGGTTCAGACCTTGCTCCATAGACTGGTAAAGAAGGGGGCTTTAAGTTATAACAAGGAAAGTAGGTCTTTTGTTTATGTTGCTTTGGTAAAGGAAGAAGAATATGTGGCAGAGGAAAGTCATTCGTTTTTAAATAGATTTTATAATGGGGCACTGAATGCTATGGTACTGAATTTCTTGGAGCAAGATAAGCTCTCAGAGGATGATATTCATGAATTAAGGCGTATGTTGAATGAAGGAACTAAGAAGGGAGAAAAGTAGAGTGAACCATTTATTTTATATACGCTTTTTTATTGGGGTACTGACTTCATCTTTTCTTATTTGTGTTGTTTTATTTATAAAAAATATTTTTAAAGAACATATCTCAGTAAAGTGCCAATATTATAGTTGGTTTTTGATACTAATAGTGTTGGCAATGCCATTGATACCAAGTTCATTATTAAATCTAGAACTAGGGTTTTGGTGGTTGCCTGAAAAACTGGCTGCAAGCTTATCAAACCCTTTGGATCTGACTGCTTTTCAGCAGCAAAATAGTGCTTTTCAAGGTGGAGAGTGGATGATGGATTTTGCGCTGTCTGTAAGCCGGCATACGCCCAACGCTTTAAATACTACAATAATTTTAATATGGATAGTAGGTATGATGTTCTTTACACTTCTTACAATCTGTTATAACTATAAAATGTATTTACTTAAGAGATCCTTGTGCATTTTGCAAAACAAGAAAATAGAAGAATTGTTTCAAACGTGCAAAAGGGATATGAGAATTGGTAGGAACATTATATTATGTGAATCAGATTTTATTCAAACACCTATGATCTTTAGTTTTTTTCAAACGTATATTGTGTTTCCTAAACACTTATCAGATGATTTAACAGATAATGAAATGAGATATGTTTTGCTTCATGAACTTAGCCATTATAAAAATAAGGATATTTTTATAAATTATATGCTATGTTTTTTTCAAATTATATATTGGTTCAATCCGCTTGTATGGTTTGCTTTTAATCAGATGCGTACAGACAGAGAAATAGCCTGTGATATTACTGTATTAAAAAGACTTCATACCAACTTCTATGGTGATTATGGAAGAACTATTATTAATTTTGCGGATAAGTCAGCTAAGAACTCTTCACTGATGGTTGCAGCAGATATAATAGGATCAAAACATCAAATTAAAAAAAGAATTGAGAAAATTGTTTCATATACCGTAGAATCAAGATTATTAAGAGTCAAAAGCATTGCTGTTTTTGTAATTTTATGTATTATTATGATGACACAGGTTGTTGTACTTTCTGCTGTACCCTATCCAAATGTCCCCTATGTCTTTAAGAATAAAAATGTAGTGTATGAAGATTTAAGTGACTATTTTAATGGATTTGACGGATGTTTTGTGCTTTATAATTTAAAAACAGATCAATATACTATTCATAATAAAAGCCAAAGTACAATGCGCGTATCTCCAAACTCAACCTATAAGATCTATAGTTCTTTGATTGGACTAGAAACTCATGTGATACAAGTTGAAAATTCCAAGATTAAATGGGATGGTATAAACTACCCCTATGAGAGCTGGAATAAGGATCAGCATCTAGCTAGCGCTATGAGAGATTCAGTCAGCTGGTATTTTCAACATATTGACCAAAAGGTTGGCCACAAAAACTTGCAGGAGTATTTTAATAAACTGAGCTATGGTAATGGTAATTTAACAGGAGGTGTAGAGGAGTACTGGTTGGAATCCTCGTTAAAGATATCTGCTATTGAGCAGGTGCAGTTGTTAAAAAGTTTTTATACATATGAAATAGATTTTAAGGAAAAAAATATTGACAGTGTAAAAGATGCTTTAAAGCTATCGGTTAAAGATGGCGCGGTACTTTCAGGGAAAACAGGTACGGGCATTGTTAATGGTGAAAATAAGAATGGCTGGTTTATTGGATATGTTGAAAATAAAGGAGAAGTCTACTTTTTTACAGCTTATATACAAGATAAAGCAAAGGCTGGCGGGAGTGCTGCTGCTGAAATGACATTGTCCGTTTTAAAAGATAAAAATATTTACTAATAGCAATATCTGATTATTTGCGATAGAGTGAAAGAGCCCAAAAGACTAAAAATCTTTAGGGTTTTTTAATTTGCTTAAAAAACTTGACTATTAAAAACTACAAGTGTAATATATAAATATTACACTTGTAGTTTTTATAAAAATTTATAGGCGGTATGATATGATTAAAACATTCTGTAGTAAGTTAATAAGCCTTGCTGCAAATAGGATTGTGATGTTATTTGCTATAATTGTAGTGCTTTTTAGTATGTTATTAGTAAGGCTATACGATTTGCAGATTATACAACAAAAGCAGCATCAAGAGGCTATAAGGGCTACCACAATGCGAACACTTTCAATCCCAGCGCAAAGAGGAGATATCTATGATAGATTTGGGCGTCCCTTAGCTGTTAGTAAGACATCTTTTAGTGTTAAGATGGATCTAAGTGTTTCTGTTAGCCTTTTAAATGAGGTGTTAGATGATGTTTTAAAGTTGTTTCAAGCAAATGGCGAGGAGTACTTGGATGAATTGCCAATTACCAAAAGTGAACCTTTTGAGTTTGTTTTCAGCTCTCTTGCAGCTGAAAACAGATGGAAAAAAGACATGGGATTAAAAGAAGAACAACTGGATATTACTGCCTCAGAAATGATAGACTACCTCAGAAAATATTTTGATATCTCACCAGGTTTTTCTGTATCGGAAGCGAGAGATCTTATTGCGCTGCGGTCTGAAATTTATATGCAGAGGTACAGGCAATACCATTCTATTACATTAGCGCACGATGTTTCACTACAGACAATTTCAGTGATAGAAGAACAGTATAATAGGTTTCCCGGTATTTATATAGATGTGTATGCCAACAGATATTATCCAGAGGGAGAAGATATGTCCCATATCTTAGGTTATATTGGTGCTATTAATAAAAATGAATTAGCTAAATTTGAATCCTATGGTTATACAAATACGGATCCAATTGGGAAAGTTGGTATTGAAAAAGCTTATGAACACATTTTAAGTGGTACAAAAGGTGAAGTGATTATTGAAGTTGACCCAAGAGGAAGGCGGGTAAACAGTGTAGAAACCATTGTACCTACAAAAGGTGAGAATGTATATCTCACGCTTGATAGTAAGCTTCAGAAAAAAGCTTCACAAGTCTTAAGAGAAAATTTAAAGATAGTTCTAGTTCAAAAGTTGGACTCTGGAGAAATAACTTCTGATCAGCTTTTTCAGTCGTTAGCACAGAGCAGTATGATTTCTGTGAAAAAAATAATGGAATCTGAAGAGGATCTGGTTCAAAATAATTTTAAATATCTTATTCTAGATAAGCTGCCTCATTTTAATGTGCAGAACTTAGAAGATGTCGTACAAGCTAAAAAGGTACTTAGTCATGCTATTACAGTAAGTACAATACGGCCCCTACAAATAGTATTATGTCTTATAGAACAAAATGCAATAACCTGTAATGAAGAAATATTAGTACAGCTTCAAAACGGTCAGATCTCCCCACATAGATTCATAAGAGATAAAATAGCATCTGATGAAATAAACCCGAGTGACACAAATCTTGATCCTTGTACAGGGTCAATTGCTGTAGTTGATGTTCATTCAGGAGATGTGTTGGCCCTTGTAAGCTATCCATCCTATGATAATAATAAGCTTGTTAATTATTTTGATAATACTTATTATCAAAAGTTACTAAATGATCCTACAAGACCCCTCATTAATCGCGCCCTCATGGAAAGGAAGGCTCCAGGTTCTATTTTGAAAATGATCACGGCTATTGCAGGCATGGAATCAGGTATTATTAACAGTAACTCAAAGATTGAGGATCAGGGTATTTACCAAAAAGCAGGCTTTCCTCATGCAAAATGTCTTATCTATTCAAGATATGGGATCACCCATGGTGCAATTAATGTTTCTAAAGCACTTGAAGTGTCATGTAACTATTTTTTTTATGAAATAGCGTATAGGATGGGAAATGAATTGGAAGGCACTACGCTAAATGCCATTGCAACTTTAAATGAGTATATGAAAAAATTTGGTCTAGGTGACTATTCAGGAATAGAGATTGAAGAATTAAAACCTAATCTAGCTTCTACAGATACTAAGAAAATAGCAGTAGAGTCTTTTAATAAAGATGCTCCGGCTAGTCAGACAAGGTGGATGGATGGTGATTCAATAAGATGTGCAATTGGACAATCTTATAATAGTTTTTCAGTAATGCATATTGCCAAGTATATTGCTACATTAGCAAATGGTAAAGTAAGATATAAAATAAATCTGATAAAAGGGACCAAAAGTAGTGAGGCTATAAAGATGAAGGCTATAAGTGCAACTGTAGAAGAAGAACTTCATATTTCACCAGAAACATTGCAAACTGTGCATGAAGGCATGTTGGGCGTTACAACAGGAAGCCAGGGGAATCTTAGACATTTCTTTCAAGATTTCCCTATACAGGTAGCTGCAAAAACAGGCACAGCAGAAGAAGCAAGAAGCAGGCCTTCACATACGTGGTTTGCAGGATTTGCGCCTTATGATCATCCACAGATTGCAGTGGTTATTATGATCCCTTTTGGTGAGACTTCATCTGCTCCAGCTACTTTAATAGCCAAAGAAATTATAGCTGAATATTTAGGTTTGCAAAAAAAGCCTGATAGTAAATTTGTAAATGCTAATACTTTTATGAACTAAATAAAGGAGAAAAAGATGAAAAAATTGTTTTTTTTAATTATATGTAGTGTGATTTTTACAGGATGTAATAGCTTAGATCAAGAAATAGTGGATTATAATCAACAAGAGATAGTAGTTGAAGAACCAATATACTACGAAAGGGAGTTAGGTTATTTGGAAGACAGTCTAAGAAGTGAAGTGCTTAATCTTCGCTCTTTGTGGAAAGTATTTGATCAGACAAGACAAACTGATAGAGATCCAACTCATGATTTTAAGAACTCTAAATATCTTTTAGCACTAAAGAATTTTTTAAGTAAAAGAGAGAGCGTAGCTTTATCAGCAAATGAACTAGGATATCTTCTAACTCAGGCAGATTATAGTGGTATAGATAAAACTATAAGGATAGATGGCAGAGAACTCCACGTTCGGGTTATAAGTTATAATGTAGACTTTTACGAGCAAGTGATGACAGATATACCAGATATACAAAATAAATGGATCTTTGTACAGTGTTGGAATGAAGAGGAATTTTATTTTAAAACGCTATCTGATGGAGATATCCAGTATTTCCATGATTTTATTCCGATGGAAATCAATAATATGCTTTATATTTTGATGTCTGGCTATGCTTTACCTTATTATCCCCATCCACCTTTTATATGGGCTTGGCGCTTAGAGGACGAAAATTTTAATCCAGCGCCTATATTCGATAATACGCCCTATGAAAATGAAGACTACATTTTATACAATCACGCTGTATTCGATACTTTTTCTTATCACACAAAATGGATGTTGTATACAGATGGCTCGTATCTATTTGCAGAAAAAGGGAAAAAAGATACTGAGGGTCAAATAAGGCTTATGCATATTCAATGCACAGTAGATGAAGAAAATAAGGATATTTTATTTATCAGTACTGATTTACAAGGAAAAGAAACTGTCATACGTCTTGTTTTAGTTAATGATCAATTCAAAATAGCATATGATAAATAAAATGGAGGGAGTAGATGAAAAGGCGTATATTTTTTATAGGATTTCTTTTTTTAAGCGGAATGGTTTATATGGGATTTCGTGTTATAACAATTAATCTTCAAAATGGTGAAGACTATCAGAAACAAGTTTTAAGTAGGATGCTAAGTCAAGAAAGACAGATTAATCCGCAAAGAGGAACCATTGTTGATCGAAATAGTAAAGTAATAGCAGCAAGTAGTCTGTCTTATCATGTTATCTTATCACCAAAAGATATTTTAGAATTTGAAATAAAAAAGAGGGATGAGATTTATAAAAATCTCTCCAAATATGTTAACAAACCACAAGATAGTATTAAACAATTTGTAGAAGCAAGCCCTAGCTCTCAGTACAGTGTTATTATGAGAAATCTAGAGGCTAAGAAGGCTGAGCTATTAAAGGGAGAAAACTTGAAAGGTGTTTGGCTTGAAGAAAGCTTTATAAGAAATTATCCCAAAAAGAATATGGCTGCACAGCTTATTGGCTTTTATAACAAGGATGGTAAAGGACAGTACGGTATAGAACAGCAATATAATGATTACATAGTGGGAAGGCCTGGGAGGGTATTTCCACAAATACAGGACGAAAAAATTGTAACCTCTGAAATTAAACCTGTAGAAAATGGGGCAACCGTTGTCCTTACAATTGATGAGGTTATACAGCAATATGTAGAGGACACTATGAATAAATATATCAAAGAATATAAACCTATCAATGCCTCAGCCATTATTATGAACCCCAGTACAGGAGAGATTTATAGTATGTTTTCATATCCAAGTTTTGACCCTAATAACTACAATAATTTAGAAAGTGAAGTGGGCAAAGTGATATGGGATGCTTTAGAAGAAGAGGAAAAAACAAAACAGTTAAATAATGCATGGCGAAATTATAATATACAGTCAAGCTATGAGCCAGGCTCAACTTTCAAGCCACTTTTAGTAGCTGCATCTTTGGATGAAAGTGCTATGAGTACAAAGGATATGTATTTCTGCGATGGTTCTATAGTTGTTGTACAAGGCGAGGCACCTATCAGATGTTGGAAAAGAACAGGACATGGTGAACAGACATTAGAGGAAGTATTAGCTAATTCATGCAATGAAGGAATGATTGAAATTGGCAAGAAAATGAGTTCTGAAATTTTTTTAAAGTATATGAGTCAATATGGTTTTGGAAATTTCTCTCATATTGAGCTTCCGGGAGAAGAAAAGGGTATCCTTCATCAAAAATTAGGGCAAATTGAAAAGGCAACCTACTCAATAGGGCAAGGTTTTACATGTACACCGGTACAACTTATTACAGCTTTTTCATCAGTTATTAACGGCGGCTATTTGCTTCAGCCTTATGTTGTATCAACAATCATTAATAAAAATAATGATATTATTTATCAAAGTAAACCACTTATAAAAAGGCATGTTATTTCACAAGAGACATCACATATTGTAACCCATTATTTACGAAAGGTAGTTGATACTGGAACTGGTGTGAACGCAGGTATAACAGGCTATAATATAGGTGGAAAAACAGGAACCGCAGAAAAATTGCCTCGTGGAAATGAAAAGTATGTGTTATCTTTTGTAGGGTATGCACCTATTACTAATCCGCAGATTATAGGACTTATTGTCTTTGATGAAATTCCTGAACATTCTGGCGCACCTGCTAATGCTTTTAAAGAAATGATGTTTAGTATTTTACCTTATTTGGATATTCCATTAAATCTTGCTAAAGATGCAGAAAACGAGCAGATGAGCGAAGTTCCAAATATCAAAAACATGGCTATCTATGAGGCGAGTATATTACTAAATGCCAGAAGTTTAAGGTATGAAGTAATTGGAGTGGGGAAGAAAGTTATCTCACAACATCCTAATGAAGGAACGCATATACCTAAGCAATCAAAAGTAAAGATCTACGTAGAGAGTGATACCCCAGGTAACCTCACAGTAACTCCTAATTTGCAAGGATTAACAATTAAGGAAGCCAAACTTTTAGTAGGTGAAACATTTACAGTAGTAGGAAATAGCACAGGCAAAATAGTCTCTCAAGTTCCAAGTGCAGGCCATAAGGTAGAAAAAAACAGCCAAATAATTGTTCAAACAGCAGAAAACTGATTAAAAAATTTTTAAACGTATTTAGAAGCGGAAGAGATTTGGTGCAGATTATTTGTAAAAAATATAGAATAAAGTTTAAAATATAGTCTAAAAGTGTTAAACTATAGATAATGAAAATTACATAAGAGCAGTTGTGCTAGCTTATAAACAATAACACTTTTAGAAAGTAGGTATTATGACTAATCATTTTAGTAGTTTAGGTGTTTCACCAGAGGTTATAAAAGCAATAAAAGAAATGGACTTTGTTATACCAACAGACGTTCAGCAAGAAGTCATTCCGCATATTTTGAAAAACAAGGATCTTATTGTCATGTCGAAAACCGGAAGCGGCAAAACTGGCGCTTTTGGCATTCCATTACTACAAGCCATTGATCCCAAAGGGCATGGGCCACGTGCGCTCATCTTAACCCCAACACGTGAACTGGCAGTCCAAGTGGATCAAGATCTTAAGAAAATGTCTAAATATTTAGATATACGGACAACAGCTGTTTATGGACAGCATGATATTAAAACTGAAATTAAAACCTTAAAAAACGGCGCTGATGTCGTTACGGGAACGCCTGGAAGGGTGTTTGATCATATTAAAAGAAAGACTTTACAAACAAAAGATATTCAATTTTTTGTTCTCGATGAAGCAGATCGTATGTTGGATATGGGGTTTATCGATCAAATGATGCAAATTATGAAAGAACTACCGAGAAAACGTGTAACACTATTGTTTTCGGCCACCATGCCTACAGAAATCAAAAGAATTTGCCAGGCTTATATGCATGAGCCTCTTACCATAGAATTACAGTCTGAAACTAAGACCGTAGATACTGTTAAGCAAGTTTATTACCGTATTCAACCTCATGAAAAGCGACTGCAATTAGACCGATTGCTGAAGGTGGAACGTCCTGAGCGGTGTATGATTTTTTGCAATACGAGAATTGAAGTGGATCGTGTTCAAGCTTATTTATCAAAAAAAGGCTATTTAGCAGAAGCACTTCATGGTGCGAACTCTCAAAATCACCGTATGCGAACGATCCAAAAATTTAAAGAAGGAGCTCTTCGTATTGTAGTCGCGACAGATGTTGCAGCCCGCGGCATACATATTGAAGACTTATCTTTGGTTATTAACTACGATGTGCCACAAGATAAAGATAGTTATGTACATCGCATCGGACGTACAGCAAGAGCTGGCAGCAGCGGTAAAGCCATTACCTTAGTAACAGGTGACGATATTATGTCTTTATATGAGATAGAAGAGCATGTTGGTGTCTTATTAGATGAAGTGGAATTGCCAACAGATGCATACGTTAAGGCATGTATAGAAAAAGCTCAGATTCCAAAGAGACATCCTAAGAAGGAACAGCCACCACAACTGCCTAAAGTGGAAACTAAGCCCAAAGTATCTAAAGTTCCCGAAGTTCCTAAAGTTCCTACAGAGATAGAAAACAAAGACAAATCAGTGACTATCATGGTGAAAAATCTTGGACCAGTACAAGTAACCTACCGCGATGAACCCCCAAAGAAAACATCATTTTTCAAAAGCTTAAAGATTACTGAATATTTTTTAAGGTTATTCAAACGCGCTTAATGAGGTAAAATAGTGTTAGCTATGAGAATGTTTTTTCATAGTTAACACTATTTTCATGTCTATATGAGATAACCTTGGATTTTAAAGGAGATACTACCAAGACTACTAAGTGGAGCTTTGGGCGAGAGGATCTAAAAAGGTTTTCTTAGAAATTGATTGGTTCTACCCATTTTATAAGCAAGCTTAATTATCTCTTGTTCTTCTTCTGTCATTTTCCGGGTATACATTTTTTCAAATTGTTGTATAAGCTTATCATTATCTATTTCTCTTTTTTGTTGTCTTTGCTTTTGCAAAGTGGTAATGTGTAATGGGTCGTAGAGGCTTGGCTTAATAGAAGTATTATATACTTTCTTAAATATTTCAGCAGTATAATAGGCATCATAAAGTGCATTGTGAAAAGTATATGTTATGGGAATGCCTAGTGCCTCTACAACATGCTGCAGCCGCAGTAAGTTTTTTGGGGGTAAACTTAGATGCATTGAAGCATACGGTTGTAGATTGATAAACATTTTAGGTAAAAGTTTGCTGCTTAACTTATGGTATTGTGCATTTTTAAAGAGTTCTTTTATATCAGACATCCCCCAAATACAAAATACTGAATCAGTCTCACCTATAAACTCACTATAGGCCTTATAAACCTCAGGAAATGGTTCTTCTATTAGAAGCTGCTCAGTGCCAATACCCGTTAACTCTGTGATAAATGGGCTTATTTTTGTATAAAGAGTTGGCTTTACATACCGGTTAAAGGTCGCAATGGTATTAAAGGTTGCATCGAGCTTTACTGCACCGATTTGAATAATTTCAAAGGGATATTGAGCATTTTTTCTATCCAAATAGTCTAAGGAAGAAAAATCTTGATTAAATTCTAAATCAAATATAATAAAATACATAGGAGAGCTCCTTTAACCGTCTGGATACTTTTATTTTTTGCTGAAGATAATAAAACTATTCTGTAGGTTTGCTAGTTTACAAAAATCTTCCTTTTTGATATACTGTTTACAAACATATGTTCGATTTTTGTTTAAAATTCTTTTGCTAAGTAGGTGTATAATGAGCAGTCCCATTATTTTTCATATAGATGTTAATGCTGCCTTTTTAAGCTGGGAAGCTACTTATAGAGTTAAGGTGTTAAAAGAAACACTTGATTTAAGAGATATTCCCTCTGCAATTGGAGGAGATATAGAAAAGCGTAAAGGAGTTATTTTAGCGAAGTCCATTCCTGCCAAGAAATACAATATACAAACAGGTGAGTCAGTTGTATCAGCCTTGTCTAAATGCCCCCATCTAACGCTTGCAAAGCCTAATCATAAATTATATGTACAGTACTCTAAGGCCTTTATAGAGATATTAAAAGACTATACACCTCTTGTTGAACAGTGTTCTATAGATGAAGCTTATATGGACATGACTGGAACAGAAGGCTTATATGGTTCGCTTATTAATATCGCCCATATTATAAAAGATCGGATATATAATGAGCTAGGATTTACAGTTAATATAGGCATCTCATCCAATAAACTTTTAGCTAAAATGGCTGGTGATTTTAAAAAACCTAATCTGGTACACACCCTGTTTCCAGAAGAAATAGAAGAGAAGATGTGGCCCCTTCAGGTAGGAGATCTATTTTTTGTCGGAAGGGCGACTGAAAAAAAATTAAAGATGCTTGGCATTAATACTATAGGTAAATTAGCAAAGACGGATATAAATATATTAAAAGCACACCTCAAAAAGCAAGGAGAAATAATCTATCAGTACGCAAATGGTATAGATTTTATGCAAGTTATTCATGAAACAGTTCCTCATAAAGGATATGGCAATTCAACGACTATTCCTTTTGATGTGAGTTTGGCAAGCGATGCAAAATTAGTACTATTATCCTTATGTGAAACGGTATGCACACGTTTAAGAGCTGATAAGGTAAAAGCAAGCTGTATCTCTGTAACACTGGTGGACACTTACTTTGAGTATTCATCACATCAAAAAACACTAACCTCTGCAACGCATGTAACAAATGAGATTTATGAATATGCCTGCAAAGTATTTGATGCCTTATGGGATCAAAAAACTCCGATAAGACAATTAGGCATCCATGCAACAAAGCTTACAGATAGAAATACCTATCAATACAATATGTTTGATATGTTTAAGTATGATAAATATGAAAAACTAGATAAAGCCATAGATCAAATAAGGAATAAATACGGTGAGAAATCAATTATAAGAGCGCCATTTTTAGTTCCAAAATTTGATCATATGGCTGAAGGGACTTCAAAGGATAAAAAGACAGAAATGACAAAGGTATATGATGATTAAAAGGGCGTATTAAGAGTCCGTTCATTAAGTTGTTCAAATAGCTGGTGGTAGTTACTTAATTGTCTATAAAAAACTGGAGGACAACCATAGGGTGCTTGTATCTCATAAATACCACCTGTATAGATTTTACCACTCCAAATATGTACCCAGTTATCACTAGGCAGATAAACGCTTCTTATTTTTTTGTCTTTTTCTAAGACAGGAGCCACGAGGATGTCTTTTCCTAGCAAATATTCATATTGTTCTTTATAAGCTCTTTCTTCTTCATAGTACATAAATAATGGTCGCATAACAGGAATACCTCTATGGGTGTTTTCAGAAACTACTTCTTTGACATAGCGTTTTAATTTATAATAGACATTACTCATTTTAGCATATACCTTAAGCACTTCCTCGTCATAGTCTATCTGAACATTACTATCTGGTCTATTGCCTTCATGATTTCTCATTATTGGACTAAAAGTATTCATTTCAAGCCATCTTATGAATAAGTCTTTACTTCTTTTCATATCAAACAGTGTGGTGTAGCCTCCAATATCGCTATGAACAAGTCCAAAGCCACTCATACTTAAAGATAAGCTACCAGGTATTACGGAAGGCAATCCATCATCTAGTGAGAAGTCTACATGTTGATCTCCATTCCACATCATCGTAGAATAACGAATCGTCTCCGTGTAGCCGGCTCTCGTAAAGAAAAAAACTTCTCCCAGTTTACCAGCTTCTTCAATGGCTTCTCTATTAACCTTTGCCCAAAGACTAGGCCAAGCGTTATGAATGACTTCACCACTAATCCCACTATAAAGTATTGCATCTGTTGGCATATATTCTCCAAAGTCTGCCATCCAACCGCCAAGTCCTATTTCAATCATATTCTTCTTAATAATATCTTTTAGCCATTCTACAGCATAAGGATTAGTTAAATCTATCATAGCCGCTGGAAAAGTCGTAATAGTAACCATATAATCTTCATTTTTCTTATTTTTGACAAGATAACCTTTTTTTGTAGCTTCTTGATAAAGGCTTCCTTCTACAGCTAAAAAAGGATTAATGTAACCTAAAAATTTAATACCCTTTTTCTCTAGGTCAATTATTGTCCTATCTAAAGACGGGTAGAGGTCTTTATCATACGCCCAATTCCACATGAGCTGCTTGCCAAAAGCTGTTATACGAACACCTTCCCAATCTTGGCACCATACGCCAGAAAGTTTAGCTCCTTTTTCTATGATCTTACTGATTTGGCTTAACATCTGATTAGTGCCGCCTTGAACGCCCAAAATAGCACCATTATAAACCCATTCTGGCAGTTCAGGCTGACGACCGAGTAGAGCTGTTAAATTGCTCATTAAGTGCTCAAAAGTTTTTTCCTTGCCTATAATTATTTCTTGTGGTATGCCTCTAATCATTAAACTATGATAGTCGCTTTGCCTAAAATCAAATTCACTATAATAAGAAGTATCTATATGCACATAATATTTTTCACTTGAAACAAAAGTTGGCTGAACATAATAAGAATCATATTTTTCAAACTTTGAAATATGGCTGTCTTTTCTTTTTAAAATCTGTCTTCCTAAAAATTTTTTAATAATACGCTGCAAGTTTTGATGCTCAGCTACCCAAATGCGTACTTTTTTTCCTCTCAAATCAAAATCTGTAAAACACTCCCCACATCCATAAACATGTTCTTTTGGCAGGGCTTTAAGGTTAAACCACATTCGGTTAATTTCTTCTGGTTTATTTACGAAGCTTATTCTAGTTCTGTTTTCTTGTTCATCCATATAAGCAGTTAACTCGATGTTTTTACTTTGTAATAAATAGGTTATCTTAAGTCGGGATTCTTCCTGAACAATCTTCTTAATTTTTGCTTGCTCCTGCCATAGCACTTTATCCTTATGTTTAAATACACCACCGTTTCCCATCTTGTAGTGAGCGGTACCATAACCTAGTATGAGTTCAAAAGGGACTAAGGGCTCACATTGTTTTTTCATAGGACTGATTCCCCTCTATCTGTTTAAATGCATGTCTTAAGCTTATTAACTGACTATATGCCATACCTGTAACTTCTTCGCATATTTCTATAGCTTGACTGTCTTGATTAAAATTTTCACCTTCATTCATTCTAGTTACTTCTTGCATCATGATCAAATGTTTTTCTTGCGTTAACTTATATTTACTAGAAAAATAGAGTGCGAGTAAAATAAAAAGAACGGGTAATAACCCAAATAATAATCTAATCCCCATTACTGTTAGAGAACTTTGTACTGCTACATCTCCTATAAACTTTGGCTGTGTATAGCCTATTAATTGAAGAAGTACACCGAGTAAGCCTATGACAATGCCGTTTGCAGCTTTTCTAATAAATGTAACAATTCCTGAATAAATACCTTCTCTTCTTTTTCCAGTCATTAGTTCATCTACATCAGAGATTTCTGGCAAGATACTCCATGGAACAAATGTTGCGGCCGATGTACCTATCCCACAAATACCAGCAATAACATAAATTAAAAATCTTGGAGAATCTATACGTAGGAATAAAGACGCTATAAGTGCCGCACTCCATATAATAAGCCCAAATTTAATAGGCGCTGTTTTGCCATACTTTTTAGAAATTTTGGCATGTATAGGCATACAGAGAAGCTGCATAACAAGCAAAACGCCTAATATAGCTGAAAACTCTTTTTGTCTATTAATACAATAAGATAAATAATATGTATAGAGAAACCACTTTAGACACATAAATATACTGTAATAAGTTAGAAAATAACTAGGCCTACTTTCATCAAATCTACCTCCTAAATCCTAGATTTAAAATAGTAATTTCTGGGATTAATTATAGACATAATAAGCTGTT
>CAKZUB010000007.1 GCA_937921505.1 uncultured Clostridia bacterium | reverse complement strand
AGATGTTTTCAGCGAGGATTCGGCGCGCATTTTTATAAGTTTGTCAAGTTTTTTATGCAAAAAAAGTGGAGGAAATGCAAAAAAATAAATTAAAAAAATAGAGTAATCACAGGCTCTGTAGAGTTTCCGTGATAACTCAATAATGTAAAGGAGATTATTGCCACCAGTGGTTTTGCTTCTCATATGTGGATACATGCTGAACTTTGTTCCAGTGCTATGAGTATATGCACGATTGATCTGATTGTAATGTGAGAACAGAGATTACTTCTCAATTTTGTAAGGTGAAAATTATAGAATTAAGCCGTAGACTTGATGTGAAAGTTTTGTTTAAAATTGGCCGTACTTTATTACTTGAACTTCCCATTATGTTTATAATACGAAATTAAAAACTACCAGTATATTTTTGATATAGGTTATTTGCAAATTCAGAATCAAGAAGTTGGATGATTTACATAATATATATGATAGACACCTAACAATGCACTTAAGTTCGCTTTGGCTGGTTAAGGTCAAGTCTTTGGAGAAACCAAAGCACATTCCTCAGCCCAAGATAAGAGCTAGCTAAGTATGAAAATTAAATAAAGGAGAGATAAAATATGAATAGGTTAATTTGCATGTTAGCTCTACTTGGCCTAGTTACAGGTAGTATTATTGTATTCAGTGCTACCTATCAAATACAAAAGAAGCATAAAATTCCCTTCAAAACTTTTGGAATCGGTATCCTCCTTAGCACTTTATCGGTTCCATTCTTAATAAATGAATTGTACAAATTAGGAAGTGTAATAGGAAGGAGGTATCATACTCTATGGGAAGCAAAAGATGTATTGTCTTTTTACGGATCATTCCTTGCGTTTTTAGGTACAGTAGCTTTAGGTGCTTTAGCTTTATTTCAAAATCAGAAATTCAAACAAGAAAATGATTTAGCCCAATCAAGGATAGAAAGGATTAATAGTAAACTATTTAATTTAGAAAATAATAGGGAAAAAGAAAAATTATTTGAGATTTATTTCTCGTATTTAGATGAAACCCAAAAAATTTTTGATGCAACATATATTTTAGGGCCGCCAGAAGAGAAGCGAAGTATTATAAAGGTTTTTTCAACGATAAAAAATTGCCATATAAGTATTCTTAGTAAAAAACGAAGATTGATTTTTTTGGATCAAGGAAATGCAGACAATGACTTTTTTCAATATATTGAAGAAAAAGCAAACCATTTAACAGAAATAACAATGCTGGACGAAAATCAAAGCCAAGATGCAGTTTCACAGTTGTTTAAGTTTTGGATAAAACATGGTGAAGAGTATAATAGAAAGGCTTTGGTATTTATTACAGAAATCCATAATTCAATTTTTAGAAATAACAAGAATTAGCTTAGACATATATGAACATCAGAACTCCCCATTAGGTTTATAATGGGAGGCTAGAAATTACTGGTATATGTTAGCATAGGTTATTCATAATATTTCGCAACCAAGAAGTTAGAAGACTTATATAATGTGTTTGATATCACACCTAACAATGCACTCAAGTTCACGTTGCCTGTTTTAAGGTCAAATACCATCGAAGAAACCAAAGCACATTTCTCAGCCTAAGATAGGAGGTATCTAAGGCGGTGGAATGTCTAGTGTGCGAGGAAGTTCTCCGAAGCCACATGCAAAGGATGTGATAAAGTTATAAAAATAACTTTTCAAAAACATAGCAGAGGGATGAGAGGGAGATTTTCAACTTGACTTGGAGCGGCAGCGACGGAAAGGTGAAAATTTTCCTCCCATCTCTCATGCGAAACTAGGAAAGAATGCTATAAGTATCTAAACTTACAAAATCAGTTTAGCTACCCTTTTGGGAAACGAATAAAAATAAAATGAGTAAAACTAGGAGTTGGGAAAATGATTCAATCAATTGTACATATAGCTTTGGTTGTAAAAGATTATGATGAGGCAATAGCATTTTATACGAAAAAACTTAATTTTATATTAATCGAAGATACTTATCAGCCGGAACAGGATAAGCGGTGGGTAGTAGTAGCTCCACCTGGATCAGTCGGTACTACAATATTACTTGCAAGAGCATCCGGGTCTGAGCAAGAATCATTTGTAGGTAACCAGACAGGTGGCAGAGTTTTTCTGTTTTTAAACACTGATGATTTCTGGAGAGACTATAATGAAATGCTTTCTAAGGGAATAGAATTTGTGAGAGAGCCAAAGGAACAAGAGTATGGAATGGTTGCGGTATTTAAGGATTTGTACGGAAATCTGTGGGATTTACTAGAGTTAAAAGAAGATCATCCTATTTCAAAGAGAATGAAGTAACTCATTGGATCGAAATTATTTATAAGAAAATACAGCAAGGACGATGAGAGGAAGATACTCCAAGCATCAAAAACAAAAAAAAGTGTCCTAAAAGTCATCACAGACTTCTAAGACACTTTTTATTATGTTCGCTACTTTTTTATTAATATTACTCAGCCTGCGCACTAAGTTCGCGTTCATCTAGAGGAATATACTCTTTGCGTTCAGAGACACTCTTATAAGCTGGGCGAATGATTTTGCCTTTATTTAAAAGCTCCTCCATACGGTGGGCACTCCAGCCTGTAATACGGGCGATTGCAAAGAGTGGTGTATAAAGTTCCATTGGTAACTTAAGCATTTTATAGACAAACCCTGAATAGAAGTCTACATTGGCGCTTACGCCTTTATACATTTGTCTCACATCTCCGATTACTTTAGGTGCTAATGCTTCAACTTTAGTATAGAAGTTATACTCAGCTTCTAAGCCTTTTTCTTTGGCAAGCTGCTCAGCATATTCTTTAAGAATAATAGCTCTAGGATCAGACACAGAGTAGACCGCATGACCTATCCCGTAAATGAGACCAGCTTTATCAAAGGCTTCCTTGTTAAGAAGCTTTCTTAAATAAACTTCTATTTCTTCATCGTCTGACCAATCTTTGATGTTCTCTTTCATGTCTTCAAACATATGCACAACTTTAATATTAGCACCGCCATGCTTTGGACCTTTAAGAGATCCAAGTGCTGCAGCTATAACAGAATAAGTATCAGTTCCAGACGAGGTTACAAGGTGTGTTGTAAAAGAAGAGTTATTACCACCACCATGCTCGGCGTGTAAGATAAGTGCAAGATCTAATAATGTTGCTTCAAGTTTAGTATACTTTTTATTAGGTCTTAGCATATATAAAATATTCTCAGCTGTTGTAAGATCTGGTCTTGGAGGATGAATATACAAGCTCTTGTTACCATGATAATGCGCATAGGCTTGATAACCATATACTGCAATGGTTGGGAATGAAGCAATAAGAGCAATACATTGTTTTAATACATTTTGCATAGAAGTATCATCCGGCTTATCATCGTAACTATACAGCGCGAGGACACTTCTAGCCAATACGTTCATAATATCCTTACTTGGAGCTTTGAAGATCATATCATTTGCAAAATTATCAGGTAATTTTCTGTAATTGCCTAAGAGTGTTTCAAATTCTGCAAGCTCTTCTTTTGTTGGTAATTTCCCAAATAATAAGAGATAGGTGGTTTCTTCAAAGCCGTAGCGTTCATCTTTTAAATACCCAGCAGAAATATCACGCACATCAATGCCTCTATAGCTTAGTCTTCCAGCAACAGGAATGAGTTCACCTTCATCAAGAATATACGAATGCACTTCCCCGATTTCGGTTAATCCAACGAGTACCCCACGACCATCTAAATTGCGCAGTCCTCTTTTAACTTCATACTTTTTAAATAACTCGGGATTAATATAATTACTGTTTTCTGATAAAGCCGTCAATTTTTCGAGCAACTCTAATTCGTTTGCAGAACAATTAGTGGTATTCAATTTAATCACCTTCCTTTTATAAATGTATTGGATATATCATACTAATTATATTAAATTTACCATGATTTAGCAAATAAATCAACTGTGTTGAATATTAAAAAGATATAGAAAAATGAAAGCATCTATACGGTTAATTTCTTAATTTCATTTTCTACTGGGGTGACATGAATTGTTTTAAAATGGTTATAAATAACCATCCCAGGTTTAGCATTCGGAATTTTTTTAACATTTTTTCTAAGTGTATAGTCAATAGGGACATGACTTGAGAGCCGACCACTGCTATAGAAAGCAGCCAAGCTCGCAGCTTGTTCAAGTGTTTGGTCATCTACCTCAGCATTATGTTCAAGCTTAACGATGACATGAGAACCGGGACCGTCTTTAATATGAAGCCATAAATCAGTTGCCTTAGCAAATTTCATAGTGAGTTCATCGTTTTGGTAATTGTTCTTGCCAACATAAATATCATAACCAGAAGAAGATTTAAAATGTAAATAAGGCAGCGTTTTTTTTGAAGTACGCTTCTTAGAAACACCTTTGCGCTTTTTAAGATATCCCATTGCTACAAGTTCTGCTCTAAGTTCTGCAATATCATCTTTTGTTTCTAATAAATCTAGAGAGAGTAAAACAGACTCTAAATACTTAATATCTTCTTCAATTTGAAGTAACTGCTGGGCGGCAGCTACTTCTGTGCGTTTAGTTTTACTGTACAACTTAAAGTAGTATTGGGCATTTTGAATAGCACTACGCTTTTCATCTAAGGGGATAGTGATCTCATCATAAGGTTCTAGGTAATAATTTGTAGTCGTAAAAGACTGAGCTTTAGAAGGTACTTGATGAGAATAAGCTGTCAAGAGTTCACCATAGATTTTATATAAGTCTTTATTTTGAGAGTCCTCGAGAGCTTTTTCTTGGATATGTTTTTTTCTTACTGCACGGTCAATAAAAGTATGCAGCAGTTTTTTAATATCTGTTGTTTTTTGCGCGATATTAAAACGATTACTTTTTTCATAGTAGTAGGATTCTACAAGTGCGCTTACAGAAGAAAAATGCTTTAAAGTGTATAAATCATACAAATTAAGCTGCATACTATAAAAATCTATAGGTGCTTCTTCAGTATTTAAGTATAAAGCAGGGCTAAAGTCATTACTCTTAACACGTGAGAGGACTCTATTAAAGGCTTCATAGAGTGCCAAAAGGGTTGCTTCATCAGCTGTGGTTCCTAAAAGTTCAGCATCTACTTTAGCATTTAAGCACATTTCATTTGCAATGAGGGGACTTAAACCAGAAAAAGATAGATAAATACATTTAAAGAGCGGCATGTTTTTTGAGCGTATAATCTCTATAAAACAATTTTTTGCTGTATCAAGAGGATTAAGTTTGCCTTGTTGAGGCGGAAAATGATAAGGTTGATTTGGAAGTACCAGTCGTACACTGCTTTTATCAGCAGAAATATGCTTAATACTGTCTAGCAGCATATCATCTTGCTTAACAAGCATAATATTACTGTGTCTGCCCATAATTTCGATAATAAGGCACTTAACTTCTTTATCTCCAAGTTCATTTGTAGCTTCAACATGTATTTTAACAATTCTTTCAAAGTGAGGTTGTTCGATCTTTAAAATTTTCCCCCCGTTTAGGTGCTTTCTAAGCATCATGCAGAACATAGGTGGTTCAAGAGAAGGATTTTTAGCAAGTGTAGAAAGGTGTAGTCTAGGGTAATTGCTATTAGCAGTTAAAAGTAATTTATAAGAAGTACTATTATTTCTAACAGACAAAAGAATATCTTCTTTTTCTATTTGATAAATTTTATCGATACGTCCATTTGTAAGTAGCGTATCAAGTTCATAGACAATATTTGAAAGTACAATGCCATCTAAAGCCATAGTAAGTATGCCTCCTTTATATATATGGCAAAGTATAGCATAATTTTTTTGAAAATAAAAGGAATCTATGCTATAATATAGTACAATTGATTTTTAGAAGCTGTGGATAATGAAGTTTTTATGAGGAAGTAGGGAAAAGATATGATTTATAGCATGACAGGCTATGGAAGATGTGAGACAGAAGAAAATCATCGCAAAGTTACAGTTGAAATAAGTGCCATTAACCATCGCTATTTAGATATTAATATAAGAATGCCTAAAATACTGGCACATTTTGAGGATGAGCTACGTAAAATAGTCAAGCAAAAAATAGCAAGAGGAAAGCTTGATATTAATATTTACTATCAAAGTACGGCAGAAGAAGATATAGAAATCATGATCAATGAAAACTTATGTAAAGCCTATGTTGATGGATTTACAAAAATAGCAGATATATTTGGAGTTGAAAATGATATGAAGTTATCTCATTTGATGCAAATGGGTGACTTATTGATTATTCAAAAGAAATCTGGAGATAATGATGAAGTGAGTGTGGTACTAAAAAAAGCACTAGAGTCAGCACTAGAAGAACTGCAAGTGATGCGTCTTAGAGAAGGAGAAGCTTTAAAAACAGATATTTTTCAAAAAGTAAAAGATCTCAGTCAACTGATAGAAGCCATTAGCAGCAGAAGTTATTTGATTGTAGATGAATATAAGAAAAAGTTAGAGGCAAGAATAGCGGTACTTCTTGAAAATATAGCAGTAGATCCGAGTCGCATGGCAACTGAAGTAGCCTTTTTTGCAGATAAGTGTGCTGTTGATGAAGAATTAACCAGACTTAAAAGTCATATTAAACAACTTGTTAACATATTAGAAGAAGATGGTGTGGTAGGCCGAAAACTTGATTTTCTAATGCAAGAAATCAATAGAGAGGCTAATACAATAGGATCTAAAGCTAATGATTATGCTATTACAAAACATGTCGTGAGTCTTAAAACAGAGGTTGAAAAAATAAGAGAACAAGTTCAAAATTTGGAGTAGGTGTTAGCGTGAGTAATTTTATTAATATAGGTTATGGAAATATTGTGGCGGTAGATAGAATTGTAGCTATTGTTGCAGCAGAATCAGCACCCATCAAGCGTCTTATTGCAGAGGCTAAAGAAAACTCTAGTCTTATTGATGCAACCCAAGGACGCAAAACAAGAGGGGTTATCATTACAGATAGTAACCAAGTTATTTTATCAGCACTTCAGCCAGATACGATGGCTGGCAGACTAAGTGTTACTAAAGAATAATAACAAAGGAATTTTAAGGAGATCTTTATGCAAAAAGAAGGATTGAAAATTGTTATATCAGGCCCATCAGGTGCTGGTAAGGGAACTATTGTCAAAGAACTTATCAAAAATGAGACTTTTAGGCTTTCGATATCTGCTACAACACGTATGCCAAGACAAGGAGAAGAAGAAGGTGTTCATTACTTTTTTAAAACAAAAAAAGCCTTTTCCAAAATGATTGAGGAAGAACAGCTTTTAGAATATGCTATGTTTTGTGATAACTATTATGGTACGCCTAAGTGTTTTATAGAAGAAAGTGTTAAAAACGGCAAAGATGTTATATTAGAAATAGAAGTGCAAGGCGCAGCACAGATCAAAGAGGTTTATCCAGAGGCTATTTTTATTTTTGTTATACCACCTACACTTAGAGATCTAGAAAACAGACTTATTGGAAGAAATACAGAGACAGATGAAGTCATTAAAAAAAGACTCCAAAGAGCAAAAGAAGAACTTTATTTATATAAAGAATATGATTATGTTATTATTAATGATAATATAGAACGTGCAGCGGATTATATAGAAAAAATCGTATGTGCCGAAAAACTGAGAAGTAATAAATTCAAACAACATATAGAAGCTATATTAAATTATCAAGGAGGATTTTAAATGTTACAACCATCTTATACACAACTTATGAAAAGATTAAGCGATGAAGGAACTTCAAAGCTTACAAGCAGGTATTCTATTGTTATTGCAGCAGCAAGAAGGGCAAGAAGTATTATTGATATTGTTAATGAGCAAGCAGCACTTAATAAGGAAGCAGACAAAACAGGTGAAAGAGTGGTAAGTCCTTCAAGACTTAGACAATCAAGCGAGCTTAATGAACAATTGAAAACTAAAAAGCCTGTTTCGATTGCTGTAGATGAAATTTACAGTGGTAAAATTCTAATGAGTGAGTATCATTCAGAAGAGGAAGAAATAGCGCAACAAGAATAACAATATTTTTACTGATTAAGCATAAGACATAAAGAATAGGCTTTATGTCTTATGCTTAATCAAAATATAAAAGCTTACAGTATCACTCAGCAAGAGGTTTGAACTAGAGAACAGGGGAGTATTATGCATAAGTATGCACAAGTAATTATTCACTTTGCAACGACAACAGAAATAGATAGAGTTTTCACTTATAAAATAGAGGAGAATCTTAAGGATAAAGTTCAACTAGGGCATAGAGTTAAAGTACCTTTTGGTAGATATAATGCACTCCAAATAGGCTATGTCACTGAAGTTATGAAAGAAATTGAACCAGTAGGTTACCCTCTAAAAGCTATTGCTGAGGTTGTAGAATGTGAGCCGATGTTAGCTCCTATGCAGCTAGATATTGCAAAATTTATCGTGAGTTACTATGGGACAAGCTTTGCAGCAGCTATTGATGCTGTTTTGCCGCCAGGCCTTTCGCAAAAACCTTTTGAGATGAAGACAGATCTTGAAGAGTATATTGTACTGACTGAAGATGATTACAAAGTTCATGCGTATATGGATCAAAATAGTCATAAAAAAACTTTCTTAAGGCAAAAATATTTATTAGAGTATTTATTAATACATCGTAAGGTGTTGCAAAAGGAACTAGAAAATATGCCCCAGGTGAGCCGTTCATCCCTTAAAACGCTCTTGCAAAATGAACTTATTATCAAGATTCAGGAAGAAAAAAAACGAGTACAAGATGTTATATGCTACGATGCATTTAAAACTCTAAGTGAAGAACAAGTTCGTGCAAAAAATAGCATTATAGATACGCTTAATAATAAGAAGTACCGTACAGTTTTATTACAAGGGATAACAGGCAGTGGAAAAACAGAAGTTTTTCTTTATGCTATCAAGGAAGTGATAGAAACGGGCGGTACGGCGCTTGTACTTGTGCCAGAAATTGCTTTAACCAAGCAAACTTTAGAAAGATTTCAGGAGAGATTTGGGAGTCAGGTTGCCTTAACACATAGTCGCATGACCCCTAAAGAAAGACAAAGGTTATATATAAAAGCTAAAAAGGGTGAAATATCTGTTGTTATAGGACCTAGAAGTGCAGTTTTTATACCTTTTGAGAACTTAAGGCTTATCGTGATTGATGAAGAACATGAGTCAACTTATAAATCCGAAAGTATGCCTAAATATCATGCAATTGATATTGCACAAATGCGTATGAAAAGAGAAAAGGGAGTTGTGCTCTTAGCCTCTGCCACGCCAAGTCTAGAAACTTACTATAAGTGTCAGAATGGTGCTTATGATAAAGTAACACTTGACCAGAGAATAGGCAGTGCAATACTTCCAGAAGTTATTACTGTAGACATGAGATTAGAATTAAGACAAGGTAATAATGGGGTGATCAGTCAAAAATTATATGAAGCCATACAAGATACACTTAACCTGGGCCAACAAGTTATGCTGCTTATTAATAGACGGGGACATTCTTCATTTATAAATTGCAGAAGTTGTGGATATGTTATTAAGTGTGATCACTGTGATGTATCAATGACCTATCATTTAGCTAGTCGTACACTTGAGTGTCATTATTGCGGTAAAAAACTGCCCGTACCGCATATCTGCCCGGCTTGTAAATCAAAACATATTCGTTTTTTGGGAAATGGCACTGAAAAGGTAGAAGAATACCTTACCGAACATTTTGAAAGTTATGGTATAGGTAGGATGGATTTAGATACCACAACAGGTAAAACAGGACATAGTAAAATTTTAGACGATTTTGGTCAAAGGAGAATAAATCTTTTAATAGGCACACAAATGATTGCTAAAGGTCATGATTTTAAAGATGTTACATTAGTGGGGATTATTTCAGCTGATTTATCTCTCTATATGCAGGATTTTAGAAGCAATGAAAGAACTTTTCAGCTTATTACCCAAGCTATGGGAAGAGCAGGACGAGGTGACACAAAGGGCAAGGTCATTATACAAACCTATAATCCAGAGCATATTGTACTTGAAAGAATTAAAAGTAGTGCCGGTGAGCTTTTTTATCAGGAAGAACTTAAAAATAGAGAGCTGATGGGCTATCCTCCTTTTGCTAATGTTTTTACAGTACTTATTACGGGGGAAAATGAGCAGCAAGTTATAGAAGCAGCCCATACTTTAACGCAGTATTATCGCCACTATAGCCAAAAAGGCAAAGGGGTGTTCCGTGTAGTAGGGCCAAGTGTAGCAGTTATCAGTAAGGTAGCTGATGAATATAGATGGAGAATTATTATATTATCAGAAGATCGGGAAAAATTACTTATATACGGGAAGTATTGTCTTCAAAAGTTTAATACTACCAAGACGCATGAAAGCATAAAAATACAGTGGGATATTAATCCGTTAAGTATGATGTAAATAAGGAGGATATCATGGGAATAAGAACAATTAGAACGCAAGAGGAAGAACTTCTAAGAAAAGTATCAAAACCAGTTAAAAGATTTGATGAAAACTTATGGACGCTTTTAGAAGATATGAAAGAGACAATGTATATGGCTGAGGGGCTTGGGCTTGCGGCACCTCAAATAGGTCTATTAAGAAGGGTTTTTGTGATTGATGTTGGAGAGAACCTTATCGAATTTGTTAATCCGGAAATATTAGAAGTTGATGGAGAACAGTTTGGCGAAGAGGGATGTCTAAGTGTTCCGAAGAAATATGGGCAAGTTAGAAGGCCTAACCGTGTTAAGATGAAAGCACAAGATAGACATGGTAACTTTTTTGAAGTAGAGGGCGAGGAACTTATGGCTAGAGCCATGCTTCATGAATATGATCACTTAGAAGGCAGACTATTTATAGACCTTGTCGAAGGGGATTTAGTAGATGCTACGGATAAGTAAAAAGAGGAGAAGTCTATGAATATTGTATTTATGGGAACACCGGATTTTGCTGTTGCAACACTTGAAATGCTAATTAATGAAAAGCATTCTATTTGTGCTGTGGTAACACAGCCGGATAAACCAAAAGGAAGAGGCGGCAAAGAGATGATGCCTCCCGTTAAGGAAGTAGCTTTAAAAAACAACATCCCTGTTTTACAGCCAACAAAAATTAAAGGTGACGAAAACTTTTATAACCACATACAATCTTTAAATCCAGATATTATAGTAGTAGTAGCATTTGGTCAAATACTTCCACAAAACGTACTGGATATTCCGAGGTATGGATGTATTAATATACATGGGTCGCTTTTGCCTAAGTATAGAGGGGCTGCGCCTATTCAGTGGTCTATCATTAATCGTGAGACAGTTACAGGGGTCACGATTATGTATATGGATAAAGGAATGGATACAGGTGATATGCTCCTTAAAAAGGAAATCACCATTACTGAAGAAGAAACGTATGCGAGTTTGCATGATAAAATGAAAATAGTAGGAGCTCAAGCTTTAAGTGAGGCACTGCCTATGATCATGGCTGGGGGCACAGCAAGACAAAAACAAGATGATGCCAGGAGTACTTATGCGCCTATGATCAGTAAAACATTAGGAGAAATAGACTGGAACAAGCCGAACTACGTCATAGATGCTTTAATTAGAGGTTTAAATCCATGGCCGACTGGGTATACCTATTATAAGGGAGAAACCATGAAAATATGGCAGGCAAAACCTATAGGTGATACATCAAGTGCTAAAGCAGGGACTATTACTCATGTAGATCAAAGAGGATTATGCATACAAACAGCACATGGAAGCTTATTGATACAAGAAATACAAATGCCAAATAAAAGGCGTATGCCAGTATCAGAATATATTAAAGGAAATACAATGGATGCAGGTATTATGCTTGGAATATAAGAATTAAGGAGTGAATACTATGGGTCTTGGATATTATGGTGGCAGTGGAATATTTTTAATAATGGCGATTATCATTATGATTATCCCACTATATGCAAGCATGAAGGTGCAAAATACCTTTAATAAGTACTCTAAGATAAGAAGTTTATCAGGCTATAGTGGAGAAGAAGCAGCAAGACGTATTTTAATGATGAATAATATTAACATTCCCATTAACCCTATAAGAGGGTCGATGACAGATTTTTATGATCCTATTAAAAAAGAATTAGCACTTTCACAGACAGTGTACGGAGCTCATTCAATTGCAGCACTCGGTGTTGCAGCTCATGAGGTTGGCCATGCCATTCAAGATGAAAATGGTTATGCTTTCCTTCGGTTTAGGCACGCTTTATATCCAGCAACAAGTTTTGCAAGCAGATTATCAATGCCGCTTGTCTTTTTAGGTCTTATTATTCCGGGGCCATTTTTTAGCTTAGGTATTGTTTTGTTTGCAGTTACTACGCTATTTACAATTATTACACTTCCAGTTGAATTTGATGCTTCAAAAAGAGCTTTAGTAAGTCTAGAGGCGAGTGGCATTTTAGGACCACAAGAGCTAGATGGTGCTAAAAAGGTGCTTAGCGCAGCGGCGCTTACTTATGTAGCAGCAGCCATGGTATCTGTTTTATCTTTACTAAGACTTATCTTGATGAGCAATAGAAGAAATGACTAAAAGGCGCTTAATTTAGCGTCTTTTAATTATTGGTTATTAATAAACAAGAAAGGAATTAATTATCATGCATACTAAAAACGCACGAGAACAAGTTGTGGATCTGCTTACAGAAATAGAAAAAGATAAGATTTATGCACAACTTCTGCTTAAGCAAGCATTAAATAATATAGAAATTAAAGATAAGCCCTTTATAACAGAAGTTGTTTATGGGACTTTAAAATACAGATTAAAATTAGATTATATCATTAACTATTTTTCTAAAACACCATCACATAAAATGAAGCCGCTTATAAGAAATGTGATGAGAATGAGCGTTTATCAAATGTTTTATTTAGATAAAGTACCAACTTCTGCTATTATTAATGAAGCTGTAAAGATCGTTAAAAAAAGAAAGTTTGGGAATTTATCAGGATTTGTAAACGGTGTACTTAGACAAATAGATAGAAATAAAGAACAAGTTGTTTATCCAGATAAGAGCAAAAATTTAATAGGTTATCTAAGCATTACGTACGCAATGCCAGAGTGGATTATAGAAGAGTGGTTATCAACATACTCAGTGGAGATTGTTGAGAAAATATGCAGTTCGCTAAATGAGCGCGCTAAAGTGTGTATTCGAATCAATACATTATGCACGACAAAAGAACAAGTAAAGCAAGTCTTGAAAAAAGAAAACATTTTATACGAAGAAGGGGTCTTAGCAGAAGAGGCTCTATATATTAAACACATAGATAATTTACAAAATCTTAATTCCTTTAAAGAAGGGAAGTGGACAGTTCAAGATGAAAGTGCCATGTTAGTTGCACATGTTGTAAGTCCAAAAGAGGGAGAGCGTATTTTAGATATGTGCAGTGCGCCTGGAGGTAAGTCGATTCATATGGCAGAGCTTATGCAAAATAAAGGAGAAATTATAAGTGCTGATGTACATGAACATAAGCTTGAGCTTATTGAAAAAAATGCAAGGAGAATGGGAATAGACATCATCACGCCTACACTGCAAGATGGTACACAGCTCAACGAGGCTTGGATCGGAGCTTTTGACAGAGTGCTTTTGGATGCACCTTGTTCGGGCCTTGGTATTATTAAACGCAAACCAGATATACGGTATAATAAAAGTCTTGAAGATTTAAAGGAAATTGGACAATTGCAAAAAAAGTTAGCTAGTCATGCTGTGCGTTATGTAAAAGAAGAAGGGATCTTAGTTTATAGTACGTGTACCCTATCAAGAAGAGAAAATGAAGAGATGGCAGCATATATTGTAGATGATCTAGGTTTAGAATTGTGTGATATAGCCGATACTATACCAGGGCAGCTGCGTGTTGATATCAAGGAGTTGGGGACTATTCAAATTTTGCCGTTTAGAGCAGACACGGATGGATTTTTTATAGCATGTTTTAGGAAAAAGAGGATATAATCTATGAATGATATTACAAGTATGGATTTAGTAGCGCTGCAAGAACTTATGAGCAGTTATGGAGAAAGTGCATTTAGAGCTAAACAGCTATTTGAATGGCTTCATCATAAGATGATATGGGATTACAATGAGATGACTAATCTTTCACAGGCGTTTAGAGAGAAAATAAAACGAGATTTCCCTATTCCACAAATGAAAATAGTAAAAAAATACACCTCAAAACTAGACGGGACCATAAAATACTTGTTTGAACTCCAAGATTCACATATAATAGAAGGTGTTTTAATGAGGTATAAGCATGGTAATTCACTGTGTATTTCTTCCCAAGTAGGCTGCAAGATGGGGTGTAAGTTTTGTGCATCAACCATAGGAGGCCTTATTAGAAATCTCTCAGCAGGAGAAATGCTGGGACAGGTCTATAAGGTACAACAAGACATAGGGGAACGCATCTCCAATATCGTTATGATGGGTAGTGGAGAGCCGCTTGAAAGACTTGATATTACGATGCAGTTTATTCACTTGATTAACAGTAAACTTGGTCAAAATATCGGACAAAGACATATTACGCTATCTACATGTGGTATTGTCCCAGCTATTTACAAACTTGCAGATGAGATGGTGCAAATTACTTTAGCTGTATCGCTTCATGCGCCTTCAGATGAAAGAAGAAAAAGCATTATGCCTATAGCACATAAATACTCAGTAACTGAGTTATTAGAAGCTTGTAAGTATTATACACAAAAGACAAACAGAAGAATTACTTTTGAGTATGCACTTATAGAAGGGCAAAATGATACAGCAGAAGATGCAAGAGATGTAGGTAAACTTTTAGATGGTCTTTTATGTCACGTCAATCTCATACCGGTTAATCAGGTAGAAGAGCGAGAGTATAAAAGCAGTCATACTTCAAGTATAGAAAAATTTATAAAAATATTAAATTCATATGGGATAGAAACTACCTTGCGCAGAAAACTAGGAGCAGATATTGATGCAGCTTGTGGGCAACTGCGTAACAGGTATATTAAAGAGCGAGGTGAATAGCGTGATAGCTATTGGCAAAGTAGATATTGGTAAGAAGAGAAAGAAAAATGAAGATGGATTATTTATTCTAAATACGTCAATAGGTGCTTTACCCAATTTATACATTGTAGCAGATGGGATGGGTGGACATAAGGGTGGCGGTACAGCAAGCAAGCTCGCGATTGAATGTTTTTGCAGCTATATAGAAGAACATGAGACACTAGAAATGAAAACAAGAGAAGATATTATAAGACTACTTAAGATGGGGATTTTACATGCTAATCATATGATTTATGAGCAGGCAATGCAAGATGAAAATTATAAGGGGATGGGGACAACCTTTACTGTGGCAACTGTTATTGGGGATGTTTTATATTTAGCCCATGTAGGGGACACGCGTTTGTATCTTATTAATAGGAACAGCATTTTTCAAGCTACAACTGATCATTCATTAGTTCAAGAAATGCTTACCCAAGGCTATATTTCTGAAAATGAACTTAAAGAGCATCCACAAAGGCACATTATTACACGGGCTGTTGGTACATATGAAAAGGTAAAAATAGATACTTTAATGTATGACATGAACAAAGTAGAGTACATCATATTATGTTCAGACGGCCTCACATCTATGATTACAGACTCTGTTATACACAAGATTGTATATGATTATGAAGAAGATCTAGAAAAGATAGTAGACTCATTGATACAAGAAGCAAATGAACAAGGTGGATTAGATAATATAGCAGTTGTAATTGCAAAGAAATACGAGGTGAGTGAATAATGATAACACCAGGAACAATACTTGGAGATCGCTATGAAATTGTTGAAAAAATAGGCGCAGGCGGCATGTCTATTGTTTATAAGGCAAAGTGTAATAGGTTGCAAAGATTTGTGGCTATTAAGGTGCTTCGTGAGGAGTTTGTTACAGATGAAGAATTTGTAGCTAAATTTAGAAAAGAAGCACTAGCAGCAGCTAGTCTTTCGCATCCTAATATTGTAGGTATTTATGATGTAGGCAGTGATCAAGACCTTCATTATATTGTAATGGAATATGTAGAAGGCAAAACTCTAAAAGATATGATTGCACAGGAAGGTCCATTTGATTCTAAAATGGTGTTGGAGTTCGGTGTGCAAATTGTGTCTGCCCTAAGACATGCGCATAGAAAAAAGATTATTCATAGAGATATTAAACCACAAAATATATTAGTGGGGCATGATCATGTCTTAAAAGTAACTGACTTTGGTATTGCTAAAGCAGTAGATTCTTCTACTGTAGTAGCTACAGGTAATGTAATTGGCTCAGTTCATTATTTTTCACCTGAACAGGCAAAAGGGAAATATGTTAATGAAACGAGTGATTTATACTCATGCGGTATCGTATTATTTGAACTTGCTACAAAAAAATTACCTTTTGAAGCAGATTCGCATATATCAATAGCACTTAAGCATATTAATGAAGATTTGCCAAGGCCTACCCAGTTTAATTCAGAGGTGATGCCTAATTTAGAAAGGCTTATTTTAAAAGCAACGCATAAAAGTCAAGCAGCAAGATATCAAGATGCTGATGAGATGTTAAAAGATATGAAGGGAATCCTTGGAAACCCAAATTATATTGTGGAACATAACGAAGTTTCAGATCAAACTATTTTGCTCACTGATGTTGAAACAGAATATATCAGAAATAACGGCAATAAATCAGGGAAAAAGAACGGTGATAAAAATCCAAGTATTTATACGGAAATGCCAAGTCTAGAATCTGATGAGAACGAGGAAGAAGATATTTCTACGTTTTATAAAGTTTTAGTAAGTATAGGCGGGGTATTGGCTACCTTAGTCTTAATATCTATTATTACAGTAGCACTTAGTGTATGGCTTCCGGGAATGAATAAGTCTAAAGAAGTTGTTGTGCCAAGTCTTATAGGAAAAACAACCGCGCAGGCTGAGAATCTTCTTAAATCTTATAAACTAAAGCTTAGTGTTATTGGAGAGGAACCCTCAGATAGTGTACCAATAGGAACTATCTTTAAACAAAGTCCAAGTGAAAATAATCGTGTAAAGCCTAATACAGTCATAGAAGTTACACTTGCAGGTGAAGTCATTGCGGAAGGCTTAGAAAAAAGGATACCTGACTTAATTGGACTAGATCGCAGTGAAGCTGAAATATTATTAAATGAGTACGGCGTATTATATGATATTGAAGCAGCTTATGATGATAGGATAGAAGTAGGACGGATTATTGATCAAACACCAGCTTCAGGAGAGCTTATCACACCAGAAACAAAAGTGATATTGATTGTTAGCAAAGGACCACAAGTGGTGCTTACAAACGTTCCTAATTTAGCAAATATGACAGTGCAAAATGCAGAAATAAGTCTGCGTAATGAAAAGTTAAAGCTAGGGGCACGTAAAGAAGAGTATAGTAATACAGTTACAGTAGGGCTTATTATTAGTCAGAGCGTAAGTCCTAATAGACAAGTTGAAGAAGGTACTGCAATCGATGTGATCATAAGTAAAGGTAAAGAAGAAGAAATACCGACTCCGCCAGAAGAAATAACACCAGATAATCCTCTACCACCGCAGGATGAGCTTGTTACCAAAATCTTAACTATAGAAGATGTTCCTTTTGATATTGAAGTAAAAGACATTTATCATGTCATGATTAAGCTTACAACTGAAGATGGATCTAAGATAGTCTTTGATCAGCAAGTAAGTAAAGATCAATTTCCACTTAATATTCCGATAAAGGGTAAAGGAAAAGGAACTGTAGACACTTATTTTGATGGTAAACCAAGACCATCTTATCAAGACCAAATTGATTTCAATGAGGTGTAGTATGATACAAGGCACGATTATAAAGGGTATAGCAGGTTTTTACTATGTAGAAGCCAATCAAGTAATCTATGAGTGTAAAGCACGCGGTAAGTTTAGACAAGATAACATTATCCCCGTAATAGGGGATAATGTCCTTATTACACTTGCTCTAGAAGAAAATTCGGGAGATAAGTATCGTATTGCTGTTATAGAAGAGATACTAGATAGAAAAAACAGCTTAATAAGACCTGCGGTTGCAAATATAGACCAAGCTATTGTTATGTTTTCGGTAACTTATCCAGAAATTCATTTGGATCTTTTAGACCGCTTTCTTATTATGATTGAAAAAGAAAATATTAAGCCGTATATCGTGCTTAATAAGATTGATGATGGTAAGGAAGAAGATTATCGTAATATAGTGGAGAGCTATACGTATGTCGGTTATGAAGTCCTATGCCTATCAGCTAAAAAGGAAGTTAACATTGAAATCTTAAAAGAAAAACTAAAAGGGCAAACTACTGTTTTTGCAGGACCTTCAGGAGTAGGTAAATCTACCCTTTTAAATACAATAGAAAAAGGACTAAGCCTGGAGACTGGAGGCATGAGTCAAAAAATTAAAAGAGGTAAGCATACGACAAGGCATGTAGAACTTATTCCACTTAGTATTGGAGGATTTGTTTTAGATACGCCAGGGTTTACTTCTCTTCAACTAGAAGGCATTGATAAAGATGAATTAAAACACTATTTTAGAGAATTTATAAGATTTGAAGGATTGTGCAGATTTAAAGGGTGTTCACATACACATGAGCCAGGGTGTATGGTTAAACAGGCATTAGACACACGTGAGATTCTAAAGCCAAGATATGACAGTTATATAACTTACTATAATCAATTACAAGATATAAGGAGATGGTAAAATGATTCATCTAGCGCCCTCAATACTAGCCGCAGATTTTTCTAATCTAGAAAGAGATATTAAGTGTGTACAAAAGGCTGGGGCAAAATATATTCATGTTGATGTAATGGATGGAAACTTTGTACCTAACATCAGCCTTGGAGCACCTGTTGCAAAGTCTATTAGAAAGCATATTAAAGGGATTATGGACGTACATCTTATGATTGATAACCCAGATAAGTTCTTAGAAGATTTTAAGGAGGCAGGAGCAGATATTTTGACCGTTCATTTAGAAGCAACTCACCACATTCACAGAACGGTACAAAGGATCCGTGCTCTAGGGATGAAGGCTGGGGTATCTCTTAATCCAGGGACTCCTGTGAATTGCCTTAGGCCTATTATAGAAGAGGTGGATTTGGTTCTTATTATGTCAGTTAATCCAGGATTTGGCGGACAAAAATTTATTCCTTATTCTCTTTATAAAATTCAAGAAGTTAGAAGTCTAGCCGAAAAATATAATAAAGATTTATTAATACAAGTAGACGGTGGAGTAAACCTGGATAATGTACAAACAATTACCCAGGCTGGTGCAAATCTTATCGTAGCAGGTTCATCTGTTTTTGATGGAGAGGATACAGCGAGAAATACGGAGAGTTTTTTAAAGCAATTTAAAAGCTATGAGGCCTAGCTTATGAAATGTTTAATATTTGCAAATGGGGACTTTGGAGACTATTCATTTTGCAGTGGCATGGAAGACTATGACTATATTATATGTGCTGATAATGGGATGAGACACGCTAGACATTTAGGGATTATGCCAAATCTTATCGTAGGAGATTTTGACAGTAATCAAGAAGGTGATCTGGAGTATTTTAAAAATAAACAGGTAAGTGTACACACTTTTTCTTCTGTCAAAGATGAGACGGATACTGAAATAGCTGTTGATCAAGCTATAGAGATGGGCGCTCAGATTATAGATATATACGGGGGAGTTGGAACCAGGTTAGACCATACACTAGCTAATGTCCACCTTCTTTATAAGGCATTTAAGAAAAAAGTCATGGCTGTACTTATCAATCCCTATAATAGAGTTTACCTCGTTGATCAATTTATTTCAATAAGTGGACAACAAGGAGATGTTATAAGTTTATTGCCCTTTACGCAAGAGGTAACGGGGATTTATACAACGCAGCTTGGGTACCCTTTGAAAAATGGTAGCTTAAAATGGGATAAGCCGTGTGGTGTAAGCAATTATATGAAAAGTGAAAAGGCATCTATCTCAATCGAAAAGGGTTTATTACTCGTTGTTAAAGCAACGGATTAAATGAAATAAGTAAAAAAAATGAGCCAATCGTGCTCTTTTTTTTATGGAGAGAATACTATAATTAGTAATCACTCACAAAAAAGGTGGGGAATGTTATGAGACGAAAAGTCACAGGTCTTTGTTGTTTTTGTATAGGGCTTGGTATGCTGCTAGTTATTGTTATACCAACGCTTGGATGGATCTTTACAACAGCTGTTATCTTAATAGGTATTGGATGTGGTATATTTAGATGCCAATAAAAAATAATAAAAATAATAGCGAACATCTTAGAGGATGTCCGCTTTTTAAGTAACGATTAATATTGGATTAACTGATTCATTAAGCACGCGCAACTAAGTTAGAACGTAAACAACGTGTACATACGTTCATAGTTTTAACAGCTCCATTTTGAGCAACTCTAACTTTTCTAACGTTTGATTTCCACATTTTATTAGATCTTCTATGAGAGTGGCTAACTTTAATACCAAAATGTACGTTTTTTAAACAAATTTCACACTTTGCCACTTTGAACACCTCCTTGATTTTAATCCCTAGCATAACAAACTATATTGTAGCAGATAATAGATAATATTTCAAGTATTGATTAGGTTTTATTTTTTATAACTGAGTTAAGAGATTTTTAGAAAGATTACTACTTTTTTATCCTTAAACTATGTGATATAATGATGTGAAGTTGATAGTATTAGAAATAATATGAGTCATATAAATGAGATGGGTAGAGATTAGGAGGACTGTTATATGCCAAGTAAATTTTCTAACGTATATGGAAATGTTATGATTGATGAAGAAGTTATTGCACGAATAAGTGGCATCATAGCCATGGAGTGTTATGGGATAGTCGGTACGGCAGCGCGCAATGTTAAAGATGGCATTGTTCATCTTTTAAAAGGAGACAGCTTAACAAGAGGAATAGCTGTGCGCTTAAATGAAAATAAGGTTAGTATCGATTTTCATGTTATAGTAGAATATGGTACAAAAATTTCAGCAGTAGCAGATAATTTAATGAGTACAGTCAAGTATAAAGTAAAAGATATTCTTGGAACTGAAGTAGAGCACATTAAGATATTTATTGAGGGTGTAAGAGTAGATAAAGAATAAGAGCATTTTAAAGAACCCGAGGTTTGAGGAGGCATGACAAGGTGAAATTAAAAGTAATAGAGGCTAAGCAGCTGCAAGCAATGTTTATAGCAGGAGCTCAGCTACTAGATGAACAAAAACAAATCATTAATGAACTTAATGTATTCCCGGTTCCGGATGGAGATACAGGTACAAATATGTCACTAACGATGTTAGCGGCAGCAAAAGAAGTTGGCCTAGTAGAAGCAAGCAGCGTTGCAGAAGTAGTTAAAGCAGCAGCAGTAGGTTCATTAAGAGGAGCTAGAGGAAACTCAGGAGTTATTTTGTCACAGCTTATAAGAGGCTTTGCAAGAGGTATTGAAGAACATACACAGATTGATACGATTGCCCTAGCTAATGCTTTGCAAAAAGGTGTTGATACAGCTTATAAAGCAGTTATGAAGCCTAAAGAAGGGACAATACTCACAGTTGCAAGAGAAATGGCAATTAAGGCATTAGAAATTAGCCTTGAAACTTCAGATATTGAAAAATTTATTAAAGAAGTTTTAGAACATGGTTATGATATACTTAGTAAGACTCCTGATATGCTGCCAGTTTTAAAAGAGGCAGGCGTTGTAGATGCAGGAGGACAAGGTTTATTATGTATCGTTGAAGGTGCAGCAAGAGTTATTATAGAAAATCTTGAAGTTGAAATTAAAAAGCCAGAAATAAGTACAAGTGAAGCAGCATTTAGTGCGCTTAGAAATTTCAACACTGAAGATATTACATTTGGATATTGCACAGAATTTATTGTAGAGAAGTCAAAAACATTGGCATATGATGAAGAAGATACCAAAATGTATTTAGACAGTATTGGAGATAGTATTGTTGTTGTATCAGACGAGGACTATATTAAAGTACATGTTCATACTGATGATCCAGGACTCGCCCTCCAAAAAGGGCTTGAATTTGGAGCACTTAATCATATCAAAATAGAGAACATGCGTACACAGCACTCTTCAATTTTCCATGAGAATGAAGAAAGTCAAAGTAATACACATCTGCCAAAAAAAGATTTAGCTTTTGTGTCTATAGCTGCGGGAAGTGGTATTGCAGAGATTATGCAAAGTCTTGGAGTCGATCAAGTGATTGAAGGCGGACAAACTATGAATCCAAGTACAGAAGATATTTTAAGTGCCATTAAGGCGTGCCATGCAAGAGAAGTTATTGTCCTTCCAAACAATAAAAATATTATACTTGCAGCAGAACAAGCAGCTATTATAGAGGAAGAAACGAAAGTTTATGTAGTACCTACAAAAACTTTGCCACAAGGCATATCAGCTATGATTGCACAAGATGGCATCCAAAAGGATGCAAGCCGTGTTATTCAGGATATGAATGAAGCTATTGCACTTGTAGAGACAGCTCAAATCACAATAGCAGTTAGAGATACGGTAATAGATGGTGAAAATATCATAGAAGGTGAATATTTAGGTATTTTAGAAGGTAAAATAGTAGTGCACCATCAAGAGCTTAAAGAGACCTTTATCACACTTCTTAAAAAGATGAAAGAAGATGCAGAAGTCATTACTATTTATTATGGTGAAGATATTACCGAAGAAACAGCAAAGTCATTCAAATTAGAAGCTGAAAGTATTTATGAAGAGGCTGATATAGAACTTTATAACGGCAATCAACCTGTCTATTATTTTATGATATCAGCAGAATAATAAATAAGAAGTAAAGAAGATAATAGAGAGTGCCGATTTTTATCGGCACTTTTAGTTTAGGCTAGTTTAGATTAGTTTAGGAGGCATATAAATGGGGTTAAATCAGTCAATACTTACACTAAAGGGAGTTGGAGCTCAAGTTGCTGCAAAGCTTAATAAGCTGCAAATCTATACATTAAAAGATATGATTGAACACTACCCTAGAGAATATGAAGACAGAAGAAAAATAACACCCATTAAAGACAGCATAATGGATGAACATAATAACATTCTAGTAGTGATTGCTTCAAAGCCTCAAATAGCTAAAAAAGCAGGGAAAATTATCGTTACCTTTAGAGTAAAAGATGAGACTGGCAGTATTTATGTCACTTTTTATGGACAAGCTTACATGAAAAATAACTTTGAAGTAGGAGAAAAATATTTACTCTATGGGAAAATAAGACGTAAATATGCAAAAATAGAAATGGAATCGCCCGAATATGAAAAGGTGACAGATATTAATCATATTGAGCAAGTTGCCAAGATAACACCTATTTACAATGCGACCAGTAAATTATCTCAGAAAGTTATAAGAGGGCTTATAGAAAAGAGTCTAGCATCATGTATGCCTTTTATTACAGATTATATGCCTGCATCTATACAAAGAGACTATCAACTAGTAGATAAAAAATATGCAGTGATGAACATACATTTTCCTAAAAATTCACAAGCTTTTTTTGAAGCTAGAAAAAGATTAGTTTTTGAAGAATTATTTATGTTACAACTGGCCCTGTACAGCCTCAAGTCTGATTTTGCAAAAAAGACCTTAGGGATTAAGTATACTACACCTAAGACATTTAAGCTATTTTTAGAGAAGTTGCCTTTTAAGCTTACAAATGCTCAAAAGCATGTTCTTAAAGAAATTATGGAAGATATGGAAAGTCAGACAGCTATGAACCGACTAGTACAAGGAGATGTAGGTTCAGGAAAGACAGTTATAGCAGCTCTTGCATTATTTAATGCTATTCAAAATGGATATCAGACTGCGCTCATGGCACCTACAGAAGTCTTAGCTATACAGCACTATGAGTTTTTAAAAGAGCTTATGGAACCTTTTCAAATTAAGGTAGCACTTCTTACAGGATCAACAACTAAAAAACAGAAAAACGAACTTATTCAAGACGTTAAAGGTCAAAAAATACAGCTTATAGTAGGTACGCATGCACTCATTGAAGAGCAAGTTGAAATACCCAAACTAGGACTTGTCATTACAGATGAACAACATCGCTTTGGAGTAAGACAAAGGTTGAAACTCTCAGAAAAAGGTGTTACGCCTGACGTGATTGTTATGACAGCTACACCTATTCCAAGAACTTTAGCATTAATATTATATGGGGATATGGATATTTCAATTATTAATGAGCTGCCTCCAGGTAGGCAACCTATCAAAACTAATGCAGTAGATTCGGCTTATCACACAAGAATTTATAGGTTTATTGAAAAAGAAGTTCAAGCTGGAAGACAATGCTATATCATTTGTCCTATGGTAGAAGATAATGCTGCAAATAGTGACTTGCAAAATGTATTAGACTATAGTTATTCTCTTAAGACAGAAGTGTTTCCAACACTCAAGGTAGAGTATTTACATGGAAAAATGAAGCCTAAAGAGAAAAATGAAGTTATGAGAAGGTTTGCGCTAGGAGAAACTCAGATACTTGTTGCGACAACAGTTATAGAAGTGGGTGTGAATGTACCTAATGCAACAGTTATGCTTATTGAAAATGCAGAGCGATTTGGACTTGCACAGCTTCATCAGCTAAGAGGAAGAGTGGGTAGAGGGACTTACCAGTCTTATTGTATATTAGTCAGTGATTCGAAAAATAAGATTACCAAAAAGCGTCTTAAAATTATGGAAGAAAGCACAGATGGTTTTGTTATTGCAGAAACAGACCTTAAATTAAGGGGACCTGGCGAGTTTTTTGGGACAAAACAACATGGACTTCCAGAGATGAAGATTGCTAATCTTTATACAGATGCCAAAGTATTAAAAGAAGTTCAAAAATGTGTAAAAAATATACTAGCTATAGATCCAGACCTAAGCTTAGAAGAAAATAAATTAGTCTATGATGAAGTAATCGCCAGGCTAGAGATGGAAGAACTTCATCATGCACTTTAATCAATATAATAAGGAGGTAAAGTTTTGCGTGTAATTAGTGGAAAATGTAGAGGAACACGGCTCGTTTCTCCAGAAGGCATAACAACAAGACCTACAATAGATAGAATTAAAGAAACGTTATTTAATATGATAGCCTTTGATATGCCAGAATGTATGTTTTTAGACTTATTTAGCGGAAGTGGTGCTATTGGTATTGAGTCTCTTAGCCGGGGAGCAAAGCTTGTGGTATTTGTTGAAAAAGATAAACATGCGCTAGCAGCACTTAGAACCAACTTAAACAAAACAAAATTGCAGGACGCAGCGGCTATTTATGAGATGGATGTTCTTTCAGCTTTAGATAAACTTATTGCCAAATCTCAAAGGTTTGATATCATCTTTTTAGATCCTCCGTATGCCATGAAAAATGTCGAAAATATACTTGAAAAAATTGTTGCAAATGAGCTCTTAAACGAAGAAGGTTATATTATTTTGGAAAGAAGCACAAATACACTTGTATTTTTACCACAAAATTTGGTATTATGGAAAGAAAAGGTATATAAGACAACTACACTTAGTTTTCTAAGAAAGGAAAAAAACAGTGAAAATAGGAATTTATCCGGGAAGTTTTGATCCGGTCACTAATGGTCATATGGATATTATTGAGAGATCATCAAGAGTGGTCGATAAACTTATTGTATCAGTACTGATGAATCCTAGAAAAAACGCAGGATTATTTACGATTGATGAAAGAATAGCGATGCTTAAAGAGTGTACAGCACATCTTTCGAATGTTGAAATAGACAGTTTCTCGGGACTTTTAGTAGACTATGCAAAGTATAAAGAAGCAAGTATTATTGTCCGAGGGCTTAGGGCAGTTATGGATTTGGAACTTGAAATGCAAATGGCACAAATTAATAAAAATATGTCCCCAGAAATAGAAACAGTCTTTCTTGTCACACAGGCAAAGTATTCATTCTTAAGTTCAAGTGCAGTCAAGGAACTAGCTATGTTTCATGGAGATTTTGATGATTTGGTTCCGGGGAGTGTAAAAGATAAGCTAAAAGACAAATTTAAGTAAGGAGGATGTGTAACGTGGAAAACAGCAGATGTGGGGAAATAGCTATTTTATTAGATCAATTAGAAGATATTGTTGAAGAGGGCAAGCCAAGTTTTTTATCAGGTAAAATTGCAATTGACAGAGAGCATCTTATTGATGTGATAAGAGATATTAGACTTAAGCTGCCGACAGAAGTCCAACAGTCTATTTGGATTGTTGAAGAGCGTAATAAAATATTGGCAGAAGCTCAAAAAGAAGCCCATATTATTATAGAAGAGGCTCATGAAAAACTTCAAAGTCTTATTGAACAACATGAAATTACTCAATATGCGACTGAAAGGTCAGAGCATATTATTGAAACAGCGAGGCACGATGCAAGACAAATCCATATGGGTTCAGTTGAATATGCAGAAGAAATATTTAAAGATGTAGAGATTCGGTTAAAGACTTCACTAGAAACAATACATAAAGAAGTACAACAATTTGAGAATTATATTACAGATGTTTTAAGGGAAATTTATGATAACAGGCAAGAGCTTAAAGGTATGACAAGCCAAATGAATAACACAAGAGATTAAAAATAACACGCTAAGGTGTTATTTTTTTTCATTTAATACGCATAATAATAAAAGTAAGTAATAGCTATAAAAGCTTGTTATGTAGACAAAAAAGGCATTAAAGATTATAATTGAACAATGGTTTATAAATTAACAATGAAATGATATTTAGGAGGGGAATATGTGACTAGGTTAGTAAAAGGCTATACGCTAAAAGAAGATGAATATATTAAGGAAATTAATAGTACAGCCCATATTTATATACACGATCAAACAAAAGCTAAGATTTTATTTATAGAAAATGATGATGTGCATAAGACTTTCTGTATAGGATTTAGGACGCCCCCAAGTGATAGTACTGGGGTGCCACACATCTTAGAACATTCAGTGCTATGTGGATCTAAAAAATATCCGCTTAAAGATCCGTTTGTTGAACTTGCAAAGGGATCTTTGAATACGTATCTTAATGCAATGACTTACCCTGATAAGACATTGTATCCTATTTCAAGTCAAAATGACAAAGACTTTAATAATTTGATGGATGTTTATTTAGATGCAGTGTTTTTCCCAAAAATATATGAAAATCCAGAAATACTTAGGCAAGAAGGATGGCGTTATCATATTGAAGATGAAAAGGCACCTATTGAATATAAGGGTGTTGTTTATAATGAAATGAAGGGTGCCTTTTCATCCCAAGAAGAAATAGGTTTTAGGATGATTAAAGAATCATTGTTTCCAGACACAGCATATGCTCATGAATCAGGAGGATCACCAAAGTTTATTCCAAATCTAAGCTATGAAGAATTTTTAAATTTTCATAAGACTTATTACCATCCTTCAAACAGCTACTTATGTTTATATGGCAAGTTGGATATTCAAAAAACGCTAGAGTATATTGACCAAGACTATTTATCAAAATTTGAATATAAAACTATTCATAGTGAGCTAAGTAATCAAGCACCTTTTGATAAAGTAATAGAGAAAAGAGGCTATTACTCAGCAACAGACGATAATAACAATGGTTTATTTTTATCCTATAACTTTGTAGTAGGAGAAACTATGGACAGAAGGCTGGTGCTGGCAGTAGCACTGCTTGAATATCTACTCTTAGATACTCCAGCAGCTCCTCTTAAAAAAGCACTTATTGCTGAGGGCATAGGAGAAGATGTATTTGGGGTGTTCCAAACCCATCTTAAACAACCTATACTTAGTATAGTCGCTAAAAATGTTTCAGAGGATAAACGAGAAAGATTTTATACCTTAGTTTTAGAAACTCTTGAAAAGATTGCAAATGAAGGTATTCCACATCATCTTTTAAAGGGCGCGCTTCAAGTTAAAGAGTTTGAACTTAGAGAAGGTGATTCAAGTGGTCACTCTAAAGGATTATTTTATGCAATGGGAGCAATAAAAAACTGGATTTATGATGCCTCTCCATTTATGAACCTAAAATATGATGAAGATATAAGTTATCTTAAGAAACAGATGCATACAGGTTATTTTGAAGATCTTATTAAGCAGTATATTTTAAAGAGTAAGCATTGCAGTAAGGTTGAACTTTATCCAAAGATGGGCCTTGAAAATGAACTAGAAGATGAAGTACGCATAAAGCTTGAAAAAATGAAAGTAAGTCTAACAAAAGAAGAGTTAAAACAAAAAATTAACGAGACAGAGAGATTTAAACAATTTCAGGAACAAATAGATTCAGAAGAATTACGTCATAGTATTCCACTCCTAAAAAAAGAAGACTTACGAAGAAAAATCACTTATCCTCGCTATACAGTAATTTCTAAGCAAGAGACGACTTATATTGTAACACCTATCTTCACCAATAAAATTGCCTATATGAACTGGTATATTAAGCTAGATGATCTTGAAGATAAATATATGCCTTATTTAGGAATGATAGTTGGTATGCTTGGAAAGCTTGACACCAAAAATTATAAATATGAAGCTTTATCATCTTATATCGATGAAAATATTGGGGGTCTAGAGTATCATATACAGGCACTTAATGATAATCGTACATTTAATCAATATTTACCTGTTTTTCAGCTCAAATCAAAAGCTTTAGTAGATAAAGTGCCTCAACAAGTAGCTATTTTAAAAGAGATACTACAAAATACGCTGATAGAAAATAAAAACAGGATTATTGAGATCATCAGAGAGATGAAGGCTATGATGGAAACGGCTATAAGCAGTGAGGGCCATCGTATTGCATATGGAAGACTTCTTTCGAATTTTTCTAATGCAGAGCATTTCGAAGAAAAAACAAAAGGGATTACTTTTTATCATTTCGTCTGTGAGATAGAAAAAAACTGGTCTCAAAAACAAGATGAAGTCATTGACATGCTTAACGTGGCCTATCATCAATTGGCCAATAAAGCTAGAATAGTAGTAGGACTTACAACAGATGATAATCAAGTTGATTGTGTTACAGATGTTATTCAAAAAAGCATCAATGAACTGCCTTATATTTCTACAGATAAGCTTAATATGAAATTTGATATGACCCCTGTAAAAGAAGCTTTAGTCTATCCAACACAAGTTAACTATGTGGCAATGGGATATAATTTTAAGGCATTAGGATATGAATACAGTGGGAGCATGATGCTCTTAAAGTCTATTTTATCTATGGAATATTTATGGAGTAAAGTCAGAGTTCAAAACGGCGCCTATGGTTGTTTTTGTGATTTTAGAAAAAGTGGGAACATGTTTTTAGTTTCTTATAGAGATCCAAATCTTAAAGAAACTTTGGAAGTTTATAAGCAAATTCCACAGTATCTTAAAGAAATTAATTTAACAGATCGGGAAATACTACAGTATCTCATAGGAACAATTAGTAATCTAGATTTTCCGTTTACGCCACTAACAGAAGGAAGAACGGCACAGCTTTATTATCTTATGGGTGTTACAAAAGAAGAGTTGCAGCGCTCAAGGGATGAACTTTTTGAAACAACCAATAAGACAATACAGGGATTTTCTGCTTTAATCGAAGCATGTATTAAAGAGCAGATGTATTGTGTTTTCTCAAATGCACAAAACGTAGAAAAGGTTAAAGAATTATTTAGTGATATCACAACTGTGTAAGACTAAGAAAAGAGGAGCGCAAGCTGCCTCTTTTCTTGTAAATGAAGCCTAGAATTCTCTAAAAGAGTATACGATAAGCCTTTTATTTGCTATAATGAGTACGGACAAATAGAGTGGAAATAGAAAGGAAAGAAATAATGGACTTTATATATAAAAATAGAAGAATAATTGTAATTATACTTGCAGCGCTAATGATAGGTCTTGGGGTATTCCAAATGCTTACTGGTATAACGATAAATGCAAGGATTATGAGAGGAGTAGAGTATGTGGTTATGTTTGGAGCCTTATACTTGCTGCTTGTTCTTCCAAAAACATATGCACGCAGAAATCAAAAAGATATTACTGGGGACCAAGAAGAAATACTCGGTCATGAAATAGAAGCAGAAGCACAAGAAAAAGAAGACTAAGTTATACTTAGGAGGAATCATGTTATTTAACAAAAAAATAATACAATGTCAAACTAAGCAGAACAAAGAAGCAACAACACACCATATAGAGTACCAGAAGGCAATAGCACGGGTAGAAAATGTAAGGTATCAAATCATTAAAAATCTTATGGCAGGTCAAGATATTATTGTAGATATAGATACATCACTTTTTTCACCCGCAATGAGACTAAATCCTACAGAGTACATTGAGGCTTTGCAGCAAAAATTAAAAGCATATGGTATTCAATATAAAATGAGCAGAGCTAAAAAAGAGGTTCTTGATGCAGGAATAGGACGCGTATTTAGCGTGAAACCTTCTAAAATAAGTACAGCTTATAGGGTAAGTTTTTATATACCAAGCGCAAATTTAAATTATACCTGTTATCAAGACCTATTAGAAAATATAGGACATAGAATCTGTATTGTAAAGAGTGGATCCGATGTAGATCAGTTATTAGAATTATTTTATTCGGGAATGATAGATGATATGGACTTTGCTGAATTATTTTACGCACATTTTTATTGCAATGAACAACTCAACCAGCTGCTCGTTGTAACAAGAGCTATTACTAAAGATCAGATGAATACATTGCTAGAAGAAATCATTAAAAGATAATATACTGTGGGCTAAAAGACTAGCGTGATGAGGTGAAGGTATGGATTATTTGGGGAAAGTAGTTATTGTGACAGGAAGCGGACAAGGAATAGGCAATTGCATTGCAGTAGAATATGCGAAAAAAAAGGCGAGTGTGATTATTGCAGAAATTGATGAAGAAGCTGGACTTGAAACTAAAGCATATATAAAAAGCTTAGGCGGAGACTGTTTATTTATTCTTACAGATGTAGGGTGTGAAGAGTCTGTTAAGCGTATGGTAAACCAGGTTGTTGAAAGATATGGTAAAATAGATATTCTTATTAATAATGCAGCCGTTACAACTCATAGTGAGCACAATACTCTTTTTACAAGAAGCGTTGAAGAATTTGAGAAAGTAATGCGTATTAATGTAACAGGTGCTTATATTTGTGCTAAGTACTCTGCATACCATATGTCAGAAGGAAGTAGTATTATCAATATTCTATCAACAAGAACGTTAATGAGTGAACCTCATACAGAGCCTTATTCAGCTTCAAAAGGAGCGCTTGCAGCACTTACACATTCTTTAGCCAACAGTCTTGCGCCTAAAGTCAGAGTGAATGCTATTAGTCCAGGATGGATTGATGTTTCGGGTTGGAAAAAGAAAAAAGAACGCAAGTTTACAACACTTACTGATAAAGATCATCACCAACATCTTACAGGGCGGGTAGGCGTACCAGAAGATATTGCACAGGCTACACTCTATTTAACCAGTGAAGCGTCAAGCTTTATAACAGGAACTAATTTAGTGATTGATGGCGGGATGACAGTAAAAATGATTTATGCAGAATAGAGGAAAAAATGATCAAACAAGAAATAAACTATATTGCAGAGCGTAAAAATAAATTTTTAAAGATGGCCCTAATCTATGCGGCAATTATTATTGTGATCTATACAGCAGGTATTCTAATAGTAAAAACACGCAGCAGTTATTATACTTTAGGGGCAGCACTATTTGTCATGCCACTTGCTCAAAATATCGTGCGTTTTATGTCTTTTAATAGATTTAAAGATCCCAGTGTTGAATTTGGAGCTGTATTAGAAGCCATGAAGGGCAGTTATCATTTGTTTCATAGTGCTATTATTCCAGATAATACAGTTACAGTATTATTTGAACATGTCATTATAACTTCTAGGAGTATTTATTTTTTAACTTATGATGAAAATATTATACTAAAACATAAATCTTGGCTTCAAAATAGGTTGGCAGCCAAAGGTATTACCCTAAAAGATATTTATTTTATACATATCACTCATATGAGCAGCATCAAAAATGCAGCATTAAAAATAGAAAAAGATGCCTGCTATAGGAGTGAAATGATAGATCAGCATACAAAAATTATTGAAGCTATGATCATGTAGAGAGGTAGAGCAATGAGACAAATAACCATATCGTCAATTGAAGAAAACCAGCGGCTGGATAAATTTCTAATGAAATATTTAAAGAAATGTCCTAAAAGTTTTATTTACCGCGCCATGCGTACTAAGAAAATAAAATATAATTCTAAAAAACCACAAGGAAATGAAATTCTAAAGCAAGATGATTTAATTAACATTTTTTTTACAGAGGAGCAGTTTGAGGAGTTTTCTGTATACAAACAAATAGAAGAAGTAGCGATTAGTTTTAAAACAGTTTATGAAGATGATAACATTCTTATTATAGATAAGCCCATGGGGCTTTTAACACAAAAAGATACTAGTACGGGGCATAGCTTAGCAGATGAAGTACTTAGCTATCTAATAGAAAATAAAAGCTATCACCCAGATATTTCAAAAGGTTTTACACCCGCACCTTGTAATAGACTTGATAGAAATACAGCTGGGATTGTACTTGTAGGCAAGAATCTTGTGGCGACTCAGAGCCTAAGTGAGATGCTTAAAACCAAACAGATTTCTAAATATTATATGAGCATTGTTTTAGGGATGATTACATCACCTATTGTATTAAAAGGATATCATCAAAAAGAAGAAGGCAAAAATGTAGTAAGTATCTCAAGTCACTATATAGAAGGCGCTAAGCCAGTAGAAACAAGAATCTTACCACTTAAAACAAATGGCAGATATACTTTAGTTGAAGTGCAGCTTGTGACAGGTAAGACACATCAAATACGTGCACATTTAAGTCAAATTGGGCACCCAATTATTGGGGATCCTAAATATGGAGATCCTTTAGAAAATCAATATTTTAAAGATAAATATCGTTTGAAATATCAGATTTTATGTGCGTATAAAATCAAATTTGAGCTTTGCACTGGCCCTTTTTCTTATTTGCAAAATAGAGTTTTTACAGTTCCAGCACCTCATACTTATTCAAAGATATGTGAGGGAGAGAATCTTTTATAGGTTATAGCTAAGATACAAAATAGCTATAACCTATTTTGTGCCTTAGCTTATCCATAGAGATAAAATCTTTTCTTTTTAGCTAGGAGACAGCGTAGGAATAAGTGGAATGTGATATGTAGTGGCAAGTTTATAGGCTAAATCCAAATCATTATGATGAATACATAGGTTGAAGGCTTTTTCGTAGCTCGCCAGTTCAATTAATACTCTAACGGCTTCTGACTTAGTTTCACCGTGGTAGTAATAAATAAGAGCTTTGTTTTTGTCATAGGGCTCAATAAATTTTCCGGCTAAGAGATAATTTTTGTTTTCAGCCTCAAAGCTACTGATTAATAGGTGCATTTGACGAATAAGAACTTCAAGTTTAAGCTTTTTGGCACATTCAAGTGCAGAATAGTAATCATGCAATTTAACAAATAATTTAAAGGCGTCTTCATAATACTTAGTCAAATAAAGGACAGTAGCAAATTCTTCAAGTTGTTTAATCCCTTTATTTTTCAAAGAGGTATTGCTGCAGTTATTAAAACACTCCAGAGCGCTTGATAATTGATGCACTTTAAGATAGCATTGTCCTGCTTCATAAAAGAATTGCTCATTTTTATAAAGCCTTGCTGCATATAGGGGTTTGAAGTACGCATAAAAATAAGCAGCTTTTTTGACATTAGCTATCTTTTCACATATCAAAGCGCCTTTTTTATAATATTTTTTTTGATCAGCAAGCTCAATAGCCTTTGAGTATAAGCCGAGCTTCTGATAAACTTGAATAAGATGAGGGTAGGACCCGGCTGTTTCAAAGCAATGAGCTGCATGAGAGTAATCTTTAATCTCCTTATATAAAATGCCAGCCCAAAAGTAGAGTTTGTTTTTTTCTAGAATAATAGCTTTTTTAGCAATAGGAAATAAAAAGAATTTAAACTTAGTTTTTATACAATATATTAAAAAAAATAAATAATTCAATGAAATCCCCCCCGGTTTATAAAAAATAGTTACTTTATTATTTTAACCAATATTTTACAAAAAATCAAGAAAAGAGGAAAAATAATGGGATATTGGAATACAAGAGGTTTAAGAGGAAGCGGACTTGAGGAAATGGTTAATATAACCAATGAATTATATCGACAAAAAAATCTTGGGGTTGTTCAAAAAATCCCGACTCCTATTAAACCTATTACCATTGACAAAGAAAAAAGAGTTATTACACTTGCTTATTTTGAGCAAAAAAGTACTGTGGATTATGTTGGGGTTGTTCAAGGGGTTGCAATATGTTTTGATGCGAAAGAAACGAGTAAAAACTTTTTACCTCTTAATAATATACATAAACATCAAATAGACTTCATGAAAGATTTTAAAAAACAAGGAGGGGAAGCTTTTTTAGTTGTCTATTTTAAAAAATATGAAGAATACTTTTATGTGGATATTACAACGTTAGAAGCATATTATGAAAATGCAGTTAAGGGAGGAAAAAAATCTATAGCCTATGCCTTATTTGATAGAAACTATCTTATACCTATAGAGGGTGGCCAATATATTAATTATTTAAAGACGCTAGAAATGTACTTAAATAAGGGATAGCGTGTATATAAACAGTCAAAATTGACCATAATTCCTATGAGGTGATCGTAATGAAAAAAATTATCTCTAAAGGGACTATTTTTTTGATGCTGTCTATTCTTGTAATGAACTTTACAGGATGCACACCAAAAAAAATAGATGATAGTAAGTCTGTCAGTATAAATGATCGCAGTAAAAAAAATATATCTATAGATCTCTATATTAAAGAGAATATTAAGCTTGGGCAATATGAACCAGAAGAAGGTATTTATTTAGGAGCTTATGTTCAAAAAAATAAAAATATTAATGGAGATATTTTAACCTTTGAAAATATTTTAGATCAGCCCCAAACCTTTAAAGTTTTTCAATATACTATGGCAGAAGGGCTAGCCTCACAAGAAATTTTAAAATGTATGGCACAAAGAAAAGTGCCTTATATTAAACTTCTTTTAGGCAATGATTTTGATTTAACATCCTTATATCGTATGATTTCAGATATTAGGGCTCCTTATAATGTACCTATTTTCATAGAATTATTTCCACTCACAAGCCATGTGTCTCAGCCTGCTCATTATAAAGAAACTTTTGAAAGAGCCTATGAAATTATTCATAATTATTTAGATCATGTCGTTATAGTATGGAGTGCAGATGATAGTAGACTTTATGATATGCCTCTTTATTATCCAGGAGATCATCTTGTAGATTGGGTAGGGCTTAATATTTATATCCCTAAGTATAAAAATAATGTTCCTTATCAGTTTACTTACTTAGAAGATATAGACTTTTGGTATAAAAGCTTTCAAAAATCTAAGCCAATGATGATTTCATCACTAGCAATTTCACATTTTTCAACAGTAGATCATACCTACACATTAAATGATGTACAAAATAAACTTGATCTTTATTATAATAAAATGACTACTTTATACCCCAGAATAAAAAGTATTATTTATATAGATGTAGATATGGGAGAAGTTATCAAAAGTGGTACGGACGATTATCGTATTACCAGTCAAAAACAATTAGTTGAATATATGAAACATACTTTTAAAAATAAAATTTTTCTAGACGAAATAGAAGAGATGCAAAATAAAAAACCGAGCACTCTTTATATGAAATATCGTATTATAGCTTCACAATTTGATGGAGATACTTATCTATCTAAAAAATATATGGATACTTTATTTAAAAAAGTTCCACTTTCGAAAATTAGTATCCTCGAAGATTTAAATGGAGAAAAGTTTTATAAGCTCGAAGATATTCAAAACTATTATGATTTTTATTATTAAAGTAAAGAGCAGTAGGAACCTCCCACTGCTTTTTGCTTTAAATCCAGTCATCATCAGTATAGATGTCACTTAAGCGAATTCCTAATTGGTCACACATGTCATCCTCATCTTCATAGTAGTCAAGTAGTGTGGCATAATATGGATTTAAATGCATTGTTCCTTCACCTTCTTTCTTAAAGATAATATTATTTTGTGCTTAAATAAAGTTAATATGCAAATGTATATAAATAAGCTAAAAAATTATCATGTATTCATAAATGTCGCCATATATTTTTAAAGAGAGGGTTAGTCTTCGCAAAGGAGTGAAAAAATATATGTTAAATTTTTCCAAGTTAATATTAGAGGATCGTAAAGAAAGAAAAGCAGTTGGATTTCGAGGTAATTTTCTTGAGTATTTAAATATTCTAGAAAATGATCGTACGAGTTATCAGTTAGCTCATGAACGCATGTACCAATTACTCATTAAATCTGGTGTAGAATTAGTTAAAACAGAAGAAGATGCAAGGCTTATGCGCATATACGGTAAAGATATTATTAAGAGATTTAATTTTTTTAAGAATAATTTTTATGGTATTGATTATACGCTGATGAAAATTGTAAGGTATTTTTATTCAGCAGCTATGAAAGGAGAAGAATCCAGACAGGTACTCTATCTAGTGGGTCCTGTAGGAGCAGGTAAATCTTCACTTATTGATGCTATTAAGGGGCTTTTAGAAGATAGTGAGCCCATTTACGCATTAGAAGGATGTCCAATGAGAGAAGAACCGCTTCATCTTATGCCTAAGCACCTTAGAAAGTCAGCGGAAGAGGCTTTAGGTATTAAGATAGAAGGCGACTTATGTCCTGTATGCAAATATAGACTTATGAATGAGTTAAATGGAGAATATGAAAAATTTCCTGTCGTTCAAACTGATTTTTCAATGAGATCCAGAAAAGGCATAGGCGTGGTACCACCAGTTGATCCAAATAATCAGGATACTTCTGTTTTAATAGGATCTATAGATATATCCAAAATGGACCTTTATCCAGAAGATGATCCCAGAGTTCTTTCTCTTAATGGGGCTTTTAACGCAGGCAATAGAGGCATAGTAGAATTTATTGAAGTGTTTAAAAATGATGTAGAATATTTACATACTATGATTACAGCAACTCAAGAGAAAAGTATTCCTTCGCCAGGAAAAAATGCAATGATTTATTTTGATGGTGTTATTATTGCGCATTCTAATGAAGCAGAATGGAATAAGTTTAAATCAGATCATACTAATGAAGCTATACTCGATCGTATTGTTAAAGTAGAGGTACCTTATTGTTTAGAATTAAATGAAGAAATAAAAATCTATAAAAAAATGCTAAAAATGTCTAAGTTTCAATCTCATATGGCACCACATACGTTAGAAATAGCTTCAATATTTGCTATTTTATCAAGACTTACACCTTCGGCTAAGGTAGATCCACTTACCAAACTTAAGATTTATAATGGTGAGGAAATTATTGAAAAAGGAACTACAAAACGTATTGATATTTTAGAGCTTAAAGAAGAAGCAGAAAGAGAAGGGATGAGTGGACTATCTACTCGGTTTATATCAAAAGCGATTGACACGGCTCTTTCGGAATCAGAACATAAATGTATTAATCCCATAGGACTTATGGATGTACTTAAAAAAGAAATAAAAGAAATGACTATTTCAGAAGAAATTAAGAAGAAGTATTTGGCTTTTTTACAAGATACAATTAAAAAAGAATATCATAAGATGTTAGAAAAGGAAGTTACTAAAGCCTTCATTCACGGGTATAAAGAGCAAGCCGAAGATTTGTTTAATAATTATTTAGATCATGCGGAAGCTTACGCCAATAAGACAAAAATAAAGGATGTGAGTACTGGAGAGGACTTAAACCCAGATGAGGAATTCATGCGTTCTATTGAAGAACAACTAGGTATTACGCAATCAGGCGCTAAAGGCTTTAGACAAGATGTAACTTCTTATATGTTTTCTATTATAAGGAATGGAGGAAAAGTAGATTATGGTTCTTATGAACCTCTTAAAGAAGCTATTGAGAAAAAGCTTACTTCCTCGGTAAGGGAGCTCTCGAGAATTATTACACAAAGTAAAGTGCGTAATAAAGAACAAAATAACAAATATGATGCGATGGTTGAAGAGATGAAAAACAATGGATACTGTGATCACTGCTGTAATGTCATATTAAAATACGCTGCGAATAATTTATGGAAAGATTAGGAGTTTGGGTATGGGGACGATATTTAAAGAATTTCAGCAAAGTAGTAGGGATCGCAGTGTTGAAGATCGGAGAAGGCATAGAGAACTTGTAGAAAAAAGTATTAAAGAAAATATAGGGAGTATTATTTCAGAGGAAAGTATTATTGGTAAAAGTAAAAATAAAACGATTAAAATCCCTATAAAAGGGCTCAAAGAGTATTATTTTAAATATGGCAAAAATCAAAAGTCAGTTGTGGCAGGTAATGGCGGAGAAGAAAAAGGCAAAAAAATATCAAAAGGAGATTACAATCAACAAGGAAATGGGGAAGGTGCAGGTAATGAGGAAGGCGAAGATATTTATGAAACAGAAATTACTATAGAAGAAGCGATTAATTTTTTGTTTGAAGATCTTAACCTTCCTTATTTACAGCATAAAGCCTTTAATGAAATAGAGACGCAGTATGGCTCTAAAAGATCAGGTGTAAGAGATAAAGGAATCAGATGCAGATTGTCTAAAAAGCATACTGTAATGGAGAAAATAAAACGCCAAAAAAAACAGCAACATGCACTTGAGGAAAATAATTTAGAAAGAAATCCCTTTCATCAGGAAGATCTTAAATATTTTTATAAAAAGCCTAAGTTAAAAAGAGATTCTAATGCAGTTGTATTATGTATTATGGATACTTCGGGATCTATGGGACAGACCAAAAAATATTTAGCAAGGAGTTTTTATTTTTTACTCTACCAATTTTTAATCATCAAATATATTCATGTAGAAATTGTTTTTATTGCACATACTACGGTTGCAAAAGAAGTAAGTGAAAATGACTTTTTTCACCGTGGAGAAAGTGGAGGAACCTATATTAGCAGTGGCTATCAAAAGGCATTAGAGATCATTGAAGAGAGATATCATCCAAGCAACTGGAATATTTATGCTTTTCATTGTAGTGATGGAGATAACTGGGGTGAAGATAATGATAAAGCCGTCGAGCTTGCGAATAAGTTATGCGATGTATGTAACTTATTTGGTTATGGAGAAATAAAAACAAGCACCTACACAAGTACTATTATGAATAGATATTATGAGGATGTGAGTAGTCCTAACTTTTCAACTGTAAAAATATTAAAAAAAGAAGATGTATGGAAAGCATTTGTTGACATGCTAAGTGTAGAGAGAGTGGCGGAGGGAGGGGAGAAGCCGGAATGAACTATACCCAAAAAGATCTGGAGTATTACAATGAAAAAATAGAAGATGTAGCTGGGAAAATAGGCCTTAATTACTATCCGCAAGAGTTTGAGATTATAAGTTTTGAAGATATGTTATGCTATGAGGCTTATGTAGGGATGCCGGCACATTATCCGCACTGGAGTTATGGTAAAAATTATGAAAAGTTAAAAACTATTTACAAGTATAACTTATCAGGACTCCCCTATGAAATGGTAATCAATTCTAATCCGTGTATCGCTTATCTTATGAAGGATAATACACTATTGTTACAAATTCTAACGATAGCACATGTGTATGGGCATAATGACTTTTTTAAAAATAATAGACTTTTTAAAGAATATACAAATGCCACACTGACACTTGAGAGGTTTAAAAATCATGCCGCTAGAATAAGAACATATATTGCCGACCCTAGTATCGGTTACTCAGAAGTAGAGAAAATATTAGATGCAGCCCATTCTATCAAATATCATTGTGGTGCTTTTTGCAAAGTAATTAATAATTATGATTGTTATCAAAAAATAGAGTATCCTTATGAAAACGTGCTTGATTTTTTGATGAGATACGGGCGCTTAGAAGATTGGCAAAAAGATATTGTGAGTATTGTTATGGAAGAGAGTAGATACTTCTTGCCTCAAATAGAAACAAAGATTATGAACGAAGGATGGGCAACCTTTTGGCATTATAAGATACTTAACAAGCTAAACCTGAGTGAAGGAATGCAAATAGAATTTTATAAAGTGCATAATAATGTCATTTGTCAAAGAGCAGGCAGTTTGAATCCTTACTATTTGGGGTTTAAAATATGGCAAGATTTATATAATAAATATGAAGGAGATTTTAAAAAGTTAGCCGAGATACGTGCTACCGAGAGAGATGCATCTTTTATCAGAAGCTATTTAACTTATGAATTATGTGCCGAAAGCAACTTATGTGAATTTGAAGAAGAAGAAAGATATTACATTGTCTCAGAAGTAGCAAATGATGTAGGGTGGAAAAAAATTAGAAATACTTTAGCTGAAACGGTAGGTATAGGGAGTATACCTATGATACAAGTAAAAGATGTGGTAAAAAACGAAAACTGTTTGGTACTTACACATCTATATGATGAAAGAGAGCTTAACTTATCCTATGCAACTGAAACTCTTAAATATATTCAGACGCTATGGGGAGGGAAGGTCGTTTTAAATACAACTTTATCTCAAATATCCAGACAAATCGTATGCAATGAAAGTAAAAAAGTTTGTATTGAGAATGCATAAGTAATCCAAAAATAATACACAAATAACACAAAACGACAGAAGCCTAGCTTCTGTCGTTTTGTGTTATTTATATTTAAACGCACTTACTGTATCACTAAGGTTTTCAGAAGAATGAGAGAGTACTTTAGAAATTTGTTCTACCTGAGAAGTTTGTGTTAATATAGATGCTACGAGCTCAAGGGCAGTTTCACTTTTACTAGCACTCTTTACTGTATTTTTATCAAGTACAGCAGCAGTTTCTTGAATATTTAAAGAAAGTTCATTAATTTCATCTGCTTGTAGTTTAATTAAATCAGAAATAGACTGGACATTTTCAGTTACACTTGAGATATCCTCTTGAATTTTATTAAATGTAGCAATTGAAGCTTTAACAATAATACTTTCTTCATTTACTTTCACACCTATATCTTCAACATTTTGTATGGTGTTTTGGGTTTCTTTTTGTACAGAAGAAATAAGTTTAGAGATAGATTCTGTAGCCTCATTGGATTCTACTGCAAGTTTTGAAATCTCACTGGCTACTACGGCAAAACCTTTGCCAGCTTCTCCGGCACGGGCAGATTCTATTGAAGCATTAAGCGCAAGCAACTTCGTTTGTTTACTAATGGAGCTTATTAAATCGGTAACTTCACTAATTTGTTCTGAATATTTTTGGAGCACAATAATACTTTGCAAGGTGCTTTTCATGGTGGTTTCAAGCTCATTCACAGTAGCAAGCACTTTTTTTGAGGACTTTGTATTAGCTAGAGCATGTTCATTAGTATTTTGTGTTTTAATATTGACATTGCTAATCAGATCAGTGACTTCCTTTATGGAACTTGAGATAAGTGTAAATTTTTCTTGTGCGGTATGAAAGATTTTGTTTTGCTTTTCAAAGTTTCTTATAAAATAGGATACAGAAGTTTCAATAACTTTTGTATTTTCTTTGACGCTTTGGGTCATTGTTGAGAGACCTTTTGCAGAAGAGTTGGCTTCTATTGAAGCACTTCCTATTCTTTTAATTAAGCTCATTTGATTGTTGATAAATTTATTAAACCATCTGGAAAGTTCTCCAATTTCATCTTTAGAAGCCTTATTAACTCTTATTGTAAGATCACCTTCACCTTCAGCTAGCTGCTGCAAAATAGTAATTGTTTTAGCCAGTGGCATGGTGACTAATTTTTTAATAATATAAGAGGTTGTTAAGGTGATCAGCAGCCAAACAACACCGAGTCTAATAAGTTCAAAAGAATCATTAAGCTGAGAGAATAGATAGTTGCCAAAAATGAGCAGAGCACTTGTTAAACCACTTATAACAGGTATTTTAAGACTTAAGCTAGAAAAATTATAAATTTCAGATATATCACCCTCACACATCATCCCCCAAACTTCCGCGCAATGTGGCGGTGTAATAAGAGTACCTTTGCCGCCAACGAAAATATGTCTATAGTCAGGGTAGCCAGGCCAACAATCTAAGTTTCCACTATTTTTTATAGTATTATTAACGCCTATGTGAAGATTGCCTGTCGCAGGATCATTAAAGACTATTTCAAATTCAGTATGTTTTTTGATTTGAATAACACCCCAGTGCTTTGTTTTAATTCCTTGCTTTAAGTTCTCTCCTAAGGTAAAAGTATTATCTTCAAAACGACTTCTTGAAATAGCTGTACCAGGAGCAATATTCCGGTTAGATTTTACCATAAACAGATAGTTATCTCCTGAATCTTTATAGATGTGAGTATCTTCATCTTGAATAATATCACTCATTACATCATTTGGAATGCGACCGCAAAGGATAGATGTTCTGCCGGTACCTGGATTGTTAAAAGGTAATGAAAACATAAGGGTGACTTCATCAGAAAAGGCAGAATTAAAGTGTCCGATTTCTAAAGTGCATACATCGTTATAGGGACCATACATCAACGGCTTATGGGCTATGCCACTTATGTAGTTTGGAAGATTATTCATATAGGTATCTACATTTTTAGGATAGGTTGAGGCATAAACCCTACCTTTTTGATTAATGAGAAAAAGTTCTGAGAAGTCCTTGAATTGATCAGCCTTAGCTGTAAGAATTGCAGTGATCTCACCATAGTTTACCTCATTTTGATTAAAATACGCGAGTACAGTATCGCGTGTAAGTTCTAGTGCTATCCAAATATCTTTAAACCAATTGTCTAGTGCTTTTTTACGACCATTTGAAATCCCTTCAAAAACTTGCTCAGAATGAGATTTTAGAGATTTATTAAACAGATAATTAAGTTTCAAACCTATCCCTCCTATACTATGATAAATAGTATTAATATCAAAAAAATAAATACGAAAAATGATATTTTATTAAGATTATTGCATATTTATAACAAAAATGCAATATTAAATAAGGGATTTATTTGGACGAGGGTATTTAAATATGTTATAGTAGTAAGAGTTAACAAACGATAAGACATATGGAGGAAGTTGACTATGGATTTCAAGTTATGTACTATTGCAAGTGGAAGCAGTGGCAATTGTACTTTTTTACAAGCAGGAAGCAACATGTTCTTAATAGATATAGGCATTAGTGGAAAAAAGGCAGTTCTTGGACTTACTGAAATAGGGGTTAGCCCCGATGATATACAAGGCATTTTTATTACACATGAGCACAGTGATCATATTAAAGGTGTGGGTATATTTAGCAGAAAGTATGACACTCCTATTTATGCTACGCAAAAAGCATGGGATAAAATGCTTACAGATCAAATGATAGGAATTGTTAAAGAGCATAATATCCGCATGATACCTAAGGAAGAAAATTTTCAAATAGATACTCTGAGTATATTACCGTATACCATTTATCACGATGCAGTAGATCCAGTAGGCTATTCTTTTTTTTATGGAAACAAAAAGATAACGATTGCAACAGATATAGGCATTATTGATGAGCGTATTAAAAATAATCTTAGAGGATCTCATGGCATACTACTAGAATTTAACCATGATATTCATATGCTAGAAGCAGGCACTTATCCTTTTTATCTTAAAAAGCGTATTTTAAGTGATGTAGGACATCTTAATAATGAAGCAGCAGCAGAAGTTTTAACTGATATTTATCATGAAGATATGAAGTGGGCGATACTTGGACATTTAAGCAAAGATAATAATGTGCCAGATCTTGCCTATCTCACAGCAAAAATGGCGTTACAAGAAAAAGACATTATTATTGATAGAGATATTAAAGTAAGTGTTGCTAAAAGAGACGGGATTTCAGAAGTGCATTTTATTTAAAAAATTATTTAATAAAATTTTTGCATAAAAACCAGTAAGCTGCTAATACTATCCTTGTAATTGAGTTATTCAAATTACCATCTTGAATAATTGAAAGGAGGAAATAGAAATGGCTAAAAATTCAAATAACAATATGAACAACAATAACGCAAATAACAACACAAATAACAACACAAACAACAATGCAAACAACAATGCAAACAATAACACAAATAATAAGAACAACAATAACAAGTTGAACAACAATAATACAAATAACAACACAAATTGCTAATAATGATGTATAATCATTAAATAGACTCTACGGAGTCAAATAAGAAAAAGGTGATATAAGTAGTGTATGCTTATACCACCTTTTTACCAGTTAGCATTAGTCTTGAAAAGGTTACTCTTTATCTTTATAATGAATAGAGTGCGGAGACTTAAAAATACATACTTTTGGAGGAAATATGGATTCTAATAGACAAAAAGGAATTGTGCTACTCTTGCTAACTGCCGTTTTATGGAGTCTTGGTGGGATGCTTATTAAAGGTGTTACTTGGAATGGTATCGCTGTAGCGGGGATGCGAAGTGCAATAGCAGCATGTGTTATTTTATGCTTTATCGGAAAACCCAATTTTAAATTTACTTTACCTAGAATAGGGGCTACTATCTCTTATGCCGCAACAGTACTTCTTTTTGTTATGGCGACTAAAATGACAACAGCCGCAAATGCCATTTTATTGCAATATACAGCGCCTATTTATGCAGCACTACTTGGAGCATGGTTATTAAAAGAACGTGTTTATAAAAAAGATATTATGTGTATAGTGGTTATTTTTTGTGGCATGATTTTATTTTTTGTAGATGGACTTAAAGGGGGGAATATAGTAGGGGATCTATTTGCTCTATTATCGGGTGTTTCCTTTGGGGTAATGAGTGTGTTTATGCGTATGGAAAAAGACAATGATCCTATGCAAAGTGTTTTTTGGGGCAATATACTTACCTTTATGATTACAGCTCCTTTTATGAGGGAGTTGACTTTTACAATGCCTAACGTAGTGGGGATCTTATTATTAGGTATTTTTCAGTTAGGCCTTTCTTATGTGATTTACAGCAAGGCAATCAAACACGTCACGGCTTTAGAAGCTGTACTCATTCCTATTGTTGAACCCTTATTAAATCCAATATGGGTCATGCTACTTCAAAAAGAAGTGCCAACTCTTTATGCTATTATAGGAGGAAGTATTGTTTTAATCGGGGTAACGGTAAGGGCTATTTCACCTAAGAAGAAAATAATAGAAGCACAAGTAAGTGTTGAAGGATAAGCTTGCAATATGCAATGGGGATAAAAAGAAAAATTGAGGGCATTCTATATAGAAAATAGATATAGGATGCTTTTTTATGAAAAAAAATATAATAAGTGAGCACATCTTTTTATTTCCGTTTTCATGGAAATCAGGTAGTGAAAAGAATAATTATCTTTTTATGCAGCACTTTCAGATTCAAAAGAAACATTTTGAAAGGCTTAAAAACTGGCAAGCTGATTATGCAACAATAGAAGAAGATAAAGATTATAATGAGTTTGTGTATTTTTATAAGCCTGTTAGGGCATCACTTTATACTTTTCCACAGTCGCCGCTTATTGTACGTAACTATTCCTATCAAGCACTAAGCGAGGATAATTATTTTATCATTAGTGCAGAGGGAAAAGAATACGGCCTTCATATTTATGAGATACATCTTAAAATATATAAAACAGGAATAGGGATATTGTCTATTAATGTTTTAAATGAGAACTATGAAGAAATACAAGATATTCAAAATATTAATAGCTTTAGTAAATGTGTTTATCCACCTATTTTGCCTATCCTAAAAGCGAGAGAAGAACTTTTCCCAGAATACATTAAAATTAAACTAAGTGAGACACAGAAAATAGAAGAGCATTTTAAAAAAGATTATCATAAAGAGCCTATTACAATAACACCACTTATTATGCATATTTTAGGAGAACCTTTTGTATGTAGAGAAAATAAATTAAAGTCCAATGAAATTTTTATTGAACCCATTTTAGGTAATCAAATGTTTTGTCTTTGTCTTTACAAAAACCTTAAAATGGTAGAAGATATGAAAAACGAATCAATAGACCATAACCTGGTTGAAAGATTTATGACGATTAACAAAAAAGTGATGTATGATCAAGAAGATTATATGCAAGGACATGTAGGCTCTATTTATTATCTGAAAAGTGAACATAACGTCTATGGGATTAGTCGTTTTTCTCTTATGTGCATTTCAAAACAAATGTTAAAAAGTAAGCTCTACGATCAGCTTGTTTCACTTGTTATTATGCAGCGGGCAACTTTGCTTAGCCTCTCTACAGAAATTGCTAGAGTTTCTACCCTTTCAAAATATGATTTGGTTCCTGCTATAGAAAGCATTTATGAGATTTATATTCAGTTTATTAATCAGCTTTATTTTAAAGAAGTAACAGAAGACATACAAGGCTCACTTATTTACGATAAACTTTCAAAACAGCTTAAAATAGAAGAAGAACTAAAACAACTTGATTTTGAGATTGACGAGGTTCATGAATATGCTACATTAATTGAGCAATCACAATCCAAATTCAAAGTACAGATCTTAACAATAATAGGTGGTGCTCTTGTTATTCCAACCTTTGCAACAGGTTTTTTTGGGATGAACATTTTCAAAGAAGAAATTGTAAGGTGGTGGATGAATAAAAATGTTGCATTATGGATGAATGGGTATGTATTTTTACCTATACTTGTTATGGTTGCTTTATGTACATGGAACAGAAGAAAAACTAAATTAAATATCTTTAAAAACATCATTCTTCTAGTTCTTATTGCTGCAAGTATTATGTGTATCATTACATGTGGCTGTGGATTATAAACATCTGTGTCTAGAAAAGCTATTTTTATAAAAAAAGAGTGTAGGCACCTAAGCCTACCACTCCAGTAGATTCATATTAATGAAAGTATTTAGACAAATAAATCAATCATTTTAAAGTCCACGGTATCTATAAGCCCCTTATTAGTAAGACGAAGCTCTGGGATTACTGCAAGAGACAGAAGTGCCATCGTCATAAAAGGAGATTCCATAGGACAGCCTAGAAGCTTCCAAGCTTCATCAATATGAGCGACTCTGTCTGCCACTGTTTCTAGAGGATCATCTGACATAAGTCCGGCAATAGGAAGCGGATTGATTGCAAGCACTTGACGATTTTTGACAACAATCATGCCGCCACCGACTTGTGCAAGCGCATTACCCGCTATAGCCATATCTTCATCATTGGTGCCTAAAACTAAGAGATTATGGGCATCATGAGCTACTGTAGAGGCAACAGCGCCTTCTTTAATAGAAAAACCAGTTACAAAGCCTTTGCCTATGCTGCCAGTTGCGGAGTGTCTTTCAATGACAGCTGCTTTAACAATATCTTGGCTTAAATCACTTTGAACGACACCTTTTACAATAGGCAGCGTACTCATTTGATGCGTAGTGCCTACTTGGGCATCTGTAACAGCCATCACATGTACTTTTATAGAGTTTTTATTGTAAGCAGAGGGAGCTGGAATTTCAAAATCTTTTGCAGTTAAGATTTTTCCAATATGCATCGTATGCTTTGCAAAATCCGGATAAGTAGTTCGTGGCATTTCTACGCACATTTTACCCATAGCAGCAACAAGTTCTCCATTAATAATTACTTTTTCAACCTTCACGCGTGGCAGGTCACTCAGAAGGACGATATCAGCCCATTTGCCAGGAGAAACACTTCCAAGATCACGACTAAGATTAAAACACTCAGCAACATTCAGAGTTGCCATTTGAATAGCCGTAATGGGGTTAACACCTTCTTCAATAGCACGTCTGATGATGTGGTTCATATGTCCTAAATGAAGTAAAGTATCAGGGTGTGTATCATCACTGACTAAGTTTGCAAAACGAGTATCAATAGAGTGTTCTGTAATAGCTTTTATTGTTTCTTTAACATCATGCCAAGCAGAGCCCTCGCGTATTTGTACATACATACCAAGTCTCATTTTAGCAAGAGTATCTTCGCTGCGAACGGTTTCGTGACAACAGCGAGCACCGGCTGCAATATAAGCATTAAGATCAGCACCTTCACCTGGCATAGGATAATGACCAGTAATTGTTTTATTTACAGCTAAGGTAGCTTGCAGCGCATTGTGCACCTCGGTATCAGCCTTTAAGACACCAGGGAGGTTCATCATTTCGCCAAGCCCAATAATCGTATCCGATTGCATAGCCTCAGAAATCATCTTGGCATCAAGTATAGCGCCAGTATCTTCAAAACCTGGAGCAGCGGGTACACAGCTTGGCATAGTGGTATATACATTAAGTGGCACATCCATGCCATCTTCAATCATGAGTTTAATACCTTCTAGCCCGAGTACATTAGCAATTTCATGAGGATCCATAAAAATAGCAGTTGTGCCATTTGGAATTACAGCTCTTGCATATTCTTTCACAGATAACATGCTGCTTTCAACATGAATATGTCCATCCATAAAGCCTGGAGCAATGTAGAGACCAGTTGCATCAATCACCTGAGTATCTTCACCTATTGTATGAGCGGCATCCCCTACAAGTGCAATACGGCCATGAGTAATCGCAACATCTGTATGCTTTAAAATTTCAGCTGTACATACATTAATTAAGTGACCATTTTTTATGACAAGGTCAGCCTTTTTTTCTCCCCGAGCAACTAAAACAAGCTCACTTGTAATATCAGACAGATCATATCTTTTGGTCATCATAAAGCCTCCTAAAAGTTATTTCAACTATCATAACACTCACGAAAAAGATTTGCAACAAACTTTATTTTAAACTTATTTATAAAGATTTCATCTGCTTGATTAAGTTTCTAAAAGTAGTAAGCGCCGCTTCTATAGGTGCTGGAGTACTCATATCAATGCCTGCTATTTTGAGAAGATCAATAGGATCTAAAGAACAACCACTGCTTAAAAATTTAAGATAAGCTTCTACGGCAGGGGTGCCTTCTGTTAAAATACGATTTGAAAGTGCAATGGCAGCAGAGTACCCTGTTGCATATTGATAAACATAAAATGGTGAATAGAAGTGTGGAATGCGCGCCCATTCATTTTCAATAAGCTGATCGGCTACGATTTCATTGCCATGATATTTTTTTATAAGAGAATGATAATTATGGCAAAGAAACTCTGAGGTTAATGTTGAGCCTTGTTGACTGGTAAGATGAACCTCTTTTTCAAATTCTGCAAACATCGTTTGCCTATAGAGTGTGCTTCTAAATTGCTCCATAAAATAGTTAACAAGATATGTCTTATAGTCTGGATCAGTTACTGTTTTAAGGAGATACTGCATAAGCAATGCTTCATTTACTGTAGAGGCTACCTCAGCAACAAATATAGAGTAGCCTGAATAAACAAAAGGCTGAGACTTAGAAGAAAGATAACTATGAAGTGCATGCCCCATTTCATGAGCTAAAGTAAATAAATTATTTACATTATCGATATAATTCATCAGCACATAAGGATGTGGCGCGCCATAAGTACCCCAAGAGTAAGCCCCGCTGCGTTTGCCTGTATTTTCATATTTATCAATCCATCTGCTTGTAAAACCTTCTTTAAGAATAGCAATATAATCTTTTCCAAGAGGCTCTAGTGCTTTAAGAATAATTTCACATGCTTCATCGTAAGAGATTTTAATTTCAAAGTTCTTAACAAGAGGAACAAATAAATCGTACATATGAAGCTCGGGAAGTTCAAGCAAACTTCGTCTAAGAGACACATAGTCATGCATAATATCTATATGTTTATTAACAGTATCAATCAAATTATCATAAACAGAAGTAGGAATATTGTTTTCAGAAAGTGCATAGTGAAGCGGTGTTTTAAAACCTCTCACTGTTGAAAATAAGCCATACTGTTTGATATTAGCTGAAAATGTTGTAGCAAGCGTATTCTTATAACCACTATAAGTCTCATACATACCTGTAAATGCAGCTTGCCTAATATGACGATCCTTACTTTCTAAATATTTAATATAAGTGCCATGAGTCAGGTGAACGGATTCACCCTCTTCGTTCGTAATGGAAGGGAATTTCATATCTACGTTATTAAACATACTAAATACATTTTGAGGAGCACTCGCTATTTCAGACACTTTTGCAAGTAAGGTTTCGGTTTTGCTATCTAAAATATGTTCCTTTTGTCTTAATATTTCATTTAAATAGCGTTCATACAGTTTAAGTTCAGGCGTTTTAATGAAAAACTCTGTGAGGGTCTTAGCACTTAGCGTTGATAGTTCGGAGTTTGCAAAAGATAAGCTAGCAGATATTTCTGTAGATAATCTTTCAGATTTGCTTGAAAGATCTTGATAATAAGCATTACCACCATCTTGATGAAGTCTCATATGGGAATAGACATAAAGCTTTCCGTTTAGCTCTAAAATTTCATCTTGTTTTGTTAGAAATTCAAGCAGTGTTTTACTATTTGAAGTAAGATTGCCTTCATAGGTTGAAAAAGCTAGGATAAGCTGTTTAACTTTTTCAAACTGCTCTTGAAACACTTGATCTGATTGAAAGATATCTTCAAGTTTCCAAGTATCTTCTGTTTTTACTTGATCTCTTTGAGGCAGTGAAGTAGACATTTTGATCAGCTCCTTTTAATTATTAATATTTTTGATATTTTTACTACCTTTTGATATACTAAATATAATGAGAAGAATAACTGAGTTTATCTCGTAGAATGAAACATAGATCATCATAATTATGAATGTAAAAAAGGGAGGAGTCAAGGGATGCGTATCTATATTAGTGCAGATATTGAAGGGGTTACAGGGGTATCAACATGGCAAGAAACACTTAAAGGCAACGCGGAGTATAATAGGTATAGAGAACAAATGACAAGAGAGGTAGCTGCTGCATGTGAAGGAGCACGAGAGGCGGGGGCAGATTATATTATTGTAAAAGATGCTCATGAAGATGGTAAAAATCTTATTCATGCGATGTTGCCTGAACAAGTTAAGATCATCTCAGGGTGGAGCAATCACCCTTATAATATGGTAGAAGGCTTGGATCAGAGTTTTGATGGTGTGATTTTTATAGGGTATCACAGTGGAGGTAGTTCAAATGGAACCCCTCTTGCACATACACTATCGCTTGATAGTATTAGAAATATTTATATTAATGGAAAAAAAGCAGATGAGTTTTTGATTTATACGTATGCAGCACATATGTTAAAAGTTCCTGTTATTATGGTATCAGGGGATGGTGAACTGATAAGGCGGGTGAGAGCCTTTGACCCTGCTGTTAAAACAGTAGCTGTACAAGAAGGATTCGGGGGAGCTATTGTAAGTATCCATCCAAATGCAGCTACGGCACGCATTAAAAAAGCTGCAAAACGCGCTGTAGAAAGTATAGGCCGCATCAAAACAACCGCTCTTGATACTTATGAACTTAAAGTAGAATTTAAAAGGCACCAAGATGCTTATAAATATTCTTTTTACCCCCAAGTAGAACAAATAGGAGAATACACGATCAAATATAATGCAACTCATTATATGGATATTCTTACACTGCTTATGTTTATGTAATTTAGCACTATAAGAAAACAACAATAAAAAAACTATAAGGTTACTGAAATAAAAGCAGGAGGATATAGATGCTGAAATTCATTTTAATAAGGCATGCTACAACCCAGGCAAATGAACATAAAAAATTATCAGGCTTTCATGAGAGTGAAATTAGCCAAAAAGGTAAAAGTGAAATAGAAGCTCTTACAAAAGAACTGGGAAACTACACTATTGATGCTATTTATACAAGCCCTTCTAGGAGGGCTTTAGAAACAGTACAGCAGATTGCAGACAAGCATGGCTTATCCACACAAATCATAGAAGAATTAAGGGAGATTTATTTTGGAGATTTTGAAGGTCTTAGTTTTCAAATGATTAGTGAAAGATATCCTGATGAAATGGCTAAGATGATTGAACTTGGAGATCATTATAGTTATCCAAGCGGAGAAAGCTTGGTGCAGTCTTATGAGCGCGTTTCTAAAAGGGTAGATCACATGAAAAAAGTCCATAAAGAACAGACAGTGCTTATCTGCGCGCATGCAGGAACACTTCGCAATATTTTATCCCATCTTATAATCAGAAGTCCTAAACTTCATTGGCATTTTAAAATAGATAATGCTTCACTTACTGTAGTTACAATAGAAGATGATTTTGCTGTTATAGAGAAGCTTAATGATACCTATTTCATAAAAAACATGATATAATCATTCAGGAGTTAAAAGCTCTAAAGACAATAGATAGAAAAGAGATGACAGTTATGAATAAGAGACCAAGACGACTAAGATCTAATCCACTTGTAAGAGGGCTTGTTAAAGAGACTGTATTACAAGTATCTGATCTTATTTATCCACTTTTTATTATAGAAGGTAATCATATTAAAGAAGAAATTAGTTCCCTAAAAGGCGTTTATAGATTTTCGCTTGATAAACTAGAAGAAGAAATTAATGAAATCGTTCAGCTAGGTATTCAATATGTTCTTATTTTTGGTATCCCTCAGCATAAAGATAATAGAGGGAGTCAGGCTTATGACGATGAAGGCATTGTTCAAAAGGCTGTTAAAAAAATTAAGAGTATTACGGATAAACTTTATGTGATCACTGATGTGTGCATGTGTGAATATACATCACATGGACATTGTGGTATTTTAAATGAAAAAGGCGATGTAGATAATGAAAAGTCGTTGTACTATTTAGGTCAGGTTGCTCTAAGCCATGCAAAAGCTGGTGCTGATATGATTGCACCCTCAGATATGATGGATGGCAGGGTAGGCTATATGCGTAAAGAGTTAGACGAATGGGGTTATACACATACGCCTATTATGAGTTACAGTGCCAAATATGCTTCTAGTTTTTATGGTCCTTTTAGAGAAGCAGCAGGCTCAGCGCCTACATTTGGAGATCGCAAGTCTTATCAGATGGATTATGCAAATAGTAATGAAGCTTTAAGAGAAGTCGCATTAGATATTGAAGAAGGTGCTGATATTGTTATGGTTAAGCCAGCATTAGCCTATTTAGACATTATAAGAAGAGTCAAAGATACATTTAATATACCTATTGCAGCGTATAATGTGAGCGGTGAATATGCTATGCTTAAACTAGCTGTTGAACAAGGACTATTAGATGAAAAAGCGATTATAGAGACATTACTTTCTATTAAAAGAGCAGGTGCGGACATTATTATTACTTATTTTGCAAAAGATATTGCAAAACTGCTAAAAGATTAGAGAAAAGAATCTAATAAGCAAGGAGAACTAACGATGCATTACCCTATTATGCTTGATTTAACGGATAAAAAAATAACCATTATAGGCGGCGGTAAGGTTGCCTATAGAAAGCTTACCCATTTTTTAGATTTTAAGGGCAGCGTAACGGTTATTAGTGAAACTTTTATAGCAGACTTTGAACAGGCTAAAGGAAAAGTCAGCATGATCCGAGATACCTATAAAGAAGTCTACTTAAAAGATAGTTTTGTAGTGGTAGCAGCAACAAACAATAAAACGTTAAATAATGAGATAGGGGCTTATTGCAAAGCCAAAAACATACTTTGCAATATAGCTTCAAATCAAGAGTTATCTAGTTTTATCATGCCAAGTTTCATTAAAAGAGGCGAACTTGTTATTAGTGTATCTACAGGAGGCAATAGCCCCGCTTTAGCAAGTAAAATAAAAAAAGAGTTAGAAGACCAGTATGATACAAGTTATGAGGGCTATGTTGCACTACTTGGTCAAATAAGAGAGCATGTGCTGCATCAGAGTTTGAGTGAAGCTGAAAAAGCCAGTATTTTAAACAGTCTTTTAGATATGAATAGAGAACAACTTAATGTTTATCTTAAAGAACTAGAAAATATGAAATAAGCATAAAAGGAGATAAGAAATGGGTTTTTTTAAAGTTACAGTAGGGGTGATGGGATCATCAAAATCTGCCAGGGCAATAGCAGAGGTGCAGAATTTAAAAGTTAGAAACCTAAAAACACTAGTGATTAAGCCAGAATTAGATACAAGAGATGGGGGCTACATATGCAGCAGACTTATCAAAGATAAAGTAAAGGCAGATATTTTACTTAAACCAGAAGAGTGTTTAGATATGAATCACATTATTTTTAATAATTACGATTACATAGTTGTAGATGAATTCCACATGCTAAGTGAGCAGCAAATTAATGAGCTTTATAAATTGAGTGCTGTGTGTACGGCGAATGTCAGTATGTATGGCCTTAGAATGTCTTGGAAAGGAACCCCTTTTCCAAGTGCAGCTTTGGCTCTTGCCTATGCAGATGAAATAGAAATTATACGTATGGTGGATAAAGACCAAAATACACTTAATCATCATATTAAATATACCAATGGTGTACCAAGCCAACTTACAAGTGATGAGCATTCAATTGTAGTTGGGGATTTAGATAAGACAAGCTATACTACCGTGTCTAAGCTTGATTTTTATAAGATTTATAAGATGCTCGGACAAGTCGAGGAATAACCTATGAGCAAAAAGTTTGAGGGCTATTTACTAGTTACAGATATAGACGGCACTTTGCTTAATGATAAAGGCAAAATATCAAAAGCAAATAAAGAAGCTATAGCCTATTTTATGAGCGAAGGGGGACGCTTTACCATTGCAACGGGTCGGATGACACCTTCTGCTAAAAATATAGTTTATCCTTTGAAAATTAATTTCCCAGCTATTCTTTATAATGGCTGTAAGATTTATGATTATAATAAGGATCAAACGTTATATCAGACTTTTCTAGAAGAGGAAAGAAAGCAGATTGTTAAGATTCTAAAAGAAGAACAAGCGTATTTAGGTATAGAATTTTATATTGATGAAAATGTTTATATTTATAAGGCGTGTAAATATTCTTATCGGTTTTCAAGACAAGGCTATGACGTCATTCGTCAGATTAAACCTGAGGTATGGGAGCGAAAATGGACTAAGATACTTTTAATAGGCGAAGAACAAGAAATGGATTACTTAGAGAGTATTTTTTATGAGACTTATGACACGGGACTTGTGATACGAAGTGGGGCAAGGTATCTCGAGATAGTACCACAGTACAGTACAAAAGGAGCAGCTCTTAATTATTTAACAAACTTGTATGCTATTGATAAGTCCAAAGTAATCGCTGTAGGAGATAATATGAATGATATTGATCTTTTAGAGAATGCAGCTTATGGCTTTTGTGTAGAGAGTGGAGCCAAGAGATTGTTAGAGCGTGCTAGGCATTTTGCACCTAGTAATAATGAGGATGCTATTAGTTATGTCATTAAATGGATAGAAAGACTTCCTGTTTAGAGTTGTCTATAACAGGAAGTCTTTTTATTGTTTGAGTTTAGGAAGTTGTTCTGGCTAATTTGTTAACAATTAATGCAATAGCGCCATCTCCTGTGACGTTAGCTGCGGTACCAAAGCTATCTTGAGCCATATAGAGAGCCATCATAAGAGCTAATTGTGCATCTGTAAAGCCGAGCATAGTCTCTAATAGCCCAAGAGCTGCCATAACAGCACCACCAGGAACGCCAGGGGCGGCTACCATTGTTATACCGAGCATTAATATAAATGGAAATATTTGAGCAAAACTAAACGTTGAACCTTCCAGTGCCAAGACAGCTATGGCACAGATTGTTAAGGTGATTGTACTTCCGGCTAAATGGATGGTAGCACATAAGGGGACTGCAAAATCTGCTACTTCATCCGATACGCCATTAGTTTTTGTTGTTCTTACTGTAACAGGAATGGTTGCTGCAGAAGATTGGGTACCAATTGCTGTAAAGTAGGCTGGCAACATATTTTTAATTGCCAAGAAGGGATTGATGCGTGTAATGCTTCCAGCAACTAAATACTGAATAATAATATAACTAATATGAACGATAACGACCAAGACGAATACCTTTCCAAATAGTGATAAAGTCTGAGCAACTTCACCAGAGTAAGCCATCTTAGCAAAGAGTCCAGCAATATAGACAGGAAGTAGTGGAATGATTATGTTTTCTATAACCTTCTTAATAATCTCTTGAAATTCACTCATAAAATGAAACATTGTTTTACCCTTGATTGCAGCCATACCTAAACCAAAAAGAAAAGCTGTCACGAGAGCTGTCATAACACCCATAATGGCAGGCATTTGAATCTCGAAGTAGGGACCAATCTTAATACCTTCACCTACGACTTGAGAGCTTGCAGTTAGTAGGCCTGGTAAAATAAGTGTAGCAACTAAAAAAGCAAGAGTACCAGCTATAATTGTAGAAATATAAGCAAGGCCTGCGGTATAGGCTAAAAGTTTTCCGGCCTTACCACCGAGTTCTGCAATGCCAGGGGCTATAAAGCCAATAATAATAAGAGGAATAATGTATCCTAAGAAGTTTCCAAAGATACCACTAAAAGTGACTAAGACGCGTGTTAAGAATTCATTTCCTGTATTACCAATTAAAATACCAACTAAAATACCAACAATTAATCTTGGTAATAAACCAAATTTTTTCATCTGTTTTCCTCCATTTATAAATTTGTGATAACTTGGCAGGCCATGGAAATAATTATAATATAGCATGTAGTATGCCCAGAAATATTTCTACTTATGAATGGAAAAGAAAAACTTATTAATTTCAGTTACAAGGATTTAAGAGTTTGAGATAATGATTTGCTTCTCTAAGCACATGATCAGAGAGTAGTGGGAGAATAATAGACTTGATTTTACAATTTAGAAGCCCTGCGGTTGCTTGTGATTTAAAGTCTCTAAGAGCAATAGTTGATTTAATGGTATTGGTAGTAACTACAGGAAAACTGTGAGCAGATTTATTTACTTCAGAAGCTTCTTTTCTAAGCTTTTCAAATTCCTTGCCAAAAGTATTTGCAATCTCAAATAGATCTTCTTCGCTAGGATCTAATAGACCACGTATAAAATAAGCATGTTCTGACATGATTTCATTCCAGAAATTTTCTTTTTTCCTCATATCTTGTTTGAGATTGATTTCAATGCCATTTTGCAGCTCCATAAGAAGATCTTTATAATAAATAGCTTCTCTAAGTACATGATCTAGCAATAAGGGATAAGCATGAGTGAAAAGCTTACAACATAATACATCACTTATGAGTTTTGACTTAACTTTAACGATAGCATTTACTAAATCTATGATACGCGCATTAAGTCTAAATACACGGTCTTCTAAAGAAGCCATACTTTTAGAGTCTTTGCCACAACTGAGAGAGGTTTGCATTAATGTGATACTTGAATCAATAAAGATACCAGTTGCAGATTGGGTTGCTTTTTCAGCTTCTAAGGTATATTTTGTAATCATATCATCTGAACTTAATACTTGAGAGTCAAGAATACCTTCAGATAGTAATAAGGCTTGTCGAAGCAACTTTGTAAATTCGTTTTTAAAGAGGTCAGCCTGAACCATTAAGTGTTTATCTTTGAGTGAGAGAGATGCTTGTAAAAATATGAAGTGTTCTTTAATAATTCTGAGAAAGAATAAGTTGAGCTCTAAAGATTGAGTAATAAATTTTTGATTGCATGGAACCAAAGTTTTTTTGAGTAGCATAATTACCTCTCGATTTATTATTTATATCATTAATAACTATATTCAAAAAAGACTATTAGGTGAATGAAATATAACAAAAAAACCCATTGACACTTATTTTTAACTATGTTATCATATGATACAGAAAAATGAATATAATATTACCTTTAAGCTTGGTCCAGAGAGGCCAAAAAGGAGACCGTCATGAAATCAATAAATATTCAAGTAATGAATAATGAGAATTTTTTTGCATATAAAAAACCAAACAAGTCAAATAAACAATCAGCGGACAAGTATTTTGTTTTAAATAGTATTTGTGCGTTGGTTTATGTTTTTAAAAAAATAGTAGTTTTTATAAAAAAGGCAATAAAAAGATAGTTTATCTTTTTATTGCCTTTTGTCTTGTTAAAAAATAAGTGTTTAAAAGGATGGTGCTCTGATGCTTTGTCAAAAAGATTTACTAGGAATAAGGGACTTAGAAGTTTCTCAAATCATGTCTGTTATCGAACTTGCAAAGGATATGAAATCAATCGTTGTAGGTTCAAAAGATAAATTGAGTATATTAAAAAATAAGAGTATTGTTACTTTGTTTTATGAGAATAGTACAAGAACAAGATTAGCGTTTACAATGGCGGGTATGTATCTTGGCGCAAATGTTACCGACCTTGGGGTTGCCACAAGCAGTGTGCAAAAAGGAGAGACTTTAGCAGATACGGGGATTACACTTGACCGCATGGGTATAGACTATATGATTATAAGACACAGTATGAGTGGTGCAAGTCACCTGTTAGCTAAAAATGTAAAGGCCTCTGTCATTAATGCTGGAGATGGTGCAAATGAACATCCGACACAAGCACTCTTAGATCTTTATACCATTTATGAAAAAAAGGGAGGATTTAAAGATCTCAAGGTAACAATAGTTGGCGATATCGCGCATAGTAGGGTGGCAAGATCCAATATATTTGGACTTGTAAAACTAGGGGCACATGTTACGCTGGCAGGTCCTGGAACGCTTACTGCAAAGACTATGGAAGCCCTTGGCTGTGAAGTGACAACTGATATCAAAAAGGCAGTAAGAGATGCAGATGTGGTCATGGGACTTCGCATTCAAATGGAAAGACAAAAGGGCGGACTTTTTCCAAATCTTAGAGAATATAGCCAGCTCTATGGTTTAGATGAAGAGATGTTCTCTTATGCAAGACCAGAGGCAATACTCATGCATCCGGCGCCTGTTAATAGAGGGGTTGAACTTATGCCAGAACTCTTAGACAGCAGCGTTTCAGTTATAGATGAACAAGTTACAAATGGCGTAGCAGTGAGAATGGCACTTTTAACACAACTTCATGAAGGGAGAACAAAACGATGAAACTTTGTATTCAAGATGGGTTGCTTATCAACCCCAAAACAAATACGCAAGAGATTACGGATATTTGGATTGAAGAGGGTAAAATTATAGAGATAGGTAAAAATAATCAATATACAGCAGATCAAACGATTGATGCACAAGGTAAATGGGTTGTTCCAGGTCTTATAGACCTTCATGTACACTTTAGAGAACCAGGATTTGAGCATAAAGAAGACATAGCCAGTGGCTGCCAAGCAGCTGCAAAGGGTGGGTTTACAACAGTATGTTGTATGCCAAATACGAATCCTATTATTGATAATGAATGTATAGTAGAATATATTAAAACGATGGCATCAAAGGCAAATGGTGTCAATGTACTGCCTGTCGGAGCCATCACTAAAGGGCAAGAAGGAGAAAGCCTTGCTAATATTGGTAAAATGGTAGAACATGGCATTTGTGCCGTAAGCGAGGATGGCAAAACAGTTATGGATGCAGGGCTTATGAAAAAAGCCATGCAGTATGTAAAACCTTTTAATATCCCCATCTTTTCACATACTGAAGATCACACTTTAGCAGGTGGCAGCATGAATACCGGAGAACACGCACAGCTCTTTGGGATCAAGGGAATCCCAAGGGAAGCTGAAGAAGTGATTGTTGCAAGAGATATTATTTTAGCCAAATACACAGGCGCAAAGCTTCATCTGGCACATATGAGTACAAAAGGAAGTATAGAACTCATTCGCATCGCTAAAATGCAAGGGATAGACATTACAGCAGAGACAGCACCTCATTATTTCACTTTAGATGATAGTTTGCTTGGAGATTATGACACGCATAAAAAAATGAATCCGCCACTTAGAACAAAAGAAGATGTAAAAGCTATGACAATAGCGCTTAAAGAAGGTATAATAGATGTTATTGCGACAGATCATGCTCCTCATCACTACGATGAAAAAAATGTAGAGTTTGATAAGGCGCCATTTGGGGTTGTAGGCCTAGAAACAAGCTTTGCAGTAAGCTATACGTACTTAGTTAAAACAGGTATACTGACGCCGCTTGAGCTTATTAACAAAATGAGTACAAAACCAGCACAAATATTAGGGATAGACAAAGGGAGTATAGAGATTGGTAAAGTGGCAGATATTACCATCATCGATACAGACCTAAACTATGAAATTAACCCTAAGACCTTTGTGAGTAAAGGGAAAAATACACCTTTTGCAGGCATGAAAGTTTCGGGAGAAGTACTGATTACCTTAGTAAACGGTAAAGTTATCTATAAAAATGACTAAGATTAAATTAGAATAATTATTAAAGATATTGCATAAAAATGCAAAATTAGATACAATAAGGGTAGAGTGAGTAGAGAGAGCAGAATAAAGGAGAAAAGTGATGATAGATCGATTGATAACCAAAATAAAAGCAACTCAAAATCCTACAGTAGTAGGACTTGATCCAACTTATACAATGATTCCATCTTTTATTAAAGAAGAAATGCTAGAAAGTTATGGCAAAACGCCCAAGGCTGTTGCAGAAATGTTTTTGCAATTTAATAAAGCCATTATAAATGAAATAGCTGATCTTATACCAGCTGTTAAACCTCAAGTTGCGATGTATGAGCAGTATGGACTCGAAGGACTTAGAGCTTATATAGAAACGATAGCTTATGCAAGAGCTAAAGGGCTTGTGGTAATAGGGGATGTAAAAAGAGGCGATATTGCTTCAACAGCGGCAGCTTATGCAGGGCATATTGCGGGAGTAGACATAGAAGGCGTCCATATGGATCTTTGGCAAGAAGATGCAGTAACACTTAATCCTTATATGGGTTTTGATGGTATCTCGCCTTTTATTGAAGCTTGTAATAAATACGACAGAGGACTTTTTATACTCGTTAAAACCAGTAATCCAAGCGGCGTAGAACTTCAAGATTTATTAGTAGATGGCATACCTGTCTACGATAAGACAGCCGATCTTGTGAATAAGTGGGGAGAGCTTGCTATGGGAGAACTTGGCTATAGTAAAATAGGTGCAGTAGTAGGCGCTACTTATAAAGAACAGGGCATAGAGCTTAGAAAAAGAATGCCGCATACCTTCTTCTTAGTACCAGGCTACGGCGCACAAGGCGGCACGGCCAAAGACTTAAAAGAATACTTTGATAAAGATGGAACAGGTATTATTGTTAACTCTTCAAGAGGTATTATTGCAGCCTATCAAAGTGACAAAGAAGTATCAGAAAAAGAATTCGCGAGCGCCTCAAGACGAGCAGTACTAGCAATGCGAGATGATTTGCAAGGAGTGATGAGCTAATGAAAGCACAACTTATATTAGAAAATGGCATGATTTTTGAAGGGAAAGCTTTTGGTTATTTAAAAGAAACAATAGGTGAAGTCGTATTTAACACCGGTATGACAGGCTATCAGGAAATACTTACCGATCCTTCTTATTATGGTCAGATGGTTGTTATGACTTATCCACTCGTTGGCAATTATGGCATTAATCTTGAGGATATGGAGAGTTATAAGTCTCATGTAAGAGCTTTTATTGTAAGGGAAAAATGTGACTTTCCAAATAACTTCAGATGTGAACTCACATTAGATGGCTATCTTAAATCACAAAAAGTGATAGGACTTGAAGGTGTTGATACAAGAGCACTTGCAAAAGTGATCAGAGAGCATGGTACAATGCGCGCAATCATTGCAGTAAGAGAGCTTACACCGAGTCAAATTAAGCTTAAAATAGATGCATTCAACAATCAAACAGCTGTATTAGAAGTCACAACCAAAGAAAAATATGAAGTTAAAGGAAAAGGACCTCATATCGCTTTTATTGATTGTGGGACTAAGCAAAATATTATACGTTCTTTTGAGCAAAGAGGATGTCGCATAAGTGTGTTCCCAGCAACAACTTCAGCTGATGAAATACTTAGCGTAAATCCTGATGGAGTTTTCATATCAAATGGGCCAGCAGATCCTAAAGATGTACCAGAAACAGTAGAAGCAGTTAAACAAATCGTAGGTAAAAAACCTATTACAGCCATCTGTCTAGGCCATCAACTGCTTTCACTTGCACTAGGTGGAGATACTATGAAACTAAAGTTTGGTCATCATGGCTGTAATCATCCGGTTAAAGATTTTGTGAGTAACCGCGTTTATATTACATCACAAAACCATAACTATGTGGTTGAAACTATTCCAGCTGGAGCAAGAATTACGCATACTAATCTTAATGACCAAACGATAGAAGGTATGTACTTTGAAGATCTTAATATTTACAGTGTGCAGTTCCATCCAGAAGCATGTCCAGGACCTACAGACACAGCCCATATATTTGACGAATTTATCAAAGTAATGCAAGGAGGTAAACTATAATGCCAAGAGATATGAGCATCAAAAAAGTATTGGTAATAGGTTCAGGGCCCATAGTTATCGGGCAGGCAGCAGAGTTTGACTACTCAGGAACTCAAGCTTGTCAAGCTATTAAAGAAGAAGGTATAGAAGTTGTTCTTATCAATAGTAATCCAGCTACCATCATGACAGATAGAGAAGTAGCAGATAAAATATATATAGAGCCTCTTACAATAGACTTTATAGAAAAAGTTATTGTAAAAGAAAAGCCAGATAGTTTGCTTGCAGGGGTAGGTGGTCAAACAGCGCTTAACTTAGCTGTTGAACTTCATGATATGGGCATTCTTGAAAAATATAACGTGCGCGTTATAGGTTCACAAATATCAGCCATTAAAGAGGGAGAAGACAGAGAAAGCTTTAGAGCTTTAATGAATCGTATTAATCAGCCTGTTATTGAAAGCCAAACAGTAGAAACAGTAGATGATGCTGTTGCCTATGCAAAAAAAATAGGATATCCAGTTGTTGTTAGACCCGCTTATACACTAGGTGGAGCAGGCGGTGGTATTACTGAGACAGAAGAAGAGCTTAGGGAAATCGCAGCAAGTGGTATTCACCTTTCTCGTGTCAGTCAAGTACTTATTGAAAAATGTATCAAAGGCTGGAAAGAAGTAGAATATGAAGTGATGAGAGACCAATACGGCACTGCAATTTCAGTATGTAATATGGAAAACATTGACCCAGTCGGGATTCATACAGGAGACAGCATTGTTGTAGCACCTTCACAGACGCTTTCAGATAAAGAATATCAGATGCTAAGACGTGCCTCTCTAGACATTATCACAGCTTGCGATATAAGAGGTGGATGTAATGTACAGATTGCGCTTCATCCAGATAGCTTTGAATATGCTATTATTGAAATCAACCCACGTGTAAGCCGCTCCTCGGCCCTTGCTTCAAAAGCAACCGGGTACCCGATTGCCCGTGTGTCAGCTAAAATTGCACTTGGCTATGGCCTTGATGAAATACCTAATACAGTAACTGGCAAAACCTTTGCTTGTTTTGAGCCAACGCTTGACTATGTCGTTGTTAAAATACCTAAGTGGCCATTTGATAAATTTTACACAGCAAAACGTACGCTCGGCACAAAGATGATGGCAACTGGAGAGATTATGGCGATTGGCAACAACTTTGAAAGTGCTTTCCTTAAGGGGCTGCGTTCACTTGAAATCGGTCAGTTTAGCTTTAAACACAAAAAGCTGCAGGAATGTTCTCTTGATGAACTTAAAGAAAAAGTAGTTATAGCAGATGATGAGCGCATTTTTGCTTTAGCAGAGATGTTACGCCGACACTATAGAGAAGAACAGGTTTGCAAAATAACAGGCATGGATATCTTCTTTGTTAAGAAATTTAAATGGATTGTAGAACAAGAAGAGCTTCTTTCGGAAATGAACTACGATGAACTTACGCCACATTATCTGCGTAAACTTAAAAGACGTGGTTTTTCAGATAAAGCTATTGCTGAGCTTATTAATGTGACAGAAGACGATATAAGAGACTTGCGTTTTAAATGGGAAATAGTCCCTGTGTATAAAATGGTTGATACCTGTGGGGGTGAGTTTGAAGCAGAGTCTCCTTACTACTACTCAACTTATGATAAGGTAGATGAGGTAGAAGTATCAGATAAAGAAAAAGTTATGGTTATAGGTTCGGGTCCTATTCGTATTGGTCAAGGTATTGAGTTTGATTACTGCTCAGTGCATGCGATTATGGCCCTTAGAAAACGAGGTATCGAAACCATCATTGTGAATAATAACCCAGAAACCGTAAGTACAGACTTTAATATTTCTGATAAGCTCTACTTTGAGCCGCTTACAGATGAAGATTTTTATCATATATACCTTAAAGAAAAGCCCATGGGTGTAATCTTACAATTTGGCGGACAAACAGCCATTAAACTGGCTAAATTCTGCGAAAAAATGAATATACCTGTTTTGGGGACACAGCCTAAGCAAGTAGATGCTGCAGAAGATCGTGAAAAATTTGATGAAGTACTTGAAAAACTTAATATCAAAAGACCTAAAGGCAAAGCAATATGGTCCATGGATGAGGGGCTAAAAGTAGCCAGAGAACTTGAATATCCAGTTCTTGTTAGACCATCCTACGTACTTGGCGGTCAAGGTATGGAAATTACCTATGAAGAAGCACAACTTAAAAGATACCTGGAAAATGCATTTGACAGAGATCCAGAAAATCCAGTACTTATTGATAGATACTTGATGGGACGTGAAATAGAAGTTGATGCACTTTGTGATGGAGAAGAAATCCTCATACCAGGTATTATGGAGCATTTAGAAAGAGCAGGTATTCACTCCGGCGATAGCACAAGTATTTATCCAAGTGTTAATATTCCAGAGCACATTAAAGAAAAAATCATTATTTGCACAAAGCTGATTGCGATAGAGCTTGAAGTACTAGGGATGATCAACATTCAATATATAGAATACAAAAATGATCTCTATATTATCGAAGTTAATCCACGTTCAAGCCGTACGGTGCCTTATATATCAAAGGTAACAAATGTGCCGATTATAGAGCTTGCTGTTCGCGCAATGATGGGTGAAAAATTAGTTGATATGGGTTATGGAACAGGACTCTACCCAGAACCTGAAAACTTTTACGCTGTTAAAGTGCCTGTGTTTTCAACAGAAAAACTTCCAAGGGTAGAAGTAAGCCTTGGACCAGAAATGAAATCTACAGGAGAAGTTTTAGGGGTAGGCGTTACGATAGAAGAAGCGTTGTATAAAGGATTTATTGCAGCAGGTAAAAGGCTTCCAAGACAAGGCGGCACGATTTTTGCAAGCATTCAAAAGTATGACCAAGATGAGTTTGTAGTACTTGCCAAGCGTTTTGCAAAACTCGGCTATCATTTTGTAGCAACTGAAGGTACTGCAAAGAAATTGCAAGAAAATGGCATTGCCTCAAGAGTGGTACAAAAACTATCGGATGGCAGTGATGAGATTACAGAAGTTATTAGAAGCGGAGAAGTTAATATGGTAGTTAATACAGCTACAAAAGGTAATGACTCTAGGCGTGATGGTTTTAAAATAAGAAGAGCAGCAATTGAAGCGTCACTTCAAATACTTACTTCACTAGATACGCTTGGTGCAATGGCAGCTATTGTTGAAAAGCAGATTAGAACAAAGGATACAGAGATCTACGATATGGGAGCAAGATTACATGTGTAAAAAAATAGTAAAAGGCAGAGTACTGCAAAATATAGAGATTGCAACCGATGTTTATCGCATGGTGATTGAAAATAAAGAGATTGCTACTTTAGCAAGCTGCGGGCAGTTTGTAAACGTTTATCCAAAACGAAGCCACACACTGCTTCCTAGACCTATTAGTATTTGTGAAATAGCAAGAGACACAATTACATTGGTCTATGGTGTACTAGGTGCGGGAACAAAAGAATTTGCAAGCTATAAAGTAGGAACGAGTATTAAACTTAGTACAGCAGTAGGCACAGGATTTAAACCGCAAGATACAGAGATGGCAGTTCTAGTAGGTGGGGGAATAGGTGTTCCGCCGCTTGTGGAACTGGCAAAACAATTAACTTGTCCCAAGATAGCAGTTATTGGATTTAGAGATGAGCCTTTTTTAAAAGCAGAGCTTGAAAAGGCTGGTGCTAAAGTTTATATTGCGACAGAGAGTGGTAAAGAAGGCTTTAAGGGAAATGTACTTGAGCTTATTAAAGAAGAAGGCATACAAGGGGATTACTTTTATAGCTGTGGGCCCAAAGTTATGTTAAAGGCACTAGCAGACTATTGTAGCGAGAAAAATATACCTATACAAATATCTTTAGAAGAACGTATGGGATGTGGCTATGGTGCTTGTGTAGGGTGTGTGTGTAAGATTAAAGCAAGTACTGAAACGGGCTACGAACATAAAAAAGTATGTAAAGATGGGCCTGTCTTTTTAGGAAGCGAGGTGATTTGGAATGATTGATTTAAGTGTTAATATTGCAGGAGTTACATTGAATAATCCAATCACAACTGCTTCAGGTACTTTTTCAGCCCACGACAGTGGTGAGTTTTATGACCTAAGCGAGCTCGGTGGGATGATTACAAAAGGGGTATCTAATATTGCGTGGGAAGGTAATAATACGCCTCGTATCGCAGAAACCTATGGGGGGATGCTTAACTCTGTGGGCCTTCAAAATCCAGGCATAGATTATTTTATAGCCCATGAGCTGCCTTACCTTAAACAATTTAATACAAAGGTGATTGTTAATGTGGCGGGACGGAGTATAGAAGATTACTGTGAGGTAACTGAGAAGCTAAGCGAAACAGAAGTTGATATGCTGGAGATTAATATTTCTTGTCCTAATGTTAAGCAAGGTGGTATAGGGTTTGGGACGCATAGTGAAATGGCAGCTAAAGTAACTCGGGAAGTAAGAAAAGTATCTAAAAAACCTATTATCATTAAATTAACACCTAATGTGACCAATATTACTGAGATTGCAAAAGCAGTAGAGGCAGAAGGCGCAGATGCTGTATCGCTTATTAATACGTTGCTGGGTATGAGAATAGATGTGCATAAGAAAAAGCCTGTGCTTTTTAATAAGATGGGTGGGCTTTCGGGTCCAGCTATTAAGCCTGTAGCTGTGAGAATGGTTTATCAAGTAAGAAGAGCGATTAGCCTACCGATTATAGGACTTGGCGGTATTATGACAGGTGAAGATGTTGTGGAGTTTATTATGGCGGGCGCTGATGCTGTGTCGGTGGGGACGGCTGCCTTTGTAAACCCAGCAGCACCTGTAGAGATTAAGAAGGAGCTTGTAGCGTATATGGAGAGGTATGGTTTTAAGACGCTTCAAGAGGTTAGGGAGGCGTTTTTGGATTAATAGGTTGGGGGATCGAGTGGGGCCGCAAGTGATTTTAGTATTCTCCAGTTGCTGATTCCGTGTTTCTAAAAATCTAAGCAGTTTTTTTTACCTAAAATAAGTACATTTCTTATTTTAGGTTATGAACGGTCGAAACTCGCGACTTAATAAATTTATATACAAATTTATTAAGTGCTGCTCAAACAGTCTCCCTAAGAACCATTTTAAAAAACTGCTAAGATTTTCTTTACGAAACACTCCATAGGCAACTTCCGAATACTAAAATCACTTGCTGACCATCGATGTGAGGTTAAATCTATTTCAGAGGCAAAAACGTTGGATAGTGGATTTAAAATAATAAAGATAGGTTAATCTAGCGTTAGTGAATAAGATAGTAAGTGAAAAATAGGGAGGTTTTTGTGTGAGTTATAAAAAGGAGTTTATTGAGTTTATGGTAAGAGCAGGTGTGCTTACCTTTGGAGATTTTACAACTAAAAGTGGTCGTAAGACGCCGTATTTTGTGAATACTGGTAACTACAAGACAGGCTATCAAGCTGCAAAGCTTGGAGAGTTTTATGCTAGCTGTATACGTGAGAATATTAAGGGTAATATTGATGCCTTATTTGGACCTGCGTATAAGGGGATTCCGCTGTCAGTAGCTGCAGCTATTGCTTTATCTAATAAGTATGATCAAGATGTTAACTATTGCTTTAATAGAAAAGAAGTTAAAGATCACGGAGAAGGCGGCTCGATGGTGGGTTATAAGCTAAGAGATGCTGATAAGGTTGTTATTATTGAAGACGTTATTACAGCAGGAACAGCCATTAGAGAATGTCTCCCTGTTTTAAAGGCAGCAGCTGACGTCGCTATAGCAGGACTTATTATTTCTGTAGACCGTATGGAAAGAGGCACGCAAAATAAAACGGCGATCCAAGAGATCTACGATGAGTTTGGTATCACAGCTTATCCTATTGTAACGGTAAGAGAAATTATAGATACGCTTCATAATGTGCCAGTGGATGGTAAGGTTGTCATTGATGATGCAATGAGAGCTAGAATGGAAGCTTATCTAGAGGAGTATTGTGTAAAATAAATATTTGTAGATAGATATGTTTCCACACTCGAGTCACGTTGGTGTAACTTCATTGTAGAAATGATATTGCTTTATTACAAAGACGATATGATTGTGGGAATATAATATTTAAGTAAAGGCTATGAGCATTCAGATTATAAATTGAACTGAATGATTATAGCCTTTTTCATGCTCGACAGGTATTGATAAAATTTTTACAAAATATAGTATAAAATGAAAATAATATAAAGTAATCACTACTGTATTTTATCTCAAAACAAAAATAGAGATCTCATGATTTTGTGAGCAAATCTTTAATTCCTATAGTGCTTGTGCTACAATGAAAATAGAAAATTTTTAAATAAAAAAGGGTCTTATTAGACCCTCATGGAATATGAACAAATTGATAACAATTTATTTTGCTAAAGGTGGAGTTGTCTATCATATGGCGAAAAAGTAAGAATTTTATAATGTTTGGTTTAGTAGTTTAAGATATTTTATAATTGAAATAATAAGAACTGGAGATAAAAGAATGATTACATCAGAAGAGATTAAAAGAAGATTATGGGATGGAGCAAATGAATTAAGAGGTTCCATGGATGCAAGTCGCTATAAGGATTATATGCTTGGGTTGATGTTCTATAAGTTTTTAAGTGATAAAACTTTGGAGCAATTCAAAATAAGTGCAGGAGTAGGTACGCTATCAGAAAAAGAGTTAGTTGATGCGTATATTAAGGCTAAGGCAGAGTACGGAGATGATCTTGAAAAAATGATTCAAGATCTACTTGGGTATTATGTATCTCCAGAATATCTTTATCAAACATGGCTTAACGATATTAATTCGGGAAACTTTGAAGTTCAAAAGGTTACAGATAGTCTTAATAGTTTTGAAAGAACAATTGCTGTATCCGGCGATTCAAGTGACTTTAAGGGATTATTCTCTAGTTCGACGCTTGATTTGACAGACACAGCTTTAGGCAGCAATTTAAATGAACGTAGTAAAAATATTAAAGCGCTGATATTGCTATTTGCGGATCTTAACATGGTGGCATTACAAAAAGGTGATGTTCTTGGAGATGCGTATGAGTATTTGATTGGTCAGTTTGCAATGGAATCTGGAAAGAAAGCTGGAGAATTCTACACACCGCATCAGGTAAGTGAAGTTATGGCTCAGATAGTTGCTAAATCATCACAAATTAAATCAATATATGACCCAACAGTTGGGTCTGGTTCATTACTTTTGACAGTTAATAAGCACTTGGATAAGAATGTGCAAAGAGATTTAGCTTACTATGGTCAGGAAAAGAATACAGCGACCTATAATTTGACGCGTATGAATCTTCTTCTTCATGGCGTGCGTCCAGAAAAAATGACAATCAAAAATGGGGACACTCTTTCGAGTGATTGGCCAGAGGATCCAAAAAATCCAAATGAAGGTGTGCAATTTGATGCGGTTGTTATGAATCCACCTTATTCAGTAAAGAATTGGAATAAAGAGGGATTAAAAGTGAGTGACCCACGTTTTGAAATAGCAGGTGCTTTACCACCCGATTCAAAAGGTGATTTTGCATTTTTACTACATGGATTATATCATTTAGGAACCCATGGAACCATGGCAATTGTATTACCACATGGCGTTTTATTTCGTGGGGCTGCCGAGGGGGAAATCCGTAAAAGATTATTAGATAAGAATTATATTGATGCAATTATTGGTTTACCAAATAATTTGTTTACAAATACAGGCATTCCAGTTGTCATTATAATATTGAAAAAGAATCGTAAACTTGATGCCCCAGTACTTATTATTGATGCATCAAGGAGCTTTATTAAAGTAGGAAAGCAAAATGTACTTCTTGAAAAAGATATTGCAAAAATAGTAGATGTGTACATCAAAAAAGCTAAAATACCTGGGTATAGCCACCTTGCAACACGCGAAGACATCAAGAAAAATGAATTTAATATGAATATTCCACGTTATGTTGAAGCTATCGATACAGAAATTAGCCAAGATGTGGATGCTCATTTATTGGGTGGCATCCCACAAAAAAATATTGATGATTTATCAGTCTTACAAGCTCTTGTTCCAGATGTTTTAAATAGCTACTTGCAAACAATTCGTCCTGGATATGTCAATCTTACAAAGCCAGTATGTGAATTGACAAGCCAGATTCTAAATGATGCTAAAATTACTACTATGTCTGATGAAATTAGGGCAAAAACAAAGGATTATATAAAGCGATATTGGGATATTTTACGAAAGGTTGATAGTTCTACTGACCTTAGACATCTTATGGAAGAAATGCTTAATAACATCAAGAACATTTTATCTGACTATCAGTATATTGATGTATATGGTGGCTATCAAATTATTGCGGAGATTTGGAAAGATGCATTAACACATGATACAGAGCTTATTGCTAGTAGTGGATTTTATGATATAGGACGCAGTCGTGAACCTAAGATGATCACAAAAGGTTCAGGCAGTAATAAACGGGAGGAACAAGATGGATGGATTGGAAGTATTATTCCTAATGATTTGATTGCACAGGAGCTTTATCATGCGGAATTAGAAGCAATTGAAAATAAAAAAGATACCATTCAAGAGATAGATACAGAATTAGCTGATTTGATAGAAGCAGCAAAAGTTGAAGATAGTGAAGAAAATAATGCTTTATATGATGCTTTGAAAAAGAACGAGGACGATGAAGCCGGTGATGCTTTTGACAATAAATTAGTAAAGGCAGAGTTAAATAAAACTGAAAAAGGTTCAAAAGAATATGAGTTATTAAAAAAGGTTGAAACATTAATTAATCAAAAATCTTTGCTTACTAAAGCTATTAAATCTGAAGAAAATGAGCTTAAGAATGCAGTGCAAGAACGTATTTTAGTATTAACGGATGAAGAAATAGATAATCTCACGTATAAAAAATGGTTTGGAAGTACTGCTCATAAAATGGTCGGTTTAGTACAGATTTCATTGAAAGCTGAATTGAATTCATTACAAATGATACAGGAACGTTATACAAATACACTGTCAGAGATAGATATGGAAATAGAGAGCTTGATGAGTGAGTTTGAAGCACTTAAGAGCGAATTGGAGGTGAAATAATGAGTGGAAATAAGAAAAATGTACCGAAAAGACGATTTAAAGAGTTCAAAAATGCTGAAGCTTGGGAACAGCGTAAGTTACTTGATAGTATTCAAAAAGTGATTGATTTTAGAGGAAGAACACCTAAAAAACTAGGGCTTGATTGGAGTGAAGCAGGTTACTTAGCGCTTTCAGCATTGAATGTAAAGAACGGGTACATTGATGAATCAATAGATGCTCATTATGGCAATCAAGAGCTATATGATGCTTGGATGTCAGGAAATGAGTTGCACCAAGGACAAGTGCTTTTTACGACAGAAGCTCCAATGGGAAATGTAGCTCAAGTACCTGATAATAAGCGATATATCCTTAGCCAAAGAACTATAGCGTTTGAAGTGGATGAAAAAATTATTACAGAAAATTACCTCGCTACAGTTTTAGGATCTCCAAATATCTTTAATAGATTAACTGCACTATCGACCGGTGGCACAGCAAAGGGTGTTAGTCAAAAATCTTTGTCAGAATTTACAATTTCACTACCTAATAATGTTGAAGAACAAAATAAAATTGGAGTGTATTTCAAGCAGCTCGATAACTTTATCAGCCTTCACCAGCGTAAGTTAGAAAAGATGAAAGCATTAAAAAAAGCATATCTTACGGAGATGTTTCCTGCTGAAGGAGAACGTAAGCCAAAATTAAGATTTGCTGGTTTTACTGACGATTGGGAACAGTGTAAGTTGGGGGAGTTGACAGAAGTTCATGATGGAACTCATCAAACACCGAAATACACTGACAGCGGTATAATGTTTCTTTCAGTTGAAAATATCAAAACATTGAAATCAGAAAAATATATTTCTGAAGAAGCTTTTAAGAGTGAATTTAAAGTTTTCCCTGAAAAAGGTGATGTCTTAATGACTCGTATTGGGGACATTGGGACAGCAAATGTTTTTGATCTGAATGAGCCAACGGCATACTATGTAAGTCTTGCATTGCTAAAATGTAAAGAACTTAATCCATACTTTTTGAAAGAAAGTATATATTCAGAAACTGTAAAAAAAGACTTATGGCATAGAACACTACACATAGCTTTTCCAAAGAAAATTAATAAGAATGAAATTGAAAAAGTGAAGATACCTTACCCTAAATCTAAATTAGAGCAAAAACAGATAGGATCATTTTTTAAGAACCTCGACGACCTTATCACCCTTCATCAGCGTAAGCTTGAGAAATTACAAGATATTAAAAAAGCATACTTAAATGAAATGTTTATTTAGAGAGGAGCGTAAGTTATGAGTAATGCACCTAAGAATGCTTCTGAAAGGGCTTTTCAGGAGAATTTCGTGAAAGGACTAGAAAAATATAAATGGGAGGCTCCTGAGTACTTAAACGGAAATAAGAAGAAAGTAACGGTATCTGATCTAATTAATCATTGGCGAGGTGAGCTGAATCGTATAAATGCGGATCAACTTGAAGGTGTAGAGTTAACGGATAATGAGTTTAAACAGGTAATGGATAAAGTAGGTCAAATCAGCAATAGTTATGAAGCTTCTAAAATATTGTCAATTGAAGAATCTAAAGGAAAAATTGATGGGATTTATCGTGATGACAATCCCAATATAACTAGGAAACAGATTACTTTAACTATATTAAAAAAAGCTGAGGTAAGAGGTGGTGACTCGAGTTACCGTATTGCAAGGGAGGTAGTAACTGCTAATAATAATCGATTTGATATAGTTTTACTAATCAATGGATTACCTTTAATTAATATAGAACAAAAACGTACGGATAAGTCATTAGATGAAGCCTATGGACAGTTTAAAAGGTATTATAGAGATGGTGAATATTGTAATAACTTTATGGTATTTTCACAGATGATGTTAATTACTACAGAAATAGAAACGCGATATTTTGCAACACCAAAATCTATTAATGATTTCAATCCTGCTTTTGTTTTTCATTGGGCAGATAAAAAGAATAAAGCGGTAAATAATTGGCAAAAAGTTATTGAACATTTTTTAATGATACCTATGGCACATCAAATGGTTGGAGATTATTTAGTCATTGATGAGGCGGAAAAAGAGGAAGACAGGAAACATATGCTCATGCGTCCCTATCAGGTTTATGCATTGCAAGCAGTGGAGGGTGCTGCTTTTGGATGGGATAATGAGGGTATACCCCATGGAGGATTTGTTTGGCATACAACTGGTTCAGGAAAAACAATTACTAGTTTTAAGACAGCTTTATTTTTATCTACTCGTGTAGGATTTGATAAAGTAGTATTTTTAGTTGATAGACGAGAACTGGATAAGACTACTAGCAAGAAATTTAAGGCCTATTCAGCTTATGAGCCAGTAGATGTTGATGATACAGCATACACCTATCAATTAAAAAATAAACTTAAATTACAGAAACGAGGTATTGTAGTTACAACCACATTTAAGCTTAATGAAGTTGTTAAAGAATTAGAAGAAGCTCAGGACACTACTTTATTAGATAAAAAAATTGTATTTATCATAGATGAAGCTCATAGAACAACAATGGGACAGATGATGGGAACAATTACAAATTATTTTAGAAAAAATGGTCTTTTCTATGGTTTTACGGGAACACCTTTATTTGATGAAAATAATATTAAAGGAAAAATAAATGAAAAAAGTGAAGTCATTAACACGACAGAAAAGCTATTTGGACCATCGCTTCATGAGTATACCATTGACGAGGCGATATCAGATGGAAATGTTTTAGGTTTTCATGTTGATTATATAAATACTGGTGAATTTAAAACTTATGATGATTTAAGAGAACAGTTAGTAGAAAAAATCAAAGAAGAAAATCCTGAGCTTTCTGATAGAGATATTGAACGTAAGGTACAAGAATTATCTGAAGCAGAAGTGGAAATAGAGGCGAGTAAAAGAAAGATTTTGATCTATCAAGATGAAACGCATATTCCAAGGGTTGTAGAGGAAATATTAAATAACTGGGAGACTCAATCTCAAGGGAGAGAATTTAATGCTATTTTAACAGCTAAGTACAAAGATCGAGTGATTGCATTTTATGATGAATTTAAGAAGCAATTAAATGAGCGTGGAGAAAAAATAAATATTGCCATGACATTTAGCTTTGGAAATAAAAATAAAATTGAAAATGAAAATAATAGCGATAATGTTTCGCCAGAAATGATCAAAGGAATGTTTAAGGATTATTCTGAATTTACAGGTATTGAATTTATTCTAGGTGATAAAAAGTGTGGAGAGGACGCATATTTTGAAGATGTGGTGAACCGTGCAACTTATGGTGGAAGCGGACGTAATAAAAAGAATATAGACTTGGTGATTGTGGCAGAACAATTGCTCACAGGATATGATTCTCAACGATTAAATACACTGTATGTTGATAGAAAATTAGAACTACAAAGCTTAATTCAAGCATATTCTCGTACAAACCGTGTATTTGGTAAGAATAAAGAGTTTGGGACTATTGTTAATTTTCAGTATCCAAGGATGACAAAAGAAACAGTAGAAACTGCGTTAAAATTATATGGTAGTGGCGGAAGCAGTAGTAAAGCAATTGTTGATACATATAGTGTGGCGGTTAAAAAATTTAATATAAAGGTTTTACAAATGGTTGAGTCACTACCTGATACTTCTTCATGGCAAGAAATAAAAGATGACAAACAAAAGAAGGACAAGTTTACTTTTGCTTTTAAAAATGCAAAGGGACAGTGGGATTTAGTAGCACAATATTATGAATATAAATGGGATGATAGTACCTTTGGTATTGATGAGCATACTTGGCTAAAATATATAGGAGCCTATAAAAATTTGACAAGAAATGATGAACAGGGTGATCCGTTGCCAAGTATTATTAAACCACTTGTTGGGAAAACAAAGCTCACAGGAACTCAAGTAATTGATGCAGCTCATATACTTGGATTAATTGGCTCGAAAGTGAGTAATGTAAGTGGTATTCAAACGGTAGATGGTGAAACCTTACGTATAATCTATGAACAAATTCAAGAACTGAGTGATATGGGTGAGGATCATAAAGCACATCTGCTAAAGGAATTTGTAGATACTGAATTAGTACCTGGAAATTTGCCTTATAACTTAAATTTTGATGATGCCTTTGATATTTGGAAAGAGAAGCAATTAAAAGCTAACATTAATGAATTAGCAGATAGATGGGGAATTGATAGAGATTGGCTCTGTAAATCTGTAAATACATTCTTAATCACGCAATCTAAAGAAGTACCTTATAAAGATGAATTAGCCCAAAATGTAGATTATGATAGGGCAACGCATAAATCAGCAGGCAACAAATTAAAACATATGATGACTTTAAGAAACGAATTGCCAGAATTCATGGCTGAAATAAAACAAAAATATCATCCTATCATAATCGTAGATAATCACAATGCGGGAGTAGTGGCTGAAACACAATCTAAATATGGTGAGAAATAAATACATAGAAAAAGATATACTATAAGGAGCTGATGCCTTTGAAATTTGGAATGAGAAAGCCGAGTATAAAAAAGCGTATTGCAGCAAGAACGAGTCTTAAAAGACAGTTAGTCCATAGAGCAGGACTTAAAATGCCACGTGGATGGGGATAGCTTAGAAATCCTAAGAAATATGTGTACAATAAGGTTTATAACAAGACAAGTTTTGATATCTTTAAACTGATTAAAAAACTGTTCAAATAATATGAGTTCATGAGCTTGTAGCCAAGGAGAAATCCTTGGTTTTATTTTGTCTAAAAATTAACCATAGTCTATAATTTTGTATTATAATAACAGTAACACGTCAAGGTAATACAAAAATAAGGGGCTACTATGGCGGCTAAGAAGAGACAGTATAAATTATTGAGAAGGAGAATTAATAAATGATAAATAAAGCAATACTTTTTGCAACAAAGGCACATGCTAATCAATTCAGAAAAGGAACAAATACACCTTATATTTTACACCCCTTAGAAGCAGGAATAATTGTTTCACAACTTACAACAGATGAAGATTTAATTTGTGCAGCCATACTTCATGATGTAGTTGAAGATACCGATGCAACTTATGAAATAATTAGAGCGGAATTCAATCAAAGAATTGCAGATTTAGTTGCTTCTGAAAGTGAAGATAAATCAAAAAGTTGGAAAGAAAGAAAAGGATATACCATTGATACGTTGGCTAAAGAAAAAAATGTAGATATAGGGGTTGTGGCTTTAGGAGATAAGCTTTCAAATATGAGAGCCATAGACCGGGATTTTCAAGACATAGGGGATAAACTTTGGGAAAGATTTAATGTTAAGGATAAGAATGAACATAAATGGTATTATAGTAGTCTTGTAAATAGTTTGAGATATCTTCCAGAAAATAGGGCATATAATGAATTCAAAAGTTTAGTTGAGAAGGTTTTTCAAGGAGATTAATTACCATGATGTTACATAGGATTTTTATAAAGAATCCTTTAATTCATAGAGAAAAATATTTTTATTTATTATTAACTCAATTTTCCACCAATAAATAAGTGAAGAATATCTATGCACATTTCTAGAAATACAAAATATGAAAAATATACCATGGATTCTGCCTAAATTTCTTTGACAGTAACTTAGATTAGTTATATTTGATTTGGAATATCTTTTCATGCTAAAATAGAAGTAATTAAGCACATAAAAAGAATAAATACTATTTGAAGTATGGGTATCGGGGGGAACAACAACCATGGCAATGCAAGATGTTAAAGATGGAAGATTATTATATCATTTGACGAAGTTAAGTAATTTAGAATCTATTATAGAGAAGGGTTTAGCATCAAGAAAATTAGTAAAGACTCATAATGTAGATTTTGACGATGTTGCGGACCAAAGGATTATCACAAAGCGTACTGAATTAGGCTTAGATGAGTATGTGCCATTTCATTTTCATCCCTATTCATCATTTGATAAAGCAGTGAAAAGTACCTATGTAAATGAAAATTTTATTTATATAACGTTGAAAAGAACCGATGCAAGGCGCAACAACTTCAAAGTATTACCTAGGCATCCTCTTTCAGGTGAAACAGAAGCTTACTTATTAGAATATGATGAAGGTATGGATGCTATTGACTGGGAAGCAATGCATACGTTAGGAACAGAAGACGACTATATTAAAAATGTTAAAATGGCAGAATGTCTAACAGATTTAGTTATACCAGTAAGTTCCTTTACTTCAATTTGTGTAAAAGACGAGGAAACTAAAAAAGTCGTTGAAAACATTTTAAAGGAAAATGGTATAGAAGTACCTCCACCGTATGTAAATATACAAAAGTGGTTTGATTAATAGGCCTTGAAAGGGGTGAACATAATGATTAATTATACAACAGGAGATTTATTAAAATCATCAGCAGAAGCCCTCGTAAACACCGTTAATTGTGAAGGATACATGGGTAAAGGAATTGCTTATCAATTTAAAATGAAGTATCCGGAGAATAATATTGACTATGTAAAAGCATGTAAGAATGGCAGCCTTAGGGTTGGGATAATACACTTTTATAAAGAAAAGAGTAAGCTTATTATTAACTTTCCTACAAAAGATAAGTGGCGAGCAAAATCTAGAATGGAGTATGTAGATACTGGTTTAGATGCACTTATACAATTGATTAGGAATTCAGGTATAAAGTCTATTGCTATACCACCACTAGGTAGCGGTAATGGTGGATTAATATGGAGCGAGGTAAAAGCATTAATTGAAAAGAAACTCTCGGTTTTACCAGATGATGTACAAGTGTTTATCTATGAGCCATCAAAAAATTATGTAGCACAACCAGCTGTAGAACCTAAATTAAGTATGTCGGCGCTAGTGTTAATGGAAATAAAAAAAGAGCTTAATAAGTTCGATCCCTTAAGGTTACAAAAAACAGCTTATATAGTGAATGCATTTGCAAGACAAAATTATTTTAAATTTAAAAGAGACAAATATGGACCGTATGATAACTCCATTGCTATTATTAGCCGAAGTATTAAAGAATTTCAAAAGTATCATGGTGTAAAAGATACAGAAGAAGCATATAAGATTTTATATAATAAGATAGTTAGTGGAAAAGTAGAAACAACCCTTAATGAACTTAAACTGTCTATTAAGAAGTCAGCTGATTTTGTAAACAAGATTGCTACTAACCATGAACTAGAATGTTTAGCAACTATCTTATACCTAATTGAGGAAAAGAGAGTACTAACAGAAGATGAAATAGTACAAAGTTTCAAGTTGTGGTCAGATGATAAAGCAAATCGTTTTTCAACACAGGATATTTTATCAGGTATATATAAATTGAATGAAGAGAACATTATAGAGCAGACATTAACCGGATATAGCATGCACGGATAAGAATATGAGATGTTTCTACGCTTATGCATTGTAAGTAATACCTTTCTGATTATGTCCATATCATTTCTTGTTATGAGATTTTTTTTATATAGAAAAGGTTGTTGACACATATGGGATTAAAACTGGTCTTTTGCTGTATTACCTAAAATGCCAAAAGAATTGGAATTCAAAATTCATCCCTACTTTGGTGGCTTTAATGGAAGAATATAAAGTTGATATTTCATTAAGGCACATAGACTTCCCTACTAATTGGGAAAATGAATTAACAAAAATTTAACTTATATATCATAAAATAGAAGGACCTTCAGGATTTGAAGTTTTAATATAAATTTCAAACATCGAAGGTTCTTTTTATTTATCCTTACCTCCAAGCTAAACTCATACTAATAAGACTTATGATAATTTTATAAACAAGGTCATACAAAATCAGTTCTTAACATAGATGTACTTTATATTTGGACTATTTAAATAAGTCTGGTATAATTAGATAAATAAGCCTATTTTTAAAAAGAGAGTAATCAAGCAGAAGTGCATCTGACTAAATTAAGAAAATTAGAGCCTTTATTAAATATATGATGGAAAAGCTATAGTTAGGAAGGATATTAAATTAAATAGAAGTAGAGTAGTTTATATAATTAAGAAATAGGGTTTAGGAGAGAACAAATGGCAGCAATTGATATGAAAATCGAAAAATGGAAAAATAAGTTATTGGACTTAGGTAAACGAAATCGTCTTATTAATTATAAAGAAACAACAAGATCAACACTAGCTATTTCAGAACCAGATATTTTTGAGTTGTTTGACCAACTTGTAAATCAGGAAAGAAAGCTATCATTTCCTAGACCAGTACAAGAGACATATTTAGAAGATGATGATACAGAGGTGTAAATATCACTTTTTGAAGGAGATTTCAAGACAAGTAAATCTATAGCCGAACAACAAAAAACATTAGCTAGCCTTAGAAATAAATCTAAACTTGCGAAAGAGGAGCAAGGAACTAATATATTATATCTTTCGTTTGGGTTCTTAAAATGGAAAGAAAGTGAGCATTCAGAACAGATTATTACATCTCCACTTGTTCTTGTGCCAGTTAACTTAACGTTAGAGTCATTAACTTCTCCATTTGTATTGCAACTAGGTTGTTATTCCACACATTACCTGCTTTTGATTAAACCAATATCAGACAAAATAAAAGAAGTTAGTAGACAAATTATTCTGTTGCATTATGCATCAGATTATTTTATCCGCTAACTTCTTCTGTTATCATGAAAACATTAAGT
>CAKZUB010000006.1 GCA_937921505.1 uncultured Clostridia bacterium | reverse complement strand
TTGAAAAATAATTTCGCTCAACTGGCTTCGCCACAAATTTTTGAGGTTTTGTCAACTATTTTGGGCATAAAAGTGGGTGATTTTTAAAATATAGGAGTGGAAAGCCTTGAAATATAAGGGCTAGAAATTCCGAGAATTTATCAGATTATGAGGGAGGAATAAAAATGTCTTATAAAGATGGATTGGCTGCTATTAACCTTGAAATGACAGATAGAGTACCAAGAACCGAATACTCAGCACACTTCCACTGGGATTTAGTCAACAAAGTTACAGGGATGCAAGTGAACTCAAAGAGTAGTACGACATTACAAACAAAAGCATCTAGTGCTTTTATAAAAGATTGGAATTATGATTTTTTTTGGAATATACTCACGGAGAAAGATGTTTTTGGTGAATTTAGAACGAGGATGGGGCATGCAGCTTATGCAGCAGATGGGGTGGACTTTGATAATGAGCTTTATTGCCCATTTAAGGAACCCGAAGAAGTATTAGATTTTGATCCTTATGCTGTATATGGGACAAGAAATAAAAAACAGCTTACATTAGAATACAATGAAAACTATGACAAAATGCAGAGCTTGTATCCAGAATGTGTTAACATGACTGGGATCTATATAAGCTGCATGTCAGGCCTTATTGACATCTTAGGATGGGATATGCTGCTTATGGCTGCAGCTATTGACTCAGAGGCTTTTGGAGAAATGACAAATAGATATGTAAATTGGATTGCACAGTATTTTGAAGCACTTGCAAATTCTAAAAGTGATGTGGTTATGATCCATGATGATATCGTATGGACAAGTGGTGCATTTTTGCATCCAGACTGGTATAGAAAATATATATTTCCTAACTATAAAAAATTATTTGAACCTCTTAAACAAGCGGGTAAAAAAATCATTTATACCTCTGATGGGAATTACACAGAATTTATAGATGATATAGCAGAAGTAGGCATTAATGGCTTTGTACTTGAACCTACTACTGATATGCGTTATATAGCAGAAAAATATGGAAAAACGCATGTATTTATTGGAAACGCAGATACCAGAATACTTCTTAGTGGCACTAAAGAAGATATAGAAAATGAAGTCAAAAGATGTATGGATATAGGTAAAAAATGCCCAGGATTTATGATGGCAGTAGGCAATCATATCCCACCTAATACCCCTGTTGAGAATGCATTGTGGTACAATGAGATTTATGAAAAATTAAGTAAACGTTAAGAATAAAAAAGAGCCCTTCTTCTTGTATAGTTTCAACTAGTATACAAATAGAAGGGCAATTTTTATATTTTTAAAGAGTAATACATAAGTATAAGCTCTGTTCATTTTTGCCTTAATCATATAGTATAGATATATAAGTTAATGACTCATTGAAACATTAAGAGGGGTGAGCGTATAGTGCACAAAAAAAATAGAGAAGGCAGTGTTTTATCCAGATTTAAAAGAGGTTCATTGCAGCAGCGGATCACTATTTCATTTATTGTACTTATTGCATTTGTAGTATTAGTCGTAACTTTTATAGCTTATCAGATTTCGGCTAAGATGATTGTAGATCAAACTATAAAAAACACTTCTCAAAGTATAGAATTAGTTATTGAAAAAATTGATTTTATGAGAAGTGAAATCAAAACTTATTCTAAGCTTATTATAGCTAATCAAGAAATTCAAGAGTTGGCTAAAAGGACATCTATAGACTTTAATCATAAGAAACATATTGGAAGGCTACTTTCAGCAACTTTAGAGCCTAGAACGTTTATCGATGCAGCAGTTATTTATGCTGAGAATGGAAATATATTTGTACCTACAAATATAGACTTGAAAAATGTTCTCCCAACAGGAGACATAGATAAGATTAATGAACGTCTTAGTATCGGAGGAAATGGATTTTGTACAAATACACGCAGTGAGTATTATTATAGAGACAATAAGAATAGAGATATTATTTCATTCTATTATATGATGAACTCTTCTTATTCAGGGAGTAGAATAGGTACTTTAGAACTGTCAGTCACCGAACAATTTTTGTCAGATCTTTATAAGAGCGTTAAAATAGGTGATACAGGAAAGATATTTATCGTTGATAAAAAGGGACAAATTATTACTAGTGAAGATAAAAGTAAAATCAATACATATATTAGTGATATAGACAATTACAGGGAACTATTTAGTGGTAACAGTGAGGCAAAAATAGTTAACATGAACAACAATAAAACACTTGTTATCAACAAGAGCTATTCACAGTTAGGGTGGCATGTGATCGGGATTGTACCAGTTAGAGAACTTACAAAACAAAGTAAAATGCAATCATTAACTATCATTTTTTCAGGTATTTTATGTACATTTATTGTATCCATTGCTATTGCTAGACTATCAAAGTCAATAGCTAATCCCATAATGAAATTATGTTTAATTGTGGAGAATACTATCCCGGGAGATATGAAACACCTTAATAGTTTTGATAGGGGTAACTGTAGTTATGAGGTATCTATGCTAGCTCAAAAGTTTAAGATGCTAAATGAAAAAACGGCAGTATTAATGGAAGAGACAAAAGAAGCGCATCGTTTAGAAAAAGAACATGCTTTAAATACACTACAAGCTCAAATGAATCCTCATTTTTTATACAATACACTTGAAACGGTATGTGGACTTATTGATTTAGAATATCACAATGAAGCTATTCATTTAGTTAATACGATATCAGCTTTTTATAGAGGGGTTTTAAGTAAGGGGCAAACCATTGTAACTATTAGAGATGAGCTTGATATTGTGAAATACTATGTGGATATTATAAATATTAGATATAATAATAAACTCAATTATTTTGTAAACATAGAAGACAGCATTTTAGATCAAGCCATTATTAAACTAACACTTCAGCCACTTATAGAAAATGCACTTGTGCATGGGCTTATTGGTAAGTCTGACCAGTGGATAATTAGTTTAGATGGCATAGTAGAAAAAGATAAAATAGTGTTAATAGTTAAAGATAACGGTGTAGGCATGTCAAAAGAGTTATTTTATGATTTAATGAATTCAAATATAACATCAAGCAGTGGAAGTTTTGCACTAAAGGGAACTGATGAACGTATAAAATTGCATTTTGGATCTAGATATGGATTAATATTTTGTGATACACATCATGTTGGAACAGAAATAAAGATAATACTTCCTATGGGGAGAGGTGAAGCAAATGATTGATACAATTATTGTAGATGATGAGTATATTATTAGAGAACGTCTTAAAAAGTGCATCAATTGGGAGGACCTAGGGTATAGCGTTGTTGGCGATTGTGAAGATGGGCTTCAAGCCATAAAACTTATTGACCTAGCAAGGCCTAAATTAGCGATAGTAGATATTAATATGCCAGGTATGGATGGGCTTGGACTAGCTGAGTATATTTCGAAAAACTTTTTAAATGTTTACGTCATAATACTTACTGGCTATGCAGACTTTAATTATGTGCGAGATGCCTTGAAAAATGGTGTATTCAGATATCTTTTGAAACCTATCAATAAAGAAGAATTTAATGAAGTACTTATAGAGTTAAGAGATATAATCGTACGTGAAGATATTCTATACAAAGAAAGTATGATGAAAAAAAGAAAATTGAAACTCGCAGAAGAGCATTATAAGTCACAAGAATTATTAGCCTTTCTCACAAATAACATAAATAGTTTATCTTCAAATATTATAAAACATTTTAGATTTGAAGAGAGTAAAATGGAATGTTCTTATGCAGTAGCTGTTATTTCTATATGCAATTTTGATAAAATAGAACAAAGTCCTGATGATAAAAAGCTATGGCTTTATGGTTTAGAAAATATTTTAGAAGAGTTTTCGAAGGATAGATTTAAGCTTATGTGTACTAGTCATTTTGATGGTTGTTTAATAGCTTGTTTATGCTATAAAAGTCAAATGACGCATAGTCAAGTTATAATGGAGTTTTTTGAAAAATATATAGATATAGTACATCAATTAATGCCATTTAAGATAACAATTGGTATGAGCAGCATAGGTAATGATCTAAGTGATATGCCCTATTTTTATAAAGAAGCCAAACTAGCCCTTATAAAAAGGTTGATCTTAGGTAGTGGGAAAGTAATACAATTTAAGGACACATTGTATCAAAACACAACTGCAATAGATAGTAATATGGTTAATGAATTGATAATGAATATAAGAATAGGAGATTTACAAAAGGTAGAGAATATATTAACTAAAGCTATAAAATGCTTGAAAACATCTCCAACCTGGTATACTAGTTTGCATAATGTAGTATCTATGGTGATGATTTCAATGGAAATAACTTGTAATGAAAACAATATACAGTTCTATTCTATATGGGTTCAAGGGGTTACATCTTTGGATTTAATTTATGAGTTCGAGAGTTTAGATGAGTTGTTAGTATTTTTAATAGCAAAATTAAGTTTGTTAATGAGTACCGTTAAAAACATAGGGGGGAAGAGAACCTCCGATATTATTACTCAGGTCATAAAGTATATAGATGATCATTATACTGATACGCATTTAACCTTAAAAACTATATGTAATCATATTCCAGCGAATACATCTTATATATCCAATCAATTTAAAAAAGAAACTGGAATAAACATAAATGTCTATATTACAAGTAAACGTATGGAAGAGGCACAACGCCTAAAAACACAAGGCAAGCTATCAGTCGAAGAAATAGCCTATAGAATAGGCTATAAGGATCAATATTATTTTAGTAAATGTTTCAAAAAGTATTTTGGTGTAGCGCCTACTAGAACTATGAGTTGAAATTGCATACGAATAAGCAGATTGTTTTGGACATACTGCTTATTTTTTTATTTGTAGTAACCAAAAATATTCTAAAATACACAAAAATATTTCATGGTGAGAGCGTATCACCTATACTATAATAACATTAACATCCAATACAAGGGGGAAGTAAAATGAAAAGAATAAGTATTTTATTAGTAGTGATGATGTTTGCCAGTATATTTGCGGGTTGTTCTAATCAATCAGTACAAAGTGAAAGTAAGAAGACTGATAAAGTTACAACGAGTGAAAGCAAAAAAACAATTGAAGTTAAACTTATGAGCAGGTGGTCAGATGATCAACCGCGTTCAGTACTATTTAGAAAATATATAGATGAATTTAATGCACAAAATAATGGGATAAAAATAGTTGCAGAACATATTAATGACGAACCTTCCTATCTTGATAAATTACGCACAACTTTTGCAACGGGAGAACAACCTCATATTTTCTTTGGCTATGGTGGAGCTAGAGAGTATGAGTATGTTAAAAATAATCTCATAATGGACTTAGAACCAGTTTTTAAAGCAAATAGTGATTGGCATAAAAACTTCAAACCATTATTTGATAAGTGGCAGTATACAGATATGGAAGGGACATATGGCGCACCGGTAGAGTTTTATGCTATTGCCCTTGCCTATAACAAAAAAATATTTAATGAGCTTGGTTTAAGCGTTCCAACTACCTTAGATGAATTTGAAAAGGCATGTGATATTTTACTTGAAAAGGGATATATTCCGATGGCTTTAGGAGCAAAAGATGCTTGGAGAATAGGGCATTTATTTAATAACTTATTCATGAAATCATATGGATCAGAAGGTGTAGCGAAGCTTGCAGACAGAAGTATGGCTTATGATTCTAGGGAAGTTATAGATATACTTGCTAAAATAAAAGAATATAACGACAAAGGGTATTTTGGACCTAATGCCATAAGTGTTGACTATAATAATGAAAAAACAATGTTTTTTGAAGGTAAGACGGCTATGCATATGGATGGATCTTGGTTTCTTGGGGAGGCGGCTCAAAGTGAAATCGCACAAGACATAGGTATAATGTCTTTTCCAATGATTAATGAACCATTTAAAGACAGTTGGTTTGGATCAGCAGCAGGTTTTTCTATAACAACTCATAAAGATAAAGAGATTGAAGAAGCTTCTATAAAAGTACTTAAATATCTAACGGATAAACAATTTTTTTTAGGGGATCTTTCAGCTTCAAAAGGTGGTATTTATCCTGTTGAGTTTACGGATGAAGACATTAAAGGAATAGAAATTAGTAGTGTATCAAAGTCTTTTATTGATTCAATGGCTTCTGCAAAAGAGTTTCGCGATGATATTCAAACTTATGATACCTTACCCTCTATGCTAGATACTTGTCGTTTAGCATTCCAAAGTTTATTTGCAGGCAAAACGCCAGAAGAGTGTGCAAAAGAAATTATTGCAGAAATAGCTTCAAGATAAAAGTTGATTGAAATAAGTCAAATAAGACGCAGGTCTTATTTGACTTTATTATTAAAAGGAGGTGGCCTTAGTGACGAAGAAAAAGCAGTATCCGTTTATAGCTTTACTGATGTTTCCAGCACTTTTTCTCTACGGATTTTTTCTGTTGAATCCTATCATTCAATCTATATATATGTCTTTTTTTTCATGGAATGGTATTAAAAGCGTTCCTATGAAATTTGTAGGGATATCAAATTATCAAAGAATATTTGCAAGTCCGAGGTTTTGGAATGCCTTTATGAATTCAGGATGGTTTATGATAGGTGGTTTTGTTGTTTTAATGCCTTTATCATTTACTCTTGCCATGATAATCGTTTCAAATTTAAAAGGAAAAAAGTTTTTTAAAGCCGCTTACTTTATGCCAGTTATTTTACCGATTACTGCAGTTGGACTTATATGGACTTATATGCTTTATCCAGATGGCGGAGTAGTCAACTCTATTATTAGATTTGTAGGATATCGCGGGAGTATCCCAAATTGGTTAGGAGATCCCAAAATTGCAATAATGACTGTTGTTTTAGTGAATGAATGGATTTATGCAGGCTTTAATATGCTTATATTTGCAGCTGGGATGGTAGGGATACCAGATGAGACTTTTGAAGCGGCTACTATTGATGGCGCAAATGGTTGGCAAAAAATATGCTATATTATGATTCCCTTAATGAAGGAATCTTTTAAAGTTTTTTCAGTACTATGTGTCACAGGATGTATGAGAACATTTGATCTTGTATTTGTTATGACAGGTGGAGGGCCAGCTCATGCTACAGAGGTGCCAGCAACTTTACTTTATAATGAAGCCTTTAAGTATCAAAATTTTGGAGGTGGAAATGCTGTTGGTGTATTTATTCTTGTTGTGGGTATGATGCTAAGCTTAATGTTTAATAAATTTCTTAATTCTACAAATACTTAATGGGAGGCATGTTGATATGATAAAAGCTGGAAAGTTTAAGTTGAAACGTGCAATAGTTTATATTTTTCCTATATTTTGGGCTATAGTTACACTTTACCCACTATATATCGCACTCATTTCATCTGTAAAGGTAAATAGTGAAATTTTTGGAAGTATGTTTAAGCTTCCAAAAGAATATCATTTTAGATTTTATAGAGATGCTATAGAAAAAGCAAATATGGATGGTTGTATTTTAAATTCATTGATACTCACAACAGGATCTACACTTCTTCTTGTCATTGTATCTTCTATGATTTCTTTTGTGCTAGCAAAACATACTTCTAAGTTTATGAATATGATATATTACTTATTTATCGTGGGCATTATGTTACCTATACATTCTACAATTATTCCACTGGCCAAAATAATATCATCAATGAATGGCATGAATAATTACTTTGTAATGATATTAATTTATGTAGCCTTTCAATTACCTATGTCTGTCTTTCTCATAACAGGATTTATGAGAGGTATTTCAAATGAAATATCAGAAGCAGCAGCTATTGATGGATGTCATTTATTTGATTTGCTTTTTAGAATATATATTCCTTTATCTGCTCCAGGTATTGCAACTTCAGGTATTATTGCTTTTCTGGCAGTATATAATGAACTTATTTTTTCAGTTATGTTTATTACAGAGCGTTCAAAATTTACAATTTCACAAGGTCTACTCTATTTTGTAGGAGATAAAACAGTGCAAATGGGACCTATATTTGCATCGATTATACTAGCTATTATACCTATGATCATCGTTTATTTGATTTTCCATGAAAGCGTTCAAAAAGGAATGCTTGCAGGGGCAGTAAAAGGCTAAAGATTGAAAGAAAAACACTTTCAACTTTTCATTTGTGGCAATATCACAAGCAAAACTTGCGATATGCAATCGGTATAAATATAAAAATATGGAGGAAGAAGCATGAAAAAGTATCCAAATAGACAAATACATATGGATTTTCATACATCACCAGATATACCTCATATAGGAGAGCTTTTTAATTCAGATGAGTTTGGAGAAACGCTAAAAACAGCCAGAGTACAACTGATTAATCTCTTTGGTAAATGTCATCATGGTTATTATTATTATCCGAGTAAGATCGGAAAACAACATCCAAATCTTAATTTCAATTTACTTCAAAAGCAAATTGATGCTTGCCGCAAGCAAAATATTGAGTTTACTGTTTATACATGTGTGGGTTGGAATGAATATTGGGCAAATGCTCATGCAGAATGGTTAGAAGTCTCACCAGAAGGGGTACTTGGAAGTAAAAGACCTTTTGAACGTGAATATTATAGATGGAATAAACTTTGTTTAAATAATGAGCCATACCGCAAGTTATTAAAAGCTGAGTTTAAAGAAATGTATGAATACTTTAAACCAAAAGGACTATGGATTGATATTATCCTTCAGAATGAATGCGTATGTAAGTCTTGCACACAGAAAATGAAAGAGATAGGACTTGACCCACAAAACAAACAAGATAGACAGCGTATGTCTAGGATAGCACAAATTGATTTTGAAAAAGATATATTTGAATATCTGCATGAACTTGATGCCAATCTCCATGTTTATTTTAACGGGTATTCTTATGCAATGGATCTGCAAGATGAGATAGCCATTTCTAACAAACAAAAACAGCAGTATAATACCTTCATGGATATTGAGTCCTTACCATCAGATGAGTGGGGATATACACATTTTCCAATTTCAGTTAATTATGCTAATAAGTACGATAAAGAAATAACTATGATGAATGGAAAGTTTCATACATCATGGGGAGATTTTGGATCTTTAAGAAATAAGAGTGCATTAGAGTATGAATGTTTCAGAGCACTTGCTTATGGAGCCGGAGTATGTGTAGGAGATCAACTTCATCCATCGGGTAAAATTGATAAGACAGTTTATGCGCGCATTGGCGAAGTATTTAAAACTATTGAAGAAAAAGAACCTTGGTGCCTAGATACCACTAAAATAGCACAAATAGGTGTATATGGCACGACGAAATCCAGTGATAATATTACAAGCGCTGTTGACCGTGCAGCAGAAGGTGCATATAGGGTACTTCAAGAACTTAAATATCAGTTTGATTTTCTTGATCTAGAAGATAGTATAGAACGCTATGCACTTTTAATACTTCCAGATAAAGTTACATTAACACCAAAAGCGGCTGCTAAAATAGATAATTATGTAAAAAATGGCGGAGCAGTTTTAGTTACAGGAGTTTCAGGTATTGGTGAAAATAAGCAGTTTCTATTAGAAACAATAGGCATAGAGTACGTAGGTCAGGCAGCATATTGTCCGCGTTATATACATATAGAAGAAGAACTATTTGGGAATGTACCAGCAATGGATTATGTTACCTATAAGCCAGGCGTATGCATTCGTGGTAAAGAAAATGTTGAGATACTGGCGTATACAGTCAATCCATACTTTAACCGCTCAGAAGAGCATTTTTGTTCTCACAGACACACCCCACCACGTACCGAGGTAAGTCAAGAACCAGCAATCGTTAAGTATGGCAAAACAATTTATGTTTCAAGTCCACTCTTTACTGATTTTGCTGAAAATGGTGTCAAAGCCTATAAGGATCTTTTAGCAGAAATGATTTCAATACTAGTAGAAAAACCATTAGTTAAAGCAGATTTACCAGCACTTTCAGAAGTTATAATAAGAGGAAATAATAATAAAGATAAGTCAAAGATTGTTCATATCCTTAATTACATTATTCAAAGAAAATGTCAAATACTAGATACAATAGAAGATGTTATTCCGCTATATAATCGTAAATTAGAGATAAGATGCGATAATGAACCATCCCATGTAAGAATTGTTCCAGAAATGAAAACATTAGACTTTATATATGAAGAGAATTATGTGAAGTTTGTAGTCCCAGAGTTACAAGGGCACACTATGATAGAAATTTTAGAGAATGATTGACATACAATGAATGTCTTTAGTGGCAGATTCTGTTATAATAAAAGAAATAGTTACAAGAGATTTAAAGTAACTACTTGATATAACTATAAAAAGTAGAGGAATAGCCTATGAAAAGACATAAACAACTCATCAGATGCAGCATAATAGTACTTTTTGTATTCATCACTCATTTATATGCAGTAGATATTAAACCAGTGGCACAATTCGAATTTACAAAGCAAACCTATCAGCAAAAAGAACCTATTGAGATTAGAGACACAAGTTATGCGAGCGAAGGCAAGCGGATTATTCAAAGAGAATGGCTAGTTCTCATCAATAAGAAACAAAGAAAAGGTCCAAATCTACCGGCACTTCTAAATAATGTAGAGCCAGGGCAATATGAAGTGTTTTTAAGAGTAAAAGCTGATGATGGTAAGTGGAGTGAGACGATTAGCAGAAAGTTAACCCTACAAAAGAATAAATCTATTACTATAACAACATTTAAAATGGATAAACCTATCTATGCAATAGGAGAAAAACTAGGGTTTATTTATGAGTATGATAATCCTAATGAACTCAAAATACGCAGTCAGAAATGGACTTATAAAAACTTAGATACAGGGTCAAAGATAGCCGGAAAACCTAAGTATTTTAAAAGAACTGGGAAATATGAAGTGACTATGCAGATTCAAGATGAATGGGGAGTATGGTCACCGTCTAAAACTTGTATCGTACAAGTAGGAACAGACAAAATAGAAAGAGATGGCTATTACTTATTTACAAAAGGTAAACAAGGAGACTTATTAGAAGGATACATAGATAAAGACTATAACACGCTAGATAGCATAACAGATGTAACCATTAAAGATAAAGAAGGTGTACTACTTGTAAGTAATTCTCCTGAGCGTATTCCATCAAGCGGCATTCTTTATAGAGACACCGTAAAAGGAGAAGGAAGGCTGCTTGTACATCACCAAAATGCAACCGCTGTTAGTAAAAAACTAGTTATTCTAGCAACAACGACTGAAAATAGAGAGGTTAGCTTATCACTTTCAAATCAAGCTATTAAAGGACCTCACAGAAATATATTAGGGATGGGACAAGAAGCTTTAAGAGATTACTTTAAAGGAAGTTCCACAAAGAAATATATCTTAAAACCAGGCCAAACCTTAAGTATTTATGATAGCAGCATAAGCAAAAACTGGAAAGCAGAAGAAGTAATCTCAGGGTTACTAGACTTTAGAAGTGACGGCAACGTAACCTTTACCGTGGTAGCTTTAGATTATAACTCATCTTTAGATAATCTTAAGGAGCTAAGTATTCTAGCTAAAGATGCACATATAAGAGGAACCTTTAATGTTATAGAGAGATATTATACAGTGAATTTAGCCGATATAAATAAACCATCTAAATTAACTATAGGACAAGGAAGTGAAGAATGGGTAAGTGGTACAGATGCCTTAACAGGAGAAAAAGTCCAAAATAGAGGTAATTATGGGGTATCAGTATTTATTGAGGTTAAGAATCATGAAGACATGGGAATTATTCTTAATGCTAGAGGAGGGGCTTATCAAGGAGCAATAAAATGGGGGAATGGAAAGGTATTTGATACACCCACAGAAGAAATATTATCTAGTAAAAAGATAGCAACCCTTGTAGGGATGGTTAGAGCGAGCGCACCCAATCAATTTGTATATATGCTGCCAAATGGTTCGGCAGCACCTGTACTCTTTGGGTTTATTCCTGAAAAGTTTTGGAAGTAACAACGTTGAAAGAAAAACACTTTCAACTTTTCATGTGTGGCAGTATCAGGGGCAAAGCTTGCAATATGCAATGGGTACAAAAATGAATATGAAGAGTAACGGGCTGCACTTGTTAAAAAGCAAGTTCAGCCCGTTTTAGTGTTTTTAACCCCAAAACTCTACATCTGTAGCATAATTACCACGAATAGCTTTTTGCACAATAGTAAAATCCACATGTTTTGAATCCATCGTAAATTCACAAGGATATTTTGCTTTGCAATTGCAACATTCTACATATTGTGTTGAACCCTTTTGCTCTCTATCGTCAAATAAAAAGGGAACAGCATCAGGATTCGTATTATCTTCATCCCCTTCAGAAGGCTCAATTTTATAAGAGTATACATAAGTTGATTCGTATCTGGCTACAAAATGTGTCCCAGAACATTTGGGGCATTGTACTGTCTCATTTAACTTCATCTTAAAGATCCTTTCTTATTTATAATTTAAAAAAGTCTATAGCATTATAGTGCCTAGAAAAGATTAACTTATCCCCTAAAGTGCTAGAAAGCAATATAGTATTATTTTTAACTACTGTCAAATGCTAATCAACAACTAATAATTTTACAAGTGATATAGAGTTATATGACCTTTACTCTTTTAAAAAATACATTGAAAATACTTTGAAAAAGCAATAAAATGAGCATAGAAATGGAGGACTAAATAAAGTGAGTATTTTGTATAAATATATTAAAAAGTATGGATTTATTTTTATTATTGGCATCCTATTTCTAACAGCAGAAGCATTATGCGACTTGCTACAGCCGACGATTATGGCAAAGATTGTAGATATTGGAGTCAAACAGAAAGATGGAGACTATGTCATACAGCAAGGGTTAAAGATGTTAGGCATAGCATCACTTGGAGCTATATTTGCGTGCATCAGATCTATTATAGCAAGCAATGTTTCGCAACGTATAGGACTTGAACTAAGGTTTGATTTATTCAAAAAGATACAAGAATTTGCTTTTGCAAATAAAGATGCTTTTGGTGATGCTTCCTTGATAACACGGTTGACAAATGATGTTACACAAGTACAAAACTTTATCAATGGATTGATGAGAATTTTTGTTAAAGCACCTATCTTATGTATAGGCAGTATTATTATGGCGGTGTCTTTAAGTCCTAGAATGGCACTTATTTTACTTGTCATTGTGCCTGTTATAGTCTGTCTTATAATAATTAACTTAAAGCTTGGATATCCCTATTTTGTTAAAATACAAAAAGCACTTGATCAAATAAATACTGTTATGAGAGAATATTTAGCAGGAGTCAGGGTTGTTAAGGCATTTAATCGATTTGATTATGAAACAGAACGCTTTGAAAAAGAAAATGACTATTTAGGTGATATCAGTATGAGAGCCTCTAGAAAGATGGCAATTTTCGCACCTCTTATACAGCTTATAGTTAATCTTGGGATAGTTGTTATACTTTGGTTAAGCGGCTTTGCAGTACAAAATGGCAGTATTCAAGTAGGTGAGGTTATTGCTTTTACCAACTATATGACCCAAATTCTTTTTGCACTTTCAATGATTACACATGTTTTTATAAGCTTTGTAAGGGCAAAAGCATCAGCAGATCGTATACAAGAGGTACTTGAGCAAGCTGATGAAAAGAAAATTTATAAGCTGACAGAAGAAGGAAATGAAAAGTTTCAGGAATCTCCTCAAAAAGGAATGGTTACCTATGAGAGCGTTTATTTCTCATATAATCATGACATAGAAAGTGCTGTGCTTAAGAACTTAAGTTTTGAATGCAAAAGAGGAGAGTCCATTGGTATTATTGGATCTACAGGGTCAGGGAAAAGCACACTAGTTAACCTTATACCAGGTTTTTATTATCCTACATCAGGAACTGTAAAGGTAGAGGGTATAGATATTAAAACAGTAAGTCCTAAATATTTAAGAGAAAAAATAGCTATAGTTCCTCAAAAAACAATACTTTTTACAGGAACTATTAGAGAGAATATCAGGTGGGGCAAAGAAGATGCCACAATGGATGAAATAAAAGAGGTGGCAATGATTGCACAAGCACATGCATTTATTACGAGTTTTCCAGAAGGCTATGAAACACATTTAGGACAAGGCGGAGTTAATCTCTCAGGAGGTCAAAAACAACGGATTGCTATAGCAAGGGCATTAATTAGAAAACCAGAGATACTTATTTTAGATGATTGTACAAGTGCTTTAGATCTAGAGACTGAGTCAAAAATCAGAGAGGGTTTAAGCCGGCATAAAAAAGGGGTAACGACATTTATTATTACACAGAGAATAACCTCTGTAATGGAGGCAAATCGTATTATTGTACTAGACGCTGGAGAGCAAGTAGGCATTGGTACGCACTATGAACTTTTAAAAAGCTGTAGAGTATATCAAGAAATTTTCGATTCACAGTGCAGCCTGGAGGTGATGGAGTGACAGAAAAAAAGGATCATAATGTTTCTCAAGTAGCAGGGTTTGGAAGAGCAGGCGGCGGACCAGGTGGACGTTTTATGCGTGAGGTTATAAAACCTAAAGATTTTAAAACGACAATAAAAAGACTATGGACTTATTTTGAAACACAATACAGTGCACTTATGGGGATCGGGTCAGCAGTTATTTTAAGCACAATACTAACACTTTTAGTTCCTCTTCTGATAGGGAAATCTATTGATATCTTATCTATAGTAGAGATTAGTAGTGACCTCTATATGCTTAAAATACTTACGCTGATATTATTTGTAGTCTATTTGGCTGATAGTATCATACATTTACTTCAAGGCTGGATGATGGCAGGTATCTCAAAACATATAGTTACTAAGTTGAGAAGTCATCTTTTTTCGAAGCTACAACGGCTTTCTATAGCTTTTTTTGATACCCATACACATGGAGAAGTAATGAGTAGGCTCACTAATGATATAGAAAATGTAAGTACTACTATTTCACAGTCACTCATACAGCTTGTAGCAGGGAGTTTAACAATCACTGGGGCTTTTGTCATGATGTTGTTTCTTAGTCCTGTGCTTACACTAACAAGTGTTTTTACAGTGCCTTTAATCTTTCTGCTTTCAAAAACAATAACAAAAAAGACTAAAATACATTTTAAAAATCAACAGATTCAACTTGGAAAACTCAATGGCTATATAGAAGAATCTATAACAGGTATGCAAGTTATAAAGGCATTTAATCATGAAAACCAAGTGATAGAAGAATTTGGGGCTATTAATCATCAGCTTTTTAAGGCTGGGCTTAAAGCACAGATTTTATCTGGGTTTTTGATGCCGCTTATGAATGTGATTAATAATTTGGGATTTGTAGCTGTTGCAAGTATAGGAGGCATGCTTGCAGTAAAAGATGTTATTTCAGTAGGCGTTATTGCAAGCTTTTTAAGTTATTCAAGACAATTTGCGAGACCTCTTAATGAACTGGCAAACATCTTTAACACGCTGCAGTCTGCAGTAGCTGGCGCAGAGAGAGTTTTTGAAGTTTTAGATGAAAAAGAAGAAGATGAAGATAAACCAGAAGCAATAGAGCTTAGCAGCCCAAAAGGGGATGTCATTTTTAAAAAGGTTTCTTTTGGTTATAGATCAGATGTAAAAGTATTAAATGAGATTTCATTTAGAGCAGCACCTGGCAGCAGTACGGCACTAGTGGGAGCAACAGGGTCTGGTAAAACAACAATAGTTAATCTTTTATCAAGATTTTATGAGGTGGGTCAAGGAGAAATTCTAATAGATGGAAATGATATTAGAGAGTATACAAGAAACAGTCTGAGAAAGTGTTTTGGAATCGTTCTTCAAGATACATATTTGTTTACTGCAACCATAAGTGAAAATATCAGATATGGTAATCTTGGCGCTACAGATGAAGAGGTAAGGCATGCTGCTAAAATGGCTAATGCAGATAGTTTCATTAGGAAACTATCCAAGGGATATGAAACAGTTTTAACAGAAAGTGGAAACAACCTAAGTGAGGGACAAAGACAACTTTTAGCTATAGCAAGAGCTATTCTTGCAGATCCTCCCATTTTAATATTAGATGAAGCGACGAGCAGTGTGGATACAAGAACAGAACTGCAAATACAAGAAGCTATGTTAAATCTTATGAAAGGACGTACAACCTTTATAATCGCCCATAGGCTCAGTACCATAAGGAGGGTCGATCGTATTATGGTGATCGAAGAGGGGAAGGTGGCTGAGGCAGGTACGCATAAGGAACTTATAGCAGCGAAGGGGAATTATTACAAGCTTTACCACAATAAATAATATCTGTGAAGTAGAATAAACATATAAAAGAGCTTTAAACTATGATATTATAATGTATAAGTAAGTTCTTAAAATGCAGCCACTTGAGGGAGATAGAAAATGAAAATAATTTTAATAGTTGACGTACAACAAGGGTTTATAAATGACCTTACAAAGCACATCCCCATTGAGATCGATAAACACATTAAAAACTTTAAATATGACTTAATCGTTGCTACACGGTTTATTAATAAAGCAGATTCATTATTTCAATCAGAATTAGGATTTAATGCGATGACAATGTTAAGTCAAGAAACCAAATTAGTAACTGTTATTAAGGATATTTCAGATATTGTGCTTATGAAATCGACTTATTCAAGCATTACAGAGGATTTAGCTAAATTACTAGAAAAAAATAATGTAGAAGAAATCTATATAGCAGGTCTTAATACAGAAGCAAGTATTATGGCAACTGCCCTAGACCTATTTGATAAGGGAATAAAACCTAAAATTTTATCTTCTTTGTGCATGACGCAAAAGGGAGAAGAGATGCATAAAAATGCACTCAATCTACTAAAAAGCGCTATAGGAAGTGTTAATATACTATAGGATATTCTTACTTACAAAAACAAAAGGGATGTCTAAAAAGCCAAAAGCTTTTCGGACATCCCTTTTGTAAGCGCGTAAAATCTTTTATTGAATAAAGAGAGGTACTTCTTTATACTAGAATAGTTCGTAAGTATTTGATAGGAGGATTAGAAAATGAATCATCTAACAGAAATTGTGGCTTATATACTAAGCTTTAAACCTTATGTGCTTCTTCCACTTATTATGTTGATTTTTTCTATTGGATTTTGTATGCCCATAAGAAAAGGAGTAAGTGCAGCACTTACCATTGGTATTGGATTTATAGGGATATTTACTTTTTTCGATTTTTTTGTCGAGACTATTGCACCAGTGGTGGAAACATTAGTTTCAAGAACGGGTTTACATTATAATATTTTAGATGTAGGTTGGACGCCGCTTGCCGCTATTACTTGGTCTTATAAGTTAACACCTTTATTATTAGTAAGCATTCTAGGACTCAATGTGCTCATGTTCTTTTTGAAATGGACCAATACAATCAATGTAGATATATGGAATTACTGGCATTTCATTTTTGTTGGAGCTATTGTTTATGAGGTGCATCAAAGTCTGGTATTAACTCTACTTGCAACACTCATTACAGCAGCCCTTGTTACTAAACTTGCAGACTGGAGTGCACCTGCTATGGAAAGATTTAGTAAGCTGCCTGGAGTTTGTTGTACAACGCTTACAGCAGTGGGGTATTATCCAGTTGCTGTACTTGGCAATAAACTTATTGATAAGATTCCTTTTATTAATCAAATCGATGCCAATCCAGAGTCTATCAAGAATAAGTTAGGTTTACTTGGTGAGCCGCCTGTTATTGGTGTGATACTAGGTATGTTTTTAGGCTTAGGTGCAGGCTATAGTTTTAAGGACATATTAGAAGTTTCTTTTAAGATAGCTGCAGTTGTTTATATTTTACCTATGATGTGTGGGATATTAGGAAAAGGATTACTACCTATTTCTAAGAACATACAAACTCGTCTAAGTGAGAAATATCCTGATATGAAGGGAAAATACATAGGGCTGGATAGTGCTGTCATTGTGGGAATACCTTCAGTTGTAGTAACAGGTCTTTTACTTATGCCCATAGCTTTTATATTAGCATTTCTTTTGCCCGGTATTGGCTTTATACCTATAGGCGACTTGCCTAATATAATGGGAGCTGTAGCGATGATTGTCGTTGCAAGCAGAGGAAATATTATCAGAGCAGTTATTATTAGTGTCCCTCTTATAATAGGAAAGCTCTTTATTGCTACGGCTATGGCAGAGCGCTATACAGAACTGGCTCGTGCAGCTGATTATCATCTTAATGGATATAACGGCGTGTTTACAAGTTTTCTAGATGGGGGAAATATTTTTAGATATTGGATTATCAGATGCTTCGATGGTAATGAAACAGCCATTATAGCAGCAACCCTCTTACTTATTGGAGTCATCTATTGGAAAGTTAGAAAAAGAAAGATAAATAAGAAAGAAATAGCTACGGTGAAGATGTAAAGTTAATTACTGTGTTTCAATGAGGTGTTTCCAGTATCTTGAAGGCATATAAGAACGCATTTGGCGTTCTTTATGCCTTTCTTTAAGTGTAATGGACTGATAAAAGCTTTTAAAGAGGTTTTCAAATGAATCAGTATCGGTAAGCTTAGACAGTCTTTGCCCTTCTTTAAGTGAGAGGTCTTGCAAGTAAGCTTCTTTAAGATCGTATACAATCGCATATTCTCGTTTAAGGTCATGGATAATAAAATGCTGATCTGAAAATCTTTCCTTAAAATGATTTATAATAAGGGGTAAGATATTATGATCAGGTTCTACTTTCGCATAGAAAACAAGAGGAGCAATTTCCTTAAAACGTACAAACCCCTGAAATCGGTGAGCTTCCCCATAGACTCTTTTAGTATATTTATCTACAGCTCTTATAATATCATTGTTTTTGGCAAGGTTAATGTTATCAGAGTGCTTGTAGCATAGTTTTATATAATTGAAAATAAGTGTATCCATATCATCCGTGTCACACAAATACAAATGGTAGACATTTGAAAGGGTAGTGTAAGAAAGCTTGCTACATAGGCTGTTATAGACTCTATCAGCTTTATCTTGATCTGTTTGCACGGTAATATTTTCATAGAATAGGTTAGGCGTATAGCAGCTTTCTTTTGTAAGCTTAATAGAACCTTTTTCGGGGTAAGCATCAAATATAGCAGTGAGAAGACCATCAAAACTATTATCATAGACATATTCTTTCATGAAAAAAACTCCTTTAAAGCTCACCAGTTAGTGAGGTGATATTATCCTCTACAAGAAATTGTTTAGACAGTGTTAACGTAGAGAGTGAAGTAAATTGAAACTTATCATCAGAAGATAGCTTATCAAATAAGTTAAGTTGTTCGTAGGGATTGTCTATTTCATTTAAATCAAGTTTAGGTTTAAGGACAGTACGAATTTTATCCTCATCTATATCAACTGCTCCGTAGTATTTGGTATTACATGTAATGAAGTACTGAGCTCTTTTGAGGACTACTCCGAGCTTTTTAAGATCTAAGTAATTAAGAGGGGCAATACGTCTGGCACTTATTATTTTTTTTGCACTGCGTACGCCGATACCTGGTATACGAAGCAGTGTCTCAAAAGGAACGAGATTAATTTCAATGGGGAAAAGATGAAGGTTATTGAGCGCCCAGTTTGTTTTAGGATCAAAGTTGATATCAAAGTCAGGGTTTTTTTCATTTAAAAGCTCTTCAGCTCTAAAACCATACATTCTAAGCAGCCAATCTCCTTGATAGAGTCTATGTTCACGAAGCGTAGGCGGATTTTTGATAGCAGGTAAGTTATTATCTTGATTAACGGGGATATAAGCCGAATAATAGACACGCTTTAAGCTATATTTATCATAGAGTTTTTGAGATAAACCAAGGATATTTAAGTCACTATCTGGGGTAGCACCTATAATAAGTTGGGTGCTTTGTCCCCCAGGAACATAGAGTGGTGCCTTTTTATACCTTTTGTGTTCTGATAGAGCAGTTGTAATGTTAGTACTAATTTGTTTCATAGGTTTAAAGATATCTTCTTTTTTCTTATCAGGCGCAAGCAGTTTAAGGGAACTGTCGGATGGCAGCTCAATATTAACACTCATTCTATCTGCAAAAAGTCCGGCTTGGTCGATAAGTTCTTGGCTGGCACCAGGAATTGCTTTTACATGAATATAGCCCGCAAAGCCTTTTTCTACACGCAGTTTTTTTATAACTGATGTAATCATTTCCATAGTGTGATTGGGACTTTTGAAAACAGCAGAGCTTAAAAAAAGCCCTTCGATATAATTACGTCTATAAAAATTAATAGTAAGGTCAACTACTTCATCTACAGAAAAAGCAGCACGTGGAATGTCGTTTGACCTTTTATTTGCACAATAAACACAATCATAAATACAATAATTTGTTAAAAGAACCTTAAGAAGAGAAATACACCTGCCATCAGGAGTGAAGCTATGACAAATACCTGCAGAGCTTACAGAGCCTAGACTGCCGCTTTTAGAACTACGTTTAGAACCTGAAGAAGAACACGATACATCGTATTTCGCTGCACCAGACAATATTTCTAATTTTTGTTGTAAATCCATTTGATCTCCACCTTATTAATTGAAATACATAATCGAACATATGTTCTATTATAAAGTATTTGGGAAAGGAATGCAATATATACAAAAAAATTAAGGTATATTTTGGTATATATCAATGAATAACAGTTATCAAATGTTGGGGAATACTACTTATAAACGACTATTAAAGGTGTGGAGGTTATGCTATGAAACAACGGGATTTAAAACCTGCATTAAGAGAAATGGGGTTTGAAATCAATAGGATACCGAGAAGTTTATATAAGTATACAGGGTTCAGCCCACAAGATAAAATACAAAGGCTTAATGATTTGCGTTCCAAGAAGGTATGGCTTTGCTACGCTAAATACTTAAATGATCCTTTTGAAGGATTATCTTTATATATTGATAAACTAAAACTTGAAGCGCATGGGTGGAGAGAAGGAGATATAAAAACACTCTATCAGGGACTAAAAAGCTTAGGAGATATGATGCTTGTTGGAAGCTTTGCAGCAAGTGGGTTACAAGAGGATATGCCATTATGGGCACATTATGCATATGACCACAAAGGATATTGCTTGGAGTATGAAGTGATTGACAAGACCTCTATTTATCCTGTTCTTTATAAAAACAAACGTCATCTAGCTACTAAAACACTGAGTGATTTTTTAATGGATACTAAAAGACTGCACTCTACAGAAGAATCAATAGAACGTTTTTTAGTGATTTGGTCTTCTTTTATGGTTAAGCATACTGTATGGCAATATGAAAAAGAATACAGAATTCTTAAATTTCAATATAATAAAAAGAAAGGTGAGAAACTTGGACATTGTTTAAGTGAAAAAGAAGTGGGACTGCAATTAAAAGCTATTTATATGGGAGAAAAGTGCAGCTGCAAAGATGAGTTAATGGAACTTTCAGATCAAAGACGTTGTGAAATTCATCAGATGGTTTTAAATCCTTATCAAGAAGAATTTAAGTTAATAGCACAAAAATTGGCTATATCTTATAACAAATAAGATATAGCCTAATTCATTAAATTTGTGCAAGTGCTTGTTCTAAGTCTTCTATAATATCAAGGACATTTTCAATACCTACAGATATTCTGATAAGACCAGGCGTGATACCAGAAGCTAGAAGTTGTGAATCCGAAAGCTGTCTATGGGTTGAACTTGCTGGGTGAAGCACAGAAGTTCTAAGATCTGCTACATGCACAACAATGGCGGCAAGCTTTAAGCTATCCATAAATTTTATAGCAGCTTCTCGGCCACCTTTAATTGAAAATGAAATAACACCGCTGCATCCATCAGGTGTATACTTTTGGGCAAGTTCATAATATTTATTGCTCATAAGTCCAGGGTAATTAATAAAATCTACTTTATCATTTTTTTCAAGAAATTCTGCTACTTTTAAGGCATTGGCACAATGTTTTTCTACTCTAAGAGCAAGTGTTTCAAGACCTAGGTTTAATAGGAAAGCTGCATGAGCAGAAGGGTATACACCCATATCTCTCATGAGTTGATAGCGTGCTTTAGCAATATAGGCAGCAGTCCCAAACTGCTTAGTATAAATAACGCCATGATAAGAATCATCAGGTTCAGTAAAATCAGGGAAATTACCACAAGTCCAGTCAAAGTTGCCACTATCGACAATCACCCCACCTACCTGAACCGCATGACCGTCCATATATTTAGTTGTAGAATGAATAACAATATCTGCTCCAAACTCTATAGGCCTACAAAGAATAGGCGTTGCAAAGGTATTATCAATAATAAGAGGAACCTTGTTGTTATGGGCAAGGGCAGCAAATTTTTCGATATCTAAAACAGCCATAGAAGGATTGGCAATTGTTTCACCAAAAACAGCTTTTGTATGAGGTTTAAAGGCTGTTTGAAGTGTAGCTAGGTCATCATCAGCGCTCACAAAAGTGACTTCAATACCCATTTTTTTAAGCGTTACACCAAGCAGATTAAGTGTTCCCCCATAAATATTACCAGCACTGATTAGATGATCACCAGCTTTAAGGATGTTTAATAAAGCAATCATAGAAGCAGCCTGTCCAGAAGTCGTACACATAGCACCTATGCCACCTTCAAGGGCAGCAATTTTCTTTTCAACTGCATCTACAGTGGGATTTGAAATTCTAGAATACATATGACCATCAGCAGCCATATCAAAAAGTTTTGCAACCTCTTCGGTAGAATTGTATTTATATGTAGTGCTTTGATAGATTGGTAAAACTCTAGGCTCACCATTTTTAGGCTTATAACCTTCTTGAATACATTTTGTTTCTATTCTCACTTTTATTCCTCCTAATAATATAGCAACATTTCACAATATTTAATGAAAGTATAGTATCACTCGGGGGAATAGATGTCAATATATATTACTATACAATCAAATTGACATTTATCTAGAGAATATAATATAAAAATATCAGGGGTGAAAAGAGGGACATTCAAAAGGTTAGAAAACTTTTTGAATATCCCTCTTCAATATTTAAGTTTTATTAAAACTTTGCATTATCAAGTTCATCTTTTACATAAGTAGGTAGCATAAAAGCACCTACATGAAGATCTGTATTATAATAATTTGTTTTAAGCCCAAAGCTTTGCCATTTATCAGCTTTTAGGTCTTTAATAGGATCATATTTCTTAGAAGCAAAACCAAATAGCCAGTGCCCAGATGGATAGGTAGGCATATGGAATTGATACACCTTTGCAATAGGAAAAGTATCTTTGATTTTAGAATGAGCTCTTTTCATTTCATAAGCATAGCTTCCATAATAAGGACTCTCATGTTGATTAATAAGAATACCATCATCACTCAGAATTCTTTTGCAGTTATCATAGAAGGCATAGGTGAATAAACCTTCTCCTGGGCCAATGGGGTCGGTAGAGTCTACTAAAATGAGATCATACGCATTATTGGGTGCATCCTGTACAAATTGTAAACCATCCTCAAAGTAGAGCATAAGTCTTGGATCCTTATCTATCTTACAAGCTGTTTGAGGAAGAAACTTTTGGCAAAGACGTACTACACGCTCGTCTATTTCAACCATATCTACCCTTTCAACAGATGAGTAGCGCAAAATTTCGCGGGCAGTCCCGCCATCACCACCGCCAATAATCAAGACCCGTTTGATATCAGGGTTAACGGCCATAGGAACATGAGAAATCATATCATGATAAATAAATTCATCTTTTTCAGTGACCATCATAAAGCCATCAAGAGTAAAGAATTTTCCGAAGGTATTGCTGCTGAAAAAGTCTATTTGTTGAAATTCACTTTTTTCTGAGTGAATATGAGAGTTTACTTTAATAGAAAACTTAGTATCTTCTTGATGATTTTCGGCGTACCATAAATCTATCATATTATCCTCCTGGGTTTTATCTAAAATTTGTATCATATAGGGGTCATCATCATCATTGAGAATAACTGTTCCCTCATCTTTAAGGTAAAGATAATGTTCGATCATATTATCAGTAATCATCTCACCCGGTATAACAATCGGGATACCCGGTGGATAAATCATTAAAGATTCACCGCAAATAAGACCGCTGGCTTCTGTAATATGCATCAACTTTTTAGGGTGATAGTAAGCATCACGAGGAGTCATGAGCATCTTAGGGTTTTTAAGGCTTGAGGATATATCTATATTTAAAGGCGGAAAAGTTTTATAATAACGTCTGCTTATATCGCGTAGTGCAAAGACAAGCTTGTTAATAGATGTCGCATTATCTCCAAAAGACACAATGGCAAGGATTACATTAGGCTCGGCAAGTTCTACTTGAGTCGCATATTCCTTGGCTAATATATCGTAAACATTAAAACCAGATAGCCCTAAATCATTCACTTTAATAACAACTTTTAAATCATCATAGTGATAAACGCCTTGATGGTTAATATAGTCTTTGCCTATTATACATTTTAACCCTGGAATTTGGTTAATTTCCTCTTTGGCAGCGCGGGTAAGCTTTAAAAGTTCAGCCAGCCTCGCGTGTCCCTCAAGTACTAATTTTTTACGTGCCACATCAAGCGAACACATTAAAAGATAATTAGCAGAAGTTGTTTGTAAAAGATTAATCGTAGAACGTACTTTGTTTTTTTCAATAAGTCCTTCGTTATGCAATAAAATAGATGATTGCGTAAGCGAACCACCTGTTTTATGCATACTTACAGTTACTAAATCAGCACCAAGCTTTGCAGCATTTATGGGAAGATCAGGATGAAATGAAAAATGAGTACCATGCGCCTGATCAACAAGAACTGTAATCTTCATGCTATGAGCAAATTCTATGATTTCTTTAAGGTGAGAGACGGCTCCAAAATAAGTTGGATTGATCACAAATAATGCTTTAATATTATTATTTAAATCAACAGCATGTTTAACTGCTTTTAGTGTAATGCCATTTACAATGCCATAATCATCATCTATTTCTGGCTCAATAAAGACAGGTTTTGTACCTGAGAGTATCAATGCATTAATAGCAGATTTGTGTACATTTCTAGGTAAAAGCACTTTATCCCCTTCCTGAAGGGCACTCATTAGCATATATTGGATGCCAGACGTTGAGCCGTTCACAAGCATGAACGCGTTATCAGCCTCAAAAGCATTCGCTATAAGGCATTCAGCGTCGTGAATAACACCTGTTGGATGGGATAAATTATCCACCGTTTTAGAAGCATTAATATCCATCTTAAGGGTCATATCACCCCATATTTCTTTAAGTTCATCTAAATAATTGCCTCTTTTATGTCCTGGTACATCAAAGCAAGTAATATCTTGATTAACATAATCTAGGACCGCAGAAAAGAGAGGGGTACTAGAGTGATTCATCGTATTCCTCCAAATTAAACATAGCTTCAGCTACGTTAGTGCCATAGAAAATTTCATCCATTTCTTTTTTTACCTTTTTAGCAATCATTTTTGCTTCACCTCGATGAAGCTCATCTTTCGTATAGCCAAATAGATAATTATCTAAATCAAAGCCTTTGAGTTTACATTTAGTATGAAAGATGTTTTCTTGATAAACATTGACATCAATCATGTTATACATCAGACGTATATGTTTAGGAATAAAGTTTTGTATCGAATCTATTTTATGGTCTATAAAGAGCTTGTGACCCGTAAAGTCTCTTGTAAAGCCGCGTACGCGGTAATCAATGGTCATAATATCAGCATCAAAGGAGTGAATGAGAAAGTTGAGTGCTTTAAGCGGAGAAATTTCACCGCAAGTAGACACATCAATATCAGCTCTAAAAGTGCTAATACCTTCATAAGGATGATACTCCGGATAAGTGTGTACTGTAATATGACTCTTATCAAGGTGTGCTAAGATCGTTTCAGGCAGAGGACCTGGAGATGCGGACTTAGTATCTTGTGATGTACCACTAATTGGATACTCAGAAATGAGCATGGTTACACTAGAGCCCTGAGGATCATAGTCTTGCTTAGCAACGTTCAAAACTGTTGCGCCTATAATCTCCGTTACTGTTGTTAGAATTTGAGTAAGTCTTTCAGCGTTATACTGTTCATCAATATATTCAATGTAAGCTTGTCTATCAGCAGGGGTTTTGGTATAGCAGATATCATACATACTAAAAGATACCGTTTTAGTTAGATTATTAAATCCATGTAATTTTAATTTATTTGATTGTGTATTGTTCATTTTATTTTAAGTAAATCTCCTTTTATCATAGATTTTAATATATCAACATAGCAAGCTACATTATAATGGATAACAAGCTATAATTCAATATTAAATATTGTATTACCATATTTAAAGTTTAGTAATACTTCTATTTTTATATAACTACTGATAAAAATTATACAAAAAACATTTTTAGAGACACTTAAAAAGCCTCAGCAGGATATAAAAGTATGTAGAGCATAGAGCTTGTAAATATTAACTTCATCATCAAGTAGAGCGTGAAAATAAAACAAGTATTCTATGCATTTTAAAAAGAAGCATTATTAAAGTTATTTTTTTAAAAAAATATTAGCCTTAAATGGATAGTTTGATAATATATATAGTAAACTCTATATATAGTAATACTGAAAAATAAAAAATGATTAATGATTATAGGAGAGTTTAGATCTGGAAGAATAGTAGGAAAGAAAAATCAAGTAACTCTTAGTCAAATAGGGTTAGAGCAGAAATGATAAGTTATAACTTAGAAAGTCATTTCTACTACAACCTAGAAAGATAGTTTTTTTGCTATAAATAGATATAAGCATAATATTATTGAAGCGAGTTAGTAAGCATATTATCAATTAATGAACTAGCTTGAGATTCAGAAATATTTTTAACAAGGCTCACTTCATTAATCACAAATTTGCGTGCATTCATAAGCATTTCACGTTCACTTGCATTAAGAGATTTTTTTTGATGGATATGCGTTAGATCACGTACCACTTCTACGCAGTCTACAAGAGAACCATTAGAAATTTTATCCATATTCATCTTGCGTCTTTCTTTTGCATTTGCACCTGTAGCGGATACTTCTTCATATTGAGTAAGTGTATGAAAAGCATGTTCAGCTGTAGAGACGTCACTAATTAAGCGTATATTAGAGGTTTCTATTCTATCACTAGGAATCATGAGAGTCATTTCAGTATTGATTATTTTTATAATAAAGTATTCCTGGATTTTACCTAAGAAATCTCTATTTTCAATATTTTCAACAATACCAGCTCCACGCATAGGACAGACAACCTTATCACCGATTTTAAACATGTACGTACCTCCTTGGATAATAGACTTATTACTATTAGTATACCACACTTTTGATTTTTTATCAAAATATTGCAATATAATCAAATAGTTGTTAGGATAATAGCCTTTTTAGAGTATTAAACGTATTAGCAAAAAGACACGCAAAGTAAATAAGCTTTGCGTGTCTTTTTGAGTAACTATTTAGAAAGTATATGTTTAGCAACAAACTTAAGTTTTTCTTCTTCATGAGCTGTAAAGCCGCCATGACCATATTCTGGATAGACCCGAATCTCTTTTGGTGCATTGATATAGTTAAAAGCAGCAAAGCCTGTCGATGGTGGGCAAACTGTATCTTCAAGGCCTACACTTACGAGTGTAGGACAAGTAATACGAGATGCCAGGTTCATACAGTCAACATAACTCAGTGTTTTATAAATAGTATCTTCAGTTTGATGAAGCTGATCATGAACTTTAAAATAATGTGATAGCTCATCATAAGGACCTGAACTAAAAAGTTCAACAGACCTTCTAAAGTGGCATAAGTAAGGAATATCACTTAGTGCTAAATTAACTTTAGGATGAAGCGAGGCCGTGGCAAGAGCAATAGCACCACCTTGGCTTCCACCTTCTACAATAAGTTTGTTTTCATCTATTTCATGAAAAGAAAGCATAACATCTGCAGCTCTATAGCAGTCCATATACACATAAGTGTAGTAGTAGTTATCAGGCTCTAAAATGCCTTTTGTCATAAAGCCAGATGGTCCACCGTTAATATAATGATTATGATCAGGGGAAAACACATCCTGACCACGTACATCTACTATAAGAACGGGTATACCCTGAATCGTATATTTAAAAGCATGATGAGGCATAAGGTTGTTCCAATTATAACCATGAAACATAACAACACCAGGAGCTTGGGCAGACAGATGTTGTGGTTTGACGTAAGTGGCGTGGATGCTGGAATTGCGAAAACCATCAAAGCTTACATCATATACTTCTACGCCTTGCACATAATAATCTTTTTGAGTTATTTTCACATTAAGGGGTTGGTTTATGCTTTCTTGTATTCTTTTATCCCAAAAGGTATTAAAATCAATTTGTTTAGTTTGTTCGGGCTTATAGTTTTTGAGTTCTTGCAAAGGTAAATCAAATAAATTCATAAATAGACCTCCTAAGGACTTATGTTAGCTAAATCGATTATACTGTAATCTTAATTGAATAACAATAAAATACTTTACTAATAACCCCATTTATAATTTTGCAGCAGCAAGAGTGGAACTATTTTTAGCAAAGGACGTCTGAGTAATATATAGCCTATAAATTAGCAGGCGTTACTAAGTAACATTTATAGAGATAGGGGAGGTGCTATTTATTAAAGGTTGTTGTTGTTTTTGTAAGATGTTAAACTATAAATAACATGTATGAGAGATATTTAATCAATGAAGGAGATGAGTTTATGAATATCAGAAAAATAGTAGCTTTTTTTCTAGTGACTATCTTATTAGTCCCAACTGTTTTACAAGCAAATGAAATGGATAAGGCATTAGTGAGTCTTATTCCTGCTATCAAGCAAAAAATAAAGGTGCCGGCAGAGCTTAAGGAGTTCACATATCACATGAGATCACAAGATGGTATGGGTAAAGAAGATATCTATGTTTTATCATGGACAGATAAAGAGTACAAGATCGGCAATGTACAAGTAGAAACTGAACTTAATGGTAATATTATGAGCTATTCAAAAAACATGTATCACAATAATTATACAATTTTGGCTAAAGTATCTTATGAAGAAGGGCTTAAAGAGGCAAAAAGTTTCCTAGGAAAAATAAAGCTACCTTATGCAAAGGAGCTTAAGCTAGAGGAAGAAACAAATAGAACACAAGGTAATCAGTACATCTATACATTCAATCAATATGTAAATAACACCAAAGTGCTAGACAGAAAAGTGAGTTTATCTGTAGATAAACAATCTGGCGAAGTAACACATTTTAATGGACTTAGATCTAACTATACAGGGACTTATGATAAGACACCGACAAAGATTTCTTTAGAAAAAGCTAAACAAGCGTATAGTAATAAAATAGGCATCTCATTAGTTTACAGGATACGTTATGATTATGAAACAAAGAGTATCAGTAGTTTTCCAGTCTATGTAGTTAATAATGGAGAAGGCAAAGCAATTGATGCACAAACAGGGGAAGTGATTATTCCGATTAGAGAAGAGACTATTTATTATGGACGTGGTCTAGAGAAAATGGAGACTGCAGCAATGGCTGACCAAAATGGCAGTCCTCTTACCCCACAAGAACAAAAAGTAGTAGATGAAATAAAGGGATTGCTTACGAAAGAACAAGCAAAAGCTTATGGAGAAAAATACTTTCCAAGAATTAAAGGGGCTCCTATTACAAATGCCTTCTTATATAAATCAGAATATGATAATAAGTATATTTGGACACTATCCATGCAAAAGGAAGATCAACTAGAAGTCAAGGATATGTCAGAACAAAAAAGCAAATTGATGATAGCCTCAGGCGAGGTAATGCCTCCTAGAATTATAAATGATATCAATTTATCAGTGGATGCTAAAACAGGAGAAATCCTAAATTATTACATGTATACGCCGCACCCTGACCAAAAGGGTAAAGTTTTACAAGATAAGACGAAAGAAAAAGTAGAGGCTTTCTTAAAAGATATTGCTAAGGATAAATACAGCCTTACAAAGTATGATCCAACAGAAAAAGAAAGTATGCCTACACCCCTAAGTATAGAGGCCCCCTATGCGAACTATAACTACGTCAGAATAGCAAATGGCATACCTGTAAATGGTAATGGGCTGAGTGTAACGTATGATGTGGTTAATGATGAAGTGACAAGCTACTCAAACAATTGGAATCAGTTAGTCTTTGAAGATATCACAAAAGTACTCACTAAGTCAAAAATAGTAGATCAAATAGGTCTTGAACTTATGTATGTGAGCTTGGACGAACATAATCAAGTATTAGCTTATACACATGAAGAAAGAAGTATGAGTTTTGATCCTTTTACAGGTGTACGTGTTAATAGTTATGATGGTAAACCTATTCATAATATAAAGCAAACCCTTTATGATGATATCGCTAGACATCCAAAAGAAGATGTTATTAAAAAGCTTTATGATAGTGGTGTTTTCCTTCCAGGGCAAAGCTTTAAACCAGATACGGTTATTAATCAGTATGACTTTTTAAGATTAGTTTTAAGAATATCAGATGCAAATGCAACAGAAAAAGACATTTATGATAGAGCTATCAGTGCAGGTATTATAGAAGAAAAAGAAAAAAGTAAGAACTTAGTGATAACTAAGGAAAAAGCTGTAAAGTATATCATTAATAGTACAAAGTACAAAGATATAGCTAAGCTTTCAGATATTTATCAATATCCTTTTAAAGATGAAAAAGCAGTAAGTAAAGACCTAAAAGGTTATATTACACTTGCTTATGGACTTAAAGTAATTGAAAAAGATAAGAAAGGGTACTTTAATCCTAAAGAAAAGCTTACTAGAGCAAATGTGGCTCAAATGGTTTATAATATAATGATGCAGGAAAAGTAAGACCTACACAGATGTACAAAAGATGAGGGAGAATATAAATGAATAACTTAGATGATGCGATAATGCAAGAGAGTAAGGATGCATTTTATGAGATGCTAAACAAACAAGTGAGTGCCCTTATAGAAGGTGAGACAGATATGATTGCGAATCTGGCGAATGTAGCAGCTCTTTTAAATGGACAGCTTAAAGACATTAATTGGGTGGGTTTTTATCTTATTAAAAAGGGAGAACTTGTATTAGGTCCATTTCAAGGTAAGGTTGCATGTGTCCGTATTCAAGTAGGAAAAGGGGTATGTGGTACGGCAGTCTTAGAAGATCGTATTCAAATAGTAAAAGATGTGCATACTTTTAAAGGGCATATCGCATGTGATAGTGCGTCTCAATCTGAGATTGTTATACCCATTAAGGTGAATGAGAAGATCATAGGTGTACTAGATATTGATAGTCCACTTTTAAATCATTTTGATGAAAAAGATGCAAAATACCTGCAACAATGTATAAGCATTTTGGAAAAAGGCTGTATGTGGCAGATAGCATAGAGGTATTAAAAAAAATGAAGGAAGAAGATTAGTATCATGCAAACAATAACAAAGATTAGTGCCCAAAAAACACAAGGAAGATACAACTTATTTCTAGATGATACATTTTTTTGTGGTGTTAATGAAGAGACGCTTATCAAGTTAGGACTTAAGAAGGGTATGCAAGTAGATGAAATAGAGCTTGAAATCATTCTAAAAGAAGAAAGTCGCAATAAGTGTTTTAATTATAGTATGAAGCTCTTAACAAGACAAAACTATTTTGAAAAAGCCCTCCTAGAAAAGCTAAAACAAAAGGAATATTCCGAAGAAGATATAGCATATGCATTAGATAAACTCAAAAAATACAACTATATAGATGATACAAAGCTGACAGAAGGCTTTGTAAAAGACAAAAAGAGATTTTCAAAAAAAGGGCCTCAGTATATTGCTCAGGCCCTTAGAATGAAGGGTATTGATTATGAAACTATTAATCAAACCCTACAAGAGAACTACAGCGAAGAAGAAGAAGTTGAAAACTGTATGAGCGCAGCCCTTAAGAAAATAGAAGTCTATAGAAGAAAATGTGACGATGACTATACATTACGTAATAAACTTTATGGTTACTTATCGCAAAGAGGCTTCACAACACGGGTGATTAGCAAAGTACTAGAGAAACTATTAGAAAACAAAGAGTAAGATAACCTAGATATTCCTTTAATGTGATTTACAAAAGGAATATTTTTTCTTACAATGTAATTAAGTAAGTCATTAATAGGGGAGGTTTTTATGAGATATACCATTTTTGGCAACAATTTACCAGCAGTATCTATTAAATTAGATACTGGAGAAAGTATTTACACACAATCAGGAGGGATGACCTGGATGAGTGAGGGCATCACAATGAGTACAAATATGAAAGGGGGACTCATGAAGGGGCTTGGACGTATGCTAACAGGAGAATCTTTATTTATGGCAACGTATACCTCAGTAGCGCCAGACTCTGAAATTGTCATTGCCTCATCATTTCCCGGGAGTATTTTAGTACTAGATGTAGATGCATCTCATCAATATACCTGTCAAAAAAGTGCCTTCTTATGTGCAGAACCTCATGTTCAATTAAGCGTTCAGACAACAAAAGGCATTACATCCGGGCTTTTTGGAGGAGAGGGATTTTTACTCCAAAGGTTAACAGGTCATGGAAAAGCTTTTGTTGAAATAGATGGAAGTCTTGCGGAATACAACTTAAGACCAGGAGAAGTTTTGCGAGTAGATACAGGAAATGTAGCTGTCTTTGAATCAAGTGTAAGATATGAGATAGAAACAGTTAAAGGATTTAAAAATATATTATTTGGAGGAGAGGGCTTGTTCTTAACAAAACTCATAGGACCTGGAAAAGTATGGCTGCAGACTATGACTATGCCAAGCTTTGCAAGTCGTATTTTACCTTATCTTCCACATAGAAATGATAGATAAATAGCAGTTTAATCAGGACAAATGCTCTTGTGTTACTAAGGAGCATTTGTTTTTTTATTACACTAATAGACGTTTAAAGAATATATAGTTTTATCAATAAAAATGATTTATAGTAATAGAGAGTAGATAGAAAGTAGATAGAAAGTAGGTGACATATGAAGATCGGTTATGATGTTTATGAATCACATTTGATTGGACCTATAGGTATAGTTGTATCAGACAGAGGATTAGAACGCATAATGCTTTTTGAAGAAGAGTTTGCTCATTATTTAAAGCAAAATCCTTTCCATGAAAAAGATGAAATATTATGCCAAAGTATAAAAAGACAGCTTGATGAATACTTTAGAGGAGAAAGAATGCATTTTGATTTTAAGATGCCTATAGAAGGAACTCCTTTTAGAAAGCAAGTTTGGCAAAGTTTATCTCAGATCCCGTATGGGATAACAATCAGTTACAGTGAGCTAGCCACAAGTATAGGTAATCCGAAGGCAATAAGAGCAGTGGGCGGGGCTAATAGGGCAAATCCAATACCTCTTATCATTCCTTGTCATAGGGTCATTGGAAAAAATGGGGCAATGGTAGGGTTTGCAGGCAATAAAATAGATACTAAAATAAAGCTGCTTGAACATGAACGCCGTCACGTAGCTTGGGAGAGTAGAAAAAATTAGGGAGTTTATATGAAATTAATTATAAATTTATTTAAATTAGTATTTTACATGATTAAATGGGTATTTCAGACAATTGTATTTGTAGTGTTTGTAGCAGTATGTGCTTTTGTATATGCAAGATATATAGAGCCAGAACTCCTCATTGTACATCAAGAAGTTATTACATCACGTACACTTAGCGTGGATGCTAAGTCATTAAAGATTGCTCAGTTTAGTGATACGCATTTAGGAGAAGACTATACAATAAAGAACCTTAAGAAGACAGTTGCAAAAATAAATGAACAAGCTCCAGATATTATCATATTTACAGGCGATTTAATTGATAATAATAAAGAATATGAAGAGACAGAAGCCATTACTCGAGAACTCAGTGCTCTAAAAGCAAAAATATGTAAAGTCGCAGTATATGGCAATCATGACCACGGGGGCAACGGTACCCGGAGGTACAAGATGATTATGGAGGGTTCGGGCTTTATATTGCTAGATAATAGTAGTTATATAGTGGAGCTAGAAGCCAATCAAAAGATCAATATAATGGGAATTGATGATCTATTACTCGGAAGGCCAGATATTAAAAAGACAACCCGAAATATAAATAAAGATCATTATAATATTTTCATATCTCACGCACCTGACGTGGCAGATGAGTTAAAAGCTTATCCTATAGACCTTCAGCTATCTGGACATAGTCATGGAGGACAAGTTACAATTCCGTTTATAGGATCTCCGCTTACACCACCTTATGCAAAAAAGTATATCAAGGGGATGTATACGATAGAAGGAAGTGAGAGAATGCAGCTCTATGTCAATACGGGTCTTGGTACAAGTCAGTTAAAGTATCGGTTCTTTAATATCCCGCAGATTACTGTATTTAACCTGAAGCCGCAATAATTCATAGTTACGCAATATATAGAGATAAGAATATTAGTTTTAAAACTATCAAAATAAAAAACATATTAACAACAAAGGCACTCAGCAGAGTGCCTTTGTTGTTAATGCGGGGGCTTAATAAGGATGGTTTGTCAGAATCCTGTTAGAGGACTGTGTTAAAATTAGAAAGGATAAGAGGCAGGCCGTAAGCTGCCTGAGTAATTAAAAGGGTATTAAGGGAGGATGTAAAACATGATAAAAGACAGGATGCGTAAATGCTTATGCTTCATAAGCATTTGTAGCTTAATATTGACAGGGGCTCGAACACTATATGCAGCAAATGGCAGCACCTCAGTCTTTACGGCGCCACAAATAGCAGCAGGGGCTCTTCATACTGCCGTCTTAAAAAGTGACGGTACAGTATGGGCATGGGGACGAAATAGTGAAGGGCAATTGGGAAACAACAGTACCACAGGCAGCGAGATACCCGTTCAGGCAAGTGGAATGACGCAGGTAACTGCAATAGCAGCAGGTCTAGAACATACTGTAGCCTTAAGAAATGATGGCACAGTATGGGCGTGGGGATGTAATAGCTATGGTCAACTAGGAGACAACACGACGGGGACAAATAGGCAGACAGCAGTACAGGTGGTAGTAGATGAACCGACTGGGATGACACCAATAACAGAGGTAACAGCAATAGCAGCGGGTATGCATTATACTGTCGCATTAAAAAGTGATGGGACGGTATGGGCATGGGGCTGGAATGACGTTGGTCAGTTGGGGAATGGTACTACTACAGCTAGCAATATACCAATACAAGTAATCGGATTAACAGAGATAACAGCAATAGCAGCAGGTGAGAGTCATGCTTTAGCGCTAAAAAGTGACGGCACGGTATGGGCATGGGGGTGGAATGCCTCTGGTCAATTGGGAGATGGGACAACAATAAGCAGAAACACAGCAGTGAAGTTAAGTGAATTAACAGGGGTAACAGCAATAGCAGCTGGGAGGCTTCATACTGTTGCCTTAAAAAGTGACGGTACAGTATGGTCCTGCGGATCCAATGGCGTTGGTCAACTAGGGTCTGAGGCTGTTACTGATAGTAAAATAATGATGAAGGTAAGTGGGTTAAGCGATATAAAAGCCATAACTTCAGGAAGTAATCAAACTGCAGTCTTAAAAAGTGATGGCACAGTATGGACCTGGGGATGGAATAGCTTCGGTCAGTTGGGAGATAACAGTGATATAGACAGATACACAGCGGTGAAGGCAATCGGATTAGAAGAGGTAACAACCCTATCAGCAGGGGCGAATCATACTATAGCGTTAAAAAATGATGGCACAGTATGGGCATGGGGGAATAATGGAAATGGTCAATTAGGAGATGGAAGTACAATAAGCAGCAAGGTAGCAATTCAGACTAAGATGCCAGCACTTAATCCTCCTATGCAGCCGGTGCTGCAATTGGAAGACGTAGGTGATGGGTATGCAGCGCTAAGCTGGAGTGCTGATGCAGGTGCAACAAACTATGAGATTTATCAAAGCACAACAGCAGGAGTTTACACCTTATCCAGTAATGTAGTCATAGGTTCTGCATACAGTGCTAAGGTAACAGGCCTTGCAAATGGCACAACCTACTACTTTGTAGTTAAAGCAAGCAATGATTGTGGCTATACCTCGTCCAATGAAATCAGTGCCGTGCCTCAAGTAGCCGCACCAGGCGCAGCAGTACTGCAGTTAGTAGCAGCGGGAAACGGATATGCTGATATACAATGGGGCGCTGTTAGTGGTGCAACGAGTTATGAGGTCTACCAAAGTGAACAATCAGGAGTTTATACGACGCCTGTCTCAATAACCACGGGTTCGGTATACAATCTTAATGTAACAGGGCTTACAAATGGCACAACCTATTACCTTGTAGTCAAAGCCATTAATCCAGGAGGAAGCAGTCAAAGTTCTAACGAAGTCAGTGTAGTGCCAAGAACTATACCTCAGGCACCACAAAATGTGACGGCTGTTGCAGGCAATGGAGAGGCAAGAATAAGTTTTACCCCACCTTCAGATAATGGCGGAAGTCCAATTACGAGATATATTGTGACTGCAAGACCGGGAAATAGGATCGCACTAAGTGACCAAACTTCTATTATAGTTACAGGGCTCACCAATGGCATAAGTTATACCTTTACGGTCAAAGCAAGCAATGCAGCTGGAGATAGCCAGGGATCAGCATCTTCAAATGCTGTAACACCGATGAGTCCTGCAAGTGGTGGCGGCAACAGTGGAAACAGTGGCAATGCTGGGAACACACAATCAAAATCAGAAAACACTGTTAAAATTAACGAAACTGGCGTTGAAGTTGAGGTTCAGGGTAAGCCGGTAATAGCTACTACGCAAATTGAAACGATATTGGTAAACGGAGAAACTAAGACCCTTACAAGAGTTATATTAGACGATGCAAAACTAGAAGGCATATTTAACAAAGAAGACAAAATAGGGCAAGTTAACATCTTTGTTAAAAATGATACTGATGATGTCACTGTAACTTTAAAAGGGCAAACAATGCAGAATATGGCAAACAAAGAAATGACTCTTCAGATCATCACTCATAATATAATCTATACACTTGCAGCATCACAAATGAACATGGAAAATATGAGAGATGAGCTCGGTAAGCAACTCGAAAAATCGATTGAACTAGAGGATATTGAAGTTAATATAAGAATCATTGCTTCACCAAAGGAAACAGTAAAATGGGCCCAAGATACAGCTAATAAGAACAACTATCTAATAGTAGTAAACCCAGTTGAATTTGAAATCTCTTGCTCGAGCGGCGGTTATACAGCTGAGATTTCAAAGTTTAACAGCTATGTTGAACGGCTGATTGCATTACCGGATGGGATAGATGCAGACAAAATAATAACTGGTGTTATAATGAATACGGATAAGAGCTTTTCACATCTACCAACAAGCAGAGTTATAATAGATGGCAAGCACTACGTAAAGATTAAAAGCCTGACAAATAGCACTTATTTAGTTATAGACAATCCAAAGGCCTTTAAAGATATTCAAGCGCATTGGGCGAAGAAGGATATAGAGGATATGGCTTCAAGGCTGATTAGTGAGGGTGACAGAGATAATAACTTTGAACCAGACAGGCCTATTACAAGAGCTGAGCTTGCAGTAACACTCGTCAAAGCACTTGGCCTCATGAGAACAGGAACTGGAAAGGACTATTTTAATGATATTAGCAAGTCATCACAATACTACGATGCGCTTTCTATTGCTTATGAATACGACCTTATAGCGGGTTACGAAAATGGTAATTTTGAACCGATGGCGCCCATTACCCGTGAGCAAGCAATGAGTATGTTGGCAAGAGCAATGAAGATTACGGGACTTCAGATTACACTTCAAGATAACGAAGCTGAAAAGCTGCTTTTAGAATATGTAGATTCAAACAAGGCTGCGTTGTGGGCAAAAGAGAATATAGAGCTATGTATAAAAGCGGAGCTTGTAGCTGGGAAAAGTGGTAAAAGACTTGCACCAAAAGATAAAATAACTAAGGCAGAGCTTACCGTGATGATAAAAAGGCTCTTGCAAAAATCTCATTTGATTTAACCTTAAAAGAGCCTTATCTATGTAAAATGCAACAGATTATCAAACGTAATAGGAATGATGAAAAGACTATACACAATAAAATAGTGGATGTGGCATAATTAGCAAATAGCTAACTATGCCACATCTTTTTAGTATAGGATACTATCATAATCAATAGCATGTTTTATATATTTTATCTTATTCCCTTATGCTGGCTATAAATGTATACTATAGAAAGTAGTAAGAGAATGTAGCTCTACATCAATACGGGGGGCAAATCATCTAGAACATCGGTTTTTTAATATTCTGGAGATTATGGTATTTAGCTTAGCGTTTCAATAGTAGTTTAATAAAGCATAAGTTTTATAGTTATTTATAGGTGAGTACTATATTTTGGGGATAAGTAATTCCCAGTTTATAAAGCGTGTAGGTTATCTGTAATATGTAGTATAATTAACCTTAGTTAGTATTATTGTAATGAGTATGGGGGTGTGAAATTGAACAGCAATCTACAAAAGTTCTATAGGAGGGGGCAGCCACAGGTAAGAAAGATAAGAGATATAAAGGTGTTTCCTAGGCTAATAGTTTCATTTGTAATATTAATCATATTACCTTTAATCATTGCAATCACTTTTTACTTTTCTATAATTACTAATGCAATAGTAGAAAAAACAGGTGGTTTAATGGTGCAGAATTTACAGCAAGTGGCTGATAGTTTGTACAATAAAAATTTTACATTAGAAAACGAGATAATACAGCTTAGCAGAGTTAAACTCCTTCAATATACGCTTAAAAACCATAAGTCATTAGGTACAGCAGAAATGTATGAAGCAAAGCAGCAACTTCATCAGTTTGTAGCAGGGCAAATGTCATATCTCAATCAGACGTCTCATATTATCTTATACACAAAAGATTATCAACCTATTATAGCTTATGGTGGGATGAATAAAAAATATGATTTAAAAAATAATGAATTAGAAAAGATTATAGAAACAACTAAAATGAATACAAAAAGAACTCTGTTTAATATAACAAAAGACGCTGGGCATCTTATTATTTCAACTGAAATCAAGGATACTAGAACCCAAGATACGCTAGGTTACATGCTAGTCAGGCTAGATGAGACTTACTTTAGTCAAATGTATCGCTATCTGTATTTAAAAGAACATGAGGCAACCTTTATAATGGATAAGCAAAATACCATTATATCAGGGGTATCACGATTTGGAAAAATAGGAGAGACTTTTATAGGTGCTGATTTAGCGGAGGAAATAGGCTTCTCAAATAGGGAGGGAGATAATAGCTTCATAGCTACTATAGGCAATAAAAAATATTTATGTAGCTATGCAGTAATTAATAGTTTAGATATGTATATAGTAAGTTTGATTCCGAAGGTATATCTGTATCAAGAGGTGTATTCGTTTTGGACATCTACCCTGATTGTATACGTTATTACGTTAATTACAGCTATAATCATAGCATATATGATTGCAAAGAGTATCTCTAGACCACTACAGAAATTAAATGAAGCGATGAATCAAGTTAAAGGTGGTGATTTATCAGCTACACATATTGATCCTTATAGAGATGAAGTAGGGATGGTGTATAATAATTTTAATGAAATGGTATTGCAGCTTAAACAGCAATTAATAACCATTCAAAGTACAGAAAAGCAGAAGAGGAAAATGGAGCTTAAGGCGCTTCAGGCACAGATTAATCCCCATTTTTTAGTCAATACATTAAATAGTATCAAGTGTCTTGTGGCCATGCAAAACATGCCCAATATAGAGGAACTCATATCAGCATTTACAGATCTTCTTTATCAAACAATGAGTAAAGGTGATGATATGATTACACTAGAACAAGAAATACAATTTATAAAGAATTATATAACGATACAGAGTTATAGATACTTTGATAAGTTTGAGGTTGTTTATGACTTAGATGAGAAGTTATTAAGTTATAAAGCACCAAGGCTTTTATTACAGCCAATCATAGAGAATGCTATTATTCACGGTATTGCACCTAAAGAGGGAATAGGTCTTATTAAAGTTAAAGTGCGAGACGAAAAAGAAGATATAAAAATTACTATTATGGATAATGGCGTAGGAATTACAGAAGAAAAAGTCACACATATTTTAAAAAATACTAATAGTCACAAATCCAAATCTGCCTTTACAAGTATAGGCATATCTAATATTGATAGTAGAATAAAGCTTATTTACGGAGAACGGTATGGCGTTTATATTTCTAGTACTCCCCATTTGTATACCATTGTAGAAGTCAATATTCCTAAAATTTAAGGGGGAAAAATATGTATACGCTTTTGGTAGTAGATGATGATATATTTTTTAGGACAAACCTTATTGGCATTATAAAAGAAACAAATTTACAAATTAATCATATTTTTGTGGCAGGAGATGGGCAAGAGGCCATAGAACTCTTAAATCAAGAAAAAGAAGTAGATATAGTTATTACGGATATGAGTATGCCAAATGTTGACGGTGTTCAGCTTATAAAATATATAAAGCAAAGGTTTAATCACATCAAATTTATTGTTCTAAGTGGCTTTGATGATTTCTTATACGTTAAGGAAAGTATACAACTTGGTGCAATAGATTATTTATTAAAACATAGCTTTACAATGGAAAGTCTAGAAAATATTTTTGGTAAAATACAAGAGGAACTTAAAAAACCCTCAGAACTTGAGCAAATCAAAAAAAACATGGAAATATTGACGCCGCGTCTTAGATATGATTTTATAAGAGAATTAATAATAGGAGATATACAAGATGAGCTAGTCATAAAGGCGTTTATAGAAGATACAAAAAATAATCTTAGCTTTTCACACTATGCTGTTATAGCACTTAAAGTAGATGATTATTTTATGATACAAAATAAGTTTGACTCTTTAAAAGATATTTTATCCTTTCAAAAAAACTTTTTAGCCATATGTCAGCAAACGATAGATACTGTTGGATATGGTGTGATATGTCATATTCAAGAGGGTGATTTTGCAACAGTTATATCACTTGGAAATACCCATAGTGAACTTGAACTTTATAATACACTCAATGAATATGTTACAAGGCTAAGAGCTTGTCTTAAAAGATTTATGAATATAACCTGTTGTTTTGGAATCGGCAAGATATCTAATAATTATATGAATATGCATAGCCAATATTTAGAAGCACTTAAGAGACTCCAGAATATATTCTATGGCGGAAAAGATAAAGTTATAACGAGTGTTAGTACTAATAACCCTACAGTTACTCACCCGGGACTCAGCATGGAACTTGAAAATAAAATTTTAAAAGATGTTTATAAGGGTGATATCAGAGCTTTACAAGAGATATTTGATCAGTTATTTAGTGAAATAGTGACGAATAAGTATTCGGCTCAATCCGTTCAGCTATTAGCTATAGAGTTAATCAATCTGATTAACAAGATTTGCAAAGACGCAGATATAACAAAAGAAAAAATTTTTGAACAAGATAAACAACCTCATATAAAAGTATATCAATACCAGACCTACAGTGACTTACACAAATGGTTAATTGACATATTCATAAGATTGGCACAGCACATGTATAAGTTATTAAATAATAATTATTCAGAGATAACAAAAAAATCTTTAACCTATATAGAGGATCATTTTGGAGAAAGTATCTCGCTCAATGAAGTCGCAGCTCATCTTAATATCAATAGTGCGTACCTTAGCAGAGTCTTTAAAAAGGATATGCAAAAAGGATTAACAGAATACCTTAATCACTATCGTATTCTAAAGGCACAAGAATTCATGCAGGTAAGTCATATAAAAGTGGTTGATATCTATAAATTAGTAGGATTTTCTAACTACAATTATTTCTTCAAAGTATTTAAAGAAATAACAGGCATGACGCCTATCGAATACAAAAATAATAAAAGATAATAAAAAGTGATCAATAGGATTTATTACTATTGGTTATTTTTTATGTAAAAATAATAGAGTGTTAGTAAAAAATGTGTAGTTTAATTCATGTGTATTTAGGATTATTATATAAATATACTAAAAAGTATAAGAAAGTACAAAAACAGGAGGTAATTTATGAAAAAGTCTATGTTTAAAGTATTAGGGGCAATACTCGCAACTTCAATGTTTGTTATGTCAGGATGCAGTATGAGTGCACCAGCTAAGCAGACAGAAAGTAAGACAGAAAGTAAAAGTGAAGTAGTAGAAACAAAAAAAGAAGAAAAGAAGACTCTTAAAATAGGGTATACAGTACAAAACTTAGCGAATCCTTATTTTGTAGCTGTAACACAAGGCGTAAAAGATTATTGTGAAGAAAACAACATAGAAGTAACGATACATGATGCAAAAGGGGATGCAAGCGCACATATTAATGCCATAGAAAATTTTATTGCTCAAAATGTAGATGCTATTATGATTAGCCCAGTTGATCAAATTGCACTTGAACCTATTGTAAAAAAAGCACAAGAAGCAGGCATTCCAGTCATTTGTGTGAATCAAAATGTAGAAGGAAGCTCGGCACTTATAGCCTTAAACGAATATGACTATGGATTTGCAGGCGGTATAATAGCTGGCGAATGGATGAAAGAAACATTAGGTGGTAAAGGAAAAGCAGCGGTTCTTATATACCCAGAGATCATATCTCTTATTGACAGAGGAAACGGCTTAAAAGAAGGTCTATTAAGTGTATGTCCAGATGTAGAAATCATTGGAGAACAATCAGCAGCTGTACCAGAAAAAGGAATGGCAGCAGCAGAAACTTTCTTACAGACAAATCCTGATTTAAATATCATTCTAGGTATTAACGATGCGGGAGCACTAGGCGCATATGAAACGTTTGCAGCAGCAGGGAAAACTAAAGACAGCGCAGCTATTGTAGGGTTAGATGCAACAGAAGAAGCTATCAATAAAATAAAAGAAGGCGGCATGTATGTAGGGACAGTAGATATTGATCCTTATGGAACAGGCAGACTTGGCGTAGAGACAACACTTAAAGTACTAGAAAGTGGACCAATAGCAGAGACGGTTAAAATTCAGATGGTTCCTGTCACAAAGGCGAACATAGGTCAATATTAATATTTTTAACTTCTAAGAGCGGCAAAAATGTCGCTCTTAGAAGTTAAAGCTAAAAAGGAGGTGCCAAAGTGAATAGCACTGTGCTTGAATTAAAACATATTCGCAAGTTATATCCTGGAGTGGTTGCTTTAGATGGCGTTTCAATGGCATTTAAAAAAGGAGAAGTTCATGCTATTGTAGGCGAGAATGGTGCAGGAAAGTCAACCTTTATCAAATGCATAACAGGCGCTATAGAACCTACAGAAGGTGAGGTTATTTATAAAGGAGAATTTATAGCACATAATAATCCAGCAAAATCCTTAGAAATGGGAATATGTGCAGTTTATCAAGAATTTAACCTTATACCGTACTTAAATGTAACAGAAAATATTTTTTATGGAAGATATAAGACAAGGGGCATGTTTGTAGATTATGAAAGCATGTATAAAGAAACAAAAGAAATCTTAGATGACTTAGGAGTGGACATTGACCCTAGAACGTTGGTGAAAGACTTAACGGTTGGCTATCAGCAGATCATAGAAATAGCAAAATCTATCTCAAGGCGTGTAAAAGTTATTATTATGGATGAACCATCAGCACCACTCACTAATAATGAAATAGTATATTTATTTAGAATAGTTAGAAAATTAAAGCAAAGAGGATGCGCTATTATATATATTTCACACAGGTTAGAAGAAATATTTGAAATTTGTGATAAGGTAACTGTATTTAGAGATGGAAAATATATTCAAACATTATCTGTAGCAGAAACGAATAAAGAACAGTTGATTAAACTTATGGTAAATAGAGATCTAGGAGAGCAATTTCCGCCTAAGCAACTTGTAAAGAAAGATAAAGTATTAGAAGTTAGAGGACTTCATACAGATAGGCTTAAAGACATTCATTTTGAAGCTTATGAAGGAGAAATCTTAGGTTTTGCAGGACTTGTAGGAGCTGGAAGAACAGAAATAGCAAGAGCAGTATTTGGTGCAGATAAGATAAAAAGTGGAGAGATTTTATTAAATGGAACTAAGCTAAACATTCATTCACCAAAAGATGCTATAGCATCTGGTATTGGATTAATACCTGAAGATAGAAAACAACATGGTGCATTATTGCATATGAGCATTCAAGAAAACACAACATATGCCCATTTAAGTAACTTCGCGGATAAATTTGGACTTATCGATTCCAAGAAAGAAACAAAAGCAGTTCAGGAATATAAAGAAGCTCTCAAGATTAAGACACCTTCTCTATCTCAAAAGGTAAAAAACTTAAGTGGAGGTAATCAGCAAAAAGTAGTACTTGCTAAATGGCTTATCACAGACTGTAAAGTACTTATATTTGATGAACCAACCAGGGGAATAGACGTAGGAGCAAAACAAGAGATTTATCAGTTAATGATAGACCTTGCAAAGCAAGGAAAAGTTATCATTATGATTTCTTCAGAAATGCCAGAGCTGCTTGGTATGTCAGATAGAATAATCGTTATGCATGAAGGGCGTATAACGGGTGAGTTATATAGAGATGATGCAACACAAGAAAAGATATTAAGTATGGCATCAGGTGGACAGGAGGAAGTAAGATGAGAAAGAAAATTGACTGGTCAAAATATGGTATATTAGGGGCGCTTATTGCACTCATTGTGTTTTTTTCGATTGCATCAGACTCGTTTTTAACGACTGTTAATATTATGAATGTACTAAGACAAGTGGCAATAATAGGTATGTGTTCAGTAGGTATGACATTTGTTATTTTAACAGGAGGTATAGATCTTTCAGTAGGATCCGTAATAGGCGTATCTGCTGTATCAGCGGCTGCACTTATGGCATCAGGAGTGCATCCAGTATTTGCATGTTTAGCAGCACTTTTAATAGGTATTGTAATAGGACTTGTAAATGGTGTGTTAATTAATGAGCTAGAAATGTTTCCTATGATAGCGACACTCGGTATGATGACATCGCTTAGAGGTGTGGCCTACTTAATTACTGGAGGAAGACCTGTATATGGTATTCCTAAATCCTTTTTATTCTTAGGACAGGGGTATGTATCTTATTTCCCAGTACCTGTTATTATTATGATAGTAGTATTTATCTTTGGGTTTATTGTACTTAATAAAACAGTCTTTGGCAGAACAGTTTATGGTACAGGAGGTAATCAAGAAGCCTCAAGACTCTCTGGTGTATCTGTTAAAAAGGTTAAGTACAAGATTTATGCCATTGAAGGATTGCTAGCCGCCGCCGCCGGTATTATTCTTCTATCACGTGTAAACAGTGGGCAGCCAGGAGCTGGACAAAGCTATGAAATGGATATTATTACAGCATGTGTATTAGGTGGTGTAAGTATTAATGGTGGAGAAGGTAAGATTGGCGGAGTGCTTATTGGTGTACTTATTATGGGCGTCTTAACCAATGGTATGATCTTACTTAATGTTAATGAGTTCTGGCAATGGGTAGTAAAAGGCGCTGTTTTAATTTTAGCAGTAGCAATAGATAAAGTATCTCAAAAATATAAGGCTAAAGTAAAGACAATATAAGAGTACAAACCAAGGAGGGATAAGTATGTGGCAATTAGATTTAGAAGCAAAACCAGACTTTATGGAAGCAATGAAAAGGGTGTATGCGTGGTATGACCTTGAAATATTAGATAGACCACCGATTAGATTCTCAGCACATAATGAAGAATACAGTCAAGTAGATACACTCAACAAATGGAACAATCTCAAAGAAAGATGGTATGATACAGAGTACCGTATAGAAAGTTTTATAAAAGCAGTAGAAGGTAAACAATTTTTAGGAGAGACTTTCCCAGTATTTTGGCCTAACTTAGGACCTAACGTTTATGCGGGTATTTTAGGCGGAGAAATAGAGTTTGGAGACGTTACATCCTGGGTACATCCAATAGTTAAAGAAAAAGAAGACATTCATAAAATAAAATTTAACTTAGAGAGTGAATACTTTAAGAAGTTAGAAGAGATGACACGTTATGCCTTAGAAAGATGCAAGAATAAGTTTATGGTAGGCTATACAGATCTTCATCCAAGTCTTGACTGTGTTGATGCACTAAGAGGGACTACAGATGTTTGCATGGATATGTATGATGATGAAGACTTTGTCAAACAATTAGTAGATAAATGTTACGTGGATTTTGAGTTTATGTTTAACTACTTTGATAAAATGTTAAAAGAACATAATCAGTTATCAGTAAGTTGGATGAACATACCTTCATTTGAAAAAATGCATATACCAAGCTGTGACTTGTCTGCAATGCTTTCAAATGAGTTTTTTAAAGAATTCTCATTACCTTATGTTAAAAAAGAAGTTACACTTGCTAAACACAATGTATTCCATCTAGATGGCAAAGAAGTAGCTAACCATTTAGATGATATACTAGAAATTAAAAGTATTAATGCCATACAATGGGTACAAGGTGTAGGTCTTAATAAGCCTATTATGCAGTGGATACCACTCGTTAAAAAATGCCAGGCAGCAGGTAAAGGTGTCGTAGTAGATTTAGAAGCTCATGAGTTAGAAAGCTTTATTGATGCAGTTGATCCTAAGGGGATCTATCTATGTATGAATGTAACAGATACGACTATTCAAAAGGATATTATAAAACGCATACAAAAATGGTAACAAAAAGCTTCTTTCTGATAGAGATTGTCATATCAGAAGGAAGTTTTTTTATTGCAATAATATAGATAATATTTAATATACAGTATCTCAAACTGTATATATACTATACATGTATTATGAGTGTCAAAAGGAATTATATACAAATAATATATAGAATATGTTAAGCTAATATAAAAATAGTCCAAATAACTGGGGTGCACATATGAAGATAAAACAAAATATACTTAGTCGATTTTTACAACTCTTTATAATCGTTATTGTGATACCTGTATTTTTAATTAACTTTATATTGAATCAAAAGTACAGAGAAGTTTTAAAAACAAATTGTTTAGATAGAGTAAAACAAGTAGTAGAGCAAGCAGCTACAACCTATGAGCAAGAACAAAAGCAACTTGGACTAGTTACTACCCAAATAGCTAATGAATACATATTACTAGATTTGATGAATAGATGGCATACAGAACAAGATAGAAATAAGGCATTTAAGATATCTAAGGAAATAGACTCAAGACTAGGACATATTTTCAACCATAATAATGACTCTCAGCAGTTGGTGATTTTTTATAAAGATGGTAGCCATTATTATTATGGAAATCCTATAAATCTTAAAGAAGATGTACGCAAATCTTCTTGGTATCAAAAAACTTTAATCAAAAATGGAGATGTCTTAAGGCATGGGTTAACACAAGGACTTGTAACAAGTCCTAATAAACAAAAAAAGATTGCAGCTTCTATAACACCTAGGAGGCATCAAAATATTGATTCAATTGAACTCATTTATTATGAGATAAAAAGCAATGCATTTTCTACGTTTAATCCACTATACTATTCTTTTGAAATGGGAGAGATATTGATTTTAAATAAAGAAGGAAAAAAAATTCTTTCATCGTATAGTGGGGATCAAGATAATGATACTCATTATTCAGTGGATTACAGTGAGTATTTACAACAAAACAAGTCCAGAGAATTACAAACTTTTTACAAAAAGAATCATATTATATCTACCTACTATTTACCTAAGACCAATGAAACGATTTTAAATGTGATGGATAAAAATAATCTTAATAAGGATTTAAGTGGCATCTTATATTTTTTCAATCTATGCTATCTTGTTATTTTATTGCTTTTTATAGTCTTTATTATTTTATTTTTAAATCAAATTATTAATCCTATTAAAAAACTGATTGAGCAAATGAAAACAGTGAAGAAAAATAGCTTCGATATAAGCAGTGAAGTAGAGTATCATACAGAAATTAAGGGGCCAACCGAGATCATTTTATTAAATGAATCCTATATTCAAATGATGGATAGGATCAAGGAGCTTATTAGAGAAAGAGATATAAAAGAGAAGGAAAAAAATAAAGAAGAGATGAGAGCTCTGCAGGCACAAATTAATCCTCATTTTATATATAATACGCTTAACTCTATTAAGCTTATGGCTATGATGAGTAAAGCAGATGGTATTAAAAATATGTTGAGTGCATTCATGAAAATATTATCTAAGACATTTAAAGATGTAGGTAAGAAAGTGTTGATTGAAGAAGAAATAGATTATATATGCAATTACTTATATATCATGAAGGTGCGATATGGTAATGAAATAGAATTACATATAGACATAGAAGAAGATATAAAAAAATGCTATATACTTAATATGCTTTTGCAGCCTATAGTGGAGAACGCAATTATTCATGGATTAAGTATCGAGACTCAAAATCCTAGGATCTCACTCTGTGGGTATTCACAAGAAAATAGTATTGTACTAGAGGTTAAGGATAATGGATGTGGCATGAGCCAAATGGAAATCAATAATCTACTCTTACATGACAAACCCCATGCTAAAGGTTTTAATCAAATGGGCATAAGTAATGTGAATCGTAGAATCCAATTAAATTTTGGAAATGAGTATGGAATAGACATAGTAAGTGAGCCTAATTTGTTTACTACAGTTAAGGTAAAACTGCCTAAATGCAGTGAAGAGGAGGAGAATAAAGGTGTATAAGGTGTTATTAGTAGAAGATGAGGCTATAGTAAGAGTTGCTCTAAAATCCTTAATAGATTGGCAAGCCAATGGGTTTGACTTGAAGTTTGAAGCAACTAATGGAAAGCAGGCGTTAGAGATACTAGAACAATATCCCGATATAGACATTGTTATTACGGATATTAATATGCCCATTATGGATGGTATTTCTTTAATTAAAGAAATTCAAAATAGTTCATTAGATCCCAGCATTATTGTTCTAAGTGCGTATGATGATTATAGTATCGTTAGAAATGCATTTAAATTAGGGGCTTATGATTACATTGTCAAGTCAGAGATGGATACGGATGAGATTCTAAACTTATTAAGAAAGATTAAGGATCACAAGGAGGAAAATACAAAGAAGTTAACAACAACGTATTCTCGGTTTGAAAAGGCTATATTTTTAAAGGAGATTTTAGAGGAAACAGATATAGATAAGATCCAATTTATTAAGAAGCGCTATCAGGTACAGATCAATAGAAAAAATATAGTTGTTTGTAGTCTATTGATTGATAATTTTGAGTCTGTTAAGGAGAGATACCAACAAGATAATCTCAATAGCTTTAGTAAAGGCATTGTGGAAATTGTTGTTCAGGTATTAGAAAAAGTAGAAAATAGTGAGTTTATTATAATAAGTCCGAATGAATATGCACTTATTGTTTGCTTTGATGAAAATAGTGAATTAATTATATATGAACAAATTGAGCAAGTATTAATGCACATTAGACATAATGTATTTCATTATATGGATATTACCTTTTCGGCAGGAATAAGTTATATATTCAGTGGTCTAGAAGAGTTGAAAGATATTTATACAGAGGCCTTAGCCAATGCAAAATATCGCTTTGTTTTAGGAAAAGGAAAAAATATTTATTCCAAAGATATAGTTCGAATCAATAAATGTCAAAAGGAAAATATTACTCAATTTAAAGACATATTAATAGAAGGTTTAAATGAAAATAATAAAGATAAAATTATGAAAGGATTAAAAGATATTTTAGATAAAGTTGATGTTGGTAGGGAAGTTGAAAAAAATGAAATTACAGCCTACTATATGGAGTTGCTTTATACTATTATTTATTTTTTAAATGAGAATAGCTATGAAAAGAAAAATATATTCGAACATAATACTAATTTTTTATCTAAAGTTTATACATTCGATACCAAGGTAGAAATGGATAAATGGATTTATAATCTTGTAGGTAATTTAATAGATTATATGCTTGATTGTTTAGATCATCATAACTCTCCTATTATTAAAAGAGCTAAAGAATATGTTCAGTTAAACTATATGAAAAAAATAACTCTATTAGAAATAAGCGAACATCTCAATTTAAGTGAAGGGTATTTTAGTGGATTTTTTACGCAAAAAGAAGGAGAAAATTTCAGTCAATATCTTACAAAATATAGAATTGAAAAAGCTAAAAATTTACTCAAGTATTCAGATCAGAAAATATATGAGATTTGTAGTGCGGTAGGCTATGAAAATGTTGAGCATTTCAGTCGCATATTTAAAAAGATAGTAAGTACCAGCCCTAAGCGTTATAGAAATAACTCTAAACATATAAGATAAAGGTTGAAAGAAAAACACTTTCAACTTTTTATTTGTGGCAGTATCACAAGCAAAGTTTGTGATATGCAATGGGTATAGATATGAATATAAATCAATAAATATTAATAAACATCATTAATTTATAGACTTGAAAAATATAAAATAGAATTACAAAACAAGGTAGAGGGGGAAATAAAATGAAGAAAATAAAACAGTTACATAAAGCAATAGTAATAGGGGTATCGGTAGTCTCATTAGGCTTAGGCGTGGGAGGTTGTGCAAAAACGCAGGAAAGTAAGGCTGGAATAGAAAAAGCAGTATCATCTAACAATACAGTAAATGTTGAGAGTGCAAAGCCTGTGACTTTAACAATGTTAATACACGATGATGCGCAATATGAATATTTTACAGAGACTAGCAGCATATCTGATGCTTTTAAGGAAGTAATGCCAAATGTAACCATAGAAATTGAAAAAGTAAAAAATACTGAAGATCTTGAAAATACACTCAAACTACGTAAATCAGCAGATGAATTACCAGATATTATGGTATTAAAACCATACATGTTAGCTAACTTTGCCGAAGCACTTGAACCACTTAATAATACAACAGCAGTAACAAGTAATTTATATGCTAAAGAATATGAGATAGATAACAATATATATGGTGTACCAGAAACTATTTTTTATGAATTTGTTTATTATAGAAAGAGTATATTTGAGAAGTATGGTTTAGAAGTACCAAAAACATGGGATGAGTTTATAGAGACAGCGCAGACCATTAAAGAAAAAAATGAGCATATTCCTATTTTATTAGGAGCTAAAGATGCGTGGCCAAACTATCCGTTTAATGAATTTATGCCTGGAATTGAAGCTGAAAATGGAGCTTATTGGAATGAAATGGCTACAAAAGAGGAGCCGTTTTCACCTGGTGAACCTTTTTATGAGGCATATGTCAAAATACAAAAATTATATGATACACAAGTTTTTGGAAGAGATCCATTAGGCATTGGATTTGATCAAGCGAAAAATATGTTTGTGGCAGGAGAAGGTGCTATGTTGCCAGCAGGCCAATGGTTTATTACAGATTATGAGGGAAGTGGCGGAGACATGGAGGATCTAGGTCTGTTTCTAATGCCAGCCCGCAATACACAAGCAGATACATTTTATTCTATGGCAGTAGTTGACTTATTTTATGCAACTCCAAAAAGCAGTGAAAATGTTGAACTTGTAAAACAATTTATAGATTGGTATTTTTCTAGTCAATACTTGAAAGGTTGTATGGAGCAAAGAGGGATTGATACAACAACAAATAATGTAGATATTGAGTTGCCTATTTTAGATTCAGTACAGAATGCAGAAGATGCTAAATATTTGTTATACGATGGTGGAAATATAGAGTTTCAAAAAATTGTTAACTCTTTTGGTTTTGATGTTAAAAAAATAGGGCAGGATATGCTGGCAGGAGCAGATTTTGATTCTATGATGAAAAAATTAAATGATCAGTGGAAAAAAGGGAAAAATAATTAATTTAGGTGGAATGATTAATAAAAAACAAAGTGAAAAAACTTTGTTTTTTATTAATCAAATTTTTTTAAAAAGGAGAGCTAATCAATGATTACTATATCTAGAGAAGCTAAAAAAAATTGGTTTTTAGCTTCTTTTTTAATAATACCTATTAGTCTGTTATGTTTATTTATGATTTATCCTACAGTGAAGTTAATCTATCTTAGTTTTACAAGTTGGGATGGTATTTCAGCAAGTAAAGATTTTAATGGACTTAAAAATTACATAAAGCTTTTAGTAGATTCACCAGATTTATGGAACACTTTGAAAAACAACTTTACTTATTTTAGTATTCATTTAGCAATGATCCCAGTCGAGATTTTTATAGCTTTTTTATTAAATAGTAAGTTAAAAGCAGTAGGGTTTTTTAAAACAACTGTATTTTTACCTTATATTATTAACGGAGTAGCTGTTGCCTACATGTTTTCTATGTTTTTTAGTTCTGAGGGAGGAGCGCTAAATACATTTATCCAGTTATTAGGATTTGATCCTGTGAATTGGTTAAGCAATACAAGTATTGTTAATTATTCATTAACATCTGTTTCGCTATGGAGATTTAGTGGGATGCATGTTATTTTGTTTCTAGCTGCTATAAAATCAGTTCCTCAAGAAATATTAGAGGCAGCAGAAGTAGATGGGGCTAATATGTTTAAACAATACATATACATTATTCTACCTAATATTTTAACTATTATTGAGCTTGTATTATTCCTTAATATTCGTGGTGGATTACAGGTATTCGATATTCCTTTCGTTATGACATCGGGAGGCCCTGGGCGTGCTAGCAGCACTTTTATTATGCATACTATCGAAACTGCATTTAATTTTAATAGTGTAGGCAGAGCATCAGCAATGGCAGTTATACTAATGGCTATGATTATAACTATTTCGGGAATACAAAAGAAAATATTAGGGAAAGGAAAATGATAACATGTATAATACACAAAAACACCTTGAAGTCCAGAAAACTAGACTTTTCAAGCCCATTCATTTAAGTAAAAATGCAAGTACTTTCATAAAGTATATATTCTTTGGTATTATAACACTTATTATTTTCATACCTATTCTCATTACATTGTTTGCAGCATTTAAAACACCTATACAATTAGGAAGTGAATTCCCTTTAAAACCTCCAAGCAATTGGTTTTATTTAGAAAACTTTAAAACTGCATTTGTTAAGGGGAAGCTTCTACTAGGCTTTAAAAACTCTATGTTCATGGTAGTAGTGACGCTTATCATTAATATATTATTATCTTCTATGACAGCATATTGTATCACAAGGTTTGATTTTAAAATTAAGAAAATGCTGCTCTTCTTTTTTATGATAGGAATGATTGTACCGGGATTTGTTACTGAAATTGCGCGTTTTAGTATTATAAAAGACATGGGGCTGTACAACAAGATATGGGGGCCTATTGCTATTTACGCAGCCACAGACTTACTACAGATATATATTTATATGCAATTTATGCAGCAGATTCCCGTATCTTTAGATGAAAGTGCAAGAATGGATGGCTGCAACTACTATGGTATATTTTGGAGGATAATTTTTCCTACTGTTGTGCCAGCTACAGCTACAATAGCTATATTAAAAACTATTGATATTTTAAATGACATGTATATTCCATATCTGTATATGCCGTCTCAAAAACTAAGAACAATGACTACAGCGCTTATGTCATTTTCAAATGCAAGAACAGGATCAGTGGTAGAACTAAGCGCATGTATTATCTTAGTTATGATACCAACGATTCTACTCTTTTTATTTTTTCAAAAATATGTATTTGCCGGTATTGTAGATGGCGCAGTAAAAGAATAGATCCTTATAATTTATATATAAGATTTAATAAAAAACTTCTTTTTGATAGAGAAATATTCCATCAGAAAGAGGTTTTTTATTGTAGATAGTTATTATTTTGGTGAAATTCTATTTTAAATGTATGAAAATAAATTGACAACATGTTGTGACAATGTTAGAATAAATACAAGATGTTCGCGAGAACATACGTCATTATACACAAAACGTAGGGGGTAGATGTTCATGAAACAAGTTAAAAAGTTAATTGGACTGTTAAATATTTCACTTTTGGTAGGGGCTATGCTACTAGGCGGATGTAGTTCAAAGGAAAAGGCTGATGGTTCTAAATCAGGAGTGGCACAACCCACACAAAGCACACAACAAGCAGTTCAAATGCACATTTTTTTCTATCATGAAACGTTGGTGCAAGGGTTTGAAAGCCTAGCAAAAGCTTTTAATGAAGAGAACCCCCATGTGACGATTACAACAGAGATGATAGGGCCAGAATTTAATACCGTTTTAAAGACTAAAGAGGCTGTAGGTAAGCTGCCAGAAATATTTGCTGCTTCTTCACCGGGAGAACCTGCTCTAAAGCCTTATATTCAGGCGGGGAAAATAGCAGATGTATCTTCTTTAAAGGTAATTAATCAATTAAGCGAGGATTATCGTAAATCTATTACCTTTACAGATGGCAAAATATATACAGTACCCTTTACTATCACATCTAGGGGATTGATTTATAACGAGGAAATATTTAATACATATGGTATTTCACCACCAACAACATTAGATGAACTTGCAAGGGTTTGTAAAACTTTAAAAGCGAATAACATCATACCTTTTGGCATATCAGGTAAAGCTGCTTGGTCGGTAGGAAGCTGTATTTTTCAACCAGGGCAGGAACTTTTTAGTTCACCTGAGTGGGCAGCTGACATGGATGCCGGCAAAGCAAGTTTTGTAGATAATGCCTTACCAGTATTTGATCTCATTGATCTTGCTAAGGAGAACTGCCAACCTAATATGATGAGTACCGATTATATGGATATTATGGCTATGTATGGAGAAGGGCAAGTTGCTATGCTGATGCTACCTTCTGATGTTTTAAATGTTTTAGAGGGGATTAGTCCAGAAGCAGCAGAAGTTTCAAGAATAATAGGCATTCCTTATACAAATGACCCTGAAAAAAATAAATTATATATAGATTATAGTGCAAGTTTTGCTATTAGTTCAGCAGCGGATTTAGAAGTAGTGGATAGGTTTTTTGACTTTGTCATTAATGGAAAAGGCAAAGAGATTTTTATAACGCAGATGAAGAGTCTTAATCCGTATGGTATTGATTTTGAAACCTTTCAAGGCAATAAAGATGTTCTGAGTCATATAGAACAAGGGAATATTATTAATGATACACAATATTTGCTGATGCCAGATGGCTTTTGGCAGTCTAACGGAATGGCTATGCAGACATACTTAGGTGGAGGCGTAGATCAAGAAGGTATGCTAAGACTATTAGATAAGGATTGGCAAACTATTATCAATAAACAATAGGGATAATAATCTCTTGGAGGAAAAATGAAAAGTAAACTTTTATCTAAAGAAAATAGAAAGCATATTTGGGATATATTGCTTTTTCTAGGACCTTCATTTCTACTATATTCTTTGTTTTTTACAATTCCCTTAATCCAAGGGGTATACTATTCACTCACTGACTGGAATGGCGTAAGTGAGCAAGTAAATTTTGTTGGACTTTCGAATTATATAGGGATTTTTACAAACGATGAAGGTTTTTTAAATGCTATGCAAATTACCATCTATATTGCAATGTTTAGCGTTTTGTTAACTAATTTCTTAGCTATGCTATTTGCTATAGCACTTACAACCGATAAAAAGATTAACAGCTTCTTTAGAACAGTGATATTTTTACCGAATGTGATCAGTATGGTTATATCGGGGTTTATTTGGAAATTTATGTTTTCACAAATTTTTATGAATATTTATAAAACAACAGGCGTTGAGTTTTTTAATAACGATTGGCTAGGAGATGCGAGGTTAGTTATTTATGCAGTCATTATTGTAACGTTATGGCAAGGTATTGGGTATGTTATGATTATTTATATTGCAGCACTCCTTTCCTTTGATTTATCAGTTGTAGAAGCTTCACTTATTGATGGCGCATCTAAAGTTCAATGTTTCTTTAAGATTAAACTACCTCTTATGTTACCAACAGTTCTTGTAGGCGTGTTTTTAACAGTGAGTGGGTCTTTAAAAGTATTTGATACTGTATACCCCTTAACAGGAGGAGGTCCAGGAAGAGCATCAGAAGTTGCAATGCTTAATATTTATAGAGAAGCTTATGTCTTTAATCATCCTAATTTTGCATGTGCAAAGGCAGTTTTACTATCCATACTAATTATCGCAATTACTATCGTGCAGCTGAAATTTTCCTCAAATAGGGAGGTTGAAGTATGATTAAGAATAAACTATTAGGAAATATTATTGTATTTATCATGGGAATTGTGACTTTGTTATTTTTTACACCTATTTATTTTATGGTGATTAATACTTTTAAGCCTTTAAAAGAAGTTATTTTAAATACTTCAAAACTTCCAGAAACATGGATTTTAAGTAATTATGCCCATGTTTGGGGGCTATCAGATTTTGGAACACTTTTAAGAAATAGTATTGTTATTACGGCTGTATCGGTTATAGGCATTGTTGTTTTTGGTGCAATGGCAGGATATAGGATTTCAAGAATGAAGGGGAAAATAGGTTATATTTTGGTACTCTATTTTATAATGACATTAATTATCCCTTTTCAAGCAGTAATGATTCCACTTGTTAAAATCATGAAAAACATGAGTTTAATAGATAGTATTTACGGGATTATACTCGTCTATATTGGGCTTGGAACGCCGATGGGTATATTTTTATATCATGGCGCTGTAAAAGCTATACCGTATGCGATAGAAGAAGCAGCGATTATGGATGGAGCAGGTTCCTTAACTGTTTTTTTCAAAATTATTTTCCCTTTACTTGCCCCAATTACCAGTACACTTGTGATATTAGAGACTTTGTGGGTATGGAATGATTATCTTTTACCACTTATAGTGCTTCAATCTGATAGCAATAAAACTATTCCACTTGGTACAACAGCAACCTTCTTTGGGAAGTATATGAGCCAGTGGCACTATGGCATTACCGCTATTTTTATGGCTTCGATCCCTATGATTATCTTATATAGTTTAATGCAAAAGTATGTGATAAAGGGTATCGTAGGTGGTGCTGTTAAGTAATTGAAATATAACGACAGAAAGTAGGATCATGCAATGGAAAAAGTAACTCAAGCAGATGTGGCTAAAGCCTTAAATATTTCCAGAACAACAGTTGCAAGAGCATTGAATGATACAGGTTATGTGGAATCCGAACTCAAAGCAACTATTATTAAAACATCTGAAGAGATGGGGTATAAAGTTAATACTATTGCAAGAACACTTGCTATGCGTAGAGAATGGCATGTTTATTGTTTTCTTGTATCGTATGATAATACTTTTGCGGAACATTTAGCAGAAGGTATTGGGGCAGCAGAAAGAGAATTTGCACATTATGGTATTAAACTGCATATTAAAAGGAATAGTCCAACTGATCCAATGAAACAAGTAGAAGCTATTTCAGAAACACTACAGACTAAAACTGTAGATGCTATGATTATTGCTCCTATGTTAGTAGATGAAATCAACGAAGTATTAGAGAAATGGGCAAAGAAAGATCTTCCAATTGCAGCGCTAAGTCTAGAATTACAAGATAAGAAATGTTTGTTTTATGTGGGAAATGATCACTATGAAGGTGGCAGGATTGCAGCAGATATGTTGGCTAAATTAATGGGAAAACAAGGAGATATCCTTGTAGTTAATGCTTTTAATGAGTACCCGTCTTTAGCAAGTCGTTATGCTGGATTTATAGATAAAATGAATAACTTTAAAGATATTAAAATTATAGAAACACACTACATTCATTCATTAGAAGAGTCTTATCAGGCGACAAAAGATACTTTAAAAACACACAACAGTATTAAAGGGATTTATTCTAATACAGATGTTATTCATATTGCTAATGCTATCAAAGAAACAAGCCACCAAGACATAAGTGTAGTTGGTAATGACTTAAATGAGGATATTAAAACGTATATTTCCAAGGGGATTATTGAAGCCACTTTGCATCCAAGACCCTACTTCCAAGGGTATCTAGTCGGGAAGTATATGTGTATTTATCTTCTAAAAGGTCAAGCGCCCAAGCAAGTTAATACTTATGTAGGGTATGATATTGTTACAGAAACTAACTTAGATGTAGAGCAATATTTTACAATTATGACAGAGCAATAAAACACTTTAAAGGTGTTTTATTTACATAGATATGTTCGCGCGAACACAAAATAGAGAGATAGTATATGATATGTTGTTTTATCTAAAAAAGATTGTAACTTCACCGGTAACAATTTTAAATTTTACTGGGGAGTTTCATAAAGTAGCCTTAAGGCTACAAAAAAAATATTTAAAATTTAAGGGAGGAAACAAAAAATGGAACTAACAAAATTTGAAAAACCTTATGCAGTGGAAGATTTATTATTTAAAGTAAAACCGGAGCTCGTAGAAAAATTTATTCAGCTTGATCATGAAATATGGACGCTACAACTTGCAAAATATCCAGGGTATGTAAGCAAAGAAGTTTGGGTAAGTGAAAAAAATCCAGGACAAGTACAAACAATTATTTACTGGAGCGATATGGCGTTATGGAAAGCAATTGACCACAATGAGTTAATTGAAACAGACAGAAAGTTTACAGAAGCTATGGGTGAGGGTACTTTTGAAATGATACCTCTATGTGAACAAAATGTTTATTATAAAGTAACAGAATACAAATAGAGGAGGAAAAAAGTATGGTAACAGAATTTCCAAAAATACCTTATGACTATGAAGCGATAAAGCTAACTAAAATCTTTGAAAACGAGAGCGTTAAAATATTTCCAAATGTCGGTGTTCAAACAGAAGAAAGTATCGGTGTATTTGGCGAAATCAAATTCCCAGAGTTCCCTAAAGACAGAACTTATACAATGGCTTCTTTTGTAACATCGATAGATGGAAAAATAGCTTATTTAGATAATCCAGCAGGACCAGTTATTGCACAAGGCAATGGCTTAGATCCAGATGGCGCAACAGCAGATTTTTGGATTTTAAATTTAATGAGAGCAAGCGCAGATGCATGTTTTGCAGGAGCTGGCACAATGCAAAAAGAATCAGATGGATTGGTTTGTATCTTTGATGAAAAATTAGAAGAAGCAAGAGTTAAAGCGGGAAAACCAAAAGCGCCTTGGGTTATTATTTGTTCTTTAGATGGGACAGATATTCCTTTTGGGGATACTTTAATTCAAAATCAACCCGTTATGTTTAATACCTCTCCAAATGGTCTAGAAGTACTTATAAAAGGTATTCTTCAAGACTATTACGTAGTAGGTCCTTACAAACATGAGTCTGAAATAGACCCAGAAAAAGTTCAAAGAGAATTTGAAGAAAACAAATACAAAAAAATTCCAGTTATCATTACAGGAGAAGGCAGTCAAACGGATTCTCATCTTGTGCTTCGCCTCTTAAAATTAATGGGCATTAATACAGCAATTGTTGAAGCACCATCGTATTGCCATGCTCTTTTAGGTGAAGGCTTATTAGATGAAATGACACTAAACTATTCTTGTGTTTATATCGGTGGAACAGCAGTTGGTCTTGGAAATGGCATGGCACCTTATACATCTATAGATCACCCACATTCTGAAATGCTTTCTATCCATAGTCACAGTCCAAGTTTCTTTTACTTTAGACATAAATTCTTTTATGATGTAAAACCAAAAGGATACTTAGGATCAATTTATTAAAAAGTAAGATGACTAGCAGTCATACAAGTTAATAAGTCATTGCATAGCTCTAAAATTATAAATAGAGTAATAAGCCACGCGGAGATCTTGGAGTTATGCAATACATTATACACATTAAAATAAGGGGGATATAAAATGACCAACATTCCATTTTTTAAAAAGGCAGATGTAGATGCAACGGTAGGTGTATTTTTTGATGGGTTTACAAAAGTAATTGCAGGCGTTGGTATTATGATTGGAGTTTTAGGAATATCTAATGAAACTGTATTTAGAAGAATTATGCCTGGTATTGGTTTAGCCGTATTGCTTTATGGACTGTACTTATGGTGGGAAGGGTATAATCTTGCAAAAGCAAAAAATGATCCAGATACAGTAGCTCTTCCAGGAGGACTTGTTGCAGGGAGATTCTTTATTTGGTTATTTGCAATTATGGGTCCGACATATTGGGTAACCAAAGATGCCACACTGGCATGGCACGTGGGACTATGGGCACAACTTATTGGGGGGATTGTTTTTATAGCAGGAGCTTATATTGCACCTATCTTGTTAAAAGTTATACCTAAAGGCGCTTTATTTGGATCACTTGCAGGGGGAGCTCTAGCTTGGTTGTTTTTATCACCGATCGGAGAACTATTTTCTAAACCAGTAGTTGGTTTTGTTTCTTTATTTTTAATACTGATACTTTATGCAGGTAACTTTAAGCTTAAGTTACCAGTAGCAATTATTGCAATTGGTACTGGTACTATTGTAGCATGGGTTACTGGTGTTATGGATGTAAATGCAGTTACAGATTCATTTTCAAATATTGGTTTTAATATTCCAATACCAGTTTTCGCCTTCTTCAATGCAAATGCATTAAATTATACCCTTGCTAATTTTATGCCAATTATTATTGTATTTTCTTTTGGTGAGGTTATCTCAGCTATTCAAGGAATTGAACAAGCAACTCTTGGTGGAGATGCTTATAATGGTAAACGTATCATCATTATGACTTCTGTTATTTCTATGATCTCAGGATTATTTGGAAATCCATTTCCAATGGGTGTTTATTGGGGTCATGTTGGCTGGAAGAAAATAAAAGCAGGAACAAGTTACATGATTGGTGTAGGAGCTCTTTATTTTATTCTTTGTACAACAGGTTTAGTTGCTATTGCAACCTCAGCAATACCAGTTGAAAGTACATTACCAATGCTTATATTCATAGCTCTAGCAAGTACAGCGCAAGCGTTTGAAGTTGCAGGAACAAAATACTTAATTGCAACAGCACTAGGTATGGCAGTACCTATCATTGAAATAGTGTGGGGCAAAGTAACAGCAGCAGCGGGACTTATGCCAGAATGGACAGTAGAAATGTTGGCGCAACAAGGTGTTGCATCAGGGTATCTCGTAGTGAGTCAAGGTGCAGCTTTTACCGGTATGATTTGGGCAGCAGTGATTTGTTTTACAATTGATAATAACTGGAAAAATGCTTCCTTTACCGCTTTAATAGGGGCAGCATTAGCTTTTATTGGTATTATCAATTCAAAAGATATAAGAATATTTGCAAATCCAACATTTACCTATTTATACCTTGGGCTTGCAGCCTTTTTCTTAGTACTTCACTTCTTAAAAGTAGATAATAATAAAGAAATTATAGAATAATAAGTAAAATTAAATAAGCTGTAAAAGTCTTAGTAAGACTATTTACAGCTTTTCTTTTATAAAGCATAAGAAGATATGACATAAAATAATAACAATAAATGAGTTCAAAATATAAAAAAGAGAACGTAACTATAATGAGTAGGGGGACAAACCCATTAAAATTATATTGTTTAGGCGTTGTGGTAATGCCTCATTCAGATGAAGATTCCTTAGTAACAAGAGCAGATGTAGCACAAGAAATTATAAATTTAGCAAAACAAATGAAAGAAGTAAATTAAATATAATCATTAAAGCGTTTAATAAGAAAAGATAAATAGATTAAAGAAATAGGAGATGAAAAGATGCGTTTAGAAAATAAAGTAGCTATTATAACTGGTGCAAGCTCAGGAATAGGAGAAGGTATCGCACAAAGATTCATTAAAGAAGGGGCAAAAGTAGTAGGGTGCGGTATAGAAGAAAAACTTGGCTTTCAAGATGAGAATGCTGTGTATGTACAAGCAAACCTCACAAACTATAAGGATGCTTTAAAAGTTGTAGAAGAAGCAGTAAAAGTCTTCGGGAAAATAGATGTTTTAGTTAACTGTGCTGGGGTAACAGGTGTTGGTTCACTTGAAAATACAACAACAGAGGAATTTACAAGACAGTTTAATATTAATGTTAATGGCGTTTTCCATATGTGCAAAGCTGCTATTGGAGAACTAAAAAAGCAAAAAAATCCATCCATTGTAAACATTGCTTCAGACCTCGGGGTAAGACCTATACCAGAGCGCATTGCATACTGTCCAAGTAAAGCGGCAGTTATTATGCTTACAAAATGTATTGCAGCTGAGTACGCACCTTATGTGAGAGCTAACTGTTTTCACCCAGGGCTTGTAGAAACGCCTATGATTAAAAGTAGAATTGAAAGCGCAGAAGATCCTGATGCATTTAGAGCAGGTATGGCACAGATGTACCCACTCAAAAGAATTGGAACGATAGAAGATATGGCCAATGTAGCTGTTTACTTAGCAAGTGAAGAAAGCTCATTTGTAACAGGAGAAGCCATAGGAGTATGTGGAGGAAGTTTAATATAATTCATTTTTTTAGTTAAAAGAGCTCTAAGTATAAGTTAGATTTATTAGTGAATATCTGAGTTCATAAATAAATGATAGCGTATATTAGAGCTTAATTAGAGTTGTATAAATATAAATAAATTGCTAATGCAATGGTTAGCTATATAATGAGGAGCGTAAAGGTTATGAATCGTAAATCTAAAAATTATAAACCCATGAAATACAAACTAACGTTATTATTGATTTCAGTTTTTATCCCTATCTTAATTATACTAGGGGTTACCAATTTTCAAGTATCACAGAACAATCTTCAAAAAAGTTTTCTTTTGGTTCAATCTCAAATTGAGGAAAATATATCACAAACCATAACAATAGTAGATGAAGCTTATAATATGTTAGGAAGATCTTTTGATAACAAAATGAAAGACGGATTTGATGTTTTAATTGATGCCTATCATGCGAGTGGTAAAAATCCAGCAAATATGAACTTAGAAATGCTTAAGAGTCAACTAGGTGGAGAGATGGATATTTATATTATTAGTGATGACGGGATTGTTGAATACACAACATTTGAGAAAGATCAGGGACTTGATTTTAAACAATGGGAAGGGTTTTACAGTTTTCTCACAGGCTTACGAGAAGGCACTGAGTACTCTTCAGATAAAATTGCAAGCTCTGTAAATGATTCTACGCTAAGAAAATATTCCTATATGCCTACACCGGATCATAAATACTTACTAGAATTAGGATTATCTACAGATCAATTTAAAGATAATATTGGGAATATGGATTATTTAAGTCTTCAGCAAAATTTAGCACAAGATAATCCAGCACTAAAATCTATTCGCTTATTTACAGTTATTACAGGAGAGTTATATGGAGATGCAGACTTTAAGCCTGATGAAGAGCTACTTTCAATTATAGAAGAAATATCACAGACAAAGAGTACTTATGAGATAAAGGAAAAAAATACACTTACAAAATATATATATGTTGATTTAAAAAGTCCAGATTATGCCTCAGATACAAGTAAGATAGTAGAAATCACTTATGACTTAGAATTAATAAGAGCCCCTCTTAAAGAGCAGTTAACGTTTAGCATAATAATTATTATAATAGGTATTTTAATAGCTACGGGGATTATATTACTGATTGCAGGGAAGATTTCAAAACCTATTGTAGCAGCAGCGAAATTTGCTCAAAAGATTGCACAGCTAGATATTACAACAGATGTACCAGATTCATTTCTTAAAAGCAAAAATGAAATGGGCTTATTAGCAGATGCATTTCAAACCATTATAAACAACCTCAAAGATTTTATAAGACAAGTATCTTATACAGCACAACAGGTTGCATCCTCAGCAGAAGAATTAACAGCAACAAGTGATCAAGCATCAGTTGCAGCAGATGAAATCGGTAAGACGATAGAAGAAATTGTAAATGGTGCAAATGAACAAGCAAAAAATATGGAAGAGGCAGCTAGAACCATCAATGAGTTAGGCGTATTGATTGAAAGTGATCAACAAAAAGTAAAACAACTTAATAGTTCTACAGATAGAGTAAGTTCTTTAAAAGAAGAAGGTATCCAAAACATACAGCAATTAGTTGAAAAAACTCAAATAAGTAATCAAGCCGCACAAGAGATACATAGGGTTATTGCCAATACGCATCAAAGTGCAGAAAAAATTAGCAATGCAAGTAGTATGATACAAAATATAGCAGATCAAACCAACTTACTCGCATTAAATGCAGCCATTGAGGCAGCAAGAGCTGGAGAAGCAGGCAGAGGATTTTCAGTTGTAGCAGATGAAATTAGAAAACTCGCAGAGCAATCAGATCAGTTTACAAAAGAAATTTCCAAAGTCATTAGTAACTTAAAAAATGAAACACAATCCGCAGTAAAGACAGTTCAAGAGATGACTAAAATAGTAGAAGAACAAACAAAAAGTGTAGAAGATACAAAAAATAAGTTTGATGGTATTGCGCAAGCTATTGAAATAACAAAAGAAGGCATTGATACACTGAATGAATCTGGTAAAATGATGGCAAGTAAAAAAGATACAATCATTCATATTGTTGAAAATCTATCAGCTATTTCACAAGAAAATGCAGCAGGAACAGAAGAAACAGGGGCTTCTGTAGAAGAGCAGATCACTTCCATGGAACAAATAGCAAGTGCAAGTGAAGAATTAGCCAACCTTGCAGAAGAAATGAATCAAAGTATAGGAAGATTTAAGTACTAGAAGTAGGACAAAAAAACAGTGGATCTATTATAATCAAATATTATTGTCATCTTTTATAAATCATCTTAGAATTTTAGCAAAGAAAGTGAACGATTATGCTAGAAAATGAATGATCATAACTATCGCTATAACGTGAAAAGGCATACAATAGAATGCATAAGACACTGTATAGCAATACAAATTCGGAGGGATTTATATGACAAGAAAAGAAAGAGTTATAAAAGCACTAAGACACGAGCAAACAAGCATTATTCCTTATTTTACAGAGTTCACGGAACAAGCTAAAGAAAATATGATTCACTACTTTGGAAATGAGCATTTCGAAAGTAACTGGGGGCTCCATTTACATTATACTCAGTACTGGGGATGGCCTACTGAGCTACCAGATAGGCCCGGATATTTTAGAGATGACTTTAAAGCTGTATGGAATAGAAGCGGTGCAGATAAAGATATAGGCGTCATCGATCATCCCATTATAGAGGATTTAGAAGACTATACGTATGAATTTCCCGGTATAGATGAACAAAGATTACGCAAGGAATATGAAGAACTTATAGCGACCAAAGAAGATAAATTTACAATGGCAGGCTTTGGATTTTGTATGTTTGAAAGGTCTTGGAGTTTAATGGGGATGGAAAATGTTTTAATAAACATGATTACAAATCCAGATGAACTAGAAGTCTTATATGATAGAATCTGTGACTATAATCTGAAGCTTATAGATATAGCGCTAGAGTATGAAATAGATGGCGTGTATTTTGGAGATGACTGGGGGCAACAAAAGGGACTTATTATGGGACCAAGTCACTGGAGACGCTTTATTAAACCAAGGATGAAAAGAATGTATGAAAGAGTTAAATCAAAAGGTAAGTTTGTGATGCAGCATTCATGCGGAGATATCCAGGAAATCTTTGAAGATCTTATAGAAATAGGATTAGACTGTTATCAGACATTCCAACCTGAAATCTATCATTTAGAAATGATTAAAGAAAAATATGGAAAAGATTTAACTTTTTGGGGTGGGATATCTACACAACAGTTACTACCCTATGCCACGCCGCAAGAAGTAAAAAAAGAGACAGAACGTATTATGAAAATTATGGGACAAAATGGTGGCTATATAGCTGCACCTACACATGCAGTACCTTTTGATGTACCACCAGAAAACATTAAAGCTATGATGGAAGTATTTTTAAATCAAGATAAAATGAAATGTATCACAAGCAAAGCTTGCGATATGCAATAGGTATAAAAAAAATAGAGGTGATTTTTAACCTCTATTTTTTTTATACACTCTATTTAGTGAACTGTAAGCACAATAGGCATAACATGTGCATAGAGTATATGAAATGCATAAAAATACAACAATACTAATAAAAATTCGTAAAACTACTTGAAAATATTTAAAAAAGGCTTATAATTGTAACTAACATAAACATATGGCGTATTTGTTAGAGACGCATAAATAGTTACACAAATTTATCATGTATAAGAGTATAAGTAGTTGAATTTAATCATATGTGCATTATTTTAGTCAAGCGTAGAGACAATAGATACAATAAGCGAATGGAGGGTTATTTATGAATTTGATACAAGGTGGCATCACAGCAGCAAAAGGATTTCAAGCAGCTGGAGCATATATCGGGATTAAAAACAAGAGAAAAGATTTAGCGATTGTATACAGCGAAACAGGATGTACTTATGCAGGCGCATTTACTCAAAATGTTGTAAAGGCAGCGCCCGTTGTATGGGACCAAGAGGTTTTAAAAACTGGAAATAAAGTACATGCGATTGTCATTAATAGTGGAAATGCCAATGCAGCAACAGGTGAAAAAGGATTTAGAGATACTGAGCAAATGGCAGGAGCTACAGCTCAAGCTTTTGGGATACAAAAAGAAGAAGTACTTGTCTGTTCAACAGGCGTAATCGGTGTAGAGTTACCAATGGATACTATTAAAGAAGGTATTAGCAAAGTCGCACCAGAAGTAAGTGCTAGCTTAGAATCCGCAAACAATGCAGCAGAAGCTATTCTTACAACAGATACAGCAAGTAAGACAATTGCGATCGAGCAAAAATTAGGAGATGTGGCAATAACTATAGGAGGCATGGGTAAAGGTTCGGGGATGATTCATCCTAATATGGCAACGATGTTAGGGTTTATTACAACGGATGTTAATATTACACAACCTATGCTTCAAAAAGCTCTTAAAAAAGCGATTGACACGACCTTTAATATGATTACGGTAGATGGCGATACAAGTACAAATGACTCTGTATTAGTTCTTGCAAATGGCCTTGCAGGCAACACTCTTATTGATAGCGAGGGTGAAGCTTATGACCAGTTCTTTGAAAGCTTATATGAAGTCTGTAAGTATATTGCGATTTCCATTGTCAAAGATGGAGAGGGTGCTACTAAGCTATTAGAAGTTAGCCTTACAGGCGCTTCAAGTTTTGAAGATGGCAAAGCTCTTGCTAAGAGTATTTTAACTTCTAGCCTTGTTAAAACAGCATTCTTTGGTGAAGATGCAAACTGGGGAAGAATCTTTTGTGCAATGGGGTACGCTGGTATAAACTTTAATCCGAGTACGGTTGATATAGCCATTGAAAGTATTGCAGGTTATGTAAGTCTATTAAAACAGGGGCTTCCTGTTAAATTTAGTGAAGCAAAAGCAAAAGAAGTATTACAAGAAAATGAAATTAAAGTTTTAGTTACTATGCAAGAAGGCAACATAGGTGTAACTGCTTGGGGCTGTGACCTAAGCTATGACTATGTCAAAATAAATGGGGATTACAGAAGTTAGGAGACCATTATGATAAAAGATGTACTTGAAAAAGCAAATGTACTTATTGAAGCGTTGCCTTATATAAGAGCTTTTAATGGCAATACTGTAGTCATTAAGTATGGGGGAAGTGCGATGCTTGACCCTGAAATTAATAAGACCATTGTGCAGGATATGGTGCTTTTAAAGTTAGTTGGATTAAAGCCCGTGATTGTACATGGAGGAGGCCCAGAAATCAATACAATGCTTAAAAGGCTTGATATCCAGTCAGAATTTATTAATGGACTCAGAGTAACAACAAAAGAAACAATGGAAGTTGTAGAGATGGTACTTGCAGGAAAGGTTAATAAACAAATTGTTGAGATGATCTCGGGGCAAGGTGGCCTTGCTGTAGGTCTTACAGGTAAAGATGGCAAAATCCTTCGTGCCAAAAAAATTGCAAAGGAAGGTGGTGATCTAGGCTTTGTCGGAGAAATTGAAAAAGTCAATACATCACTTATTCATACACTGATAGATAATGGCTTTATACCTGTTATATCACCTATTGGTTCAGATGATGCGGGGAATACCTATAATATTAATGCAGATTATGCAGCAGTAGCTATAGCTGCAGCACTTAAGGCAGAAAAATTGGTGTTTTTAACAGATGTTGAAGGCGTACTTAAAGATAAGGATGATTCAGCTACTCTTATTTCATATTTAAATGATGAAGAAGCAAAAGAATATATCAAGTCGGGTGTTATTGCAGGCGGCATGATTCCAAAGGTTGAGTGCTGTATGGAAGCTATTGAACAAGGTGTTTCGATGGTGCATATTCTTGATGGGCGACTTGGGCATGCACTTGTGCTTGAAATTTATACGCACAGTGGGATTGGGACGATGATGTATAAAAAAGGGGATGAAGTATGTCTAGATGTATAGAGCTTGGACAAAAATATATAATGAACTCTTATAATAGATTTCCTATTACAATAAGCCATGGTGAAGGCGTTTATATCTATGACGATACAGGTAAAAAATATTTAGATATGTGTGCAGGGATTGCCGTTAATGCGCTAGGCTATTCACATAAAGGACTAAGGGATGCACTTAAAGAACAAGTGGATAAGTTACTTCATATATCCAACCTTTACTACGTGCCACAGCAGATAGAAACAGCAAAACGCCTTATAGAAAATTCAATATTTGATAAAGTTTTTTTCTGTAATAGTGGCGCAGAAGCCAATGAAGCAGCTCTTAAGCTCGCCAGAAAATATGGAAAAAGTAAAGGTGAAAATAAAACAAAGATCATTACGATGCATCATTCTTTTCATGGCAGAACTTATGGCGCACTATCAGCAACAGGGCAAGCAAAATATCAAAAGAGCTTTATGCCAATTATGGAAGGCTTTAGTTATGCAGATTATAATGATATAGACAGCTTAAAAGCGCTTATAGATGAAAGTACATGTGCGGTGCTTCTAGAAGTTATCCAAGGAGAAGGTGGGATTATTCCAGGGAATAAAGCCTATCTCAAAGAGGTACAACAGTTTTGTCATCAGTACGATGCACTGCTTATAGTCGATGAAGTACAAACGGGTATTGGTAGAACTGGCACTTTATTTGCCTTTGAAAACTTTGATATACAGCCAGATGTAATCACCCTAGCAAAAGCATTAGGTGGTGGGGTCCCTATTGGGGCGATGTTATGTAACGCAAAAGCAGATGTATTTGTACCTGCAGATCACGCTTCAACTTTTGGAGGTAATCCACTTGCGACTACAGCAGCTCAAGTAGTGCTTGATGAACTCATTACAAATAATTTGCTAGCCCACGTTAAAGAAATGGGGGCTTATCTTGAAAGTGAACTTAATAAATTAAAAGAAGCCTTTAGTGTGATAACAGACGTAAGAGGCATGGGTCTTATGCAAGGCATTGCCCTTAACATAGCCCCAAAAGATGTGGTGAATAAATGTATCGAAAAAGGTATGCTTGTTGTAGGCGCTGGGGAAAATGTAGTACGTTTTGTTCCACCACTTATTATAAGTAAAGAGCAAATCGATGAATGCATCAGTATTTTAAAAGTAGCACTTAAGGAACTTTAATCAAATCATAAGCACCTTGTTAATTCAGCAAGGTGCTTATGATTTATAAAAATGATCAACACTTCCTAGATGATATTTTAAGCATAATATGATAAGATGGTATTTAAAAAGGCAATACTAAGGAGATGTTCTTATGACCACTAGAGTAGGCCTCAAAACGATTGAGGGAGTTTATGTTCCAACGCTTCTAACAATACTAGGGGTTATCATGTACCTGAGGTTGGGGTGGATTGTTGGGAATGCAGGACTTTGGAATACACTAATCATTATCGTGATAGCACATGTTATTACAATTTGCACGTCTTTATCTATGTCATCAATGCTCACAAATATTAATATTGGGGCAGGTGGTGCTTATTCTATTATCACAAGGTCATTAGGACTTGAAATGGGTGGAGCTATCGGCATTCCATTATATCTTTCACAAGCGATAGCTGTTGCTTTTTACATAACTGGTTTTAGTGAACTATGGATTACATTTTTCCCAGATCATTCTGTCCAGTGGGTAGGAGGATTAGTATGGCTACTTCTTACTGTTTTATCCGTTATCGGTGCACGCCTTGCTTTTAAAATACAATATTTTATCTTAGGAGCAGTCATTTTGTCTATAGTATCATTCTTAACTGGAGAGAGCATGAATCCAGGAGAAATGATACTCACTGGTGAACTAGAGCAAGCAGGGTTTTGGGCAACCTTTGCGATCTTTTTTCCAGCAGTAACGGGTATTCTGACTGGTGCAACGATGTCAGGAGAACTTGAGAATCCTAGGAAAAGCATTATAAGAGGAACGCTTGCAGCAGTATTGACAGGTTTTGGTTTCTATATACTCCTTGCAATTTGGTTTGCAAAGCAAGCGACTGAAAGTTTATTGCTTACAGATAATTCAATTATATTAAGACTTGGAAGTGTTAAGTTTATTATTATTGCAGGTATAATGGGAGCTGTACTCTCATCAGCGCTTTCTTCTTTAGTCACTGCACCAAGAACCCTTTCAGCATTAAGTGAAAACAGAGTCGTTCCCCTTGCTAGGGTATTTGCAAAAAAGAATAAAAAGGGTGAGCCTTTTAATGCTATTATTTTTTCTTCATTAATATCTTTCGCTGTTATATTTGGGGGAAATTTAGATAGCTTAGCAGAACTGTTAACTATGATCTTCTTAACTACATATAGTATGATTAACCTAGTAGTGCTTTTAGAACAGAAAATTGGAATTGCCAGTTTTAGACCTACTATGGCTATGCCGATTTATATCCCAATGATTGGTGCGGGAGGATGTATTTCTGCAATGCTGCTTATTAATCCTTTGTTTTCATCTGTTACACTTATATTAACGATGGGCATCTACACACTCCTAAAAAAACGACATATGACTTCGCCTTGGGGTGATGTTAGAGGTGGGGTATTTATAGCCATTGCGGAGTGGGCAGCTCAAAAAGCTATGTCTCTTCCGTATCATCCTAGGCTTTGGAAGCCTTCTATTGTAATACCTGTTGAGAGACCAGAGGATTTTAGAAGGGTATCGCGGCTTGTTCAAAGTATTATATTTCCTGCAGGACGTGTTTATTATATGAGTATCTATACAGAGGATAACATAGACGAAGAATATGAAAAAGAAATTGATGAAGCCTTGGCGCCACTCAAGGATAAAAAAATATTTGCTCAAAAAATCCTTGTCAAGTCTACAGCATTTAAGGCAGTATTAGTGCCAACGCTGCAGTGCTTGTCAAGCACATTCTTAGCGCCTAATGCAGTACTCTTTACGATTAGTGACGATCAGGATAAACAAAAGAATTTCAAAGAACTCTATAGAGAACTTAAACCTATTAAGATGGCAGTTATGTGTTTATGGCTACACCCTAAATACAATATAGGACTTGAACATAAAATTAATATCTGGCTAAGGGATCTAAGTCCAAACAATGATTTAATTGTACTTTGTGCTTTGCAGATTGCTAAGAATGTAGATGTGGAAATTAAACTTTGTCGTGTGGTTAATAATGCTGAAGAAAAGAAACAAGCAGAAAAACAGCTTAAGGAATTTATTGAACAGGCACGATTACCTGTTAATACGAAGATTCATTTATTAATAGGTGATTATAAGGAAATTTTTAAAGCAGAAATAGCAGACCTCAGTATTCTTGGCATGCCAATGAAGTATGATGATATGATTGAAGTGGTTGAAACATCTCCAGGAAGTGTATTATTTATAGCCTCGGGTGGTATGGAAAATGCACTTTCGTAACAGGACTATTTCTTTAATAATAGAAACTAGTAAGAGTGCCGCATGCTACTTAAAGTAGCACGTGGTACTCTTTTTTACTGCTATTAAACTTGAAATGAGAAAAAAACCTAGAGTGCATCAATATACCGAGATTAAGCCAGATGAAATACTTGAAGAAACAAAAGCGTATATTGAGAAGGTGAATAAAGGTATTAATTTTGCAGGCTGTAATTTGAGGTGCTCTTATTGTAATGCTTTGTGGGCCAAGCTTTACGATAGATTATAAGCTTCCTTCTAGTGGGATGGAAAGTAATATGCGGCTAGAGGATTTTAAATATCTTACAAAAAGGGATACGGTTCAGTTTGTAGTTGAGATCAGTTGGGATTAATTGATATGGGACGTAAGGCAAAGTGGTATGCAGTGTATTATTTTGTGAAAATAGTAATATTTATACCAGCTCCTTGCGAAACTCAAATAAATTAAGCACAGCAAGTTAATGAGTTGAAAAGTATAAACTTTTGTTGATTTGTCAAATTGATTAAGAGATCGGATGAAGGTACAATTAAGATAGCATAGTTTAAAAACAAAAATTTGTGGAAACACTGGGGGAATGACATGATTAAAGCAAAAGTTAATTTTTCGAAGAAGCTAAGGGATTGGGATGGATTTGGTGTAAATTATGTAGAAACCTGTCAAACAGAAGATTATGCACGAAATCCACAAGACTATGGAGGATTCAGCACACTATCAGAAGAAAAAAGACAAGAGATATTAGATCATATTTTTGGAGAAGAGGGGTTAAAACCAGGCGTTGTAAAGATGTTTTTAGATCCTTTTCACCAACAACAAGACAAACAAAATCAAGAAGGACTTAACTTTATAGATCAAAGGTTATATGACCATGAAACGACAACAAAATGGATGCGCTATTTTGTTGAGCAAGGTCTTGAAAAAAGCAGAAAAAAAGGAAGGGACTTAGAGATTATTACAACTTTATATGGGCCCCCTGCGTGGATGACCAAGCAAGGCTTTATGAGAGGGCGGGATTTAGACCCTAAATTTAAACAGGAATTAGCAAAATATATGGTTTCTTGGGTGCAGTATCTAAGAGAAAATGAAGTACCAGTTCGATATATATCCCTCCATAATGAAGGGGAAGATTTTACCCGCTGGCCGGAGGATGGCAGTGAATCTTATTTAGATGATGGACATGATTACAACATGTATTGGAACGAAGAATTGGTAGCAGAATTCCTTACACTCACTAAAGAGGTTTTAGATGCTAACCAATTAGCAGATATAGGGGTTACTCCGGGAGAAACGACTAACTGGTATCGCTTTCAAGAATGGGGTTATGCAGAAACAATTGCAGATGATCAAAAAGCTATAGAGAGCTTAGGACTCATTACCTCTCATGGGTTTATTGTATTAAACTCAAATAGATGGTTTGCAGATGGACGCAGCACAGGGGTAGATATGTTACGTGAAAAGAATCCAGATTTACATGCATGGACTACATCTATAAGTTGGAAAAATATGGACATTGATTTTTTAAAGGAATTTCGTTTCAATATTTATTGTACAAAAGTAAATGCAATTATACCGTGGGCTTGTGTACAATGGTCAAGTAAATGGGTTGGTGGAGATCCAAATCCAGGGACGGCCTTTCGTGTAGATGGAAATGGAGATTATACCATTGAGCAAGGGTATTTTTATTACAAACAACTTTGCCGTGCCGGTCAACCAGGAATGGCGGTATCTAGTGTAAGATGTAACGATACAGAACTACAATTCATTGGATTCTCATCTAATGGGACAGATAACTCAGATGCGTTTATAATACTGAATGTATCAGAGGAAGATAAAAAAGTAACAGTGGAGTTAAGCGGAGCTATAAGTGAAGTTTTTGAGGGGTATCGTACTTCAGACAATGAGAGATACTCTTTTATCGGAGAATTTGAAATGGCAGATGGTGCAATTGAGTATACTGTTCCTGCTAGATCTGCGACTACATTTTATAGTAAATAAAAAGTTAAAAAGAATAGAGGAGAATACTTATGCAGCAAAGACCTAGGAACTTTGATAAGCAAATTCACAATGAAGAATATAAAGCGCACCTTTATGAACCGAGATTAACGCATGAAGGAATGTTCCATGATGCATACAGAGAAAAAGAGTTATTGAATGGATTGTGGCATTTTCAAGTAGATCAATATGATACTTTTCTAAGGTCGGAGTGGTACAAAGAAGAGTTAACGGATAAAGAAGGCAGAGCCATTCCACCAGAATACAACTATGATCAATGGGATGTTGTATCTGTTCCTTCATGTTGGAATATAAAAGATCAAAGATGCTTTTATTATGAAGGTATAGGAATATATACCCGAAAGTTCAAATACGTCAATAGAGGAGAAGAAAGAGTCTTTATAAAAATTGGAGCAGCTAATTATGAAACTAGAATCTTTTTAAATAAGCAATTTATAGGGTATCATAAAGGTGGATCTACTCCATTTTATGTAGAAGTAACGGATTACTTAGAAAAAGAAAATAGAATTCAGGTTGTTGTGGATAATTCAAGAAGAAAAGATACATTGCCAGCAGATAATACAGATTGGTTTAATTATGGAGGGTTATATAGGGACGTTGCACTATTTAGACTACCAAAAACATTTATAAAGGACTTCAAATTACAACTACAACCTGGAAGTAATATGAAAATACTGCAAGGGCATATTAGAGTGGATGGACCGGAGCAAGAAGGGGAAGCACTACTACGGATTCCAGAATTGAATATTAAGCAGACGGTTTATGTAAAAAATGGAAAAGCATCTATAGAAATAGAGGCTCATCCAGAACTTTGGAGTACTGATACACCTAAATTATATAAAGTAGAAATCACCTATGGTGAGGACGTCGTAAAAGAAAGTATTGGATTTCGTGAAATTATGGTGAAAGGTACAGATATTTATTTGAATGGAGAAAAAATATTTTTAAAGGGAATTGCTTGTCATGAAGAAAGTAAGGAAAATGGAAAAGCAGTAACAGAGGAAGAGATTGTTGAAAATCTACGTGTTGCAAAAGAGATGAATTGTAATTATATGAGAGTTGCCCATTATCCACATTCCGAAAGAGTTGCACAAATCGCAGATACCTTAGGAATCATGTTATGGGAAGAGATTCCTGTATATTGGACTATAGAATTTGAAAATCCAGAAACTATTGCAGATGCACAGAATCAATTGTTAGAGCTCATTAAAAGAGATCAAAATAGAGCAAGTGTAATAATTTGGTCTGTAGGAAATGAAAACCCAGACACAGATGCTAGACTACAGTTTATGAAAAACTTAGCATTAAAAGCGAAAGAAACAGATGCTACACGTTTAATCTCAGCAGCTTGTTTAGTTGATAAAATAAGCAATATCATTGATGATCGCTTGAGCGAGTATCTAGATATTATCGGAATCAATGAGTACTATGGATGGTATGATCCAAATTTTGAAAAGCTTCCACAATGCTTTGAAAACAGTAAACCAGATAAGCCAGTAGTGATTACAGAATTTGGTGCAGGGGCATTATCAGGGCATAGAGGAACTAGAGATGATTTTTTCACAGAAGATCATCAATACAACGTATATAAAAGGCAAGTGGAAGTATTAGGTTCTATTCCTTATATTAAAGGGATTAGTCCTTGGATATTATTTGATTTTAGATGCCCACGAAGAACCAATCAATATCAAAAGGGATATAATCTAAAAGGGCTGCTTTCAGGTGATAAAAAACATAAGAAGCTGGCATATTATGTAATGCAAGAGTTTTATAGAGATAAGTAAAGAAGCGCTGTACAGTTTGTACAGCGCTTCACATTATTTTCCAAGATTTAGACCTACAAGAAATTGTACAACAATTAAAGGAGATCAAGTACATCAGCAAGGTAAGCCTATCAGCATAGAAAATGAGAAGTAAGGAGTAGGTGAGATGAAAGTAAGTCTATCAACAAAATGGAATATAACTAAGTATACGAGTGGAATAGATATTATAAAAGAAATAAAAGCATTAGGATTTGACTGTATTGAGTTAGGAGCAAATTCAACAAAAAAGCAAGTAGAAGATATTATTACACTATATGATGCGCAGAAAATTGAAGTGTCAAGCGTTCATAATATTTGCCCAGTAGTAGAAGAGGAAGGAAAACAGCACATAGAAATTGGAGATAGAATTGCATCTTTGGATGAAGAGGAAAGACGGTTAGCGGTTGCCTATTCGAAGAAAACGATTGAAGTAGCAAAACGAGTAAATGCAAAGGTAGTCGTAATTCACTTAGGACAGGTGGACATCCCAATGACTTACCAACTCATCTTATCTCAGATGGTGAAAGAAGGAAGTTCAAACAATACTTCTTTTGCTATGCTAAGAACATATCTTCAAGAAGAAAGAAAAAGAAATGCGAAAGGTCATTTAGGGGCCATTAGGAGAAGTATAGAAGAACTAATCCCATGTCTTTCAGAGGGAATGAAAATAGGTCTGGAAAATAGGTACTGGTATCATGAAATCCCAAGCCATGAGGAAGTTAGAATGCTTTTAGACAAATACAGTGATCATGTAGGATATTGGCATGATACAGGACATGCCCATGTCTTAGAAGTCTATGGATTATATAAAAAGGGTGAACTTATCCATGCTTTTGGAGACAGATTAATAGGGGTGCATCTTCATGATGCAATCAATGCAGGAGATCATATAGGTGTAGGAAAAGGTGATGTTGATTTTAGTTCTCTGCACCAATATATGCAAGAGGATGTTATCCGCGTATTTGAGTATAATCCAAATGTTACAGCGGAAGATGTAGTTAAAGGAAAAAATAGAATGAAACAAATGGACATCATATAATAGGAGAGATAGATATGGATACAAAAGAGTTAAAACCTTATTTTAATATAATCAGAGACAATCTTTATAATAATTATCAGGGGATGTTTCGGGAAGCGGGGGGCGTGTTTACCTATCCCTTTTTAACCCCTGGCAGTGAGCAATATGTTGACGCCTTATGGGATTGGGATTGCTGGCTTAGCAATATTGCTGTGCGGCAGATCTTATTGGAAAGAAATGATAAAGAGGAATCCATAAGGGCTTTAGAATATGAAAAGGGATGTATTCTTAATTTCTTAAATTGGGGAGGCATGGATGGGTGGATTCCTGTTTGTGTATATAGAGGAGATGATATAAAGGAACGTAAGCCGAAAAATATCTATACAGAAAATATGCACAAGCCTGTTTTAGCCCAACATGCTGCATTTGTAGTTAATTTATGCGGAGGGGATGCTGAATGGATTAGAGATAAATTTTATTTTCTTCAGACCTTTTTAAATAATTATCGCAATCATCACAGACATAGGTGTGGTTTGTATTATTGGCAGACAGATGCAGCCATTGGCGTAGATAATGATCCCTGTACCTATTATCGCCCAGCAGGAAGCTCTGGCTCTATTTATCTAAATTGTTTGATGTATAAAGAGTTAAGAGCTATGGTTTATCTGTGTGAATGTTTAGGGTTGCAAGAGATTGGCACACATTTTGAGAAAGATGCTAAAGAGCTAAAAGCAGCCATACAGGAGCATTGTTGGGATGAAAGAGATGGTTTTTATTATAGTGTAGATCTAAATTTACATCCTGTAGAAGAATTGAGAAAAGGACACTATGCAAGAATGCCTCTTCATGGTGGGCAACCGAGAGATTGGGATTGTCTTATTCAACGGATAGGCGTTTGGTCTGGATTTATGGCGATGTGGTCTGGGGTTGCTACTGATCAACAGGCGGAGCGCATGGTAAAAGAGCATTATTGCAATACGGATACTTTCAATGCACCTTTTGGTGTAAGAACACTATCCAAGATGGAAAAAATGTATAATGTACGAGCTTCTGGGAATCCGTCTAGTTGGTTAGGACCGATCTGGGGGATCTCGAATTATATGACATTTAAAGGACTGAAGTCCTATGGGTATGAAAAAGAAGCAAAGGAATTAGCAGAAAAAACAGTTCGATTATTTGGGCGAGACATTGAACGGTTTGGAGCGCTGCATGAGTATTACTTGCCGGAAAACGGTGAACCCGTATTAAATCGGGGTTTTCAAAATTGGAACTATCTTGTATTAAATATGATTGCCTGGTTAGAAAACAATGAAGTCATAGAGGAGTTTTAAATAGAGTATATTAAAAAACTAGGATGCAGATATGCATACATCCTAGTTCTTTGATATGAACGGTGAAAAGTGCAATATTTCGTTGTTCTTATATGTTGTTTAAGAAAAGTATACAAAATATAATATGAGTATATATATAACTTATGTAAAGTAACTAATTCGTGAGGAGGTTGGGTCATTTGGAGGAGAATATGACACAGAGTGTGACAGATAATGTATATAAAAAAAAGGCGAAGAGAGTATTACAAGAAAACATTTTACCCTTTTGGGTGAGTCATGTGGCACATGAAAATAATGAGGGGTTTTATGGACATATAACCAACGATCTCATCAAGGATGAGAAGGCACCATTGAGTTTGGTATTATGTACACGTATTTTATGGACTTATTCTATGGCATATCGCATATTCCAAGAACCATCCTATTTACAGATGGCAGAGAGGGCATACAACTATATCAATCGTTATTTTTGGGATGGGGAATTTGGTGGACTATACTGGCATGTAAGTCCAACAGGAGAGGTTCTTAATGATCGTAAACAAATCTATGGGCAAGCCTTTGGGATTTATGCCTATACTGAATATTACCATGCTACCCAACAAAATGAAAGTTTACAAAAAGCCATTCAGTTATTTGAGTTAATAGAAGAATATAGCTATGATAAAACATATAAGGGATATTTAGAAGCATTTACAAGAGAATGGAAAATACCACAAGATGTTCGTATGAGTGATGTAGCTATAAATGAAAAAAAGTCAATGAATAATCATCTTCATATTATGGAAGCTTACACAAATCTATTGCAAGGATGGAAAGATGAAAGATTACAAGAAAAATTAAAGGAGCTTATTAAAGTGACGTTAGATCATATTATTGATCCAGACACAGCCCATTTTCAAATGTTTTTTGATGAAAAATGGGCTGTAAAAGCAGATCACATTTCCTATGGGCATGATATAGAAGGAAGTTGGCTTTTAGTAGAAGCGGCAGAGGTTTTAGAAGATCAGATACTTATTGAAAAAACAAAACAAATGGCTATTAGGATGGCACAAGTAACTTATGATGAAGGACGAGATAGAGATGGTTCATTATTTTATGAAGCTAATTCAAAAGAAATCTTTAATAAAGATAAGGATTGGTGGCCACAAGCAGAAGCAGCTGTTGGATTTTTAAATGCATATCAGTTAACAAAAAAGCCTCATTTTTTACAGGCATTCAAAGAAGTATGGAATTTCATTGAGAAAGAGATGATCGACTGGGAACATGGGGAATGGTTTAATAAAATAGAAAGCAATGGAGAAATTGCAAATGATATGCCAAAAGTAGGACCTTGGAAGTGTCCTTATCATAATAGTAGAGCGTGTTTTGAGATTATGAAAAGATTTCATTGAAATAAAATAAAAACTCATATTGAATGAAGAGGTGCGCTATGAAAAAGATGTTCACAAATATCATCCATCGCGTGGATGAAGATGCAGATAAAGTGGAGGCTTTGTATTTCCAACAAGATCTTGTACATGAAATAGGGTTAAAGGCAACTATATTGGTAACATATGAAGCAATGCACCATAAGCACATTACCGAATATATTAAGCAACAAGAAGAATGTTATGGAGATGAAATTGGAATTCATCTAGAAGGTATTCAATGCAAAACATTTCAAGAGAAGTTTGGGATGGATGAAAGAGCGTTATATTTATACACATTTGAAGAAAAGAAAATGATATTGACAGAAATATTTACAACGTTTCATGACACTTTTAAGAGGTACCCTAACTCTATGGGAGCCTACTATATAGATGCACAGACATTACAGTGGATTCATACACAGTATCCAACGATACAGGCATGTATTGTGAGTTGTTTTGAAGAAGGGGTTCATATGTATGAAGGTAATCGCAATCAGTGGTATCTATTTAGTGAAGGCGGACCTTGGGGTACCTATTATCCTTCTAAAAACAATAGCTTCTGCCCAGCGCATAATAAAGAAGATGCCATTGATATTGTGGCACTTCCTCATTTGAACCGAGATATGTTACTGGCTTTAACAAGTCGAGATGATTATTTCTCTAGCCATCCTGCCAATATCATTCGGGGAAAAGCCAATGATAAGGATGAATGTCCCTACATGTACCGTTTTATTGATGAGTGGATTACCCAATGCGACTACAATGATTATGTCTATTATAATGTTTTTGTGAGTCCATCATGGATGGTTGATGGAAACAACTTTGAAGTGCCATCAGCCTATGCAAGGCAGATGTATAGAGATTGTCTTGGCTATATAAAATATCAAAGCAACAAAGGAGTGATAGAACAACTTACCATGGGGGAATTTGCCCAATGGTATAAAGAGAATATTTCCTATGGCACAGCAGAAAGTGTATTATGGAAGGATATCTTATGTGGTTCTAAAAGACAGATGTTTTGGTATACAGATCCTAATTTTCGCATGGCTATAGACCTTAATATTGGAGGAAGTATTTGTGATATTAGACCTTATGCAGGACAAGTAGAACGCAACCTAGGGCCGGATACAGAACATTTAGCCAATGGAAGCTATCCTTTTATTCTTACTTGTGAGCATAGAGGAGGGGGGAATGGAGGAAGCATTCATACATGTAATGTGTCTTACAAAGGAAGAACAGTATCTCTGGCAGATTATAGAACCCATGCTGCAGTAAGCACAACACTCACAAATCAAACCCTATTGCAAATGGCTCCCATTGATATTTGCATCGAAGATTTAGAATTAACTATTGTGTCTCGATTGATTTTTTCTAACGATGGAAGTGTACAAATTGAACGCAATATAATTCAAATATCTGATCCAGAGGCAGAAGTAACGCTCATAGAGTACCATAGGGGCTGTTATGGAACGACACCGTATCCAGAAGACATGAGAGGGATAGAGTTAGGTATAAAAGGTGAACAGCATACAACAACACATGCCATTACCTATGCATACAAAAGTAGAAAAGAAGAGGAAAACAAAGGGGCAGAAGCCTACGCCATAATTCCTCAGATACAAACAAAGGTGAGATTGTTAGCTGTGAGTGCACAGAGCACTGTTGGCTTTGAAGAAGGTTTCTTATTTAGACCTTTTTATACTTTGCAAGTAAAAAAACAGATAAGACAAGGGGAGGGACTGCATACATGCATGAGAATCGAAAAAGCGTAAATCCATATCGCTGCCCAGAATGTTTTGCAAAAGAAATTGATATTATGCTTCGCTACGATCATAAAGAAGAAGAATATTATTGCCAAAAATGTTGTTATACAGGGTTAGAAGAAGAAATTTTAAGATTTTACGAAGTATTGCAAAACCAGAAATATCCTTTGATGTTTGTGCCTCATCCTTGGCAAACAGAAAAAAAGATAGATGAGTAGAGATGAGTAATTTAAAACCAAAAAACACTTCCCAATTATCTGGAAGTGTTTTTTGCATGAAAGATAATCACAATTTATTAGAAGTTGAAGAGGGTAAACCGTGTTGAAAATTGAATTGAAATGTATAATAAATAGTTGAATATGTAAGTAGTACAATCTGTTATGAATTATGTACAATAAAGGAAAAAGAACATGGAAAAAAATATATATATTATACAATAAACTGTTTAGGTGGGGGATTACAATGAAAAAGGAAGAACAAGTAAAGTATAAATGGCAACAATCGTATATGGGCGGAGGAGGGTATATTACAGGAATTATACAATCTAAGCATCATCCACATATCCTCTATGCCCGTTGTGATGTAGCAGGAGTTTTTAAAAGCATAGATCATGGGCGGAGTTGGAAGCCAATAAATAATGGGATGGATTTATGTCATCATCATAGTGTACGTGGTATTGCTATGAGCCCACATGATACTCAGATATTATTTAGATGTTCAGGAGAAGCTAGAGACAAAAAAATATTTGGAAGTATACATAAGACAATAAATGGAGGAAAGCGGTGGTATACAGTATGTGATGAAGTAGACTATTATGGGAATGGTCCGACTAGAATGTATGGGGAAGTTATCCAAGTAGATCCGTTTGATGCTAAATGCGTAGTAACTGGGGGATACTCAAATGGCGTTTGGTGCAGCCAAGATGAAGGTGAAACGTGGGAATATAGAGGGCTAAAAGATGAGAGAGTTTGTTTGGTTGCATTTCATCCTTATGTAAAAGATCGGTTATATGTTGGTACTGTGAGTGATGTGACCACTATTGAGGCAGAACAGGTAGAGTTAGTAGAAGATTCGCTTACTGTTTTACATGATTTTAAGAGACCTCATGTCGGGCGTTTATATTGTTCTCAAGATAAAGGGCGAACATGGGAAGTTTTACATGAAGGATACGATTTTGCAGAGTTAGCATTTGATGAAGAAGAAAAAGATTTATTACATGCAGCTTGCGTAGCAAATGGCATTTTAAAAAGTACTGATGCGGGAAGAACATGGCGTAAAAAACAAAGTGATTTACCAGATTTAAAATACAACACCATTACAACAGATCCAAATAATACGTCAATTGTATATACAGCACCTGTGGTATTGGGAGATCATACTTTTGCCGCACCTGTATCTATTTATCAGTCTAGAGATAAAGGAGAAACGTGGCAGTTAATAAGGCATCATAGATCGGAAGATTTCACCGGGTATCCAGATTATATGACCATCAGACATATCGGATGGGCGATTTCTAAGGTTAGAGTGGATATACAAGATCCAAGTAAGTTATTCATGAGTAATTGGTATGGGGTATCAGCTAGTGAAAATGGAGGGGAAACATGGTGTGGAAATGACTTTAAAGGGACAGAAACTACTTGTATAGAGAATGTTCTTTGTCATCCATCCCAAGATCAAAAGGTATATTTTGTTGTAGCAGACCATGCCCCAGAAATAAGTAAGGATAATGGCATCAGTTACAATCAAGTAAAGAAAACAAAATATACATCAAGTACAGCTTTAACCCCTTCACGTTTTGATAAGGACTTTATTTTATATGGGGCGCGCCATAGAGGAAAAGACAGAAAAAGTGCTATTTTACGTAGTAAAGATAACGGGTCTACTGTGGAGGTTGTGTTAGATTTGCCAGGAGGGCTATTTGTACAGGCGTTGGCAGAGGATTGCTTTGAAAAAGGTCGGTTTTATGCTTATATTGATGGGGCTATTGCAGAGGGAGCAGGTCTTTATAAGACTATGGATTGGGGAGAAACATGGAGCAAGATGACACTGCCTTTTCCAAAGTATATCAAAGCATTACCGTATGAAAAAGACTGGATTGAAGCAGAACTCTATTCGGTAGTAGTCTATCAAATTAAAAACGTGTGTGGAACAAATCAATTATTGTGTGTAGACCCTCATGAAAGGGATATATTATATATAGGAGAGTGGACGGAGGGGCTTTTTCGAACAAAGGATGGGGGAAGAACATGGAAAGACATATCTAAGGACCTTCCATTTAAAAAGAAAAAGTCATCGGTATTAAATGTGATTAAAGCAGACCCAGTAAGGTCAGGATATCTTTATGCTGGATTTATTGGAGAAGGATTGTGGAAAAGTGAAGACTATGGAGATACATGGAAGAAACTTTTTCCAGCAGAGGACGAAGTCTTTAATGCAACTTCTATAGAAATCGGAGGAATGTCAGAAGCAGAAATATATATTGCAAGTGAACCATTGTACTGGTCCCCGTGTAAATCCTCTATTTATTATAGCAAAGATGAAGGACGGACATGGGTGGATTTATATGATGCCTCCTTGGGGGCTATTCGTTGGAAAGGAATTGCAGTAGAAAAAAGCACAGGCAGGATTCACGCTGTATCTTGCGGGAATGGGGCTTTTTATGCAGATAAGATAGAGGGATGATATAAAAGGGGAGAAGTTAATTGATGTTTTTGAAGTATAAGTATATTTTAAATATGAATGGATACAGTAAATAATGTATATATTTCCATGGATGCTATTGAACAACTAAAAATAGAAATAATCAATGTCTTTGAGATATAAATGATTGCATTTGAATTTTTGTTCAAAACAACTATAATGAGATTATAAGACGCAAACTAGCGCAACTATGGAGGAGTTTTATGTATAATGTATTACTGGTAGATGATGAAGCCTTAGGTCTAGAAGGATTAATTAAATTAGTACCTTGGGAGGATCTTGGGCTTCAGGTAATAGGGGCAGTCTATAGTGGCTTTGAGGCATTAAAAGTAATAGAGGGACACCATGTAGATTTATTAGTATCAGATATAAAAATGCCTATTATGTCAGGTCTTACATTGTTTGATGAGGCCAAAAAGAAATTACCCTGTTTAAAGTCTGTTTTTATTAGTGGATATCAAGACTTTGAATATGCCCAAGAAGCCATACGCATGAAAGCAAGCGGTTATGTATTAAAACCAGTAGATGATGGCGAATTAATTGAAGTGATTCAAAATGTGGTAAGGCAAATAGAAGAAGAGAGAGCTTCGCATCAAATGAAAAAGATATACAACCAGTCTATTCCCTACTTAGAAAATCAGGTGATCAGTGAGTTATTAGAAGGCTCATTTAATGAAAGTACTATTACCACACTATTAGACAGGTGTAATATACATTGGAAACATAAATCACTTTCCGTTGCGGTGGTAGAAATTGATAATTTACAGTTAAAGTTGAGCAAATATTTACCACAAGAGAGAAAAGAGATCTTATCCAATATAGTCAGAAGGATTACTACACAGATTTGTACACAAAAGGTAGGACGCTATTATAAAACAACGCACCATAAGATAGCTATTATCCTAGAAGGGTCAGCAGAAGAAGCACAGCAGAGGTTGATGCAGTTAGTTAATTTAGTTGAAATACATTCAGAATTTACAATTACCATTGGAATGGGAAGGGTTGTAAATGATATACACGGGATTGAAGAATCTTACAAACAAGCAGAAAAAGCATTACAGCATAAAATGTTCCTTCATAAACAAAATATTATTAGAGTTGAAGATATTACAGAGAAGACGGTTAAAGAATTAGGGGATTTTAATAACCTTCTATCTTCCTTATTTAATGCAGTTGCTGCATATGACTTAAAACAAATTGATTCATCTTTGAGTAAACTATTTTGTTTTATAGGTGAACTACAAGATAAAATGACTGTCTATACTTTTCTTGTAAGCGCATTATTTGAGTTTGAAGTCAAATTAATATCTATGAATGAAAACTTATATCAAATCATTGGGAATAAATTACAATATCTAAATGAATTGTTTCAATTTGAAACAATGGAAGCATTACAAACATGGTTAAGTGACAAGATGTATAAAGTAGCAGAAAGTTTATATAAGAAAAAACAAAGGCCTAACTATAAATTAATTGTAGACGTTATTGAATATATAGAAGGAAATTTAGGAGAACGGCTAACACTACAAGAAGTAGCAGATCATTTTGCGTTTTCTCCAAATTATCTAGGATATATTTTTAAAGAAGAAATGACTGAAAATTTCAGTAATTTTTTAATCAATAAGAGGATTGAAAAAGCTTGTGAATTGCTACGTGATACAAGGATGAAAGTATATGAGATAGCAGATGCAGTAGGCTATAAAAATTTAACCTATTTTAGCAGGCAATTTAAAGAAAATATGGGTGTAACTCCTGGAGATTATAGAAAAGAATGTGGAGGACAGGAATCATGTACCTATTAAAAGAGAAAATAAGATTTTCGTCTTATCGCAATAAATTAATCATTTCTTATATTTTATTTTCTTTTGTACCAGTATTTATTATTGGTACTTTTGCTTATGTAAATTCTTACAATATCATGAAAGAACATGTTAAATCTAATATACAAGGGACATTGATTCAAATACAAGACAATATTGGATACAAACAAGAGCTCTTACAGAGAATATCAGATATTATTTATTCCGATCAAGAGTTACAACAACGTTTTTCCACTTACTACGCTATAGAGCAAAAGCCAAAAGCGGTAAAAGAAATTATTGATCGTGGAAATTTATTTCAAGCGGTAGAGGAAGATATACGGTTATCGATATATACTGCAAATCAAACCATACCAGAAGTGTATTATACAGACCCACTAAGGGATAATGAATTTTTAAACCGCAATAGTTTTAACATCTATCATTTAAACCGTATTCAAAATGAAGACTGGTATCAAAATCTATTAAGCAATAATTACAATTGGAATTGGGAAGTTATGTACAACAATGATAAAAATGGAGTTATTTCTTTAATTAGAAATCAAGTTGATTTTAAAAACTTAGTTAATATTGGAATTATTAAAATAGATATAAGTTTAGCTCGTTTGTTTAGTGCTGTTGATTATCAAAAAGTCGCAAGCAATAGTAGCTTAATTGTAATGGATGAAACGGATCAAATTCTATACTACAGTATACCCGAAGAAAGAAAAATATCTGAAGTAGTAGGTCAAAAAGGAAGATATTTAAAAATTGATCAGCAGATTAAGAATACATCATGGAAATTAGTTGCCTTTGTGCCGCTAAGAGACTTGAAAGAAAATGCAACGAGCTTACTCTATTTAACAGTTATGATTTGTTTTGTTATACTCTTTGTCTTAGTTTTATTTAGTATTTTTCTCTCAAAAGTTTTATCTAGTAATATCAATAAGATTATTTATGGCATTGAAATGTTTAAAAACGGACATTTTTCCTATAGAATTGAACAAAAGGGAGATGATGAGTTTAGGCAGATCATGAGTGTACTTAATAATATGGCAGAAACTATCCAAAAATTAATTCATGAAGTATATGTGACGGGTTTACAAAGAAAAGAAATTGAGTTACAACTTTTACAAGCACAAATCAATCCACATTTCTTATATAATACGCTTTCTTCTATTAGTCGTTTGGCAAAGCTAGGTAAGATTGAAGAGTTACATATGATGATCATGGCCTTAGCGAAGTTCTGCAGGCTTACTTTAAACGAGGGTAGGATGATTATAAGTATTAGAGAAGAAATAGAGCAGATTAAGGCGTACATTACCATTCAAACGATCAAATTTGGAGATCGTCTTAATGTAAGCTATGATCTTGATGAGGATGTATTGTGGTATGATACCATTAAATTTATTTTGCAACCGTTTGTAGAAAATGTTCTTGAACATGCATGGTATCAAGATACCATGCATATACAGATTAAGGTATATAAGGAAGATGGAAATATTTTTATGAAGATTATTGATGATGGTATTGGGATGACTGATGAAGTACTTAAACAGATATTACTTGATAGTCATACAAGAAAAGGATACGGTATGTTTAATGTAGACCAGAGGATCAAATTGCAGTTTGGTGATAAATATGGTGTGACGGTGAGCAGCATATTAGGAGAAGGGACTACTGTAGGATTGATGCTTCCTTATTATCAAGAAAACAGTAAAATTAGCAATAGCAAAGGGCACACAGATTGCAAATAATCTGTGTGCTTTTTATTATAAAAAAATCAAAAAGCAGGGTGTAAATAGGATATAGTAAACAATGAAGAAAATGATTTAAAGGTAATCGTTGTAAGAATTATATATATTCCGTTGAAAAAGTAAAAGTATCGTTGTTTAGTATGATAGACGAAATTTGTATAAGTTCGTACAATAGTATTATAAACAATGAAGGGAGGAAGACAGCGTGAAAATAAAAGAAAATGAAAAAGAGATTTTAACTAATCAATCTATGCTCATGAAAATGAGAAAAAAAATAAATTTAAAAGAATTGCTTCTTAGCTATTTCGCACAATGGGACCTTCAATTAATGGTAGTTCCGGGACTATTATTATTATTTATTTTTGCTTATATTCCGATGTGGGGAGTCTTAATTGCTTTTAAAGACTTTTCATTACATAAAGGATTTGCAGAAAGTGCATGGGTTGGTTTTGATAACTTTAAAGAGTTCTTTAGCGATCCCAGTTTTTTTGTAATCATGCGGAATACATTGGGTATAAGTTTAGCTAAACTTGTATTTGGGTTCCCAGCACCTATTATATTGGCAGTAATGATCAATGAGGTTAGAAGCTCAGGGTTTAAAAAAGTATTTCAAACTATAAGTTACCTACCCCACTTTATTTCGTGGGTAATTGTTGGTGGACTTGTTAGTCAACTTCTTTCAGCAGAAACAGGAAGTTTCAATACGGCTCTGCAGAGTATTGGTTTACTTGATGAATCTGTTAACTGGTTAACTATTCCTAAGTATTTTTGGACAATTTTAGTATCCACTAATGTATGGAAGGGTGTCGGGTACAATTCTATTATTTACTTGGCAGCTATTGCAGGAATCGATCCAGGGCTTTATGAAGCTGCATCTATCGACGGAGCAGGAAAATTAAGACAGATGTTTCAAATTACATTACCTTGCATTGCACCTGTAATCACTATCTATTTGATTTTGGCTATTAGCAACATATTGAGTGCCGGTTTTGAAGATATTCTTTTATTAACCAACAATGGACAGAATGCAATTTTGAGATCTGTATCAGAAGTAATTGATATACATGTATTCCGATATGGTATTCAAAATATGCGATTTGCGTATGCTACAGCAGTAGGCGTTTTTAGATCATTAGTAGGTGTAATTCTTTTATTAATGGCAAATAGCTTTTCTAGAAAAGTATCAGAAAATAGTTTCTTTTAATCAATAAGTACAATGTAGAAGGAGGTGGTACAGTGAAGCTTACTGTTTCAGAAAAAATTATGAATGGAATTATTTATGTCATTCTTATTTTAATAGGTTTTATAATGATTTATCCGTTTTGGAATGCTCTGATCATCTCTCTTAACGTAGGAACAGATACGGCAAGAGGTGGATTAGCATTTTGGCCGAGGGTGTTCACCCTAGATAACTATAAAGTGGTATTTCAAAGGCCACAACTCATGAGGGCCTTTATGATTTCTTCTTTCAGAACAATTATAGCTACGAGTTTAGGAATCATAGTTAATGCCATGCTTGCCTATGGCCTAGCTAAAAAGGAGTTAATAGGAAGAAAGTTTTTTACTACAGCATGTATCTTTACAATGTACTTTAACGGAGGATTAATACCATTTTTCTTATTAATTAGAAATGTAGGATTATTGAATAGTTTTTGGTCCATGGTTATTCCGTTCTTAGTAAATATTTGGTACATGATCATTTTTAGAACATTTTTTATGCAGCTCCCAAAAGGATTGGAAGAATCTGCGCAGATTGATGGATGCAATTATTTGCAGACATTTACAAAAATTATTTTACCACTATCTAAACCCGTTATTGCAACAATAACGCTTTTTACGGCAGTATATCACTGGAATGAATGGTTCAATGCAAGTATTTTTATCAATAATAACAAGTTATTACCTATTCAATCCATTTTAAGACAAGTTATTAATTCCAATGTAATGCAAGAACTAGATAATGCTAATGGAGCAGCCCTAGATGCAATGGCAAGAACATCTTCCTTTACTACACAATCTTTAGTGATGGCAACTATGATGGTAGCCACAGTTCCAATTATCTTAGTATATCCATTTGTTCAAAAGTATTTTGTGCATGGGGTTATGATTGGTTCATTAAAGGAATAACTCAGGTAGAAAACCAAAAGGTTTTTTATATATAAAAAAATAAATAGGGGGAAAATATGAAAAAATTACTAGCAATGAATTTAAGCGTAGCAATAATAGCAAGTATGTTAGTTGGATGTAGTGGTGGAAAACAGACTATAGTAGAAAAAGACACCACGGTGAACGTAGAAAAAGGTGCAGATGATAAAGTAGAGGAAGTAGTAGAGATCTCTATTGATAACATGGGACCTTTAGAGTTTGAATGGTATGGCAATTATGATTGGTATACTGGACACGAATGGGCCGCACAACATAAAGGTGAAAAGTGGCTCAGTGAAAAAGGAATTAACTTAAAAATTACGGATCCAAATGGCGCTAGAGATCAAAAATTTAGTACGATGATGGTATCTGGAGATTATCCAGATGTAATGGTAGTAGATAGAGGGGCAGATGTAGAACGTCTAAGAGAAGCGGGTGCATTAGTTGCATTAGATGAATACTTAGATAAATATCCAAATCTTAAAAAGTATGCCGGAGAAGCAACACTAGATATGCTTCGTTCACCAGATGGCAAACTCTATCAATTCCCTAACTGGTATATTGGATATGGTAAGAGCTCAGGAAATGCTGGATGGTTAGTGAATAAAGAAATTCATAAAGCACTTGGCGAGCCTAAGTTAGAAACTTATGATGACTTATATACCTATTTACAATTAGTAAGTGAAAAGTATCCAAACGTTATTCCGTTAGAAACAAATCATGGTGCTAATGGACTTGAAGTTATGTATGGGACTTTTGCAGAAAATCATTCAAAAGAATATATGTGGAACATGTTTTATCCAAATGGAGATAAATTAGATTCTTTATATCGTGACCCAGTATTTAAAGAGTCTACACTATACGCTAGCAAATTATTTAGAGAAAAATTAATAGACCAAGATACATTTACACAAACAAGAGACCAAGCAGAAGAAAAAACCAATACAGGACGTTATGCAATTACAGTAGCTAAAGATATTATTAGAACAGTAACACAAGCATCTAGAGCGAATCCAGATGCAGAAAATGAAGTAATCTGGCCAATTCATAAAGCAGGCTTAGATAAAAATAAAGTTTATCCAGACAACTTTAGCACACTAGGTTGGAATGTAAACGTCATTACAAAAAGTGCTAAAGATCCAGAAAAGATCTTTGCATTCATGGATTGGTTAACAGGACCAGAAGGACAAAGACTTGCTGTTTACGGTCCACAAGGCTATTTCTATGATGAAATTGACGAAGAAGGATTCCCAATTGCAAATGAAACCTTTAAAAATGCAACACCAGATGAGATTAACTTTGCTGGATTACAAAACTGGGTTGGAAATACTTATTATGTAGATACAGCAAAAAGTATTATAAATGAGCAATTAGGCGGCGCAGCACAAAATGTAGATGTAAAATGGCAAACAGCAGTAACATGGAAAACAAGCATGGATGTAACAGAGTTTTCTAATCTGACACCTATGCCAGATTCAGACTTAGGCAAGATCTTCACACGTGTAAAAGAGAATTATAAAGAAGCATTCCAAAAGATGATCTTTGCAAAAAGTGATGAAGAGGTACTAGCGTTATTAGCGGCAGCAGATAAGCAAGCAACAGCCGATGGATTTGATCAAGTCCTTGAATACATGACTGAGAGATGGCAAGAAAATAAAGCAAAAATGGGCAAATAGAATAAGATTTGAAAAAGCTATAGGTGTTTACATCTATAGCTTTTTCGATATTTAGGAAACTATTTAAGATTGAAACTAAATAAAATTGATATTAAATAAAGTTGCAATTAAATGAAAACCTATAAAAACAAATACTTTACGTTACTACGGTAAAGTTATATAATGGTACGTATGAATTAAGCATAAACATATCATACAAAGGGAGAATCATCATGTTAGGAACAATTGTTAATACTGCGGCCATTGTAATTGGGAGTATAGTAGGCCTACTGCTAAAAGGAGAAATACCCAAGCGTTTTAATGATATGATCATGAAAGCATTGGGTATGAGTGTCTTATACATAGGGATATCAGGAAGTTTAAAGAGTACGGATACATTGCTGCTGATTTTATCACTTATTTTTGGAGCTATTATTGGAGAATTTGTAGATATTGATAAGTGGCTTAATGATTTAGGACAAGCGATAGAAAATAGGTTTAAAGCGTTAGGGAAGGGCGGTAATATAGCAGAGGGTTTTGTATCAGCAAGCTTACTCTTTTGCATAGGCTCTATGGCTATTGTAGGCTCTATTCAAAGTGGACTTGAAGGTGATCACACCATGCTCTTTATTAAATCCATGCTAGATGGTATCACTTCTATTATTTATGCTTCATCTATGGGGATAGGGGTTATTTTCTCGGGAGCCGCAGTTTTTCTTTATCAAGGAGCTATTACAATTGCTTCAGGGTTTTTAGGAAATATATTGCAAGATGGGCAAATTGCTAATATAACCGGGATAGGAAGTATTCTGATTATGGGGCTAGGTTTTAATTTATTAGGTATTACTAAAATAAAGGTAGCTAACTTTTTACCTGCTATTTTTATTCCGATGATTTATTACATTGTACTTAGTTTGGTATAGAACTTTTAGATTTTAAATAATTAGGGATATAAAATAACATCTGTTAAAAGAAATAAAATCTTTTAATAGGTGTTACTTTGTATCCTTTTTTTGGGTTTAAATATCACAAGGCAAGTCACAGTGGCTTAGAGGTTTGGACTTTATGATAAGCGATGAGAAAGAAATAATAGTTGATTGAAAATTCTTAAACTGTGGTATAAAATGAAGTAGAGATTAAGATATAAAAAGTAATGGATTATTTTAAAATTATACTAAAGGATGTGAATAGATCATGGAAAAATATTTACAAAAAACCAGATTATTGGATTACGATAATGACAGAATACAAAATCTAATAGCAAACAAAAAATGGAATATTTTAAGTGAAAAGGAAAAAATTATTGCTATCTACAATTATGTTAGAGATGAAGTTCTCTTTGGATATAATTTTGATGATAATATTAAGGCTTCACAAGTTTTGATAGATGGCTATGGTCAATGTAATACCAAGGGGACTCTTTTCATGGCCTTACTAAGAGCAACTAAAATACCATGTCGTATTCATGGGTTTACGATTGATAAAAAATTGCAAAAGGGAGCAATGAAAGGCATTTATTATAGACTTGCACCCAAAGAGATTGTTCATAGTTGGGTTGAAATACTCTATAATTCAAAGTGGTATAACGTTGAAGGTTTTATTCTTGATGTTATGTTCTTGCAGAAATTACAAGACAAATTTTCAAATTGCACAGGAAGTTTTTGCGGATATGGAGTTGCAACCACAAATTTTAAAAATCCACCAATTTATTGGGATGAAAATGATACCTATATACAGAAAGAAGGAATTGTAAAAGATTTTGGTATTTATAATAGCCCTGATGAATTATTCAACCAACATTATCAAGCATTATCACTTGTAAAAAAGGTGATTTATCAGAAATTAGTAAGACACTTAATGAATAGGAACATAAGTATAATTAGAAATTCTACTTATTCAAACTAGGATTCTTATATTTACTGCTAATTGCCATGATTATACATCGCCTAATTTTTAGAGAAATATCTGATAACACAAAAAAGCAGCCCTATCCAAAGATAGGACATGTTATCTGAGATAATATTGGACTACCCTATGTATGGCATAACGCAAAAGATTCTTGGCTGTGACTATATGACTGTGAAATATTTTGTGATTCAAGAACTGAAGTCTTTGGTTGGTTAGATTAAATCTTATATAAAATTTTAAAGTGTCTACTTCCTATTATGTTTATAAAACACAGACAAACTGGAATTTATAGGGGTAGTCCAAGTTTTACGGCGCATAACAAAGTACTCCAGTTCGCTTTGCATGAGAGGACTGCAAAGCACACCTGAGAAGCTAAGATAAGAGCTATCTAAGTCTCTATCACGTCAGTCATACGGAGACGTTAGTACGCCAAGCAAAGCTTGGTACTTTTGACAGGGTGCAAGTCCCTGTTGGGTAAGGTCTAGCCAACTACCCATATCGCGTGTTGCGTCGAAGCTGAGAATAGTAGAGAAAGAGCTTCAATTTCTAAGAATTTGAGAAAAAGATGAAATACTACGGATTAATTAGACCCAGGGTAATAAAAAGTCTATACAAGCAATTAAGTATTGAAGATTATAGTTTTGTTTGATTACAGAAGCGAGTGTAATTGAAGAGTCCAGTGCGGTAGTTCCGCACGCCGGGATCCGTGTGGAGGATATGGAGCAATTCATATTCCTACCGTGACTATGACAGTGCCAGATGGATACATAAAAGAAGAAAACATAAATACCTAAATGGGAGGTTGTATTTGAAGATATATCAATATTATGATAGAATATGCATATAATAATAATGGAGGTGCATATTATGCCAACAATTCGACCTAGTTCTGATCTGAGAAATAATTACAATGAGATATCAAAGTTTTGTCATGAGAATTCAGAAGCGGTATATATAACAAAAAACGGAAAAGGAGACTTGGCTGTAGTCAGTATAGAAACATTCGAAAAGCTTGTAGGGAAATATGAACTTAGGAAGTTATTAACTGAAGGCTTAGAAGACATAAAGAATCAAAGGACAGTACCAATTGACGAAGCATTCACTGAGATACGTAAAGGGTTAAGTCATGAAAAGTTATAAGATAGAAATTACAGAACGAACAATAACGGATATTAAAGATGTTGCATCATATATTGCAAGGGAGTTACTTGAGCCTAAAACTGCTGAAAAGATGTTGGAAAAGTTTGAGGATGGGATAGCAAGTTTAGTGCAAATGCCAAGCAGAAACTCATTAGTAAGGGATGAGGAATTGGCGCATAAAGGGATAAGGAGATTATTTGTCGATAATTATGTGATTTTTTATATCATAGAAGAACGTGAATCTAAAGTTACTGTTGTAAGGTTGCTTTACGGCAAGAGGGATTGGGTTAATTTGATATAGGGATATATCTTATAACACAAAAAAACAGCCCTATCCGAAGACAGGGTGTGTTATCTGAGATATCTTGTTGAACGAAGTCGCGGAACTAGGGAAAAGTATGTTAGCAAACCAGTTGCAAAAACATCAAAAACTTCTAGATATTATGAACTTATAGGGTAAAATAATAGAAAGATGTAAAAGTGAACATAGTATCCCCTGCCCCAACAAGGGGGAAATAAAAATAGATATGAAGCTAATATTGCAAGAACATTGTATAAAAAATCTAACCCGACTTTACTTGAATGGTTAAGTTCTCCAATTGTGTATATGAAGGATACAGCTTTTATTGATAGATTAAGAGAGAGGCTTCAAGAATATTTTTCTTCTAAATCTTGTGTTTATCATTATTTGCACATGGCCGAAGGGAACTATAGAGAATATCTTAAAGGAGATATAGTCCGAATTCTAGGTTCTGTTCTTGATTAGGTTAGGGTTAAAAGTTATAATAAATTGTAAGAATAAACGATAACAATAAATATAAGGAGTAGTTGAGTATGAGTATGGATAAACAGGCACTTACTTTGGCACTTCAAGATATGGAAGACTTTGCAATGCTCAAGCAATTAGACTGTCCTCCCATATATTTGTTAGGTGGTTCCGCTTGTATTATAGAAGGTTACTTAGACAGGGCAACTCGCGATGTAGATATCTTGGATTTAGAGTATTCAGCACAAGTAGGGAGGCTCTTTAGGATATTAGGTGAGGTGGATTATTTAGATTCCACCTTAACTACTTTGGCGGAAGACTATAAGGAAAGAGCGGTACGTGTAAGTGTGGTTAAAAAGATAGATGTCTATGCATTAAGCAGAGAAGATATTATTGTAACCAAAATAGGCAGATATTCAGAAAAAGATAAGGAAGATATTAAAGAACTTATAAAAAAATCTGATAAGGATAAGATTAATAAATTAATAGATAGTGTAAAACAAAGGGAAAACATAAGTGCCAAAGTTAAGGAATATTTTATTTATAATGTAGAAAAATTCAGGAGGGATTTTGATGTATAGAATGTTACAAAGAAATCTCAGTGAGTATTTTAGCTCATACAATGAAGGGGATGAACACTATCGTTATCAAGTAGCTGAAGTGTTAAAAGGGCTTATGAGCAAAGAATTATATGATAGGTGGCAAGTAGAGGATCCAGAGAAATATACAGAAGTTAATAGTTTAGTATATCATATTAAACAATATATTCCGCAGTTTCCAAGGTTTGAAACATTGAGTTGGGACTTGTGGGGGATGGGATATCAGGTTATCCCAAGTAATGAGTTAATAGATGAGCATTTATTAGAAAGATTAAAGATTATTAATATGTGCTTAGGTGCGGCGTATATTTAGAAATAGAATGGACCCTTTACCTTAGAGTAGTCTAGGTTGAAGGGTTTTATATTTTAGCAAGAGGCATGACTGGTAAATCATGTGCCATAGACATAGGAGCATCCAGATATAGAATGAGCACCTTTATCAACTGATATAGTGCCATATTTTAATGAATACTGCAACATATACCATCCCAATATTAAAGATGAACAAGATGATCTGATGTTTTATACAGTCAGAAATGCAATCAAAGCTCAGATGTCTGCTGACAATGTCCAGCGTTTTATGAAAGCTTATGAAGGAAAGTCAAAGTTAATAAAAGACGATATACCTCATCTGCGTCCACATCTTTGGAGGAGAACGCGTGCAATGCATCTATATACAGCAGGAGTACCATTGCCATTGATATCAGAACGGCTTGGGCACTCAAATGAAGAAATAACAAGGAACTATGCAATAGCAACAGATGAAATGAAACGCCAGGCGCAGAGAAAGCTTGAGCAAAATGAAGATTCTATTTTCAAGGATAATGTTACATTTAAATGGAATTATCACTTATTTATTACTACGCCTTACTTGGAAGATTGTCCCTCAAGCACAAAGCCTAATTATTCTAAAACGCAAGATTGAAAACTTGCTTTAAATAGTAGTTACCTCTAACCAAAGCTATGAGGATCTACTATTTAACAACTCCTAAATAATAGAAAATTGAATAAGCGTTTACCTAATCATGCCATCAGTATATAATCTTTCACTAGCTAAAAATGGTTAAGGATGTTTGAAATCTCAAGATAGATTATTTAAGGTAAATCAATGGAAATTTTATCTAGTAACGAAGTAGCGATGAAATGTCTTCTAGAAAGATTTATCTTTCGGAGGGCATTTTTAGTTTTAGTATTTTATTAAGAGATGTAGGGAATAATTGATTGAAAATTCTTAAACTACAGTGTAAAATAGGGTAGAGATTGAAAGATAAAAAGGGTAATTAAACTTATTTTGCAACTTTAGATAGTTATAGTATTCTTTCTTAGTTTTGCATGAGGGATAGAAGAAAAATTTTCTTATAAATGCAAAAGCGAATAATATAACAGATAGCAGTAAGAAGTAAGCTAAAAAATCGTTTGCAATACCAGGTATAAACTATAGTAATATTTCCCGACACAAACGTCGGGAATACAGCTACTTTTAAAGTATATATCGACATAGACTTAGATAATACTTTAGTTGAACTAAACCGCTAACGCGGTAGCTTTTTATCTAACACCGAAGCGGCAGATATATTTTACATATTAGAAGAATGAGGCTATTCTATCCAAAAATTTTCTTTTACATG
>CAKZUB010000005.1 GCA_937921505.1 uncultured Clostridia bacterium | reverse complement strand
TGCTATGGGTGCAAGTAAGCTAAAAAGCAAAGTAAAAAAAGCAGGACTTAATATTGAAGTTATTAATACTGCAATTGAAGCAATTCCAAGAGATACAGATATTGTAATCACACATGAAAAACTAACAGATAGAGCAAGATCAGTCGTTCCAAATGCACAACATATTTCTTTAGATGATTTTATAAGTACGAATGTCTATGATGAAGTTGTTAGTCAACTGGCAGCTAACGGGGAGACAGGAGACAATAATGAAGCAGTACAGCAAGAAGAAAATGCTGCACTTAGCAAGAAAAATATTAAACTCGGACTTAAAAGTGTGAGTAAGACAGAAGCTATTAAAATGGCAGGACAACTACTTGTAGAGAGTGGTTATGTAGAACCTGAATATATTGAAGCTATGTTACAAAGAGAAGAAGATTTAACAACTTATATTGGCAATGGAACAGCTATTCCACATGGAGTAAGCGAGGCTAAAGAAAAAATTCATAAAACGGGTATTAGTATTTTACAATTTCCAGATGGTATTGATTTTGGAGAAGGTATTGCTTATTTGGTAATAGGCATTGCAGGAATAGGTAATGAACATTTAATGATTTTAGCTAACTTAGCTGAGATGTTAGAAGAAGAAACGAAGGTAGAAGAATTAAGAAATACAAAGGATATAGATTATATGTATAAACAATTTACCAGACAATAATCATTCTTTGGAGTTATTTTAAAAATCCATAGAGAAAGGAAAAAACGATGATTTATACAGTAACACTAAATCCCGCAGTAGATAAAACGATTATACTTGATAATCTAGTCATTGACCATGTTAATCGCGCACAGATAGTGCGGGAAGATGCAGGCGGAAAAGGAATAAATGTTTCTAAAATGATTAAAAATCTAAAGGGAGAAAGTATAGCTCTAGGTATCTGTGCAGGGAAAACAGGAGGCTTCATACAAGAACAATTAGATGAAATGGGAATCAAACATCATTTCATACAAAATGTGGGGCAAACAAGAACTAACATAAAAATAGTTGATCAGCTGCACAAAACTTATACAGATATCAATGAGGTAGGATCCCCGATTTTAGAAGAAGTGCTAAATACCTTGGAAGAACTTATTTTTAGTTATGTAGCTAAGGGAGATTTCTTAGTACTAGCAGGAAGTGTACCAAGTAATGTTTCACAAGCTATTTACAAAAAGTGGATTCAAAGAGCCAATCAGGTTGGAGCAAAAGTTATTTTAGATGCAGACCGAGAAATGCTTAAAGAAGGCATAGAGGCAGGGCCATATCTTATTAAGCCAAACATTCATGAGCTAGAAGAGTTGTGTGATCAAAAAATAGAAACAATTGAAAAAGCAATTGAGCTCGCAAAAGACCTGCTAAAAGACAAGATTGAAGTTATTGTTATCTCAAGAGGAGAAAAAGGATGTGTAGTTGTAACCGCGCATGAAACATTTATGATAGAAGGACTCAAAGTACTTGTTAAAAGTACAGTTGGAGCAGGAGATTCTATGGTAGCAGCGCTTACTTATGCATTAAATAACAAAGTTTCTCTAAAAGAAGCCATGGTGCTTGGTGTAGCAGCCAGTGCAGCAACTGTTATGCAAGAAGGCACTATTATGGGAGAATGGGAAACGATTGAGGCACTTAAACAAAAGATTAATATTACGATATAGAAGATTGGAGACAAGAATTATGAAAACAAGAGCAGTGAGATTATATGATGTGAATACATTAAAATTAGAAGAATTTGAGTTACCACCTATTAAAGAAGATGAAATACTTGCTAAAGTTATATCTGATAGTGTGTGTATGTCAACCTATAAGGCAGTTATTCAAGGGTCTAAACATAAAAGGGTGCCGGAGAATATTGCAGAGCACCCAACGATTATGGGGCATGAATTTTCAGGAGTTATTGTAGAAGTAGGTGCCAAGTGGCAAGATCAATTTAAACCAGGTGAAAAGTTTGCTATTCAACCTGCTCTCAACTATAAAGGCAGCCCTTATGCACCAGGCTATTCATTTGAGTTCTTTGGAGGTAATGCAACTTATACTATTATTCCACAAGAAGTTATGGAACTAGGCTTTTTATTAAAATATGAAGGAGAAGCTTTTTATGATGCTTCACTTTCAGAACCTATGTCTTGTATTATAGGAGGATTTCATGCCAACTACCATACAGAAACAGGTAAATATGTACATCATATGGGGATTGTAGAAGGCGGTAAAATGGCACTCTTAGCTGGAGTTGGACCTATGGGGCTTGGCGCTATAGATTATGCACTTCATTGTAATAGAAGACCAGGAGTTCTTGTTGTAACAGATATTGATGAAACGAGAATTAATCGTGCCAGAACTTTATTTAGCGAAGAACATGCCAAAAGCTGCGGCGTTGAACTGATTTATGTTAATACAAAAGAACTACAAGACGTTCCAGCTTACCTCAATAGTCTTGTAGGAGACACAGGATATGATGATGTCTTTGTTTACGCTCCTGTACGTAAAATTATAGAGGAGGCCGATAAGATTTTAGGCAAAGATGGCTGTATGAATTTCTTTGCAGGGCCTACAGATACTGAATTCTCGGCTGCTGTTAATTTTTACAATATCCATTATTCACCTACACATATTATGGGCTCAACAGGTGGCAATGATGATGATATGAGAGAATCACTGGAGATGTCTGCAAAAGGACTGATCAATCCGGCAGTTATGATTACGCATGTCGGAGGTATTGATAGTGCTGCTGATGCGATTTTAGATTTACCTAATATTCCAGGTGGCAAAAAGTTAATTTATAATGGTATAGATATGCCCTTAACTGCTCTAGAAGACTTTAGAGCAAAAGGAGAGACTAACGCGTTTTATAAAGAACTTGCTGATATCATTGACAAACATAAAGGTTTGTGGTCTGCTGAGGCAGAGCGTTATTTATTAAATCAATTAGAAAAGTAAAGGAGATTATTATGGAAAAAATTACTTTAACACTTATGAATCCTCAAGGAATGCATGCAAGACCAGCGAGCTTGCTTACAAAACTCGTAAAGGATTTTAAATCTAATATTTATTTTTACAAAAATGATATAGAAAATAAAAAGTATCAGCCTAAAAGTATTCTTTCAGTTATGTCTGTAGGTGCTGCTAAAGGTGATAAGTTAACTTTTGTTGCAGAAGGAAGTGATGAAGCAGAAGCTATTCGAGCTATCACAGATTTCATCCAAAGTGGATGTGGTGAATAGGGGGTAGACTATGACTAGGATACAAGGCATATCTATTTCTTCAGGAATAGCCATAGGAAAGGCTATTGTAAAAAGAGTTATCAAACATGATATCCAGTTTATACAGGGGAAAAACACCAATGAAGAAAAAAAGCGATTCCACAAAGCCAGATCAAAAGCTATAGAAGAAGTTACGAAAATTTATGATGAAATGCTCAAAATAAAAGGTGAAAAGGAAGCAGAAATATTTGCAGCTCATATCACTATGCTAGAAGATATTGAACTTATAGAAGGCGTAGAAGCAGTTATTGATGAGCAGAGTTGTAATGCTGAATGGGCGCTGCAGCATATTTCAAATCATTTTATAGCGATCTTTGAATCTATGGAAGATGAGTATATGAAAGAACGTGCACTTGATATCAAAGATATTACCAGTCGTATTCAAAGACTTTTATCAGGCAGTCAGGCACTGAGTATTTTAGAACTATCAGAACCTGCAATTATTATAGCAGATGACCTTACGCCTTCAGATACAGCCCAGATGAATCCAGAGTTAGTCATAGGCATTATTAATGAGATAGGCGGACCAACTTCTCATGCGGCCATTATTGCTAGAATGATGGGAATACCTTTAGTAGTCGCCCAAGAGATGACTTCTTTAGTAAAAAACGGGCAAATGATTGTTTTCGATGGGGATACAGGGGTAATTTATACTGAACCAACAGAACAGTGTCTTAAGGAATACAAAGAAAAACAACTTAAACTAGCAGGTAGGAAATTGACACTTGAAAAGTTAAAAGGAACTAAGAGTATAACAAAAGATGGCTTTAAAGTTGAGCTTGCAGGCAATATTGGAAACCCTAAAGATGTAAAGATGGTTTTAGAGCAGGACGGTGAAGCGGTTGGCCTTTTTAGAACAGAATTTCTTTATATGAGCCGAGATGATTTTCCAAACGAAGAAGAACAATTTATGGCTTATAAAGAAGTTTTAGAAAAGATGGATGGACGCCCTGTTGTCATAAGAACCCTTGATATTGGTGGGGATAAAGAGCTCTCATATCTAGACATTCCAAAAGAAATGAATCCATTCTTAGGATGCAGGGCAATTCGTTTTTGTCTGAGTAAGCCTGATCTATGGAAAGTACAAATTAAAGCGCTGCTTAGAGCAAGTGTTTATGGAGAACTACGTATTATGCTTCCTATGATTACAGTTATGGAAGAACTTATAAAGGCCAAAGAGATCATAGAAGAAGTTAAAGTAGATCTAAGAAATGAAAGTATAGCTTTTAATGAAAGCGTTTCAGTCGGGATGATGATGGAAACACCAGCAGCTGCAGTAATGGCAGATATGTTTGCAAAGGAAGTTGATTTTTTTAGTATTGGTACAAATGACCTTATTCAATATACGATTGCGGTAGACCGTATGAATAATGAAGTCGCGCATTTATATTCTCCTTATCATCCAGTTGTATTAACACTGATTAAAAAGATTGTTGAGAGTGCCCATGGGGCGGGTATTTGGGTAGGCATGTGTGGGGAAGCAGCAGCAGATAAGAAATTAGTGCCATTATGGATAGGGATGGGGCTTGATGAACTCAGTATGTCAGCACCCTCTATTTTAGAAACAAGAGCTCAGATTCAGAATCTGTCTAAAAAAGAAGCGACTAAACTAGTTAATGATGTATTATTATTAAAGACAGCAGAAATGATTGAAAAAAGATTAGAAGAGAGTTATAAGTGTCTTAGATAAAGTTGTAAAATAAGAGCATGTGAATGAATTTTCACTTGCTCTTATTTTACAACTCATAGTGCTACATAAAGAAGGAGGAGATACTATTGAATAAATTAAAGGATATGAAAGTCTTAACTACTTTAACAATTTTTCTGCTAATCCTTACCATCATAATGAACTTAACTTTATACATCATACGAAGTTTGCAGCAAACACCCTTATTAGAGCAATTAATACCATTAGTGCCGATTATGATAAGTATAATCACAGTAATTGTACTAGCTAATTTTATACTGATTAAAAGATCTATGCATCAGCAGGTGAAGGTGGTAAACGAGCAGCTTCATAGCACGTCAGAAAACATGAGGGTAAGATTACATAAGGTAGCAACGCATCTTACACAAGCTATGCTTACATCAGAAGTATTTATTAATGATACAGATCAAACACAGGTTGTTTTAGACCAAATGATAAATCTTGTACAAGAAGCAGAGCTGTCTATAAGTAAGCAGATGAGTATTTCAGGTAAAATGTCTGATTCATTCATACAAATTAATAAAGGAATGGAAAATATTGATATAAACTTACAAAACATAGTTGAATCTTTTGTAGAGGCATCCTCAAAAGCAGAAGATGGAACGCGTGTCATTAATAATGCGTTTACACAAATGAAAATGATCAGTAAGAAATTTGAAGTATCTACAAATGCTATTGATCATTTAGAAGATAAGTCAAAAGAAATTGATCAAATCGTAGCACTTATTACAAACATTGCAGCACAAACCAACCTTCTTGCTTTAAATGCTGCTATAGAAGCTGCAAGAGCTGGGGAACAAGGAAAAGGATTTGCTGTAGTGGCAGATGAAGTTAAAAAATTAGCAGAGCAGTCGGCAGGGGCAGCGCGTGAAATAGGGAGTCTTATTCACAAAATACAAGAAGAGATTGAACATGCAGTCGATTCTATGGCAGAAGGTAACGAAGCTGTTCGTTCAGGCATATCCATGGTTGGAAATGCAGGTGAGTTTTTCAATAGTATTTTTAATGAGATAGAGGATATTTCTAATCAAATGATGAATATTTCCACTGTGATCGTAGAAGTATTTACCACAACGGGGGCAATGGTAGAATCCTCTCAAAATATCTGTGAAATTGCAGGAGATTCGGCTAGCAATACAGCAAGTATTATGCAAGACTCAAAAAAACAGAGTGTATTAATCAAACAAGTTAATCAATCAGCCGAAGGTGTTTATAATATGATACGAAATACTCTAGATGAGATTGATGAATCAAGAGTTTCTTAAGTTAAGCGTTTGGCAGTTGGTAATAAGAAATAAGGGAATAGGAAAAGGCGTATGCTTATAGAAATATGAGCATACGCTTTTTATTATTGAATGTATTATAAGACTATTTTATTTATAATAGGGCTATTATGAGGACAAGATGAATATACTTTTATAAACAAGCTTGGGGAGGAGAAAAATGGAAGAGACTGCCAAAATAAGAACCATTCAAGAATACGTACCAGGTAAGCAAATTACCCTTGCGCATATCATTGCAAAACCAGATGGGGTCATTTATACAAAACTCGGATTGCCGGATGAATACAATGAGGCAATTGGCATACTTACGATTACTCCATCAGAAGCAGCTATTATAGCCGGAGATTTATGTACAAAGGCGGCAGGTGTAAAGATAGGTTTTATTGATAGATTTTCAGGATCCGTTGTTATTGTAGGAGAAAATTCAAGTGTAGAAGCAGCACTACAAGCTGTAAAGAGTATGTTTTCAGGCAGAATGCATTTTGATGCAGTAGAGATCACGAGGTCATAGGTTGAAAAAAATAATGTTAATCGGAAAAATAGGAAGTGGTAAAACCACACTGATACAAGCAATTAAAAACTTTCCACTAAAGTATATAAAAACGCAGGTTATTCACTATATAGATGAATTTATAGATGTGCCAGGAGAATACTTAGAAAATAGATCTTTATACAGAGCTATTGTGATAACAGCAGCGCAAGCAGATATTATTTGCCTGGTAGCAGATGCAACCAGCAGCGATAATGGGTTTCCAGAAGGCTTTGCGAGTATGTTTATAAACAAGGCAGTAGGAATAGTAACTAAGAGCGATAAGAAGGGTGCAAATACTGAAAGGGCTATAGCGTATCTTAAGCAAGCTGGTGTAAAAAAAATAGTCATGACAAGTGCCTATTATAGACAAGGTATTGAAGAGGTAATAGGCATGTTGGAGAAGGCTTAGGAGGGATAAAATGACAGACTATATATTGAGTGTAGGTATTGATATAGGGACCTCTACCACACAACTGGTATTTAGCAAGTTTACAGTAGAAAATAGGGCTGGTCGTTATGCAGTGCCACGTATTTCAATTACAGAAAAAAAAATAATCTACAGCAGTGAGGTTTATATTACGCCACTTACTAATCAAGTCAGAATAGATGAAAAAGCAGTTGAGCAGATTATCAAAAAGGAATACGCTCAGGCTGGACTTGGGGCAGAAGATATAACAACAGGCGCTGTTATTATTACAGGAGAAACGGCTAGAAAAGAAAATGCCAAGGCAGTTGTAGAAATTATGAGTAAGATGGCAGGAGATTTTGTAGTGGCAACAGCAGGAGCTGAGCTTGAAGGAGTTATAGCAGGAAAAGGTGCAGGGGCCGCCTTATTTTCAACACAAAGACACCAAGTAGTTGCCAATGTAGATATTGGAGGAGGAACAACTAATATAGCTATCTTTAAAGAAGGAGAAGCCAAAGATACAGCGTGTTTGGATATAGGGGGAAGGCTCATAAAATTTAAGCCACATACAACAGAAATAAGTTATATCGCACCCAAATTACAAGAGCTTTGCAAAAGAGAGTCTATTCCGCTACAAACAGGCAAAAAGGCCAGTTTAAGTGATTTATATAAGGTATGTCAGTGCATGGCAGAAATAATTTTAAAAACGCTAAAAGATGTATGGCATGAAAAAGATGCTATGTATTTTATGATTACAGATCATGGACTTAGTCAAAATATGCCTATTGACTGTATTACATTTTCAGGAGGAGTTGGCTATTGCTACTATCAGCCATCACAGGAAAATGAAAAGTTTAATGATATAGGGGTACTGCTTGCTCGGGCGCTAAAAGAAGTATTTTCAAAAGAGTCACAGACAATATTAGAGCCAATAGAGACGCTAAAAGCGACTGTCATTGGGGCAGGTATGTACGCTACAGAGATTTCAGGAAGTACTATTACTTATTCAAAAGATATCTTTCCACTCAAGATGATTCCTATTATTAAGCTAAGTGCAGAAGATGAAAACTTATCTGGCAGGTATTTTGAACAAGCTGTAAAGAAGAGGCTTAGTTGGTATGAAGCCGAAACAGGAGAGCAAGTAGTAGCGCTTGCACTTAGAGGCATACATAATATTTCTTTTGAGGAAGTGCAGCAGTATGCAGATAAAATCAAACAGGCAATGGATGGTATCATTACCTCCAAAAAGCCACTTATTATTATCGTTGAGCAAGATATGGGCAAAGTACTCGGGCAAGCACTGCAAGTGAGGTTTGGGAAAGAAAAAGACATTGTCTGTATGGATGCTATAGATGTATCGGGAGGAGATTACATAGATATTGGAACGCCTATTATGAATGGCAGAGTACTTCCGGTCGTTGTTAAAACACTTGTTTTTGGCTAAAGAAAAAAGAATAGAAGGCAAGAGAATAGTTTAAGACTAAGAATGGGGGAATGAATCAGATGCGGCTTAAGAGTAAACTTTTTGGTAAGTGTTATGAATTTGCATCTATCACCGAGGTGCTGGCAAAAGCAAATGAAGAAAAATCAGGAGACAAGTTAGCAGGCGTTGCTGCAAGCTCAACCACTGAAAGAGTGGCAGCTAAAGAAGTGCTCGCAAATTTAACAATTGGAGATCTTAGAAATAATCCAGTTGTACCTTATGAAAGTGATGAGGTGACAAGAATAATTCAAGATCAAGTCAACGAGAAAATACATAGTGAAATAAAAAATATGACCATCGCTGATTTAAGAGAACTCATTTTAGATGACAGAACAACTGCTAACCAAATTACAAGACTAAGTAGAGGTCTTACCTCAGAAGTTGTTGCAGGCGTAGCAAAGCTTATGAGTAATTTAGATTTAATCTATGGGGCTTCTAAAATCAAAGTAGAAGCTCAGTGTAATACAACAATAGGACGAAGAGGTACGTTATCAGCAAGACTTCAGCCCAACCATACAACAGATGATCTAGATGGTGTCTTACTTTCAGTTATGGAAGGTCTTACTTATGGTGTTGGAGATGCGGTTATAGGCCTTAACCCTGTGGACGACACGGTTGCAAATGTAGAACGTATTTTAAAGATGTTTTATGAATTTAAAGAAAAGTGGCGTATACCGACGCAGTGCTGTGTCCTTGGACATGTAACAACACAAATGGAAGCCATAAGACGAGGTGCACCATCAGACCTTTGCTTCCAAAGTATAGCAGGTTCTCAAAAAGGTAATGAGGCTTTTGGCATAACCGCTAAAATGTTAGATGAAGCAAAAGACTTACTCTTAAGAGAAGGGACGGGTATAGGACCCCATGTCATGTATTTTGAAACAGGGCAAGGTTCAGAACTATCTAGTGAAGCTCATTTTGGGGCAGATCAAGTAGTTATGGAAGCAAGATGCTACGGACTTGCAAAACGCTATAATCCTTTCTTAGTTAATACAGTAGTAGGGTTTATTGGCCCCGAATATCTCTATGATTCCAAACAAGTTATAAGGGCGGGTCTTGAAGATCATTTTATGGGGAAATTAACAGGCATTTCTATGGGATGTGATGCTTGTTATACCAATCACATGAAGGCAGATCAAAATGATATTGAAAATCTAGCGGTCTTACTTTCAACAGCAGGCTGCAACTATTTTATGGGAGTACCTTGCGGAGATGATATTATGCTTAACTATCAATGCACAGGGTTTCATGAGACACCAACACTCAGACAGCTTCTAGGCTTAAAACCTATTCCGGAGTTTGAGACGTGGTGTATTGAAATGGGATTTTTATTACCAAATGGCAAGCTAGGACCAAGAGCAGGAGACGCTTCTGTCTTTATGAAATAACTAAAAAATTAAGAGCTAACCGCGTTAAAAGTCAAAGAATTAAAAGAATGGGGGAAAGTTAATGGCACTCTCAGAGGACAAATTAAGAGAAATTGTTTCTAAGATTGTAAGTGAAATGATAGAGAAGGGTCAATCAGAAAACGGTGAAGTATATCCAAACTGCGTAACAGCATCCAAATTAGAAGTGGAAGATATACCAGATATTACAGACATCAATTTAAAAGCATATCTTGCTGTACCAGAGGCCGAAAATGAACAGGAGTATCTAAGACTTAAGAGCAAAACATCAGCAAGACTAGGTGTTTATAGAGCAGGTCCTAGGTATAAGACAGAAACGATGCTTCGCTTTAGAGCAGATCATGCAGTAGCAATGGACGCCGTTTTTACAGATGTACCCGAAGAAGTTGTTAAGGCTAATGCGTTATTTGAAGTACAGACTATGTGCGAAAACAGAGATCAGCATCTTACAAGGCCAGATCTTGGAAGAAAATTTGATGAAGAAAATTTAAAGCTTATTACATCACAGTGTAAAAAGAGCCCCAAAGTACAAATTTATGCTTCAGATGGACTCTCAAGTACAGCTATAATAGCTAATTTAAAAACAATTATGCCCTCTATTATGCAAGGACTTAAGACATATGGGTATGAGATAGGAACACCTTTCTTTGTAAAGTACGGAAGGGTAGGGGCAATGGACGTTATTACAGAAGCACTTGATGCAGAGGTCACAGTCGTTTTAATAGGAGAAAGACCAGGCCTTGCAACAGGAGAATCAATGAGTGCGTATATGACTTATAGAGGGAGTGTAGGAATGTCAGAATCTGCAAGAACAGTTGTCTCTAATATTCATGCAGGAGGAACACCAGCCGCAGAAGCAGGGGCACACATAGCAGATATTATTCATGAAATGATTAAACAAAGAGCATCAGGCCTAGATCTGAAAATTTAGAGGAGACTAAAGGGGGTAAATAGTGTGAAACATGATCAAGTAAGAGGAAGCGTACTCGCAGTAAAGATTATTCCAAATGTCAGTGCATCACTTGCAGAAGAATGGAAGCTGCCACAAGGGCATAGGAGTATAGGGTTTTTAACAACAGATAGTGATGATGTAGGCTACACAGCACTAGATGAAGCAACTAAAAAAGCAGATGTGAAAGTAGTCCTTGCAAAGTCTTTCTATGCGGGAGCTGCTAATGCGAGTCAGAAGTTTTCAGGAGAATTTATCGGTATGTTATCAGGTTCTAATCCAGCAGAAGTGAAAAGTGGCCTTAATGCAGCCATTGAGTTTATTCATAATGACGCTTGTTTCTATAGTGCAAATGAAGACGACTCAGTTGTTTATTATGCACAGTGTATATCGCGTACGGGGTCTTATTTATCAGAAGCAGCAGGTATTCCTGAAGGGCAGCCTATTGCCTATCTTATTGCACCACCACTTGAAGCGACTTATGCATTAGATGCAGCACTTAAGGCGGCTGATGTTAAGCTTGTTAAATATTTTGAGCCACCCTCAGAAACAAATTTTTCAGGTGGTTTTATGACAGGGTCACAATCAGCTTGTAAAGCAGCTTGTGAAGCCTTTGCAGATGCAGTTATTTATTGCGTGGAGAATGCCACTAAGTTCTAAGGCTACTAGAAAGGATGTATACAATGCTCTATGATCATGACTTATTATCGGTGCAAGAAGTACGTCATATGATAAAAAAAGCTAAAATAGCTGCAGAAAAGGTAGGGCAGTTTTCACAGATACAAGTAGATGCCATTGTAGAAAACGTGGCACAAGTAGCGATGCAGCATGCACAAGAGCTTGCCCAGTTAGCAGTAGATGAAACTGGTTTTGGTGTTTATCAAGATAAAGTGACTAAAAATTACTTCGCCTCAAAAAATCTTTATGACTACATTAAGGATATGAAGACAGTGGGCATTATTAATGAGGACACTGAGAAAAAACTTTTAGAAATAGCAGTACCAGTAGGGGTCATTGCAGGGCTTATACCATCAACCAATCCAACCTCTACCGTCATCTATAAGTGTATGATTGCCATGAAATCAGCAAATAGCATTATTCTAAGCCCACATCCCGCGGCTAAAGAGGTTATTCAAAAAACATGTAAGATACTAAGTCAAGCAGCCAAAGAGGCAGGAGCTCCAGAAGATGTATTTCAGTGTATGAGTATGCCCACTTTACAAGGCACTAAAGAGCTTATGGAAAATGTAGACTTAATCCTTGCAACAGGTGGCAAAGAGATGGTGAAAGCAGCCTACTCATCTGGCGTGCCTGCACTAGGAGTAGGGCCTGGAAATGTACCCGCTTTTATTGAAAAAACTGCAGATATCCCGAGAGCAGTAGAGAGAATATTAGCAAGTAAGACCTTTGATAATGGCGTTATTTGTGCTTCAGAACAAGCCATTGTAACAGAAGAATGTATAAAGGATACGGTAAAGACTGAACTGATTGCACAAGGAGCGTATTTTCTAGGAGATGAGGAAGCTCGAAAAGTAGGTCAAATAATGATAAAGGCCGGTGGTAAACTAAGTCCAGCCATTGTAGGAAAAAGTGCCTATACCATTGCTAAGATGGCAGGACTTGTGCTAAACGATGACATTAAAGTACTTATCTATGAGGAGAAAGGGGTAGGTGCTAACTATCCGTTTTCGATAGAAAAACTTTCACCACTACTTGCTTTTTATGTGGAGAAGGATTGGAAAGCAGCCTGTGAGAAGTGCATTGAGATTCTGAGGTTTGGAGGTATTGGACATAGCTTGGTCATCCACTCTCAAGATGAGGGAATTATCCGTGAGTTTGCGCTTAAAAAGCCAGCTTCTAGGATTCTAGTTAATACACCAAGTACACATGGTGCTATTGGCGTCACGACTCATTTAGCCCCGGCCTTAACACTCGGATGTGGTGCTATAGGGGGATCGGCAACAAGTGATAATGTGACACCTCTTCATCTTATTAATATTAAGCATGTGGCTTATGGGATTAAAGAAGCAAATGAGATAGAGGGGATCCCCAAAAAGCAAATACCACTAGATTTAGATGAATTAACGAAAAGGGTAATAGAAATTTTAAAAAATTTTAATTGATAATAGGAGGCGTTTATAATGAGTAATCAACAAGCGTTAGGAATGATTGAAACAAAAGGATTAATAGGTGCAATCGAAGCGGCAGATGCCATGGTTAAAGCTGCAAATGTTACACTTGTTGGCAAGACACATGTAGGCGGAGGGCTTGTAACCGTTTTTGTAAGAGGGGATGTGGGAGCTGTTAAGGCAGCTACAGATGCAGGGGCGGCAGCCGCAGACCGCGTAGGAGAACTTAAGTCTGTTCATGTTATTCCAAGACCTCATAATGAAGTAGAGTTTATATTACCTACGTTAGATGTTATAAAATAAAGCTTATGAAGATTATTACTGAAATGTTTTTAAGGGATGAGTTAAAAGGGAAAATACCTGAAGTATACTATGTACCAGATCAGAAAATATTATCTCCAGCAGCAAAAGAATATTTAAGTCAAAACAAAATTAAAGTAGTTTATAAAGATAAAGAAGAAGTGCCAAGGGAAGAAGTACACGGTAAAATAGAGCCTAGAAAAACCTATGAAGACTATGAGACGGGTGCCGTTTATACTGAAAAACCAGAAGCTATGACACAAATTATAGACAATACATTGGTGTATAAAAACCATCCAAGGATAGTTTTTAGAGGGAAGATGGATAGCTTACAGGCATTTATTATAGCAACACAAGCGGAGATTTATAGTAAAGATAGCTTAAGTTCATTATTAAATGATTTGGATGAAGTGCTTAGTGTAAGCCGTAGTATTTTAAGAGCAGAGGTATTAGAAGAAGTGATGCCGGATATAGAAATACTTGGGCTTACAGCACATGAAGTGCGAGAAAGATCGCATCATCCAGAAAATTTTTTTCATATTAAACCAATGACTTTGCCGCATTATAAGATGGGACTTATCTATGTAAGACTGAACCAAATAAGAACTATGGTAAGAGAAGCGGAAGTATTAGCTGTTGAAGCTATTGATATGAAAAGAGAACCTTGGGGAGCCCATATTGTGCTAACACTTAATAGACTCTCGAGTGTTATGCATATCATGATGTGTATGTATTTAGCTAATAAATACAGTAAGTAGGTGAAGGTTAAAAGAAAAGCACTTTCAACTTTTCATTTGTGGCAGTATCCGGGGCAAAGCTTGTGATACTGCAATGGGGGTAAAGATGAACATTCAGAAAATTACAAGCTATGTAAAAGAAGCATTAGCAGCAGAAGGACTCGTTCAAATAGAAGTCTCGGCCAGACATATTCACTTAAGTCAAGAAGATGTAGAAAAGCTATTTGGGCCAGGGTATCAGCTTAAAGCTATGAAGCCACTTTCACAGCCAGGTCAATATTTATGTAAGGAAAGAGTAAGTATTGTATCACAAAGTAAAAGGCTGGAAAAAGTAGCGATACTCGGGCCTATAAGAGATAGAACCCAGATAGAAATTTCAAAAACAGATGCCCATGCACTAGACATTAACGTTCCTATTAGAGACTCAGGAGATCTTGGGAGTACACCAGGGATAAAGATGATAGGACCCTGTGGCGTAGCAGAAACATCAGAAGGGGTGATTATTGCTAAGAGGCATATACATATCACGCCAAAAGAAGCCAAACAACTAGCACTTTATGATAAACAATTAGTTTGGGTGGAGCTATTTTCAAATAGGCCTCTTATCTTCAAAGATGTTGTTGTGAGAGTAAGTGAAAGTTACTCTTTTAAAATGCATATAGATTTAGATGAAGCCAATGCGGGGAATGTAACAGCCTTTACACTTGGAAAAATAATAAAATAAGGGGATAAGCTATGTATGATGAACATCAAGTAAAAGTATTTATAGATAAAGTAGAAAAATCGTTAACAAGTACTTTCTATATTAAAGGAAAAAAGTTGAAAGTAGGCGTAGATTTGGGAACAGCCTATATTGTAATGGTCGTATTAGATGAGGATAATACACCAGTAGCTGCTGAACTTAAGTTTGCCAGTGTCTTAAGAGATGGCGTTGTGGTAGATTATACAGGCGCACTAAGCATTGTAAAAGAACTAAAGGCTAAGCTCGAAAAGAGATTAGGCGTAGAACTCATCCATGCAGCTATTGCCATGCCTCCTGGAACTGAGGGAAGTACTAGGACACATAGTTATGTAGTAGAAGGGGCAGGGATGGAAGTTACAAATATTCTCGATGAACCTACAGCTGCTAATAATGTACTTAGTATAAGAGACGGCGTTGTAATAGATATAGGAGGAGGAACGACAGGTCTTGCTATATTTGAGAATTCAAAAGTAGTTTATGTGGCAGATGAACCTACTGGAGGGACTCATTTATCTTTGGTGTTAGCTGGAAATTATAAAGTAAGCTTCGAAGAAGCAGAAAAAATTAAGACAGATCCTAGAAGACATAGAGAAATACTACCAGTTGTGAAGGCAGTTGTTGAAAAGATGGCGCATATCGTGAAGACACATACAAAAGGTTATACCCTTAACACAGCCTATATGTGCGGAGGAACTTGTTGTTTAACTGGCATTGAAAGTATTTTTGAAAAAGCAGTAGGTATTACAACTGTAAAACCTGAAAATCCTTTTTTAGTAACGCCTACGGGTATTGCCATGAGTTGTGTGCCTTTTATGCCAGCAGCATTATATGAAATAAGTTAAAAGTAAGTAGGTGAGAGGATGGAGCTTAGCATAGTCATTGAGCAGGTGACACGTGAAGTCATACGCTATATGGATCAGATAGAACAGAAGGCAGAAATTATTCTATTAACCCAAGATCAGGGGATAAGAAGTCAGAAACTGTTGGAAAAGTATACAAAGCTCGGCGTAAACTGTGGATTAATAACACAAAAAAAAGACGAATTAGACACTGTTAAAACCATCATTCTATTTGATATAACAAATGATATCTTGTATAAACTTGCAAATGGATGCAGTGAAACACCTTATCTTAAACTAGCAAGTGACGCTATATTACAGGGCAAACAAGTTGTATTGGTTAAAGAAGAAGTTGAAATTTTTAAATATGAGAAGAGCGCACCAACTCGCTATTTTAACAAAGTTTTGGAACACTTAGAGTTTCTGAAAAAATGTGGTGTTGAAATAGCTTATGAAAAGGATATACCTCTTTATATAGAGGCCCAAAAGCTAAAAGAACAAATAGAAGAAGAGGGGCAAGAGCAAGAACTTAGACTAGACCCTAAACAAAAAGAAAAGGCAGAAAGGTCTTGTGCGGAGCATACTATTTTAAAGCTCAATAAGAAATTAATAACAGAAAGAGAAGTTCAAGAGGCCGTGCGAAAGGGAGCAAAGGTTATTGAAGTTATGCCAAGAGCTATTATTACACAGTTGGCAAAAGATGCTATCCAGGTCTATAACCTACTCATTTTAGAAGACAATAGATGAACTATAAAAAGGAGGCACCACTTTGATCGTTGGAAGAGTAATAGGAAACGTATGGGCAACCAGAAAAGATGAAAGATTAGTAGGCGTCAAGCTGCTTATCGTCATGCCAATTAATTATGTAGATCAAAACGAAAAGAAATCGCCGCTTATTGCAGCGGATACAATTGGGGCTGGAATAGGTGAGAAGGTCATTATGGTAACAGGCAGTTCTGCAAGGCATGCTGCTAGAGATGTTCAAATCCCGATAGACGTATCCATTGTAGGCATCATTGATGGGGAGGAAGTTGTCGACGTATGCTAAGGGGGAAATAGAATGCAATTTACAGATATTATAAAGACAGCTGGTATAGTGGGGAGCGGTGGTGCTGGTTTTCCAACCCACGTAAAGCTTAGTACAAGAGCAGAATATTTTATTGTAAATGCTGCAGAGTGTGAGCCTCTTATGGAAGTAGATAAATATCTTATAAGAGAAAGAGCAAAAGATCTGATTCGGGGAATTGACTGGATTGCCAGAAATATTAGAGCACCCAAAAAGTATATTGCGATAAAGAAAAAGTATGAAGAAGAGATAAAATGCTTAAAGCAAGCTATTGAAGAAGCTAAGTCCACCATCAAAATTTTTGAGATGGAAAGCTTTTATCCAGCAGGAGATGAACAGGTTATTGTTTATGAGATCACAGGAAGAGTAGTAGCAGAAAGAGGCATTCCGCTTCAATTAGGCGTGGTAGTTAATAATGTAGGAACTGTTCTTGATGCATATGATGCAAAAAGAGAAGGACTAAGTGTTACACATAAGTACCTCTCAGTAGTTGGAGAAGTAAAAAACAGAATGCTTATGAAAGTACCCATAGGAATACCTATAAGAGAATGTATTGAAAAAGCAATGCCTATTCAAAAAGATTATGGAGTTATTATAGGTGGACCTATGATGGGAAAAATCTACCGTTCAAAAAAAGAGATTGTCGATGAGGTAGTTACAAAAACAGATAGTAATATTTTAATATTGCCTACAGAACATTACCTCATTACAAAAGGTACACAGTGTATAAGCAGAATAAAGAATATCAGTAAAAGTGCCTGTATTCAGTGCAGAATATGCACAGATCTATGTCCAAGAGAAGTTTTAGGTCATCGTGTAAAACCCCATCTTGTGATGCGTAATATCTATGGAGAAGAAGAACTTGAAAACGATGAGGCGTATTTAAAAGCTTTTGGGAGTGCGATTAATTGTACGGAATGTGGTATATGTGAACTCTATGCTTGTCCAATGATGCTTTCTCCAAGACGTGTGAATAGCTATATTAAAGTCTGTTTGAAGGAGAAAAAACTAAATATACCTCTAAGTCCTCTAAATCCAGTAGATAAAGAAAGAATTTATAAAAAAGTTCCAACAAGCAGACTTATATTAAGACTTGGGCTACAGACCTACTATAGCCATCAAACTCTAGATCAGTTGATTATAGTCAAAGCGAGATGCGTAAAAATTCCTTTAAAACAGCATATTGGAGTACCTAGTATACCTATAGTACAAGTGGGAGAACAGGTTGAAGAAGGTCAGTTGATTGCACAAGTGCCAGAAGCAATGTTAGGCGCCAATATCCATGCAAGCATAAATGGCTGTGTTATACAAATTGAGGATCATATTGTCATTGAGACACAGGAGTAGAGGGAGGGAAATATGCTGCGTTCAATAGGGCTTATAGAATTTACAAGTATTGCTAAAGGGATAGCCTGTTGTGATGAAATGCTAAAGGTGGCAAGTGTTAATCTTATTAGAGCATCGAGTATATGCCCGGGTAAGTATATTGTACTTGTTGCTGGTGATACTGGAAGTGTAAAAACTTCTATCGAAGAGGGTGTTAGAAAAGGAGCTGCATATGTCGTAAATGAACTGAGAATACCCAATATACATCCACAGCTTATTCCGGGTATCAATGGCACCAATGAGGTAAAACTACAAGATGCTATTGGCGTTATAGAGTTTTATAGTATCGCCTCAGCAATAAGATCAGCAGATGACATGCTAAAAGCAGCGGAAGTACAACTAGTAGAACTTAGAATAGGCTATGCTATAGGAGGAAAAGGCGTTGTCATCATAACGGGAGAAATAGGGGCTCTACGCGCTGCCATGCAAGCTGGAGAGAAATTTGGTAAAGAGGATGGCTATATTGTTACAAGCGCCATTATTCCAAGACCAGCAAGAGAACTCATGGATGCGCTCATTTGAAAATTATAGAGATAGGGGGAGTTTTAAATGTTTGATGAATTAATTCAAAACATTACTAATTGGGGTGTATTAGAAACATCTTTTAAAGACTTTTTAGGGAATATGTCTATTAATATGGTCATTATGGTTATCATGATGATTTTTATGGTAATAGGGGCTATTGATAAAGTAAGAGGTAATAAAAAAGGTTATGGAGAAAAGTTTGATGAGGGCTTTAATGCAATGGGGCCACTTGCTATTGCGATGATAGGAGTCGTTGCATTAGCACCTGTTTTAAGGATTATACTACAGCCTATTATTGCTCCAATTTATCAGATGCTTGGAGCAAATCCCGCTATGTTTGCAACCACGCTTTTAGCAAATGATATGGGTGGGTATCCACTTGCCATGCAGCTTGCTGGGGATAATGTGGTCATAGGAAACTTTGCTGGGCTTATTTTAGGGGCTATGATGGGACCAACTATTGTCTTTACTATTCCAGTAGCGTTATCTATTATCAAAAAAGAAGACAGACCTTATTTAGCATGTGGTATTTTAGTCGGCTTAATCACAATACCCCTTGGGTGTATTGCAGGTGGTTTAGCAATGAATATGACACAATATAAGATAAGTATGGGGGAAATTCTTGTTAACCTTGTACCGGTTATCATTATCGCAGGTCTTATTGCTATTGGGTTATGGTTCAAGCCTACTAAGATGATGAACGGCTTTATGAAATTTGGTAATGCGATTACGATTATTATTACAATTGGTACAGCTCTAGCAGTATTTCAATATCAAACAGGACTTAGATTTCCACTTTTTGATGTGATGGTAGATGCAGATAAAAATGGTGGAGTAGTCCCTCTAGAAGAAGGTATTATGATAGTAGGTGCTATTGCTATTGTATTAATTGGGGCCTTCCCAATGGTGCATTTTATCACGAAGAACTTTGCAAAACCTCTTATGAAGTTTGGAAAGATGCTTGGGGTTGGAGAACAGGCTTCAGCAGGATTTGTGGCGACACTTGCAAATAATATTCCTATGTTTAATATCATGCATGAAATGGATCCAAAAGGTAAGATTCTTAACGTTGCTTTTGCCGTTGCAGCGGCGTTTGTATTTGGAGATCATCTTGGATTTACAGCAGGCGTTAATCCAGATATGATTTTTGCAGTTGTGTTAGGCAAGCTTACAGCGGGTATTACAGCGGTTATCCTTGCAGCTCTTCTTGCTCCAAAATTATTATCTAAGGTAAATGCCTCAAAATAATTTGATGAGGAGGAGAAAGTGTGGAAATTAATGAACAGCTGTTAAAAGAAATCATTACTAAAGTGGTAGCAGAACTTAAAATACAGGACGAAGCAGTGATTAAACATAAAGATGAAAGTGGTGTTATAGCTGTTAAGACACACCGTGTTTTACCAAAACCTTTTGATACTGGCAAAGTAGGAGACAAGGTATTTCTTACAGATATTCTAACATTTGAGGAGAGCCCAAGGCTTGGCTGTGGGATTATGGAGATGGAGCAAAGTGCATTTAAGTGGACGCTTAACTATGATGAAATAGATTATATTATAGAGGGTGAATTAGAAATAATAATTAATGGAAATACTATAAGAGGTGGAAAAGGGGATATAATCTTTATACCTAAAAATAGTAATATTATTTTCAGTGCCCCTGAGTTTGCAAGATTTCTCTATGTTGTTTATCCTGCAAATTGGCAATAACCATAGAAATAAGAGTGATTTCACTAATAAAAGTCTTGACCTTCGCTTGAGAAGGTGGACTTTTTTAGTGAATAATAGCATTATTTAAGAGTAAATAACATAGAAATATAGGTTATTTTATGATATGAAACCAAAGGTAAAAAAAGGTTTTATGAGTTTTAGCTGTCAACCATTTTTGAAAATGTCCTCAAATAGTTTAAACATTAGCACCAGTTTTTCTGGTGCTTTTACTGTAGTCTTTTATCTTTACCTCTTTTAAAAGAGTACTTGAAAACACAAATCTTATCAAGGATGCTACGCAC
>CAKZUB010000004.1 GCA_937921505.1 uncultured Clostridia bacterium | reverse complement strand
GACTTATTTGGTATGTCACAAAATTATAATACCTTCTATATACTGGGAATTCTATTGTAGGCACTGTAAAAAATTTGTCTCTATGCTTATCTATATGCATATTTGTTTATATGGTAGTTTCATCCTGCGAAATATCAGATTAATTAAAGGTGAAGATTATTTTGAGATATCAAGGGATGATGTAGGGACGAATTTCGTACCGACATACGGCTTTGATAAAAAAGCACCTAAAGGAATTATTCTTACAGAGCAAGGCTATCTCATGTTAGTAAAATCTTTCACAGATGATCTAGCGTGGCAAGTACAGCGACAGCTAGTGAGCAATTACTTTAAAGGTGGTAAATCAATAGAAGTAGTTTTTCAACTGATAAGAAAAATTAAAGAAGATATAGACATTAAAATAGCTGAATTAGCAGAACAAGGTAAAGAGAATCATAGACCATCACATAGAACAAAGCTTAATTGGAACAATATTATAAGAACATACGCAGTGTGTAAGGGTGACGAAGAAGTTTTAAAGCAGGCCACTTTAGATCATTTTAATGCTAATAAGTGGGAAGACATACCCTATAGTAAGCAATCTGAGGTGTTGGAATACATAAGAACACTAGCACAGGATTTAAAAATGTTTGTTCAAGAATCTCTCTTTAACGGCTAGAAGTATCTTGCATGGAAGAGATCATTATAAGGGTAGGGCTTAGGCTCTACCTTCTTTTTTATTGCACAAATTCATAAATTAATTAATGAATGATTTGAAGGTAGGATTAATTTCCTACCTTCAAATCATTTAATTTCATATCTCTTTGTGTCAGATACAATACTCAATTCTAAATTGTACCCTAACGCTTTGCAAATATCTTGCAATATATTTATTGGGATTGTAGTATAACCGTTCTCATATTTTTTTATTGATTCAGGAGATTTATCAACGATTCTTGCGAGCTGATAAGTTTTAAAACCTTGATTCTTACGAATTTCCTTTATAACCTTCCCTAGCATTTTATTATTTATCATATAGCTTCCTTTTTTGTCTTAATAGTTGCCAAAACTTACATATCTTAAACAAGCAGATTTTGGGTAATATAATTACAGCTAATATTTAACTGTAATTAAAGGAGCTGGAACCATGGCATGGACAAAAGTATACACAGAAGAAAAGTGGCAGAGGGCTAACAAAGAGAACAAGGAGCTATTGAAAGATTATTTAGTAGAACTTAAAGCACAAAGGTTAAAAGATAGTACACTCAAGCAATATGGAGACGATGGCAGGATGATACTGTGCTATATACAATCTGAAATGGAGAACAGAAGCGTATTAGAATTCACTAGGAAGGATTTTAGAAGTATAGCCCTCTGGCTTACAAGCGTAAGAAAAGTTTCTAATGCTAGATTTAATAGAGTGTTTTCTATCATTCATGGTATGATGGAGTTTGCCGAGGATGATGAGGATTATGATTACCAACAGAATGAAGCACGTAAGATAAAGAGACTTCCAAGTGAACCAGTTAGAAAAATATACTTCTTGACTGATGACCAGATCCACAAGATAAGACGGTACCTTTTAGATCATAAAAAATATAGGGAATGTGCTTATCTTGATATAAGTTATGACAGTGCAGCAAGGATCAGTGAAGTAAATCAGATAAAGAAATCTGATATTCTTGATATGAGGTATACTAATGCAGTTATAGGTAAAAGAGGAAAGAAGTTTAATCTGTTATATCATAAGAATAGCTTAGAAAGTCTAAGCCTATATTTGCAACAGAGAGGCTTAGACAGTGTAGATGATCTCTGGGTTACCATGAGAGGGAAAAAAAGAACGCCCTTAAAAAACAGTGCATTATATGACTGGACAAAAAAGATGGCCCATATCCTATATTTGTTAGAGGGAAAACACTTGAACTTTTCCCCACATAGCTTCCGGCACACAGCTCTGCAAAACTACAGGGATGGTACACATTATATGTGTCGTGAAATGGCAGCACCGAGGATATTCAGCATGGAAGAGCTCCAAGCACTGGCGCATCATGATAGTATGGATACAACTAGGAGCTATCTCAAGTCTGATGAAAGCAGCGTTATAGAACGAATGTTTGGAATAAAATTCAGTTAAGGTAAGAGGATTAAGTCACAAAATAATATGACTTAATCTCTTTATTTGAGTATTAAAATGTTAGTATTTAACTTTAAATTGCATATTATTAGAAAAGTTTGTATAATGATATATAATATGGTGGGTGGGGGTGCGAATGATGCCTAAAGGTATTTTTAAGGTACTGGCGGATTTATCTAAAAAAATTAATATTCAGTTGAAGATATTAGGTTGTAACTTATGTGTAAATCCAATAGGTGTTGTTACCAAAATGTTTTTTAGTTTAGGTATAGTAATAATTATAATTTTAGCTAGTACTTTCATAATAAAAAATTGGGAAGATATAAACAAACCTTTATATCCCACAGACTCATCAAAACTTATAAATTTGAAGACTGATCGCTTTCAAGGCTTTAATGATGAAAAGAACGAAAGAGCTAGAAATACTTTACTTAGGTGTGGCATACAGCAAATAAATTCTATTACCAGAGATAGCAATTTAGATGAAGATATCTTAAAGGCGTATAGGTTAACAACTGAATATGATTCAACAGTATTTGTATATGTAGATAATGATAGAATACGTTGGGTAAGATTCTTAGGAAATTATTTATATAAAAACTCTGAAGTTTTAGCGGTAGCTTCTGATTATGAGCTTTTATTTGATGAACAGTCTAATTATCAAATTAGATGTAAGAAGATTGTGGAATCTGTATTAAAAGCACCTTCAACTGCCAAATTCCCTAATATACTTAAATGGAATATCTTCAAGCAAGATGGTTTTGTAATAGTACAATCCTATGTGGATTCACAGAATAGCTTTGGAGCTATGTTAAGATCTGAATTTCAGTTTAAGATAAAGAATGATAAGATAATATCATTTGTTTTCGATGGAGAAGAATATACAACCCAAGAGTGATCATGCTCTTGGGTCTTTTTTTATTTCCACTATTTCCTCTATTCTACAATCTAATAACAGGCATATTCGTTCTATTGTAGATAGACTCACACTTTCCCCTTTTTTAAACTTTCTTATAACATCCCAACTTATTCCTGTTTTTTCATGTAGGTATTTTCGATCTACACCAAGCTCTCTAAGTTTTTTGTCTAATCCTATGTAATCTATCACGCTACCACTCTCCCTAAAAATAAAATACCATAATCTGTAAAAATAATCTATTAAAATACGAATAATCGGTAATATAACCGAATATGATTAGTTATACAGATGAACAACGTATAAAAATCGTATGAAATTTAGCAAAGGAGCGTGTGTAGTATGGGGATTATCAGTATAAATAACGGATATTGGGCTACAAAAGTGATTACTTCAAAAGAGAGATTTATATTTGACAGCAAAGCAGAGCTGGCAACGGATGAATACACGAATACGTTTTTAGTAGATGGCACTAATTACAAGGTGGGTGAGGGTAGACGTGATATAGGACTTGATAAGTCGGCTAATAATATTCAGCTTGCTTGTATAAGTAAAGCTTTATCTAAGAGTACTTATGATGAATATAAAATAATAACATCTTTACCTGCTAACATTTACATTAATAAAGAAGGGAGAGAAAAGTATGCAAACAATATTAAAGTGCTAAATCCTAAAATTAAGGATGTTAAGATTTATATGGAGGGAGCTGCCGCACAACTTGCAGATCTAGAGTGGTACAAAGGAAAATTAGTGGTATTAATTGATATAGGTGGATTAACAATTAACATTATGGTGTTTGAAGATGGAAAGTTAGTATATGGCACCCAAGACACTTTGAATTTAGGCACAATTATATTAGACAATAGAATAAGAGCTGCATTAACTAGTACTATGTGTGACAACTTCACTGATTATCAAATTCCTTATCTTTTTAATACTGATGACAATAAAATAAAAAAAGTTATAGATGAAGAGACAGAAAGATATTTTTCAGAGATAGATCAGGAGCTAAAGAAAAAAGGATATCCAAGCGGTGTGGAAAAAAGGTTTACAGGAGGTGGATCATTAAGGCTTAAAAACTATATTGAGAACATATTACACGGGTATGTAGGCAAGGATCCAGTGTGGGAAAATGCAGAAGGTCAATTCATGTTAGGATCGGTGGTGTGGCCCTATGAGATTTGAAGTATACGTTCCCGATCATGAGACAGAAGTAATAGCTAAGTTAAATGAGGAGACGAAAAAGAACCACAGAAGTCCTTATATCGTTGGACTTGTAAAAGATAATTTAAATGGTAAGAAGTCTCTAACAGAGGAAGAGGTTATAACCTTGATTATAAAATATACTCAAAATAAAAATACCATCCCACAAAGCCAAAATATTGACTTGGGAGATAGTATTAAGTCTGCCCTTGATCTATTAGATTGAAGCGCATAGTGAGCCATCCAAGCGAAGATGACGCTTTCTCGCTGTCGCTCCAAAGACGTTCATTCTTCACTATATGTTAGGGTACATGTGAAATATTCCTATTCGACAAAACTAGTGTATTTTTACTTAAAAATAATTTCCATAAGTTGAATGGCTGCCACTGTACCATTAAATATCATTGTTACTGCAAAAGGAACTGTAAACATATATTTATCACCTCATATTTTTTATTTATCTAAGTATTACCGATTTTTCGGAGATTATACAGAGAGGAGCTATAAAAATGAAAATTTCTTATAGGCCACAAAATTTTATAGAAGGAGCTTTAGAAGAAGTTAAGATGATTAAAAGCTCAAGGTTGCAAAAAATAATGATTGGAGCAATAGCTGGTTATTATAATGCAAGTTTTTTGTTCGCAAGTGCGGCTTCAACAGGAGAAGAATTACCCCCAGAAGATCCTATTACAAAACTAAAAAATGAAGCAATTCATTATGCACAACTTGCTGGGATGGTTATTGCTATAGCTATGTGCTTATTTGAGATATCTAAAGCTATGCTAGACAGTGATCCTAAGAAGATACCTGGGATAGTTAGTAAATATGCCATAGGAGTTTTGGCTGTGTATGGAGTGCCTTTATTATATGAGGGAATAGGCGCTGCATTTGGAGCTAAATAGAAAGGAGTAGATTCTGATATGAAAATAAGCTATATTCCACCAACAGTATGCGCTGCTACAGCTACAGCGGATCAGGGAGTTATAGAAAAAGCAATAAGTAATGCTATTCAAAATACAATAGTAATACCTTTTCAAAACTGGTGTTTTGACTTATGGACTGGATTTGTGAGTGTGAGTCTTCCTGTGTGTACAACAGTATCTTTAATAAGTTTAATATTTTTTATGTGTGGAGTTAGAAAAGCGAAGGATTATATCATCATCCCCATTATAGTTTACTTGTTTATCCAAATAGCAAACTATATTATTTTAGGAGGTTGAACCATGAAAAGTATGCCCGTTAAAAGATATTTTGAAGTGATTCATCCTACTTATAGCTACTTAAAGCTTATACCAGATACTAGCATCAGAAACTACAACAGCAGCAATATAGCTAAGATGATAGCAGATATGTATCAAAAAGTATCTCAGCGTATTAAAAGAATCGAAAAAAGGTACTGTTTTCAGTCCGCTACCAGGTGCAGTTACTTCATAGATATTACTAAGAATAGTGTTGATTTTTATTTCGTCATACCACAGCAATATGAAAACATAGCAAGAGAAAAGATAACAGCAACATGGCCAAAGATTACAATTGAAAAGGTTGAAGGTATAAAAGAGTTCGGTGGTAATAAAGTAGCTTACCAGCTTAATTATAAAAAAGAGGATGCGCTTAGTTTGCAAGTGGATACCAGGAGCAATGCTTTATTAAATTCTGTTCTGAATGTAGTTGATATTTTAGAAGAAGATGATAGAATAGGCATCTTTTATAACTTTGTACCAATAGCACAGAAAGTATGGCAAAGTGAGTATAGAGACACCTTGGATAAATGGAAGGAAAATAAACCACTAGATAGAAACAAGTTAGATCCTCTTTATATAGCGCAGTATGGAGGGATACTTATTGTTAATTTTATTCAAAGTATATTAGATGGAGTTGTAGAAGTGTTTGGAAGTAAAAAAGATGATAACTCTATCGTAGATAATCTTACCAATGCCTTGAATCAAACTAGGCTACAATTATCCGAGAGCACTAAAAAGAAAAAGGATGCTATTGTTATTAATACTCAAATAGCGGTATTGAGCAGCGGAAACAATCTTAATAGGGTTAAAAACAATGCTATTGCTGTATGTCAAAGCTTTAATGTTATATCAGAGGACAATGAGCTAGTGTATAAAAAGGCTAAAATAATTAATTTAAGCGAAATCATCTATTTGGATACCGACAAAAATAAATTAAGTGTTAATGAGTGTCATAACCTTATTCAACTACCAGGAAGAGAACTGCTTGAAAAGCATAATATAGAGCATATAAATACTTTAGAAACACAAATTCCCGAGGAGTTGAGAGAAGGAATTATGAGTATAGGCTCTAATACCTATAAAGGGAGTGTGCAAAAAGCCTATCTTAGTAGTGACTTTGCTTTTAAATTCCTAACTTTATGTTTAATAGGACCCACGAGAGCGGGTAAGACTACACTTATCAGCAACTTATGTTTAGATAGTTCCAAGGTTGGAGAAGTCAATGTTATTTTTGATTGGTGTGGAAACTGCGAATTATCTCAAGGCGTTATATCCTCAATTGGTAAATTAGGTATCAAAGTATTAGTGATAGACTGCGGAGATCCAAAGAAGCTGCAGGGGCTAGGGTATAATGAACTATACTGCACTACCAATGATGTATTTGAGAGGTATCGTAGTGCCAAGGCACAATCGAGCCAACTTATTACTTTAATTAATAGTATTCAGGGAGAGGAAACAGACCTTAAGGCAAGAATGGAAAGATATCTGGAAGCCGCAGCTGTTATTGTATTTTTACAAAATGGTCCTATAAGAGATGTATTTAACGTACTACAGAGGCATCAATTAAGGGAGGATTATATAAACAAAGTGCCGGCCGATCAGAAAGAGAATACAGAGGAATATATAGAATCATTAAGAGAATTGAATGATGTGAAGAATGGAGAGGTCATAGGGACTAAGTTAACACCAGTGCAAGGGATACTCAATAGGGCCAACAAATTGAAACAGAATACATATGTTGAAATGATGTTAAAGAGGGATTGTAGTAATAATTTTAATCTTACAGAGGAAATACAAAAGGCTCAAGCTATATTTATAAAAATGCCTGAGCATATGTTCCAGACAGAAACAGAAAAAGATATCTATGCTACCTACTGGATAACAAAGTTATGGTCAGCTCTGCAACAAAGAAAGTGGAAAGTTAAGGAGGGCGATATGCTTAAGGTGAATATGCATTTTGATGAGCTGTATCAGACACCTAATTGTCAGGAGTTTCTTAAAAGCAAACTAAGTCAAATAGCTAAATTTCATGCAAAGCCAATTATATCCTGTCATTATCTTGGACAGATACCACGAATACGTGGTGAGCTTAAAGCGGCTAATACCAGTTATATGTTAATCTCAGGATGCGACAAAATGAATTATAGCGAACTAAAAGAGGAGTTGGATCCATATACAGTGGAAGATCTATTACATATGAAAAGATATCATAGCTTAAATCTTATTAAAACAAGTGATGGATATGCTAGATTTATAACTCAACTACCTAAGCCGATTAATTAGTGATGGCGGTTATGCTGTATATGAGAGTGATCTGGAAGCAAAATAAATCTAAACTAAAAACAAACTCTTAGAAGTAAGAAGTGTTATTTATATCTCTTAATAAAACCATCCATAATCATTTTAAAATCATCTTCCATGTTATAGTTTGGCTTATCTTTTAAATCATAATAATCTTTAATGTTGTTTAATAATGCAAAATCGTCAGCTACAAGGCGAATAATACTTACATTAAGAGCTTGTGATATATCTTCTAAAGTCGTATATGAAACATCTATAACTCCACTTTCATATTTTTCAATAGTACTTTTTGATTTGGATATTAAATCAGCTAATTTCTGCTGCGATAAGTTCTTTTCATCTCTAATCATTTTTATTCTACTACCAACATCCATATCCCCACCCCAGTTGAATTTTATATTATGGTACTATCTTATTATAAAATAAACTGATTTTATTGAACTCACATAAATAATAGGATAATATAGTATATATCGCATTTTAACTGCGATATATACTATATTAGGGGATGATAATATGGGTGATAAATTTTGGGACAAATTATACTTTAATACGTGCTAAAGACTAAGATTTTGATATCTTGGTCTTTTATTTTTGTACAAGTGTATAAATTTTTTAAACTAAGCTGTCTTTGTTTGACACTTTTTATTACAAATTAGGAGCAGAGGAGACCTGACTATGGATATAATAGATAGAATGTATAGTATTAACAAAGTTGTTAATAGCCCTATAGAGGCTACAGAATTAGAAGAGAACTTGTGTAAGGAGTTGAGCGATTTATTATCGGTAAAAGAGCAATCGATTCTTATAAAATATCTTGATGAAGTACATAATAATTATTTAAAAAAGATCGAGATAACATATTCAGAAGGGTTTAAAGATTGTAGCAGAATAATCAATCAAATGAAAAGTTATTAATAATAAAAGGGCCTCAAACTAAAAGAGGTCCTTTTATATGTCTAACACATTAGGCTAATTTCGTTGCCTTCTTTATCAACCCCTATAGGCGCATGCAAAGAAGTTTCATACTTTTGTTTACGCGAGGATCTGATACTCATGAGTATTTCATTTTCTATACAACGCGCAGCATAAGTTGCAAGCCTTGTGCATTTATTAGGGTCAAATGATGTGATGCCTTTTATTAAACCAATGGTTCCTATAGAAATCAGATCATCCATGTCACTGTTTAAATTACTATACTTCTTTACTATGTGTGCCACAAGTCTTAAGTTTCTTTCAATTAATATATTTTTTGCGTCTTCATTTCCTTCTTTATATAAATCCAAGTAATGTTTTTCTTCTTCGGCGGATAAAGGTTGCGGAAATGAAGAGATGTTACTAAAGTATGAAAAGCAAAAAAAAGGTAGCATAATAAGGCACACCTCCACAAAAAGGGCTCATAATTAGTTTATGAAGAAGTGCTTAAAATTGTGCCCGTACATAGGCAACTAAATAATTATTTTGACTGCTGTCATTAGCGCTACCTACAATTAAGCAAAAAGTCTTAGAAATTTCATAAGATACATCAGAAATAAAGCGTAAAAGGATAAAGCTAATAAGAATGTTCAGAAGAATCGAAAATAGTTAATAAAAAGCATTTAATTACTATGGATTTGATGCTATAATTTTTGTGTTGGTTATGTTTTTTGTGTTTTTTGAAATGATAAAAAAGTAAAAATAAACTTTAATTTTAAGATGAAATGGAGGCAAGGGTAATATGAATACATATAAAGTTATTGAAATTAAGCAAAGTATTTTTGAAGACAACGATCGACAAGCAAATTTGCTTAGGGAAGAACTGAAAAAGGATAAAACTTTTTTACTCAATTTGATGTCATCGCCAGGTTCAGGCAAAACAACAACGGTTTTAAGAACAATTGAGGCTTTAAAAGACGAGATAAGTATTGGCGTTTTAGAAGCTGATATTGACTCGGATGTTGATGCACATGCTGTTGCACAGACAGGGACCAAAGTCATTCAATTGCACACAGGAGGAATGTGTCATCTCGATGCCGATATGACCAAACAGGGTTTAGTGGAACTTGGAACAGAAGAAATTGATTGCGCTATCTTAGAAAATGTAGGGAACTTGGTATGTCCAGCAGAATTTGATACTGGTGCCTCAAAAAATGCCATGATTTTAAGTGTACCAGAGGGAGATGATAAACCGCTAAAATATCCTTTGATGTTTTCTATCGTTGATGTTTTATTAATTAATAAGATAGATGCCCTAGATTATTTTGATTTTGATTTAGAGGCAGTCAAAGAGCGTGTGAAAAAATTGAATCCTAATATCAAGGTTATCCCAATCTCTGCTAAAACAGGTGAGGGGATTGATGAGTGGGCTGACTGGATACGTACTGAAGTTAAAAATTGGAATGAAAAATAGAGAAATAATGTAACTTAATTGGGGAGGCAATACATATGGTAAAAGAAAAAGTACTTGATCTGGCAAATAAGATTAGTAGGACAAAACGCGGTTCAAAAACAGAGATTAAGCCGGAATATCCAGAATATAAGATTTTGGAACCTGTTGTGACAGAAGAAATGGCAGAAGTGGGACTTTGCCTTGAATTTCGTAAACCGATGAGTGCGGAAGATATTGCACCTTTATGCGGTAAATCTGTAGAGAAAACGGAAAAACTCTTATGGGAACTTGCAATGGCTGGTGCCTCTTTTGTTAATGAAATTGATGGCGTTGATAAATACTGGCAAGATCTTTGGGTGCCAGGGCATATGGAATTGATGGTTAATAACAAAGAAAACGTTAAAAAGTATCCGCAAATTGCAGAAGCTTTCGACGCATACGGAAAAAGAAGAGGACCAGTAGCAGTAGGGATTTTCCCTGTAGGTACAGGTCCTATGCGTGTTATTCCTATTGAACAATCTATTAATGGTGAAACCAGAAGAGCGTCTTATGAGGAAGTTTCAAAATATCTTAATGAAAATGATCTTTTCTCTGTTTCTGATTGTTCCTGCCGTACTTCAAGAGAAGCTATGGGGGAAGGATGTGGTCACTTAAAGGAAGATATGTGTATCCAGATGGGTCATGCTGCTGAGTATTATATCCGTACAGGTAGAGGACGTAAGATTACCCGTGAAGAAGCTTTTGAAATTATTAAAAGAGCTGAAGAAAATGGTTTGATGCATTCAATACCCAACACAGATGGTCCGGGAAAAACGCATGCAATCTGCAACTGCTGTGGATGTTCATGCTTTGTTTTAAGAATTGCCGGGATGTATGTAAACCCTGATATGATACGATCAAACTATGTTTCGCAAGTAGATAGAGAAAAATGTGTAGCTTGCGGAGAATGTGTTGAAAATTGTCCAACTAATGCACTGAAATTAGGTCAAAAGATCTGTACAAAAACACCTATTCCTGAAGAAATAAGAGAAACTCCTAATGATACAGAATGGGGTGCTGATAAGTGGAACCCGAATTATCGTACTAACAGAGAAGTTGTTGTGGATACAGGCACAAGTCCTTGTAAAGCAGAATGTCCTGCTCATATCGGTATTCAAGGATATATCAAGCTAGCTTCTCAAGGGAAATATACAGAAGCTTTAGAGCTTATCAAGCTTGAAAATCCATTCCCAGCAGTATGCGGACGTGTCTGTCCGAGATATTGTGAATCGGCTTGTACTAGAAGCGATATTGATGATCCTATCGCTATCGATGATATCAAGAAATTCATTGCAGAACAAGATTTAAATATGAGTAATCGTTATATTCCTAAAGTGAGACATGACTACGGTAAAAAAATTGCGGTTATTGGAGCGGGTCCTTCTGGTCTTGCTTGCGCTTACTATCTAGCTATTGATGGTTATAAAGTAACAGTGTTTGAAAAACAAAAAGTGCTTGGTGGCATGTTAACATTTGGTATCCCTTCTTTCAGACTTGAAAAAGAAGTTATTAATGCAGAAATAGATATTTTAAAAGAATTGGGTGTTGCGTTTAAGACAGGTGTTGAAGTCGGAAAAGATGTAAGTCTTAATGACTTACGAGGTCAAGACTTCAAAGCATTCTATCTTGCAATTGGTGCTCAGGCAGGCAGAAAGCTTGGTATTGAAAATGAAGATGTGGAAGGTGTAATCACAGGCGTCGACTTTTTACGCAAAGTTAACTTAAATGAAGATTTAAAATTAGAAGGAAAAACTATCGTGATTGGCGGAGGAAACGTTGCTATTGACGTTGCCCGGACTGCTGTACGTACTGGTTCATCACAAGTAGATATGTATTGCTTAGAAAGTCGGGAAGAAATGCCAGCACTTGAAGAAGAGATTGAAGAAGCATGCTCTGAAAGCATCGGCATTAACAATGCCTGGGGACCAAAACGTATTCTAGTGGAAAACGGACGTGTTACGGGTGTAGAATTTAAAAAATGTATTGCTGTCTTCGATGAGAATAAAAGGTTTAATCCTAGATTTGATGAAAATGAAACGAAGATAGTCGAGGCGAATAATGTACTGATTTCGGTAGGTCAAGCCATGGAGTGGGGTAATCTGATTGCAGATAGTAAAATCCAATTGAATCCTAACAATACAATTAAGGCTGATTTTGTTACTTACCAGACAGGCGAGTCCGATGTATTCGCGGGTGGTGATGTATTAACAGGACCAAAGTTTGCTATTGATGCTATTGCTATGGGCAAAGAAGGGGCCATTTCAATACATCGTTTTGTTCAACCTGGACAAAGTTTAATTATTGGTCGTACCAAGAGAGATTATCGTTCACTTGATAAAGAAAACCTTAACCTTGAGGGATACGATCATCTACCAAGGCAAAAATCAGATCATATTGATGGCAATAAATCCAAAGAAACTTTCAGGGATTTACGCACTACATTTACAGAAGAGCAGATGAAAAAAGAAACGGAACGCTGCCTAAGCTGCGGTGCTACGGTTGTGGATGAATATCTATGTGTAGGCTGTGGATCTTGCACCACTAAATGTAAATTCGATGCAATCAAAATGGTAAGAAGGTATGATTGCGAGGGTGTAGAAATTGGTAATCTGAAATCTACGGTTGTAAAACATGCCTTAAAACGTAAACAGAAAATTATAGTTAAAAAGGCAAAGAAATTCTTGCGTGGGTTATATAAACGAGATTAATCTTAATGAAGAGATAAAAATAGAAAGAACTAACGCTGAAAAATAAAGGTTAGGTGAATGGGTTTGCATGAATTAGGTGTAGTTATTGAAGTTGTTAAAACAGTTGAAGACTTTGCAAGTAAGAATGGACTAACAAAAGTCGATACGATAGTTCTCCAACTAGGCGAGCTTTCATCGATGATTCCAACATATATTGAAGCCTGTTACCCAGCTGCCGTTGATGGTACGTCTTTGCAAGATACTAAATTAGAAATTGAGATATTACCAGGTAATGCTATTTGCAAAAATTGTGATAAAGTTTATAATCTCATTCAAAATAATAATAAATGTCCAAATTGCGCAAGTGGCGATTGGGAGTTGCTTTGTGGAAAAGAGTTTATGATTAAGGAAATCATTGCTTGTTAAAATGAAACTTAGAAGCTGTACCTTAAAGACCTCTTTTGGTTGTCATGATGACCAAAAGGGGTCTTTAAATTAGTGTTCTATAATCGCCTTTGCAGCTTGTGCAAGTTTTTGGGTTGCAGTCTTTATATCAGGTTGAGATAAAATAGCTGATACAACGGCAATGCCTTTAATGTGTGTTTTTTTTAGATTACTGATATTTTCTAAAGAAATCCCACCGATTGCAACGACTGGAATTTTAACGCTGTTACATATTTCTTTTAGCGTTGCAACTTGCGTGATATGCGTAACGACCTTTGTAGAAGTTGGATTCATAGCTCCTGTACCTAAGTAGTCAGCACCTTCTTTTTGGGCTTCAAGTGCTTGCTCGATGGTTTTTGCACTTATACCAATTAGTTTGTCTTTTCCTAAGATTTTACGTGCCTCTTTAAGTGGAAGATCACTTTGACCTAAATGTACACCGGCTGCATCAATGGCTAAAGCAATATCTATTCTGTCATTAATAACGAGTGGCACATGATACTTATCGGTAAGTTTTTTTACACTCACGGCTTTTTGAAAAAATTGCCTTGACGTAGCTTCTTTTTCGCGTAATTGAATAAAGGTAACTCCATTTTGCAGAGCTATTTCAATGGCTAAAAGGAATTCATCCTCCTTAAAGTGTGTGCTGTCAGTTACTAGATATAATGAATAATCAAGAGTATTCAATTATTTGGCTCCTTTCTTTTACTACGTTATCAGAAATATTATAAAGATTATCAAAAAGTAAAGATTTGAAACTTCCAATACCTGTGCAGGACAATTGAGACAGCTCACCAGCAATGCCCATAATCGTTGTTGCTGCGACAGCCGCACTTAAATAATCTCCGCTGCTACAATAAGCACCTGTTAAGCTTGTGCACATACACCCTGTGCCTGTAACCTGACTTAACATGGAAACACCATTATTAACCAAGTAAAGGGTGTGGTGGTGTGCAATGATATCAGTTTGGCCTGTGGCAACAACAACAGCATTTTGCTTGATGGAAAGCGTTTTTGCAATCTTAGCAAAGTGTGCAGTACTTTTCACTGTTATGTTATCTGATGGGGCAGCATCAACGCCAATGGCTTCTGTTGGAAGATCACAAAGCGCTTTGATCTCCGACATGTTACCTCTTATAATATTAGGAGTTAATTCAGAAAGTATTTTTTTAGAAATTTCTTTGCGAAAAGTGCTTCCAGCTGCACCAACAGGATCAAAAATGATAGGTATATGATTGATTTTGGCAATTTTACCAGAAAGAAAGATACTCTCTATTATAGTGTCCGTTAGGCTTCCAATGTTTATAACTAATGCTTTTGCTTTAATCGTTATTTCTTCTATTTCATTCAAATGTTGTGCCATAATGGGTCTAGCACCAACAGCAAGAAGGATATTCGCACAGTCATTAGCTGTAAGAGGATTCGTAAGACAGTGAACGAGTGGGCTATTTTGTTTGGTTTGGCGGACAATAGCTGTTATTTTTTCAATCATTTCACACATAATTATTCCTCCCTATACATAAAAAATAAAAGCACTTACCCGTAAGTAAGTGCATCAAAATATCAAATATAGACTATTCGATTTGCTTCCCTACGTTATAGATAAACCGTTTTAAATAGCTTAATATACCTGTATATTTTAATTGGTTTTTCATATCCTAAGAAAAAGACATTAGGAGATGATATTTATGAGTAGAACAACTTCAGTAACCGCAAAACTTCATAGCTATTCTTTG
>CAKZUB010000003.1 GCA_937921505.1 uncultured Clostridia bacterium | reverse complement strand
TACTTAACATAGTACTAAGTCGCATCTGCATCCCCTTTGAAAGATTTTTTATCTTGCTTTTTAAATCTATCTTAAAAATTTCATTATACTGATTAAATTTTTCTTCTGAAAAAGTTGGGTAGGTCAGCTTAAAAAACGCTGTCATTTGTTTAACTGTATAACCTTTAAAAAACTGGTTGCGATCAGCCACATAGCCTATTTGAGTTTTCACTATATTATTTTCATAAACAGGCTCGCCTTCAATTAAAATACTTCCTTGATCACTCTTATATATACCTACTAAACACTGTAAAATAGTACTCTTTCCCGCTCCATTCACCCCAATAACTCCATGTATAGAGCCCTTCTTAATGGAAATTGATACATCATCTAGTGCTTTATACTCCCCAAAGCTTTTAGTGACATGACATATTTCTATCATCATTTTTCCTCCCTTATAAATCCCTCATAAATCTTACTTATTTCTTCTAATACATCTTGCTTGCTAAATCCCATATAATGCAGCTGCATACAACTACTTTTTAAAGTCTTTCTAATATCTTGCAGTTCATGCTGATCGATTGATTTTACTGTAATATGCGCCACAAAGGTACCTTTCCCCCTTATTGTTTCTATAATCTTTTGTCTTTCTAAATGTGCATAAGCCTTGGTTACAGTATTTGCATTGACAGTAAGCATACTAGCTAACTGCCTTACCGAAGGCACTTGGTCTCCAGGTTTTAAAATACCTTTTATAACTTGTTCTTTAATATGATCTATGATCTGCTCGTAAATGGGTCTTACATCTCTTACATCAATGGGAAACATCTTTTTCACCTCTTTCTCGATTACTCTATTCATAATCTAATTGGTGCTATTTACTCTGATAAAAAATGTATTACGTGTATCGAGTGTATTACGTGTACCACATCATGTAGTACACTTATATTATAACTTCATTTTTATTATTGTCAAGAAGTTGTTGGTCTATTTCTAGATACTTGTCATAATTTATAGTATATGATTTAGCATAACCTTGGGAGGTTCTTAGGATGAGCAAAAAAAACAAAAGTAATACTTTAGATTATCATCACCTATATCGCATTTTATTACTTACTTTTACTACCTTCTTGATGTTTATTTTAATTAACTTTTTTTTACCTATTGCTAACTATATCTCTATACTTTTACTCTTCTTTAGTTTAATCTTTCTAGCAATACACTTTTATACTAAAAAACTTAGGTCACTTATTTTCGCTTTGATACTTTGCGTTTGCTCTTTAATTATAATCCTATCCTTTTTATATCTTTAACTTCTAATATCTTCATAAAAATAGGCTCTTACAATGATAATTATCATTGTAAGAGCCTATTTTCATACTTGCTTTACTTTAAGTTAGCTTTTGCAGTTTCAACTAATTGTGTAAATGCTTTAGGATCAGTGATTGCAAGATCCGATAACATTTTTCTGTTGATATTTACACAAGCATTTTTAAGTCCATTCATAAAACGACTATATGATAAACCGTTAAGTCTAGTTGCTGCATTGATACGAGCAATCCATAACGTTCTAAATTCACGTTTTCTAAGTTTTCTACCTACATATGAATAACTTAAGGATTTCATAACAGCTTGTTTTGCTGTTCTAAATTGTTTTGACTTTGCGCCTCTATAGCCTTTAGCTAGCTTTAATACTCTATTACGTCTTTTTTTGGTGGCCATTCCACCTTTAACTCTTGCCATTTGCCTAACCTCCTAACATGATTTATTATAAGTTTGGTAACAATCTTCTCATTTGTCTTAAATTTGTTTTGTCAACTAGACCTGGTTTTCTTAAGTTACGTTTTGTTTTTGGAGATTTTTTAGTCAAAATATGACTTGTATATGCTTTTGATCTTTTAAGTTTTCCAGTACCTGTTAATTTAAAGCGTTTTGCCGCTGCTCTATTTGTTTTTAATTTAGCTTTAGCCATTACAAAGTCCTCCTTTATAAGTTAGTATTTATTTTATCAAAGGTAACTACTTTGGTGCTACCACGATAATCATGCTTCTTCCTTCAAATTTAGGTTTTTGTTCTGCTACTCCAAATTCTTCTAATAACGCTATAGCTTGTTCTAATATTGTATAGCCTTTTTGAGTATGCATCATTTCACGCCCACGAAATACAACTGAAATTTTAACTTTATCTCCTGCTTTTAGGAATTTCTCTGCATTTCTTATCTTCGTTTCAAAATCATGTTTTTCAATACTTGCAGAAAGTCTAACTTCTTTTACACTAACAGTTTTTTGTTTTTTGCGTGCTTCTTTTTCTTTCTTAGCTGCATCAAACTTGAATTTGCCATAATCCATAATTTTACAAACTGGTGGTTTTGCCTGTGGTGCAATTTTTACAAGATCTAAACTTTTTTCAGCAGCAAGTCGTTGTGCTTCTTTAATAGCAACAATACCGATTTGCTCGCCTTCTGCTCCTATAAGTCTCACTTCTTTGTCACGAATTTGTTCATTAATCATTGAATCGTTAATAATGGGCACCTCCTAAAAATATTTGCCTTGATAATTAAAATCACCCTTAAGCGTATGGGTGTAACGCTCAAAATAATATCCACATATAATCTATTAGTATAGATTTACATACAAATAAAGTGGATAGCCGAAACTATCCACTTCTATAAACCATACTAAAAAATCATTATATCTCATGTAAGTTATACTACATGCAATTAGTATGACCTTACGAGCACTCTCGCTGCAAGGTGAGAAGAAATAGCTTCTACTTGTTATGATTACAACACAATGAATATTATCATACTCTCTACATTCTGTCAACCCTATTTTTCAACTTTATACCCATTTATAGCCATTGCCTATCACAAGCCTTGTTTACTAGTCGTTTAACTCCACTTAGTGCTAGTTCTATTGTTTTTCTTCCACTACTTGCATATCCAGCAAATAGTTATATTTTTCTTTAATTTCTTTTTCAACCCGCTCTGCAAAAAGTACAAGCGCTTGTGTACCCTCATCACCTTTTTGTCTGCTTCTTACTGAGACATTTTTGTTTTCCATTTCTTCAGCACCTACTACTAAAATGTACGGTATTCTTTCCATACGTGCTTCTCTGATCTTGTAACCAATTTTTTCTGTGCGATAGTCTGCCGCTACTTTTATACCTTTAGCACTTAGTGTACTTACAACCTCAGCCGCATATTCTGCATACTTATCAGAAATAGGAAGTACTTTTACTTGCAAAGGAGCAAGCCATGTTGGAAAACATCCTGCATATTTTTCAATAAGCATAGCAAGTGTTCTTTCATAACATCCAATAGAGGTACGATGGATAATATAAGGATGTTGTTTATTGCCATCTTTATCAACATAAGTCATCTCTAAACGTTCACCTAGTGCAAAATCAATTTGAACTGTGATGATCGTATCTTCCTTACCATGTACATTCTTAAACTGAAGATCAAGTTTTGGACCATAAAAAGCTGCTTCCCCTATAGCTTCTGTGTAGTCAATTTCAAGATGATCTAATATATTTCTCATAAGTGTTTCTGTTTTTTCCCAAGCTGCTGGATTATCAATATATTTTTCTGTATTATTAGGATCCCATTTAGAAAATCTATAACTAATATCGTCTTGAATACCAATTGTCTTCATAACATAGTTAACGAGTTCTATAACCCCTTTAAATTCCTCTTCTAATTGTTCTGGTGTACAAACTAAATGTCCTTCTGATATTGTAAACTGTCTAACACGAATAAGGCCATGCATTTCTCCTGAGGATTCATTTCTAAATAAAGTAGAAGTTTCACCATAGCGAATAGGTAACTCTCTATAGCTATGCTGCTCTGAATTGTAAATCGCAAACTGGAATGGACAAGTCATTGGACGAAGTGCCATTACTTCTTTATCTTTTTCCTCATCTCCAAGTACAAACATGCCCTCCTTATAATGATCCCAATGGCCTGATGCTTTATAAAGATCACTCTTTGCCATAAATGGTGTTTTTGTAAGCACATAACCTCTTTTTTCTTCTTCATCTTCAATCCATCTTTGCAAAGTTTGGATGATTCTAGAACCCTTTGGCATAAGAAGCGGAAGTCCTTGTCCGATCTTATCTTCTGTTGTAAATATTTTAAGCTCCCGTCCTAGCTTGTTATGGTCGCGTTTTTTAGCTTCTTCTAATTTTTCCAGATGCGCTGCTAGATCTGCTTTTTTAGTAAAGGCTGTTGCATAAATACGTGCAAGCATTTTGTTTTTTTCACTACCTTTCCAGTAAGCACCTGCTGAACTAAGAATCTTAAAGGCTTCTACTGGTTTTGTGCTCATAAGATGTGGTCCTGCACATAAGTCAACAAATTCACTTTGCTTATAGAAGGTAATAGTTTCTCCTTCTGGAAGATCGTTAATAAGTTCAATTTTATAAGGTTCACCTGCGACTTCCATTAATCTAATAGCTTCATCTTTTGGAAGTTCAAACTTCTCAATCGGCTGCTTCTCTTTTACGATTTTTTTCATTTCTGCTTCTATCTTATTAAAGTCGTCTTCAACAAAGGCACGATTAAAGTCAAAATCATAGTAAAAACCATCTTCTATAGCTGGTCCTATTGCAAGTTTAGCTTCTGGATAAAGTCTTTTCACTGCTTGAGCTAAAATATGAGATGCAGTGTGGCGAAATGTTTTTTTTCCTTGTGCATCATTAAAAGTTAAAATTTCTAAATCACAATCTGCACTTAGATTTGTTCTAAGATCTACTACTTCTCCATTTACAATACCCGCACAAGCTGCTCTTGCAAGTCCAGCACTTAGGTCTTCTGCTACTTGGAGTACTGTAATATTTTTTTCATATTCTTTAATACTGCCATCTTTTAAAGCTATTTTTATCATTCTTTTCTCTCCTATCTAGATATTTTTTTGCATAAATTATTTATTGCAAACAAAAAACTCCCATCCCTTTTTAAATATAAATATATTTAAAAAGGGACGGGAGACTCATATTCCCGCGGTTCCACCCTCATTGTTTCGCTCTATCTGAAACCACTCATTTAATTTAACTATAACGTTGTTAACGGATTGTTATCACTCCAAGATGGTCTTCACTTACTGACTTTAAAAATGCTCACACCAATGCATTTTCTCTCTGTAAAAGCTAAATAAGCTACTCTTCTTTTCATCGTTTTAGATCTATTCATTTTAATGTATTTATTGTAATCAATCCATCCTTAGATGTCAATAGGCTTATGTCCGAGTGGTGTTGGTATTATCTGTACAATATTTGCAACCTTTGCAGTATTTAATATTTATTTCAAATATCCCTTCTAGCGTCTTAATAAATTGTGGCTGTTTCGATTTTTGATGTTGGTGTACAGTAATCCTCCTGGGGCTTACTGTAATAAATATATGCATCATAAGATCTTCTTTATTTAAGGTACTATCTGTAAGTAATTCTTTGCAATATTGTTTTATATATAAGGCTGTTACTTCTTCCATCTTTTCATTTAAAATATTCATCTCTCCATTATTTGTATAAACTAAATGGATGATATCTTCTAATGGAGTATTTAAGCTCCTCATTTCTCTTACCATTTTTATAAATTTAACAATGTCTTTTTTAATCAAGTAGTCTTCAATAAATTGTTCTAAAATATCTTCTAAAATCATTTTATACTTATAGGTTCTAAACCTCAACCAACCATCTATATTAATTTCTTGATACTCTTTTAAAACCGCAAGTAGTGGCATATATACTAAATAATAAGTTAAGGCTGAAAATCCTTCTTGGGTTGATAAATAATTATGTGTAACAAAACTTTTCTCAATTTCTTTTTTATCATTAATCGAAAGGTCTTTTCTTTGCCTCAAATATTTTTTTGCAATTTGAATAATACCTATTTTTTGAATAATATCACTTATAATATGAGCTAAAGTTTCTATAGTATCTATTGTGCTATCCTGAGCAACATACCCAAATCTGTAAATATCTCCCATTCGCGTTAGCTCAAATAGGTTGATCATTTCATTTTCCTCTTGAAGTTCTTTAAACCTCTGTAGTAACTCCTGTTTATAGCAAGTTGTATAGAACACACATTGACACATCATGTATACCTCTTAATGTAGTTCTCTTAATCATTATATAACTTTTGACTTGTCAGCTTTCATTGTCTTATGAATTAATTCTATACTGCTCATACGTTTTTTATTTTATAGCTTTTCTACTATTTTTTTAATCTCATCTCTTGCAAAATCATACTTGTGATTGCAAAAATGACATACAAGTTCAATATTTTCTTCTTGATCTATGATTTCTTCGAGCTCTTGTTTGCCTATACTGATAAGTCCACGTTCCATACGATATTTAGAGCAGTCACATTTAAAATCAACTTCTATCTTTTCCATAATTTCTATATCTTCTAAAAGCCTACCCATAATCTCTTCTATTGTTTGACCTTCATCAAGATAGCGTGTCATAGACTCAAAATCTTTCACCTTGTTTTCAAGCTCTGTAATCGCTTCATCCTTTGCATCTGGAAGCACCTGAATAATAATACCTCCTGATTGCTTGATACTATAATCTACATCTACGAGTACGCCTAATATGACCAGTGAGTTAGTTTGCTCTGATACCGCAAAATAAAACGTAAGATCATCTGCTATTTCTCCCGAGAGCATGGCAACTTGTCCTGTATAGGGTTCTTTAAGTCCCATATCTTTGATCACTGTCATAACAGCATTTCCTATCGCACCGCTTACATCTAATTTACCATCTGGTTTACTCGGGATATCAACTTGTGCTTGGTAAGGATAACCCTTTACATGCCCTAGGCCATTCGCTTCTACAACAATACCACCGATGGGGCCATCTCCTTTTATAAGAATACTTACTCTATCTGTATCTCTTTTAAGCATCCGTGCCATCATCGCAGCCCCAGTCATAGTTCTCCCTAATGCTGCTGATACCACTGGTGTTGTCTGGTGATTTTCACATGCTGTCCTTATCATGTTTTTTGTATTAGCTCCAAAAAATCTAAAATTTCTCTCTTTATCCATTCCTCTTATCATATAATCTTTCATGCTTATATTCCCTTTCTTTTCCCTTGTTCTCTTGCAACAAAAGTTGCCCTTAACGTATTTTCATGATGAGGATTACTGGTATAATCATCATAAACTCCTATAAGTTCAAGACCAGCTTGATCTAAAAGCTCTTTTATCTTGTCTGTACTATAGGCTCTTTGATAGTGATACTCTTCAGTTCTCATATAGTGACCTTGTTCATTTTTAATAAAAAAGTTCACTACAAACTCATTAACAGCTTCTTCTGCATCATAATAATTTTCCCATATATAGGCTGCGTCTTCTGTCTGCTCGGCAAAAGTTTTATCTGCTAGCATACTCTCATATTTATACTCTGTACTTATATCAAAGATAAATAACCCCTGAGGTTCTAAATAATTATTTACCCATTTAAATGTACTTAATAACTGTTCTTCTTCTAACAGATAATTTATACTATCACAAGCACTATAAATAAGATCAACCGTTCCATAAAGTTCAAATTCACTCATATCCTGCATTAAATACAATATATTATGCTTATTAACCTTGGCATTTTCTCTGGCTACCATAAGCATTTCTTCTGAATTATCAATCCCTATCATTTCTATACCACGTTTTGCAAACAAGCTGCACATCTTACCCGTCCCACATCCTAAATCACATACAATGCGTGGTGTAATAGCATAAGCGTGCATATACTCATTTATAAAACCTATCCACTTTTCATAAGGAATATCTTCCATAAATGTATCATATACTTTTGCAAATTCACTGTAGGCTTCCATACTTTTCACCTCATATACATTCTCTTCTCTTTAACGTCTTATTATAGCCTATTTCCACTTGCATAATCTAGAGGTGAATTTTCAAGAAGCCCGCAATGACAGATTAACAATCATTTTTATACTTAAAAAAGATTATTAATCTAAAACATCAGGAGCATAGAGTTCGTCTAATTCTGATATTAAATCACTTAAATCACCAGGGCATTTAATTGATATTTCGAGCGTTAGGTTATTTAAAAAATCAATCATATCTTGCTTGTCCTCTTTAACCGTAAATGCTTTATCAATAGCATCAAAAACATTGTCCATATCATATATTTTACATGCCCCATCTGTCCCGCCTATAAGAAGTCCCTCGTCTCTGACGTTTTGCTGTGACAGCTCATCGTAGTCCAAATCTCTTGTCTTACAGATATGCGACATATCTTCGCTGTAATATTCTTGTATATATTCTGCTACACGTTGTTTCCCTTTTATTCTAATAATATGATACTCAGGTGTGATTACAATATAATTACTTCCTTCTTTCATTAGCTTCATCCTTTCTTTTTTCTTAAGTTAGTATTTGGCGACTTTTGTTATTCCATACCTATTTATTATTTTTAGGTTGGATGAAAAAAATTGAATTATATGGATTAATTAATACATATTGATTCCACTTCTAATCCACACAACATCATTACATACTGCAATAATTTCATCTACTGTAGTTGCACACGCAGAATTACCCGATTTTCATCTAAAAATGGTACATTTTAGCACCTGTTTGCATAAAATATGTATGAGATAAAACAAATTGGTCTAAACCACCTTTGTGAATATACTGATAGTTACAATTACAGTTTTAATATTATACTCATATTAGTTAAAAATTGGAGGAGATTATATGAAAAAACAACAACTAATGGAAGAGTTAAGTAATTATATGGCTGATGGATATAGTGAAGAGCATGATGATAATGCTGAAGCTATAATGCCTCCAAGGCCTCAAAGATGTAACCTTTGTGACAGTCTTAAAGGCATTATTGAAAGTATTGCAGCAGGTGAAGAAGAAATAAGTAGATTAATAGGTGCTGAAGCAGACAAATTAAAATCTACTGTTAAATGTCCCGTGGAATTAGTTCGTGCTAACAAATCTATAGGGGACGTTCTTGATGGTCTCATTATTTTCGAAGGCTTTACTATTCTCAAACTTAAAGCTGCTTGTGCATGCAAAGAGCATGAAAATGCTAAAAAATATTAATTTTTAACTTATTACTATAAATGAGTATTTTAGCTCGTTTATAGTAATAAACAATGGCATAAACCAAATAGGGAGGTGAAACAATGGTCAATCTAGAAGAAAACCCCTGTTCTAAGCAAAATTCTTTTAAACAAGTAGTTGAAACTTTACTTACATCCATTTATAAACAGAAGTTGAATACAGATTCTTTTCAACCCACAGTTGAAACCTTACTCACATCCATTTATAAGCAAAAAGTGATGCTTAACTATCTAGCATTGATAGAAAAGAGAAAGTTAGTTCAACTCGTCAAAAGTTCAACCTCCTCTTTGGATTTTAAATGTATGAACCAATCAGTAGGCGATACACTCGAGAAAATAAATTCATATAAAACATTAGTAAATACAAAACTTAGCACATCTTCTGCACTACTCCATAAACCAAATAATAATAATAATCACTGCTGTTGTAACCATTGTTCTAACCAAATTAATGGTAAAGCGCGTAGTGTTAATGATTACTATGGTTATTGGGGAAGACATTAAATATATAAAAATAAAAAAGGTGGGCTGTCTCGCTATAAAACTTCTAGTTTTATAGCGAGACAGCTTGTTCTTTATATTTAGGAAGGCTCCTCATCTTTTTATTTTGAGATTCCTTCCAACTGTATTTATAGGGGTAGTTATCGACTTAAAAAACTTATGCTTATATCTCTATTATAATAATACTTACAGATGGTGGCATTGCATTACTTTACAAATCAAAAGTTGTTGAATTAGCTGGTGCTTCTGTACTGCCTGCAACCCACCATGTTGCGAAATAAGTTCCTTGTTTATTAATTGTAAAAGTTCCTGCATAATTATAGCTGATATTTGGCCTCACACTATTAATTGGTGTGTTAAAAATGACAGGACTGTTATTAGCAACTGTTGATACAGATGAAGCTATTAATAGTGCTTGAAACCCGTTTACTAGAGCCACTGGTCTTAGACATGTGGTGGACATGGCGGTGGACATGGTCTTGGACATGGTCTTGGACATGGTCTTGGACATGGTCTTGGACATGATCTTGGACATGATCTTGGACATGATCTTGGACATGGTGGTGGACATGGTCTTGGACATGGTCTTGGACATGGTGGTGGACATGGTCTTGGACATGGTGGTGGACATGGTGGTGGACATGGTGGTGGACATGGTCTTGGACATGGTGGTGGACATGGTGGTGGACATGGTGGTGGACATGGTGGTGGACATGGTCTTGGACATGGTGGTGGACATGGTGGTGGACAATAGTCATAATTATGTTTATCTCTTTGATAATACTGTTCATCTTGATCTTTTGAAGCATATTGCCTCATATCTCTTTCATACCTATCGTTTATATACTCATTTAGATCTTCAAACAAAGTATTCCATCTCTCTTCAAAATAATCGTTACATGCCATAAACATCTCTCCTTCATATTTAATTCTACCCCTATATCATGGTATGTACGAGGAAACAAAATGTGACATAATGAGCAAATTTAATGGATAAAATATGATTAACACCCAAAAACTAAGGTTTTTGAAATATTATAAAAATTATTGTTTGCAAAACTTATTACCACTTCTGTATAATTGCCAGTAAATGTATATTTTATATACTTAAGTAAGAAAACAAAACTTGAAACACCTCTCTTAGTAAGGTATTTCATCAGTTTCTTGAAGTTATAAGCTCCAACTTTAAAGCCAAAGCATAATTTTGAGTGCAAAAGGCCACGAACTGGCATGGTATCCACATTATATTTCCTTCTACTCCAGCACGTTTATTAGCTAGTATTATATATTCGTAACTGTTCACTCATACTTTTAAAATAATGAAACGCCTGTTGATAACTGGTAACTTTAACACGTTTTAGAAGCTACATTTCAACATAAAAATTTAGTTATCAACTGGTATATTTACTCCTTCATCATTTATACTTAAAGTATAATCTTTAGAAGGGATGTGAGCAGTTTGATCAATGAAGTAACAGAAGATTTTATTCAAGAGCTATTTAATAAAATAGATAATTTAACATCTGTTATTGCAGAACAAACTGCTACAATCAATAAACTAACAGAAACTATTGCAAAGCAACAAGTAGAGATTATGATGCAGCGTGAAGAAAGTGCCAAGCTTAAAGAACAGGTTAATAAGAATAGCAAAAATAGCTCTAAACCTCCTTCAAGTGATGGCTTTAATAAACCTCAGCCTAAAAGCCTTAGAAAATCTTCTGATAAGAAACAAGGTGCTCAAAAAGGTCATAAAGGCAGTGGTTTTTCCATCACCAAGGAACCTGATGAAATCATTAATCACATTCCAACTCCTTGTAATGGATGTACTAACTTTGGTAGCTGTACATCATATGAGATTACTGGAAAAAGATATGAAGTAGATATAATCATAAATACTAAAGTGATTTTACACCAAACACTTGCTTTTACATGTCCTTATCGTAACAACGAAGTCCTTACATCTGTCTTTCCAGAAAATATAAAGTCTACAATGCAATACGGCTATAGCCTACAAGCCTTAGTCGTTGCACTTAATACGATGGGTATGGTAAGTATCAATCGCACGCATGAACTGCTTAGTGACCTCTTCTGTATTCCCATCAGTACAGGAACCATTCACAAGATGGTAACCGAATGTGCTGGGAAACTTTCTTTAGTTGTAGAAGGCATTAGAGAGAAGCTTCTGAAATCCCCCATTATACATTTTAATGAAACAGGCACTAGGGTTGATAACAAAACCCGTTGGGTACATAATGCCTCTAATTCTGATTACACCTTTTTGACAATAGAAAACAAAAGAGGTTATGAAGGCATGAAGTCAAGTAATGTACTTCCCCATTTCAGTGGCATTGCAGTGCATGATTGTTGGGCTTCATAATGGAAATATAACGAAGTTACTCATGCTGTATGTTGTGCTCATCTTCTAAGAGAACTTACAGGTGTTATTGAAAACTCCCCCTCTCAAACTTGGGCACAAGAAATGATTGATTTACTTCTTGAAATGAAAGAAGTAAGAGACAAGGCTGTGTTTATGAATAAAGAAAAACTAAGCTATTACTATACAAATGGCTTTCATAAAATATATCTGTCCATCATTAATAAAGCAAAAAAGCTCAATCCAATACCAGAAAAAGAACCAGGTAAAAGAGGCAGACACGGCAAAGGTAAAATACGCTCCCTTATAGAACGACTCTTTGACTACGAGGGAGAGGTCTGCCTTTTTACGAAAAACTTTTACGTCCCATTTGATAACAATCAAGCAGAACGAGATGTTCGGATGATAAAAGTAAAAACAAAAGTATCTGGATGTTTCAGAACTCAAGAAGGTGCCAAATCTTTTATGACAATCATATCTTACTTAGGCACAGCCAAAAAACATAGAATCAGTCCTATTGCAGCTCTTAAAAAAGCACTCCTTGGAGAAGAAAATTTTATTTTTTCATAATAGCGACTGAACAGTTGCAAAAATTAAATACTACTTCGCAGCATCTCTTTCATTGTGATCTTTGTAGTAACCATTTCATCGTTAAAAACATATTGATATTATATAAATAACTTGCACAAATCACCTCTATATAAATCCGAGTAAGAATGAAAATAACTTAATCTAATTTGGATTTAAGAAGAGGTTTAGACATTGTAGTGAAAGGGCGTTGATATTTAAAAATGAACAGAGAAAATAGCCTTGCTGAAAACTCAGCTGTTTTGAGTACTGATCAGTATCATATTATTTTTACTGGCGAAGGGATTGTTACTAATAAACAAGTAAAACACCACTTTACAATAAAATTAACTAGCAATATCCTCAGAGCTTAAGTATTTAGCTAATGCGGAAATGGCTTCTGTATTTTTATCAAGTTGTAGTGTTTTCAACAAATTGCCTATAATTAGTTCGTGAAGTAATTTCTCTCCAAAACTATACTTTGTTTCTTGTGGGCTTTGAAATTGCCATTCTGAGAAATCACTATGTAAAAATGGTAATAATGTAGTAAGTGCATAGGTAACCCCTGCTAAATGGGCGTACTTTTCTATAGCCACTTTACTTCTTACCATATATTTACCAAGTGACCAAAATGTTTTTTGTTGATAAAACATAACCTCTACCTGCCTTATGCCGACTTTTTATTAATGCCGATATTTTCTTAAATCACATGTCTGCATGATACTTATCATGACAATATCGGCATTATTCTTTATCATGTATATTACAGAAACATCATGATAAAGGGGGAAAAACATTGA
>CAKZUB010000002.1 GCA_937921505.1 uncultured Clostridia bacterium | reverse complement strand
CGGTTCTCCAATAATGCGGTTCATTAGAACCGCATGATTGGAGAACCGTCCCCTTAGTTGCCCCCCTTAGTTTACAGAAGTGGTACTTTGTTTTATGATAGAGAGAAAGAGCAATAGTTTATGATATGAGGAGAAATGTTATATGAAGATAGATATTATTTGCGTAGGGAAGCTAAAAGAAAAATATTTAGCTGCAGCAGTTGCGGAATATGTTAAGAGGCTTTCTAAGTATTGTAAGCTTGATATCAAAGAAGTGCCAGACGAAAAAGCACCAGAAAATTTGAGCGCTAAACAGGAAGTTGATCTTAAAAATAAAGAGGGGGACGCTATTCTTAAGCACATTAAAGAGGGCGCTTATGTGATAGCGCTGGCGATAGAGGGTAAGATGTATAGTTCGGAAGAATTAGCCGAAAATATTTCCAGTTTAGGGGTAAAAGGGAAAAGTCATATTGTATTTGTTATAGGAGGATCTCTAGGATTATCGGAAGCAGTGTTAAGGCGAGCTGATGAAAAGATAAGTTTTTCTAAGATGACATTCCCACATCAATTAGTGAGAGTCATTTTACTTGAGCAAGTTTATAGGTGCTTTAGGATTAATCAAAATGAACCGTACCATAAGTAAAGGGATTGTGGAAATATAGATGTCACGCTAGATACTATAGCAAGGGATAAAAAGAAAATTTTCTATCATATTATGGGTAAAGAAATAGTTGTCAGCCAAGATAAGAAGATCGAGTGGATAAAATTAAAAATAGATGAAGAGATGCAAAAAGAACCTATAAAGCAATCCCTATCTGATAAAACATCAGATAGGGATTGCTTTATAGATAAAAATAGAATAATAACAGCAGTTGCACCTGTTGTTATAGTTCAGATAAATATTTTTTAAGAAAGCCTAATTTTTCAAGAATTAGTTTTTTGAGCATCATAGGCTGTATTGACAGTATGTTTTCACTATAGCCAATTAAATAGTTGACAATAAAACCTTCCTCGCCCTTATTATAAAAACCCCGAATGTAATATTGACTATTTTCCATGTGAAGATCCATTGAAGGATAATGCTCTTTGTGAAATAAGTCCACTCCATTTTTTGATATTTTCACTTCAAAATCAATCGCATTAGGGGTTTTATACAGTATAATAGCAGAGTTCATAAGATGAGAAAGTGGTTTTGCATGATATTGGTTGCTTTCTGTAAGATCTAAAATTTTATCGCAACGAAATACTTGGGTGCTATTTGTTTTAAAATTATATCCGGTAGCATACCATTGACCATAAGCGGAAGAAATATCAAAAAATTGTATGTGGTACCACCTATGAATCTCTTTTTTTCTATATTTGATTTTACATATTTTTTCCTCAATAGCAAATTGCAAAATAGCGTTTAAAAAATGACAATGATTATTATGTTTAATAGAACCTAAGCTAAATACCTTTTCTATGCGGTGAAGCATTTCTACTTTTTCTGCTGATAAGCAGTTTTCAAATTTTTCTTTTAACTTCTCTACACTTAAATGAAATGGAGTCGTTTCATACGTTCTAAGTGTTAGCATAGAGAAGTATAACGCAAATACTTCATCAATAGTAAAGACAATAGGAGATAGTAATCTATTAGGAAGTACTCCATAATAGCCATTCCTTCCCAATTGAGAATATATGGGCATACCAATTTCCTCTAGTGATTGTATATCTCTAAGCGCTGTACTTTTTGATATATTATACTTATTCATTAAATCTTTTAAATTGAACGAATTCTTGTCGTTCAGAAATAGCATCATATCATTTAATCTTTCAGATTTATTCATAACACATCTTTTCCATATGAATTTTAATTAAAATTAAAAGGTGTCATAACACGACACCTTTATGTAGTATACTACAGTCAACAATAAAAGAAAAGGAGAAACAGCCATGATAACAGAAATAGAGTTTTTAAGGATTATGAACACGCAAACTGAAATTGCATTAGCGACTTGCATAAGTAGTCAGCCCAGTGTTAGAATTGTCAATTTTTATTTTGACATAGCAACGAATATATTGTTTTTTACAACCTTTGAAGATAATGATAAGGTGAAGGAATTTGAATCTAACTCAAGCGTTGCTTTTACGACAGTCCCACATCAAGGCAATGAACATGTTAAAGCAAAAGGTATTGTACAGAAGAGTGAAAAAACAATTTTTGATGTTGCTGGTGGATTTATAAGCAGAATACCAGACTATAAAGATACTATTGAGCAGGTAGGACAATATTTAGTTCTTTTTGAAATTAAATTTAATACAGCTACCGTAACACTAGATTTTGAAAACATAGACCAAATAATATTAAAAGAGACAAACCTATGAAAAAACTCTTTTTAGGTGCATCTTTTAAAGATGTAGCAAATATATTAAAAAGTTGTGAAGATAATCTTAACAGCAAAACCGTAACTTTTATACCTACTTCAAGTGTAGTAGAAAAGCTTATATTCTATGTAGACGCAGGAAAAAAAGCACTTGAAAAATTAGGACTGATTGTTGATGAGCTGGAGCGACTGCTACTACTGGCGAAATAAGAACCAAATTAATAGGCAATGATTTTATCTATATAACAGGTGAAAATACTTTCTTTTTACTGCAAGAACTTAAAAGAACCGGCGCAGATCAAATAATTGTAGAGGAAATAATAGACGACTATTCTTCAACTTTAAGTTGAGTACCCATTAGTAATAAAGAAGCAATATTGGTTAATACCTTGACAAAATGGTCTACGAGTCGTAAACTAGAAATAATATTAGTCTAATGCTTGTAGACTGCAAGGAGGTTTTGGAGATGAAAGAATATAGACTTACTGATATGGAGACTAAATTTGCTGATATTATTTGGGCGCATGAGCCTATTCCATCAGGAACACTGGTAAAGCTGTGCGAAGCAGAGCTTAAATGGAAAAAATCAACTATGTATACTATGTTAAAACGTCTTGAGGGTAAAGGGGTTTTTGAAAACCATAATGGTATAGTTAAATCTCAGATATCAAAAGATGTATTTTATGCCGAGCAAAGCAAGCAATTTGTGGAAGAAACCTTTGAGGGATCACTTCCCAAATTTTTAGCTGCATTTACTAGAAGTAAAAAAATAAGTGACAAAGAAATTGATGCGTTACAACGGTTGATCAATGAACATAAGGAGGGGTAGATGTGGATACGTTGTTTTTGAGGACTTTAAACATGAGTATTACAGCTAGTTATGTTATTTTATTTGTTATAGTAGCTCGGATGCTGCTTAAAAAAGCACCTAAAATTTTCTCATATATACTTTGGTCAGTGGTATTTTTTAGGCTTATATCTCCATTTTCTTTTGATAGTATATTTAGCTTAGTACCCATCAATACAAAGACGGTACCCACTAACATTATGTATTCACAGACACCTGAGGTTTATAGTGGTATTACAGTAATGGATCAAGTAGTAAATAACTCCGTGATGACTGCACCCTCAGTTGATGCAAGTATAAACCCTATGCAGGTATGGATTGACTTGAGTGAAGTACTATGGATTGGTGGTATTGTTGTATTACTTATATATAGCTTTTTTACAGCTATAAAGCTATATTCTAAATTGAAATCTGCAATACCAATTGCCGATAATGTGTATGAAATGAAGGGTATTAAAACTCCCTTTGTTTTTGGTATATTAAAGCCTAAGATTTATCTTTCAATGGATCTTTTGGAGAAGGAAAGAAACTATATTATTAAGCATGAACAAACTCATATTAGAAGGTTTGACCATGTTATAAAACTTTTCGCATTTTTTGTAGTGTGTGTTCACTGGTTTAATCCTCTTGTTTGGATTTCTTTCTTTTTCATGAGTGAAGATATGGAGATGGCCTGTGACGAAAGTGTTATCAAACAAATGGGCAGTGAAATTAAGAAGGATTATTCTAATTCTCTTTTGTCTTTATCAACAGGTAGACGAATTATAGGTGGTAGTCCTCTTGCCTTTGGTGAAAAAAACACAAAAGGACGTATTATTAATATATTAAACTACAAAAAACCTGGGTTTTGGGTTGTTACTGTGGCAGTTATTGCCGTGATGACAATGAGTATAGGGCTAATGAGTGACCCTCTCAAAAAACAGTTGACAGTTGAGGATTATGCCAAGCAATTTATAGAGCAGAAGATAGAATTTTTTAGCACGGATTATAAGATTATTGATCGTAAAATTACAAAGCTTGAAAAAATAGCTTCCTTTGATGAATTGCTTCCATCTACTGTGGAAATCTGGAGTCTTGAATATCGTCTGCAGCCTGATGATATCAGTAAGGTTATGTTCGCAGGGGGTATGAGTGAAATTGATGGATGGATAACTGAAGATGATAGCATGGGTAAGCCAATATTAGTTTTTTCTTACGAAGGCTCTAAGTTACAGTATTTAGGGCATATGACAAGTGGGGAATCAGATTTTTCTAAATTAGCCGGGCAAGAGATGGCACTTCGTGTGTTTTTTGAAGGCAAAGGGTTACTACCAAATGTAACCTATAACGGAAATCATATTCTTGTACAATTCCAATTATCGACAGGGGAAACATCGCAGTTGTTATTATCACAACCGGTTGTTCAAGGTGATCAGGGAATTTGGTGTGCAGAGCGTTGGATGGACGGAAATGGCACGGTGTATTATGTTACGCCAGAAACGGATATTAGGATAGCAGATTATTATAAGGAGTTGCAAAAACAGAGTGAAGATGGAACGAATCTATTGTTGTTAGATCCTTTACAAGTTGCTAAAGACTTTATAATAAATGATCTTGGTCAAAGTGGTGCTGCCCACGATCTAGTTCTTCGGTATTTAGCAAAGGCTGAAGATTTTTATAAAACACCAGAAAGCCATTTTATAGGATTTATTTCTAACTTTAGTAAGGAAAGCGCTTCGTTTCATTTAGATAAAATTGAATGGTTGACCTCAAATGACACACAGAGGCTAAAGGAGCTGAATATAGACGTAAATGATATGCCAAATGGGTTCTATATACACAATCCTAATAGCTATCCAATGCATTTTCAAGTAATAGAACAAACTGAATATAATATTATAAATTGGGATGAAGCTGCTGCTAATAAATCGGTTACTATTGAGGAGTTTATCGATTCTTTTGAAAAATACTCAGATTTCACACCACCCTACAGAATTATTACAAAAGATGGATATGTCCAAAGTATTTCAGAGCAATATGTGCCATAAATTTTATTTTTATTAGTCTTAGAGTAGCCTTTTCCTTGACAGAAGACTAAGTGGGCTTTAGTATATTTAAAATAGATCGGAGGGTTATTAATGCGTGTATCATATGATGAGATGAAAAGTGAATTTAAAAGAGTTCTTATAAGTCGGGGATTTGAACCAGATGCTGCAGAGATTGGAGCGTCCATAATAGCAGATAACAGCAGGGATGGCGTATATTCTCATGGTTTAAATAGGTTTCCGAGTATTGTAAAATCTATAGATGAAGGTATAATTAAGCCTGATAGGCATCCAGTAAAGTTAAATAGTGCCGGAGCTCTTGAACAATGGGATGGACAGCTAGGTTTTGGTCCAATAAATGCGTGTATTGCCATGGACAGGGCGATTGCATTAGCAAGGCAATACGGTTTAGGTTGTGTGGCTCTTAGAAATACTAATCACTGGCTTCGTGGAGGGACTTATGGACTAAGGGCTGCCGATGCAGGGTGTATAGGTATTTGCATGACAAATACATTCCCCAATATGCCACCATGGGGTGGTATGGAAAAGCGTATAGGAAACAATCCTTTTATTATATCTATTCCACAAAAAAGTGGAAGTCACGTGCTACTAGATATGGCTCAGTCACAGTTTTCCTTTGGAAAGCTGCAGACATATTCTCTGGCTGAAAAGAATCTGCCGGTTATGGGAGGATATGATAAAGCGGGAAATATCACTGATGACCCTAATGCCATATTAAATGATGGGGAGGTTCTTCCAGCAGGCTACTGGAAGGGATCTGGACTTTCAATAGCGATTGATATGGTAGTTGCAGCACTATCAGTTGGCAAGTCTACTTATGATATGAGGATGAGCAAAAATGATACAGGCATTTCGCAGGTGTTTATTGCAATAAATCCCAAAACATATGCAGGGGAGGATTATGCAGATGCTTATATAGAAAATATGTCTAAGTATATTAAGACATCAGCAAAGAGGGAAGGTGTTGCCGATATCCTTTATCCTGGGGAAAGGTCTGCTAGAGAAAGGGTAGAAAACATGAGAGAAAATATTCCAGTAAACGAGAAAATGTGGGAAACATTGCAGAAGCTATAACGAAAACCTTATTAAAGATGAGGTAAAAGATAAATAAGTATGAGAAATTTAAATAGGGGGAAATAAGGTGAAAAGAATAGCTTTGGCACTAACTAGCCTATTAGTATTTGCAATACCTTCACTATCAGTTTTGGCAGGGAGTGAAGGTATACAAGTAAAAATAAATAATGAATATATTCATTGTGATGTGAAACCTACTACAATAAATAATAGAGTTTTAGTACCCGTAAGGGTGATTTTTGAGAACTTAGGGTTACAAGTAGGTTGGGATGAAACGACGAAAACTGTTATAGGACAAAAAGATAATCTTATAATTAGACTGCCTATTGGAAACACAACAGCTACTAAAAATGATAGTGAAATTCAATTGGATGTTCCAGCAGTTATAATAGATGAGAGAATTTTAGTCCCTGTAAGATTTATAGCTGAAAGTATTGGTGAAAATGTTGAATGGGATGAGCAAAATAAGGTTATTTTAATTTCTACCCAAAATAGAGAGTATGAAGTCATTGAAGTAAATAATCCAAATGAATTTATTAATGCTATTGGACCAAACAGAAAGATCGTTCTAAATAAAGAGGAATATAATCTTTCAAGACCAGAAGAAAACTATAAACCCAATAAATATGTAAGATGGGATAATGAATTCGATGGAAAAGAGTTAGTGATTCAAAATGTGAATAACTTGACTATTGAAGGATTGGATAAAACATTATCTAGTATACTTGTTGAGCCTAGGTCAGTTAATGTGCTTACATTCGAAGATTGTAAAGAGATAAACATAGTAAATATAAATACTGGACATACGCCTGAGAAGGGTGAGTGTTCTGGCGGCGTATTTCAATTTAATGATTGTAGCAACATTGATATTACAAAATCCAGATTATTTGGTTGTGGAACACAGGGACTAATGCTATTTAATGTAAATAATCTATCATTTAATGAGTCAATTATTACTGAATGTTCTGAAGCAATTATGTCAATATATGACTCCCAAAATATTAAGTTTCGCAACAGCAAATTTAAAGATAATGAAGGTTACTTTTCACTTATTAATATAACAAGTAGTTCAAGCGTAGTTTTTGAGAATTGTAGTATTTACAATAATACGTCTGCTGTACCAGGTAACTCTAAAACTCAGTTGTTTTATATCAATAAAAGTAAAGATATTTACTTAAGAAATTCACAAATAACTAATAACAACATCTTTGTTAAGAATGGGTATACTCTTATTAATGTAGAGGCAACGCTTTTTAAAAACAACCAATAAATGGGGACGGTTCTCCAATCTTGCTGTTCTGGAGAACCTATTATTGGAGTAGAAAAACAAACTACTGTGAGGTACATAAATGGAGCATCTATTACTTCTTTTGCATTTTATATCCTATACAACAGGAATAACGGCTATTACACTTGGATGTGTTTTTTACTTTAAGTATAAAAAATTGGAGTTAAAGTATATCATTGTTGCTGATTTATTTTTTACATCATTTTTATTCTTTGACACCATTAACTTGTATTCTAATATATTATCATTTCATGCTGCTGGAAGCTTAGAGATTATTAAGATACTGGGAATGTTATTTTCTAGTATAGGATTGATATATTTTTTTGTAGCAGCAGTTCATAAGGTAACAGGTGCTGAGTTTCAAAGGAATGAAAAGGAGCTTTATCTAGTAATTACAAGTATATTTGTATTATTAAGTAGTGCCATTTTATACATTCTTTATTATAAGCAGCTTATTTCTAGGAGTGTAGCTTTTCACTCAGGCTTTTTTTTAGCTAATATCATTTTAGCTGTTGGAGTTATTTACGCAGTAGTCATATTTATTCAATATAAAGACGTAATACATCAAAGAATGAAGAGGTTTTCAAAAGCCATTTTAGTGATAATAGGTATTATGGTACCTCTATCTATTTTCTTAAATATCATTCAATATTGGTGGCACTTTTCTTTTCCTATCGCATTTTCGCCAATAGCGTACTTAATCACTAATATAGTGGCTATTATCGAAGCCTTGAAGTATTACATAGCAGCTATTAAAGAAGAAAGTGTTATCAAAGTAAATGAAAATAATAGTAATAAAAGTATGGCAGAAGATTTTTTTGAAGAGTATCACCTTACACAAAGAGAGCAAGAGATCATCAAGTGGGTAATGAAGGGGCATACCAACAAGGAAATAGGAGATATGTTATTTATCTCACAGCATACAGCTAGAAATCATATCTATAATATCTTTAAAAAGACAGGCATAAAAAATCGATTTGAACTTATTAGCAAGCTTGGGACTGATGATGATGATAATAGGGGAGAATCGTAATAACTAGTGATATCAAGGGTTAGAGACAGTTGTAGTAGCATAGTACTAGAGCTGTTTTATTGTTTTTTTATAAAAATAGTATGCTTATACTATTGGCCTCTATTATCTGCTTGAGTATACTTGGGGTGATACTATAGATTTCATATCTTTAAGTTTATAGGTTGTTTCTCTATAGTAGACAGAAGAAAAGGAGATATTTAAAATGGAGAGTATAGTAAAAGCTGCAAAACCTAAGAGATTATATTTTACTGACAACTTAAAAGTATTTCTCACAATGTTGGTGATTGTACATCATTGTGGTCAAGCCTATGGGCCTACTGGCGGATTTTGGCCGTATAAAAGTAGTATAGAGGAAATAATTCCAACGTTAGGATCTTTTTTTGCAGTCAATGCTGCCTTTTTTATGGGGTTATTTTTTATGTTAGCAGGCTATTTTTTACCAGGTTCTTATGAGAGAAAAGGGTGCAAAGCTTTGATAAAAGATAAAGTGAAAAGATACGGCATACCCTTATTATTAGGGCTATTTGTATTATCGCCTATCATGATGTATTTTTACTATATTAACTATAGTGGTAATATTGCCGTATACTTTATGAGCTATTATAAAAACATATATATGGGTATAGGCAGTAGACCGATTGGCTTTAAAGAAATAATTGGCTGGCCAGAAATAAATCTTGCACATCTGTGGTTTATTCAGCATTTATTAGTTTATTCAGTTATTTATGCAGTGGTTAGAGCTTGTGTGCCAAAACTTATATTAAAACGGATTAACATAAAAGCTAACTTTTCATTATTAGTAGGCATTGCAATTATAACCGCACTAGTAACAGCAGTTGTTAGAGTGCACTATCCAATTGATAAATGGATCCCACTATTTGGATTTATTCAAGCGGAGGTAGCCCATCTGCCTCAATATATTATTTTCTTTATTATAGGGATTATTGCATTTAAAAAAGATTGGTTTATAGAAATAAATAAGAAAGTAGGATATACGGCCTTCTTACTAGGTGGAATAATGGCAGGGGTAGTATATCTAGAAGGGTATATACCTATAGCTATAACAAATATAATATTTGAAAATTGGGCTTTTTATGACTCCTTTATGGCAGTATTTTTATGCTGGGGCTTAATTGTATTTTTTCGAGAGAGGGTCAATATTTCTTCGAAAACTTTAAAAGTATTATCGGATAATACCTACACAGCATACATAGTACACTTTCCATTGATATTAGTTATACAGTATGGTTTAAGCAAAGTAGAGGCTTATAGTGCAACAGGGGAATTTATTTTAGTGAGTATATTATCTATTACTTTAACATTCTTTCTAATTTGGTTGGTTAAGAGAATTACTTATCCAATCCAAGAAGTGTTATATAAGAAGAAGTTTCAGTAAATGGTCTGTTATTATTTAATAAGGAGGTTAAACTTATGATTACTTTTAATCCATTTCCTATCATAGACATAACAAACGTGATACTTAGAAGGATGGAATATAAGGATATCAATGATATTTTCGAGATGAGAAAAGATCCTAGAATGCATGAGCATACGGATACTAAGTGGGATGAAAACATTGAAGAAACAAAGGCTTATATCGAAAAGATGAACAAAGGTGTTGAGGAAAATAAATGGATCATTTGGGCAATTGAACACAAACAATCCCAAAAGGTTATAGGTGTAGTTAGCATTTGGAATATTAACATAGAAAAAGGAAGTGGTGAACTGGGTTATGGGATCATACCAGATTATCAAGGCAAAGGCTTGATGAGGGAAGTGCTGCTAGGTGTAGCAGATTATGGTTTTGACGTAATGCATTTGAGAGTATTGGATGCTTACACAGAAGAAGATAATGTTAAATCCAATAAACTTCTGGAAGGCTGCGGATTTACTATGGTAGGTAGGGTGGATGACCCAGGCTATTATAGCAAGAGAGTTTATCATATGATTATATATAGGCTGCAAAATATTTATTAATGCAAACATGGGACGCAAAGAGGGGACGGTTCTCCAATAATGAGGTTCAACCTCATTATTGGAGAACCGTCCCCTCTTTGCAGTCAAGCTTTAATAACCATAGTAGCCATAGAGATATTGAGGATATTGAGGATATCTATATCCCGTAATGCCATAGCCAGCGTAAGGATAGGTATATCCGCGAACACCATAGCCAGCATAAGGATAGGTATATCCGCGAACACCATAGCTAGCATAAAGATAGCTAAAGTTCCGAGTCATATACCTAGGATAATAATAACCATATCCTCTAGCGTAAAGATGTGCAAAGCTAAATCCATAATTATACATATTAATTCCCCCATTCCAGTAATATGATATAATATTCTAAAATAGGGATAAGTGTGACAAGCGAATCTGGGGACGGTTCTCCAATCTTGCTGTTCTAGAACAGCAAGATTGGAGAACCGTCCCCAGATTCGCTTGT
>CAKZUB010000001.1 GCA_937921505.1 uncultured Clostridia bacterium | reverse complement strand
GAACTGCTTAAAATCTTATGATTTACATTTGACACATTTATTGAAATCTGATGTGGATAAGTGAATTTAGAGCCCTCAAAAAAATCAGCATTTTCACTATAATTATTTTTCAATAGCTATTGAGGGCTGAATAGTAACTATAATAGTGTTTATGAAATAAGGCTTAAAGAGGCCATCAATAAGGGATGGCTTGTTCCTTTTAGGTATTATGGCATTTATGATGAAACGGTAGACTATACTCAGATAGACATTAAGAACGGTAAATATGATATTAAGCAGTTAGAGAAAGAGTTTATGATTCACAGGAGAGCTGAACTTATATTAAAACATTACCTCAAGTACAACTCTAAGAGTGCGATGGGGTTTTGTACGTCACGTAATCATGCAGAGTACATGGCAAAGTATTTTAATGAGCATCATGTGCCGAGTGTAGCTGTTTATAGTGGTGAACAAGGAGAAAATGCCCAGGAAAGAAATAAAGCCTTAAGTGAACTTAAAGTAGGTAAAGTGAGAGTCGTTTTTTCAGTAGACATGTTTAATGAAGGGGTAGATGTACCATCTATTGATACGGTTCTCTTCCTAAGACCGACAGAGTCACCAACAGTGTTTTTGCAGCAATTAGGTAGAGGGCTTAGAAAGCATAAGGATAAAGCGTACCTTAATGTACTTGATTTTATCGGTAACTTTAAGAAGATGGGGCAAATCCCTTTTTTATTAAGTGACAAAAATTATGATAGCAAAGCCATTCGTACAGGAAGCCCTATAAAATTTGAATACCCTGATGACTGCATTATAGACTTTGACTTTAGGCTCATTGATTTGTTTAAGAAAGAGGCGGAGAGAGAACTTCATATTAAAGAGAGGATAAAGGAAGCTTATGATGAAGTAAAAGATAAGCTAGGACATAGACCTTCTAGGGTAGAACTGTTTTTACATATGGAGGATAGAGTTTATCAAGCTATGAAGTCAAATGTAAAGTATAATATAATAAAGGATTACATGAGCTTTTTAAATGATATAGGTGAGCTTACAGATGAGGAAAAGCTTTTGTTTAACAGTATAGCTAAAGATTTTATTCATATGCTTGAAACAACAGGGATGGTGAAATCCTATAAGATGCCTGTGCTTAAAGCATTTTATAATGAGGGGAATGTAAAGCTTGAAGTTAATGAGGAAGATATTTATAGAAGCTTTAAGGCATTCTATAACTTGGGCTCAAATGGTGTAGATATGCTAAAGGATAAAAGTACTTCAAGTTATAAGACATGGGGAAGTAAAGAATATGTGTCTTTAGCTAAGAGAAATCCAGTAAAGTTCTTGATGCAGTCAGAGCAAACCTTCTTTAAGGAAAAAGAGGGTTATATGATTGCTTTAAGTGAAAGTCTTGGATCATTTATAAAGTTACCAAGCTTCAAGGAGCACTTCAAGGATACGATAGAGCTTAGAACTTTAACTTATTATAAGGATAGATTTAATAGGGAGGGATCACATGAATAATTACTACAATACCAATGCCAAAGATTTTTTTGAAGGAACAGTGAGTGCAGATATGAGTGCGCATTATACCGCTTTTCTAGAAAAGCTTTCAGAAGAAGCGCATATACTAGATGTGGGATGTGGTTCTGGAAGAGATAGCTTATATTTTAAAAAGCTGGGTTATAAAATCACGGCAATGGATATCTCAACTCAGCTGTGCAAGCTTGCAAGTGAGTATATAGGACAAGAAGTGCTTGAATTAAGCTTTCAAGATATGGCATTTGAGGCAGAATTTGATGGTATATGGGCATGTGCGTCGCTTCTTCATGTGCCAAGTGGCGAACTTCCGGCGATAACAGGCAAGCTTAAAAAGGCTTTAAAAGTAGGTGGTATTCTATTTGCATCTTTTAAATATGGAGATTTTGAAGGAGAACGTAGTGGCCGCTATTTTTATGACCTTACAGAGCAAAAAGCAGAGCAAATATTCAGAGATTCGGGGTTTAAAGTGGAAAAAATGTGGATAACGGAGGATGTGAGGCCAGAACGTGTGGATGAAAAGTGGTTAAACGTTTTGGCAATTAAAGATTATTAACAATATAATTAGTCATCTCAGGGATTCTTACTTTATTGAGAAGTTTTTAAACCCTTTATTAAGTGACATAAATATGTTAAAATAAGGAAGTGAAAATAAACCACGCAGAGGGTGGCGTGGGGGTTGTATGTTAATCCTCCCGGCGGCTATAGGAATAGTAATGATTTTACTATGTCATATACGCTAAAGGGGGTGGTATGAATGGATGTACTAAAGATAATAGTGATGATGGCACTTGCTATTTACCTTATTAGAAAAGACGTTTTCATTTCTAGATTTAAATTCAAATTAGGATTTAAGGGAATGGAAGTTGATATTAGTACAAAAGAAAAGAACGGCGCACCCTCCCAAGCGGACCGTTCTAATCTTGATTAGAAAATAAATTACTATTCATAGCCCCAAATATAAAACATTCAGGGAGCCTTAGTGTTAGTGCACTAAGACTTTCTTTAAATTTATTATACCACAAACTATTAAAAAATAAACACAAAACTTATAAAAGGGTTACTGCCAAAGAAAAAATTTCTAATGATCATAGTGCGCTATAAATAAAAGTAAAGTCAGGGTGAAGAAAATGAGTGTAGAACTCCTGCTAAAAGAAATAGCCGGTATTTCAAGTAAATATGACCTTATTTGTCAAAAAACTGGAGGACATTTTAATATATTTAATATTACAGATATTGCTGCTGATGAAGTGCGGATTTGCAGGGTACTGTATGAGCTGCTAAATCCAAAAGGTACCCATTACCAGAAGGATGTTTATTTGAGGCTCTTTATAGAACATGTACTCCAGATGGATTTATCTAGTGGAGCGTATGAAACATTGAAAGTCTGCCGAGAATATATACTTCCGAGTGGTCGGCGAATAGATCTTGTTATTGAAAACAAAGATTATTTCATCCCAATCGAGGTGAAAATCTATGCTGGGGATCAAGAAAAACAGTGTTATGACTATTATCAAAGGGCAAAGAATGCCAATGTCTATTACCTGACATTAGAGGGCAATACACCATCGGAGTACAGTGCTGCAGGACTTACAAAGTCTGGAGATGGATACAAAGAAGTAATCACTGTTTCTTTTAAAAATGAAGTATTACTATGGCTTACAAAATGCCTGGAGCATAAAGAAACTATTAAAATTGCACCAATTAGAGAAATTATTTTGCAGCTAATAGCAGTTATTAGAAAACTCACTAATCAGTTAGAGGAAGGAAAACAAATGGAGATACAGAATGTTATAACAGCATCCAAAGAAAATATGATAAGTGCTATAGAGATTGAAAAGAGTTTAAAGGTCTGCAAAACAGAGATGATGTATAAAGTGCTAAGAGCCATTGAAGAACGCTTAGGCAAAGAAAAACTTATTAATGAATTTGATTATGAGTATAATAACGGAGAAAAAATTAACAACTATTACGAGCGTAAAACTTCTACTTTTCCAGGCATTAGTTACCCATATAAAAAAGATGTTAAAGAAGGCGTTGATATATGGTTTAGAGTTGAAATCGATTGGAAACTATTTGCGGGGTTCTGTGTGCCCTTGCATGGAAAACCAGCAAAACAACAGCTTAGTGAAGATGAGATTAAGCGTTATATGCCAAGTTTTGAACCAGAAGTTGATAACTGGTGGGCGTACTGGGAGTTTCTTCCTGTTGACTATGAAGATATGGCCCCTGACTTTAAAGTATTTAATGAGGCTTATTTTAATCTATTTGACGCTGCAAATTTTGAGAAGTTTGTAGAGCAATGTGTTAATCGTATCAAAGAAATTATTTAATATAAAAGAACAAAGGAGAAAAAGTAGGAAATGTCGATATTTGAATACGGAGATAAAGAAATAGACTATTTAAAGCGCAAAGACAAGAAACTTGCTGTAGCAATAGAGCGAATAGGAAAAATCAAGCGGGAGATTACACCGGACCCATTTATAGCACTTATATCAAGTATTGTCAGTCAGCAAATTTCAAATAAAGCAGCTGAAACAGTTTGGAACAGGCTGCATAAGCTGCTTGGAGAGGTTACGCCAGAAAGTATTGAGAGTACAGAGCTTGAGGCTATTCAGAGCTGTGGTATGTCTGTAAGAAAGGCTGGCTATATTAAAGGCATTGCTGATGCAGCCTTATATGGGGAAGTAGATTTTGCCACACTTCATACAATGACTGATGAAGAGATTATAAAATTACTTACTAAGTTAAACGGAGTGGGTGTTTGGACTGTAGAGATGCTGCTTATTTTTTCACTTGGAAGGCCTGATGTATTAAGCTATAAGGACCTCGCCATTTGCAGAGGCATGATGAGGTTATATAACCTTAAAGAACTTCCAAAAGAGAAATTTGAAGTTTACCGCAAACGTTATTCGCCTTATGGTTCAGTTGCCTCGCTATACTTATGGGCATTATCGGTTGACTAGGTTGGCAGCTAGAGGGATCTTATAGGAGAAAGACTTGTCTGTCTAATAGACAAGCTTAAAAAGGCTTTAAAGGTGGACGGCGTTTTAAATACAGTAATTTTGAAAGAGAACGTAATGGGCGCTATTTTTGTGAACTTACAGAGCAAAAAGCAGAGTCAATATTCACAGATTTAGGATTTAAAGTGGAGAGAATGTGGATAATGGGGGATGTGCCGCCGAATATATAGAACTTACAGGTACGGTATAAAAAGCTAAAATTTAGTTAAAACTTTAATATAACAAAAATGAATTGAAATAAAACATAGATACTGTTATATTTAAAACATATTAAGTTATATTAAAGAGGTGATGATTTTGCAAGGTGCTCTTGAAATTTATTTAAAAGAAAATATTGATGAAAATATAAGCATCCAATTTTGGGAAGGGAAGAAAAAACTTTCTTTATTTTTACTTAAGCAGTATGATTTCTATCAAGCTGAAATATTAGGACAGCATTGTATACTCATAGAGATTTTGCAGGAGTCTCCGGGAATCGATGTTATAAAAAAACACATGAAAGTGATTAACAAAACAGTTGATGACCAGTTAATATTGATGTATAAGTCTATTTCCTGGTTTCGAAGAAAAAGTTTAATTGAAAATCGCATACCCTTTGTGGTAGAAGATGGACAGATGTATTTACCTTTTTTGGGGTTGGACTTAAAAAATACTGTGGAAAAACAGGTGAAAAGGGTAATGACATTTTCTGCGTCTACGCAGCTGGTTTTCTTATATTTGCTATACAATAAAGATATGAACATCTGTGCCACAGAACTAGCAGCAGTTTTAAATACGTCAAATATGACAGCTTCTCGAAGTTTAAATGACTTGTATGACGTGGGGCTTGTGACTTATGAAATAGGTGGAAAAACAGGAAGAAGTAAAAAATATAAAAAGATCGGCGACCCATTGTACTATACTCAAGGTAGTCAATATCTAAAAAATCCAGTGATCAAGACAGTATTTACAAGGAAAAAAATAGAAGATGTTCTGTCGGCAGGGTTAGAGGCACTTTCGATGATTTCTATGATGAATCCGCCCCAGAATCCTGTTAGAGCTATTTCAAAAGAAAGACTAAAAAGTATTGATCCATATCTTATAAAAGACAGGGACCAGATTGCAGATGAAAAACTAACAGAGATCCAGGTGTGGGCATATAATCCAATGCTATTAAGCAAAGAAAAACAGGTGGATCTTGCATCTTTGGCGTTATCTTTAAAAGAAATTAATGATGAGAGAGTCGAACAGGCACTGGAGGAGAGGTTAAAGGGTGAAACATGGTATACGGGATAGAGAAATTTAAAGATTATTTTAGTGACTCCACAGGACAATATGCTTTTCAAAATAAAGGCTTGGTTAGATTTATCAGAAAGGGTTGAAGCAGGCGAGCGGATTGATTCCAAAACTGTAAAAAAGCACAAGAACGATATTTTTAGGTTACTCATTAACATATCCCCTATAAGTAGAGTTGAGGTTCAGGATGAAATTAATGAAGACATTAACCAATTTCTTGAAAAAATCATCAATGATCAACCTGATCTAAAGAATATTGAGATCAGAGCAGTTACCCTAGAAGAATTGCTTGACAGAATTAGGGAGCTTTATGTTAGTACGACTAGTGAAGACACTCTATAAAAGAGAGCGATAGAGGTATTTATAAGGCTATAAAACAAATGTTATTGGTTGGCGGAAGCACATATACTAGATGCTGGATGTGGTTCTGGGAGGGATAGCTTATACTTTGAAAAACTAGGATATAAGATCACAGTAATGGAACAAGCTTGCAAGTGAGCATATAGGACAAGAAGTGCTTGAGTTAAGCTTTCAGGATATGGCTTTTGAGGAGATGTTTGAAGGCATATGGACCTGTGCCAAGCGGAAAATAGCTATAACTCACAAATATAAAACATTCAGGGAGTCTTAGGGTTAGCATACTAAGACTTTCTTTATATTTATTACCGTCACTTAAATGCTTTTAATAATTTAGGTATGACTTTAAAGGGGACTGGTGCAGCCGTTACTTGGCTGAGTGTTCCTGCAAAAATCAATTCTAGTTCAGCACAATAAAAGAGCCATGAGCCAGTAGCGCCAGTGTGCCCAATTAAATCAGGGATAGGGCTAAATGGCGTCAGAAAACGTGGCATTTTAAAGCGCATCATGCCAAGTCCATACTGTATGGGCCATCCAGGAGCCAACAGACTAAATCCAAAATTGAAGGTCTGCCACATGCCACACATCATATCTAAAGTTTCCTTGTTTTCAAATACTTGGCCCGTTATAAGAGCTCTCATAAACGCAGTTAAGTCCGCTAAAGTGCTGTTAAGATCACCAAAAGATCGGATGCCAAGGGGTTTGTTGTCAAATACAGTATCCTGGATCCAGACGGCAGCAGCGGGTTTTGATACGGTAAGAGGCGTACTTCCTGGATGAAAAGTGTTGGTTAAGTTTAAAGGCTTAAACAAATAGTCCTCAAAAGCAACCTCTATACTTTGATGCGTTATAGTTTCTATAATAGCAATTAAAATTTGAAAATTTGTATCAGAATAACGCACGCGATAGTTTGAGTTGGTCAGAGGCTGTGGTTCGAATAAAGGTTTTTGTGCTTTGCGGACAATTTGAAGCACATCGTTAGTAGTCCAAGCCTTGTCATCGCCTTCTAGTATTTCATCTATAATTGTTTTCTTGTTGTCTGACTTTATCTCTAAATAATCTGGAATGCCTGAGGAATGACTAAGCAGGTGCCGGATAGTTAACTGATCGTAGTAATCCACACCTTTAACTACGTGAACGCCTCTTAGCATATCCTCTGGCAGATACGCTATAATGAAGTCATCAATAGAGAGTCTGTGGGATTCATGGAGCTTTAGAATAGTTGAAGCAATGAATAACTTTGTTATACTTGCAATCCAAAAAGGGGTATCGACGTCCATAGGTGTCCCATCAGATTGTGCAATGCCTTTAGCATCAGCCCATTTGAATGATCCGTCCAGACTTTCTACTGAGAAAATCGCATGGCGAATGCCTTTTAGGTCAACCAATTGTTCAAGAGTATCCTGTAGTAGTTTTGTACACTGTGTATTTTTCATATCATAAAAACCTCCTCGTATACTATGCTTATAGCTACAATGCATATTCAGTCAAACATCCCACGTGTGATAAAAAAATTATAGCATAAAAGCCAACCAAAATGGAGAAATCACGCCAGAAAGTATTGCTGATGTAAAGCTTGTGGGTATATAACCTTAAAGAACTCCCAAAAGAGAAGTTCGAAGTTTACCGCAAACGTTATTCACCTTATGGCTCAGTTGCCTCGCTATATTTATGGGCATTATCGGTTGATTAGGTTAGAGAAAAACAGGAAAATAAAATATTGTGTTCATAGAAAATTATTTTATAAATTAAAGATAATAGCAAAGAGGTGAAATTGTGGAAGAAAACAAAGTAACTTATCAATCAATTGATGACTATATTTTACACTTTCCAGAGGAAGTTCAGGAAATACTTAAAACTTTAAGGCAGGTTATAAAAGAGGCAGCACCAGAGGCATCGGAAAAAATCAGTTATCAAATGCCCACTTTTGTACTGCATAAAAATTTGGTGCATTTTGCTGTTTTTAAAAATCATATAGGGTTTTATCCAGCGCCTAGCGGCATTGAGGCATTTAAACATGAATTAGCACAATATAAAGGAGCAAAAGGGTCAGTTCAATTTCCGATAGATAAGCCGCTGCCTTATGAATTAATAAGCAGGATTGTTAAATTTAGAGTTGCTGAGAATATAAAACAAGCAGAGGGTAAAGTGAGAAATAAGAAATAAGGTCATTGTAAGAATTTTTAGGGAGGCCAAGATAGTAGAACAATGAGGAAGAGGCGTGCAGCGAATTATTTAGCTATGCGAGAATAAAGGCCTAAAGAAGCCAGATATTATTGAATCGGGTATGTTTGTAAAGTTTATTCTCTATAGAAAATCGGACGTAAAATCAAATGAGGATTTATATATACAAAAAATATTATCTTACTTACAGGAAAATAAAACAATTAGTATTTCACAAGCTATGCAAGTGCTGAGCTTATCTAAATCCAGAACCAATGATATTTTAAAGAGTATGGTTAAAGATGATATTCTTGAAAAATAAGGATTAAGCAGGGTAACAAAATATATTTTAAAGTAATTTTGAAAGCTCAAAAACAGTATATAAGGAAATTCCCCTGATAGGGGATTTTTTTAGTGTAATGTGTTCATAAATAACTAAAGGATAGGTGGATTATTAAAAGAAGTAGAATAAGTTAATAGAATGTAAATTAAAATTTATAGGTAAAGGAACTACTACACCGTATATTCTCCATCCAATGGAATCTCCGATTATCGTATCCATGATGACACATAATGAAGAACTTATTGCATGATACAGTGGAAGATTGCGAGAGGGTAACATTTGAAGAGATTAACCGTGAATTAGGTGAAAAGGTAGAAATGCTTGTAGCCACAGAGAGTGAAGATGAAATCAAAACATGTGAAGAACGCAAAAGTCATATAATAGAATTTTTAGCCACAAAAGCCAGTGAATATACTAAAATTGTTGCATTAGGTGACAAACTTAGTAATATGCGAGCTATTTCTAGGGATTATAAAGAGATTGGAGAAAGTTTTTGGAACAGATTTAATGTTAAGGATAAAGCAAAGATAGGTTGGTACTACAAAGGTTTAAGGAACAGCTTGGCAAGCATGAGTGCCTATGCGGCCTACCAGGAATATTCAAAGTTAGTTGATGAGGTTTTTGGAAATGATAATTAAAATTAAGTAGATGCCCTAGAGCTAAAAAGAAAACAGGCACATTAGATATCTAGCGTGCCTGTTTTCTTTTTAGCTCTTATAAGAGTAATCATAATTACTCCAGAATACTATTAATGTAATGATCATATGGCTTCTGGTACCTTAAGATTTTCTCCTGTAATTATTGACTCGATAGTTTTGCAAGCAGAGAATTTATAGAAGAATAATATAAAAGATGATAAAGAAGTAGGAAGTAATAAAAATTTAGTCTATAATTGTAATAAAAGGATAATGATTGTTAAAAGTTTTTCATATAGACAGTATATGTCTAGCTAAATAGATATAATAAAGGTAGATGGTGGTGGCAGAATGAATAAAATAAAAGATCATAAAGTATATAGAGTTTTAAAAATATATTCTAAACTAATCAGCGGTGAAATTGTAAATAAAAAAGAATTTGCTAGAATTTTTCAGGTTAATGAAAAAAGTGTAGAAAGGGATTTACAAGATATAAAGTCGTTTTTTCATGATAATGAAGAGCTTATAGGTACTAATACTATTATTTATAAAAGAGATAAAAAAGGCTATTGTTTAGAAAAAAAAGAGAACATATTAGGGAGAGAAGCTCTGCTTGCGCTTATTAAAATATTAATTGAAAGCAGAGCTTTTTGCAAAGAAGAAGTTGACTATCTCACGCAAATATTATTAGGACAGGCCACTCTTGAGCAAAGAAGTCACATAAAGGAAATAGTAGGCAATGAATTACTAAGCTACGTGCCACTACAGCATAATTCTTTGCTTTTATCAAAGATATGGGATTTAAGTGAGTGTATTAGAAATAATGAAATCACCTCAATTCAATACAGAAGGACTGATAGTACTAGCGTGAATAGGATTGTTAAGCCAGTGGCTATTACTTTTTCAGAATACTATTTTTATCTTATTGCATACATTGATGATTTTGATTCCCCAACGGTATTTAGAATGGATAGAATACATGAGTATAAAAAGAATAACGAGAAGTTTTATATACCAAACAAATACAGATTTGAAGAAGGTGAATTTAAAAAAAGAGTTCAATTCATGTATGCAGGAGAGCTTACCAAGATTAAGTTTGAATTTACAGGAAAGTCCGTAGAGGCAATACTTGATAAACTACCAACAGCAAAGATTATTAGAAGAAGTGAAGGTAAGTTTATTATTCAGGCAGAGGTCTTTGGAAAAGGCGTTATCATGTGGCTATTAAGTCAAGGTAAGTATATTAAGGTTTTGGAGCCACTTCATATAGTAAAGAGTATAAAAGAATTAGCAGAAGAAATCTATAGTTTATATAAGGAGTAAAACTCTTTTATATGGAGCAGAAATGATACATATTATAGACCAAAGAGAACGAATGAATCTTATAGAAAAAAATATTCAATTTGATATGTGGTTGAGAAACTAAGCAGATGGGATAGTTTTACTATAGTTTGACAGAGAGGAATGCTGTAATATATGGAAATTATTATTGGACTTGTAATAGCGATAGTAGTGTTATGTTTAGTGTTTCAATTACTAATATTTTTATTAAAAGCTTTGTGGAAAGCTTTACCATATATATTAATGATGGGTGGAATTGGCTTAGTTATCTACGGTTTATTTTATATTTTTCAAAATAGACACGGCAATATGCGTAATGTTTTTAATTTTATTAGTCAAACGGTTTATTTTAGTGGAGTGTTTATTGGTTTGTTTCTAGGAACAACTTTTTTATCAGAAGTATTTAAATATATTAAGTTAAGATGGATGATAGCACCTCTATTCATTTTTTTAATAGCATTACAGATGAGTCTTAAACCAGAAGGATATATGACCGCTCATCCAAATGCATTTAGACTAGCAGTTTTAGTTTCAATGCTAACATATTTCTGGTCAATTTTTCAGTTTATAAAGATAAAAAGACATATAGGGTTTAATGAAGTAACGAATAATAACTTAATGATCTCAACGGCAGGAATAGTTTCAGCATTCTTATCCATTAATTTATATGTACTAGATTTTCCTAATAACTTGCTAGAAGTAAGGTTTAACAATAGTATATATATTAATATATTAATGTATTTGTTTTTAATTAGTGCAGCATGGATATTATATTCAGAAGTTAACATTTACAAAAAAGTAAAAGCATATATAAAATCAAATTTATGTTTTGTAGTTGAGGATGTTATAGAAATACCAGTTATTGCTCAACAGAAAGAAAAAAAAATAATATATACTGAGCAAATATTGTTAAGAATGAAAAAACATAGATTTATTATTGAAGTTGGAAAAAAAGAACCTATCTTTATTAGAAAATTTCTTTATAAAAAAATTGCAAAAGAAGTTGCTGTTTCCCAAAATATAGATGAGATTATAGAAAGTATTATTATAAAGTATAAGATTCAAGATAAAGAGAGGATTAGGGAAGCTGTTTTACATATAGCAAGTGAAAAAATCAAAACAGTTACTTATAAGGCATCAAATAATACAACTGTTATGCCAAGTAAACTAGGATATGAAGGTGTTTCACAAAATGATAAGCCGGATATAATAACTGAGTTGCAAGAAATACATGAACTCAATGTTACTAAGAGCCCTAATATTGAAACAATATTAGAGGGTGAAAGTATTGTTCCAGAACAACATGATTTAGATGAAGTTATAAAAACAAATTTTAAGTTGCTACGGTACAATATGTCTAATCATCCTGGCATTACAGCACAAAAGAAATATAGATTTCTATATACTAGGTTATTTAAGTATATGCTTGAAGACTTAAAAGACCATTCGGAAATTGTTGGGGCTATATTAGATAGTTACCAAGAAAAATTTCAACTATCTGGAGACATTCAATCAATCGAATCAAAAGATATAGAATTAGAATTCTCTAAAATACGCAAAAAAGAATTCTCTAAATTAAGCTTTTTTAAATATAGAATACGAGATTATCGCTATGTATTATTTCTAGAAGTTATTTATTTTAGGACTTTGCTTGAAGGTATAGTACCTGATGAGTTTATAAATTTATTTTGTTCTCGATTAAAAATAAATGTTAAAATAAAAGATTTATTAATTAAATATATCGATTTGATTGTTCGCCAAAATAATTTAAAAGAGGCGGAAATGTTATTATTGAGTTGCAGTAATAAATATCTTATAGATACTATTTGGTTTGCACACGCTAATATGACATGGAATGAAATTTATTCTGATTTGCCCAGATATAATGTAGCTGTTTGTTCAACTATGAGTTCAGGAAAGTCAACATTTATTAATGCCTTACTAGGTAAAGATTATATTCCATCTAAAAATGAAGCGTGTACGGCTAAGATCACCTCAATTTCAGATGATGATAGACTTAATACTATAATTGGTATGAAAGTTGATACGCAGGATAAAAAAGTCTATGAGGTCAATGTTAATCTTAATATATTAGAGGTCTGGAATAATGATAACGAGGTTGAAAAAGTAATTTTAGAGAGCAACTTGGATGGCATAAGATCTGATAAAGGGGTAGTGGTTGTTCACGATACACCAGGAACTAACTATTCACAGGATAAAAGCCACCATGATATTACAATGAATTTCTTGAAAACAAACGCCATTGACACAATCATCTATATTATTAATGGGGAGCACGCCACAACCATGGATAATCAAATCTTATTAAAGCAGATAAAAAGGGAAATTTTAGAAAACAAATCTACAAAAATTCTCTTTTTAGTAAACAAAATCGATAGTTTTGATAGTGAAAAAGATGATGATATCGTTTCGTGTTTAGATGGGATAAAAAATGAATTAATTGAGTATGGCTATTCACAGCCAATAGTAATTCCTATATCAGCAAATGCTGCGAGATTATTTAAAATGGTTTTAAATGGACAAGCACTTTCTAAGAAAGAAACAATGAGTTTTAAAAACTTATTTGATTTATTTTTTGATGAGGGACTTGATCTTTTGAAATATATAGATGGTTATGTAGAAGATGAAGAAAAAGAAACAGAGGGTAATCATGATACAGTAGTGGTAGGCGGCTCTGAGTATAGAAGGAATGATATACTTATAGCATTAAAACGAACCGGTATTGGGAAGGTAGAGTCAATACTTGATCATGAAGTAAATAATTAGGAGGCAATAATATGGTAAATGTTTTTCTTAAATATAATCCATTTACGGTTGAATCAGTAATTCGTATTAATAATGATGAATTAAGTGAGATGAGCAAATTATACAATTTTAAGCATGAAAGGTTGCAAATGTGGCTAGATCATTTGGTGTCTATTTTAATCGAGGAATGTAATGATGATTTAAACATTACATTTCAAGGCACTCGTCTAGACTATGAAGACTTATGTTCTGCGATTGAAGATTGGTGCATCAACAATAAAAGTATTAAAATTTCAACAGAATTTATAGAGTCGAAAGCGTCTAATGATAGATTTAAAGAGTTAACCGCACTTTTTGAGTATATGCAAAAAGAATGTCCTTTTGAGGATTTGCGAGATGCACAAATAAAAGAAAATTTTTATAAGGCAATTGGTTCAGAATTTGAGGTTAGCGTTATAGCAACCATGAGTTCAGGAAAGTCAACATTGATTAATGCAATGCTAGGGCGAGAATTAATGCCAGCTAAGAATGAAGCATGTACAGCTACGATTGCCAGAATTAAAGATGTAGATGGTAAAGAAAATTTTTCAGCTATTTGTAGGGATATTAACAATAAAAAAATATGTACGAATGAAAGCCTGACACTAGAAGCAATGAATGAATTAAACAATAACGCACAAATCGCTTATATAGATATTGAGGGAGACATACCTTTTATTACATCTAAAAACGTACAGCTTGTTTTACTAGACACACCAGGTCCAAATAATTCTAGAACAGAAGAACATAAAAATCATACATATAGAATTATAAAAGAAAAATCCAAGCCGATGGTTTTATATGTTTTAAATGCTACCCAATTATCTACAAATGATGATAATTACTTACTATCTTCAGTAGCGGAGGCAATGAAAGTGGGGGGTAAGCAGGCCAAAGATAGATTTATTTTTGCAGTCAATAAGATAGATACTTTTGATACCGAAAAAGGGGAATCCATTGAAAATGCACTTAACAATGTTAGAGCCTATCTTCTAGGTCATGGCATAGAAAATCCTAATATCTATTTGACTTCTGCTGAAATGGCAAAAGTTTTGAGGCTAAACAAGAATGGATTTGAACTCTCGAGAAAACAGAAACAGACAAGAGAAAATTATTGGTCTTTTAATGATGAACCTCAGATGCACTTATCAAAGTATGCGCAATTATCTTCAAAAAGCAGAGAAGAATTAAATGATATGATAAGGACTGCTCAATCATCTAATGATGTGTATGGTGAAGCATTGGTCCATACAGGCGTACCAGCAATAGAAATAGCAATAAATGAGTACCTAGATAAATATGCATTAACAACAAAGGTGAAAACAGCTGTTGATACATTTAGAAAAAAAATAGAGGAGAAAAAGCTCTTTGGGAACCTAATGGATGAATTAAGCGCAAATGAAAATCTTAGAAAAGAATTAAATCAAAGGCTAAAACTGGTTAAACAACAACTTGATGATGGTGAAAAAGCTAAGCAGTTTAGAGAGAGAATAGAAAAACTTGATATGAAGAGTGCTGCAGATAAAAGAGTATTGGAAATCACATCTAAGATTGTAAAGGTATTGAAGCCATTAGATTCATCTGATAATACAAAAATGTCTTCGCTTGAAGTTGAGCAGTTTATGATGAAATTGATGAGAGATGTAAATAACCTTCAAAGTGATATTAAAACAGATTTAGAAAAAATAGTTGAGGACATAGTTGTTAGCAATGCTGATTCTATACTTAAAGAATATGAAATACATATTCAAAGCTTACTTATAGACAATGTAATGAATAAGTCTTCTTTTAAGGTAGATGCAACTGTCCAAATTCTTTCAAGTAACATGCCAGACGTATCCGATTTAATAGATAGATATAAATATGCTGAGCGTGTAAAGACAGGTGAGGAGTGGGTAAAGAATACAAATAAAAAATTTTATAAGCCTTGGACATGGTTTCAGGAGTCAGGGAATTATAAAAGTACTTATGAAAATCGTGAATTTGTAGATAAGAAAAAAGTTTATGAAGATTTTATACGACCTATTTCAGGCGATTTTATAGATAATATTCAAAGTGCAAAAGAGACTGCTCATGCAGAAGCAGAAAAATTTAAGAAGTTCTTTTTAAATGAATTAAATAAGCTCAATGAAGTCTTAAAAGTTAAAGTAACAGAGTTACAATCAATAAGTGATAATGAAAAAGCGTTATCTAATCGTATAAAAGAAGATGAAAGTAAGAAGAAATGGCTGGAAGAATTTCTTATTCAACTAGATAGTATACTGGAAATTTAAGGAGGAAGTAAAAATGTTTAGATCTAATGATTATTTGGAAGATGCAATTTTTAAAAAAAACATAGCGCGCATTCGTAATGAATTTTCAGTTATTTGCCAAGAGGATCCCTCATTTTCGACTGGGAAGTTTGACCAAACACTTGAATATGTAAAATCAAAAAATATTAATGGCTTTTTAGCTGCATTCGATGGAGGGACATTTGAACCTAAAGAAAAATGGAATGAAGATTATTGGGCATTAGTTGTATATTCATTAATCGATAATTTTTGTATTGAGCGCATTAACCACTTAAAACAGGTAAGCAAGTATTTATATCCGCCGAAACAAACTGTGAATGCTAGTAATACACAGAATAGCTCAAAAAAATATGAGTATACCCAGCCTGAAGGTGAAAAAATACCAAAAAAAATGTTGCCGACTGTAATAACGATAGGATTAGCAGTGACTTGTGTGACAGCACTTGCAGTCGGAGCAAAGGGAGCGGCGGTCATAACGGGAGTTTCAGCGATAGCAGCAGGAATATATACGAAACAAAAAAATTAAGTTCTGAGTATAGGGACAAGTGTATATTTGATAAAGCGATGGCTCTTTCTCAATCTCGTATATATCAGGAAGATAAAGGAGTGGAATAGTTATGGATACATTTGATTTAGATGTAAGGAATCAAAATATGCTTATTAGTGCATTAGATAAAGCAGATAATTTATTAATGAAAAAATATCTTCCTAATTTATCTGATTTTGAAATAATGCCATTATCCGATGAAATAAGCAAATCTAATGTTAGTAGTTTTACACGTTTATATAAAATTGACAGTATTGCTTATGAAAAAGACCAGAATAATCAAGATAAACTTTTAAATGTCTATAATGCTCTATATAGCGGTAAGGGATCTTTGGTCTTAATTATTGATAGTGATCCAGAAGGCGTTGAATTCTACATAGGAACAAAATCAATGAAGGGATCCGTATCTGCGTGCCAAGCGATTTTATCAAAAGCATTGAAAGGTAATTTTCCTGGAACAAAAATAACATCCTTAAAAAATCCTGAAATTGAAACTGTTATTGAAAATTTATATGATACTGGATTTGAAAATGTAAAAAAGTCAATATCATCTGTCTCTGGTATTTCAACTTTTAGAACAGAAAGAGATATGAAAAATACTGGATTTGTACAAGGTATAGAAAAAATAGTTGATGCTATGAGAGGCGAAAAGTATTCTATTGTTATTATAGCTGACCCTATTTCACAAACTAAAATAGATACGATTAGAAATGGCTATGAATCGCTGTATACCCAACTTGTACCGTTCGCTTCAACTGACTTGAATTTTAGTGCCAATGAGAGCAGCGGTGTAACAGATTCGTTAACAAAAGGCATATCAAGTGGTATTTCAGAGAGCTTATCCAAAACACATACATTTTCAGAGGGAAATACAAAAACAAGAAATGATACAAAGCAAACCGGAAAAACTTCAGGAGTTGCATTTTTCTTCAATGTGGGCACTTCTACAAGTAAATCTTTAACAGAGGGATCATCAGAAAATTGGAGTAAGTCTGATGCGGAAGCGAAAATCTCTGGAGAAACGAATACTACATCCGAGCAAACCAGTACATCGAAGGCTTTCACCGATGGACGTGGAAGAAGTCTACAAATAAAAATGGAGAATAAGTCTGTTAAAGTTTTGCTTGAAAAAATAGATGATCAGCTTAAGCGGTTGAATGAATGTAATGACTTAGGAATGTGGAATTGTTCAACTTATGTAATTGCCGATGATATGCAGACAAGCACAGTTTTAGCAAGTGCATATCAAGCATTAATGAGAGGTAAAGACTCTGGTGCAGAAAATGCTGCCATTAATACTTGGACGGATAACAATAAATTAGATCAAGTATCTGGATATTTGAAAAAGTTGCAGCATCCACTTGTTGTTATAGAGCCTGGAAATCCAAGTCTTCCGCTTGTTACTCCTGGATCATTAGTTAGTGGTGGAGAACTAACTATTGCTGCGGGGCTGCCACAAAAAAGTATACCAGGGCTTTCGGTTTCAAAGTTCACGGCTTTTGGCAGAGAGGTTCTTCCTTATTTTAAAGAGGATAGTATTAGTATTAAACTAGGTAAGATAAACCATATGGGCCAAGATGAAAATATTAATGTGAAATTAGATTTGCAGAGTTTGGCAGCTCATACTTTTATTACAGGTTCAACAGGATCAGGGAAATCAAATACTATTTATAAGTTGCTTGATGAACTCAATAAAAAAGGAATTAATTTTTTGGTTATTGAACCTGCAAAAGGAGAATATAAGAATATATTTGGTGAAAGAACAGATGTTACAGTACTTGGCACAAATTTTAAAAGGACAAAGTTGTTAAGGATTAATCCCTTTAGATTTCCACGGGATATTCATGTTTTGGAGCATATTGATCGATTGATAGAGATCTTTAATGTATGTTGGCCTATGTATGCTGCTATGCCAGCTGTATTAAAGGATGCAATTGAAAAGGCATATATTAATGCCGGCTGGGACTTAGACTTATCAGAGAACACAGTAGGAGCGGAGTTATTTCCAAGTTTTACTGATGTACTATTAGAGCTATATAATGTTATTAATACTTCGGAATTTTCAGCAGAGGTAAAAAGCAACTATATCGGAGCGTTAGTGACGCGTATAAAATCTCTTACAAATGGTATTAATGGTAGGATATTTGTTAATGATGAAACTGACAACAATATTTTATTTGAAAGCAATGTTATTGTTGATTTGAGCAGGGTAGCTTCAGTGGAAACGAAGGCTATGATTATGGGGATACTTGTGATGAGACTTCAAGAGCATAGAATATCTATAGGTGGTATGAATAAACCATTAAAGCATATTACTGTTCTTGAAGAGGCACATAATTTATTAAAACGAACATCTACTGAACAAACTGGAGAAGGATCTAATTTGCTCGGTAAATCTGTTGAAATGATTGCAAATTCAATAGCAGAGATGCGTACTTATGGAGAGGGGTTCATTATCGCAGATCAATCCCCATCTATGTTGGATATGTCGGTAATTAGAAATACAAATACAAAAATTATTTTGAGATTGCCAGATATGTCTGATAGAGAGCTGGTGGGAAAAGCTGCAAACCTTAATGATGATCAGATTGTGGAAATAGCAAGGTTATCAACAGGTGTTGCAAGTATATATCAAAATAATTGGTTAGAGCCAGTATTATGTCATATAGATAGATTTGAAACTGATGAGAAAGAATATGTTTTTAAAGACCTAAGTCATACCAATAATATAACACTAATAAAAAGAGAAATTATAAGAGCCTTATTGGCTCATATTGTCAAAGATAAAATTGATTATAATATTGATGCATTAAGTGATAAAATAATCAAATCAAGTCTTAGTACAAGTATCAAACTTGAAACTATTGCACTATTGCATAAGAATGATAGACATGAAATTAAAATGGTTTCTTCTATTATCTATAGGCTAATAAATACTGAAAAGATGTTTGAAAATGCCAAAGCAGCTGAAACAGTTGAGCAATGGAATGAATTGATAATTAAGAATGCCGATGATATTTTTGAGGATATGGAAAGTTATTATCAGAATGTAATGTTACAATGTTTAATTAAAGAGAAAAGTAGTGAAGACAAATCATTAGAAGAAATGTATCCGAAATGGACTGAATACATGAGGGGGAAATTGGTATGATTGAAGCCATAGTATCAGCGGTAAAGGAGACGGTAAAGGAAATTAGCAGTAGTGCTAAAGATATAATGCCTAGATTTTTTAATGAGTTGCCTAAGAATGAGAAACAGGAGGGATTGGATACAGCTGTAGATGGCAAAAAAACTAATGATAGCTTAAGTGGAACAATTTCTTTGAGAACAAAAAATGAAAGTTTAGAAGGAGAGCAACACCCAATTACAGGAGTACCGTTCGAGCGTAAAACGATTGAAACAGATGAAAAAATAGAAGGTGTTTTCCCAAAATTTGAAAGTGAATTTGATGCGCAATTATCAGAAGAGTTATACCAATCTAGCGACGCTAAACAATTCAAAGAAAGCAATGCTCAATTAAAAGAAGCTGTCGCGAATGACCCAGAATTGGCTAAGAAATTTAATGCAGAGCAGCTCGAACAGATTATGAGTGGTGATACTCCTGATGGATATGTATGGCATCATGATGCTGAACCAGGGAAGATGCAATTAGTTGATTTTGAAACTCATGCTAATACAGGACATACGGGTGGTAAGGTTGTTTGGGGTGGAGGAAATGAAAATCGTTAAGATAGGAGTGAGTGTATGAGTAGTATTACTTGGAAGTATGTAAAACCACTAAAGGACGTCAAGGTTATAGAAAAATTCTTACAAGAAAATGATATCCATTTGCCCGAAGATACTCTCGTTTGTATGAAAAACAATAATAGTGGTAGGCCAAACCGAAGCATATTTGATACTGATAAGGCTAAAGAGAGAGTTTTTAAGGCGTTTTTATCATTGAATAGTGAAGATAAAGAAAACATTTATGGAATATATTCAGATGAATTTAAAGACAGAGGAATCTTTCCGTTTGCTACTGATCCGGCAGGAAATTTTATTTGTGTTGATTTGATGGATAATAATAAAATTATTTTCTATAATCACGAAAATAGTGATAAAGAATATATTAGCAGTAGTTGTGAAGAGCTTTTTGGATTATTATATGAAATTTAAATGAAATATATTTATCAGAAAGACCTTTATCAAAAAGATATAGGTTTTTCTTTTTTACCGAAGCTTAGGGAAGGTCAAATAGTACAGGACTATTGTGTTTTTTCTTCATGTGGTATCTTATAATCAAAATCTATATTAGAGCTTCCAGTAATGGTGAAGTTTATCATCAGTATAAAGTAGTTGATGAGGTTAAAGTCCCTATACTATTTGAACAAACACCTTATCAAATTATTATTGAGAATAAAAGTGATATGCGTATTCGATTTGACCATGGTAGTATGATTACGCAGTAAGGTAACATCACTTGGAAAAGGGAATAAATTTTTATGCGGCGTTATTAATTTTGAAAACGAAATAGGTGATACCGAGCTTAGAGTACTGGTAGAGGGCAAAGGGTATTTAATAATTCAATTAGAAGTATACTCGACTAAGCTCAGTTATAAGGATGATTATTTGCAAATGAGAGAAGATGTTGCAAAAGAAATTTATAACTTAGCCTTTGATTTTATGAAAAAGACTTATTTTTCATCTGCCCTTGTTTATAAACTCAATCCTTCACTTACGGAGTTTTTTAGTATTTTGAGCCTGCAATTTGAGAAGCTTATAAAATCCATAGACCGCATTGTAAGGTAGCCTCATCATAAACTTATAGAAGTAAAAGAGATTAAGAGGTATAAAGAGGGTTGCCAAATAGGATCTAAAGAGTTTGTTCATATACTTGAAACAACGGGTATGGAGAAAGTGCCAAGCTTCAAGGAGCACTTCAACGATACGATAGAGCTTAAAACTTTAACTTATTATAAGGATAGATTTAATAGGGAGGAATAACGTGAATAACTACTACAATACCAATGCCAAAGATTTCTTTGAAGGAACAGTGAGTGCAGATATGAGTGCGCATTATGCCGCTTTTCTAGAAAAGCTTCCAGAAGAAGCGCATATACTAGATGCTGGATGTGGTTCGGGTAGAGATAGCTTATATTTTAAAAAGCTGGGTTATAAAATCACAGCAATGGATATTTCAACGAATCTGTGCAAGCTTGCAAGTGAGTATATAGGACAAGAAGTGCTTGAATTAAGCTTCCAAGATATGACGTTTGAGGCAGAATTTGATGGCATATGGGCATGTGCATCGCTACTTCATGTGCCAAGCGTAGAACTTCCAGCGATAATAGGTAAGCTTAAAAAGGCTTTAAAGGTAGGCGGTGTTCTATTTGCATCTTTTAAATATGGAAATTTTGAAGGAGAACGTAATGATCGCTATTTTTATGATCTCACAGAGGAAAAAGCAAAACAAGTATCGGGAGATGCGGGGCTTAAAGTAGAGAAAATGTGGATAACGGGGGATGTAAGGCCAGAACGTGTGGATGAAAAGTGGCTAAATGTCTTGGTAATTAAGAGATAAATATAAGTACGTCACCTCTAAATGTTTAATAAATAGTCTTTGTGGTATATAATAGTATTAAGAATATTTTAATTAGGTGGTGGAGATATGAGTCCAATCGTGCAAGAAATAATAGATACATTAGCAAAAGAACAGGATGCAGAAGTGCTAGCAGAGGTGCTAGATTTTTATGAATATATAAAGTATAAAAAACAAAGAGATAAGAGAACTTCATGGGAGACTATTAAAGAGGATGAGCCTACAGAAGAAGAAAAGAAAATATGTAGTAAATATCAAGATGAAGAACATGAATTTGTAGATTTTCATTCACTAGTACAGGAGCTAGGAGTAGATGAATAATAAGTATAAGATCGTTATAACGAAACAAGTAGAGAAATTTATTAGGAAACAGGATAAGGCTATTCAGAAGAGGATTGCACAAACTGTATTTGAATTACCTGCCGGTGATATAAAAAAGCTAAAGGGATATACGGGGTTATTTAGATTGCGAGTAGGGGATATTAGAATTATATTAGAAAAGAATGATGAAGAATGTAGAATTGTTCTTATTGATATAGGTAACAGAGGACAGATCTATAATAAATATTAAATGCTAGATAGAGAGCTTATTTCTTTTAGCATTTATTTTTTTTATTATTCTCTACTTAACTTATTAGGAGGAATTCTTATGAAAAAATTAGTATTATATTATTTTGAAGGGTGCCCTTTTTGCAATAAAGTGAGAAAGTTTTTAGAGGGTAAGTCCATTAATATCACCTATAAAAATATTCATACTGACGATGAGGCATATAATACATTAATTAAAATTGGTGGCAAATCACAAGTTCCCTGTTTATTTATTAATGACAATCCTCTCTATGAGTCTGAGGCCATTATCACATGGCTTAAAAATAACTCATAATAGAGAAAGTCCACTCACTCCAAAATCCTGTTATAGCCGGTACCTCTTGATGTTTAAAAAATGGGTTGGAAGGCTTAATGTATTAAGCTATAAGGACCTCGCTATATTTATGGGCATTAGCGGCTGATTAGGTTAGCGAAAAACATAAATTAACTATTTTTGGAAATCCTCTTGACGGAGGATTTTTTTTAAGTTATTGTGTTCATAAATTACCAGAACTAAAGCTTATATGAGATTAGATAAAGAGGCGGGAGCTACTATAAGAGATCTGGCCAAAAAATATGAATGCAGCATCGGATCAGTTCATAAAACACTGAGTGAAGGAAAGGAAGTAAGTACTATGGATAAGGTTTTAGATTTTGAAATACTTTATAGAGACATGAATTTGTAGATTTACATTCACTAGTACAGGAGCTAGGAGTAGATGAATAATAAGTATAAGATCGTTATAACGAAACAAGTAGAGAAATTTTTTAGAGGGTAAGTCCATTAATATCACCTATAAAAATATTCATACTGACGATGAGGCTTATAATACATTAATTAAAATTGGTGGCAAATCACAAGTTCCCTGTTTATTTATTAATGACAATCCTCTCTATGAGTCTGAGGCCATTATCACATGGCTTAAAAATAACTCATAATAGAGAAAGTCCACTCACTCTAAAATTCTGTTATAGCCGGTACCACTCGATGTTTAAAAAATGGGTTGATTACAACATACCTATTAGATTTATGACTTTATATGGTAGAAATATGGCGTGATCTTTTGAAAAATACACCCAAGGATTTAAGAAAGACAAAAAGTTTCAGACTTCCTGCTATCATTCCAGTCGTTTTATATAATGGAACGAGCAAATGGACAGCAAATCAAGAATGCCCGAAAAAGATAGAGAAGAAATAACTGTTAATTATATTACGAAGGATTACGAGGTATAGATATGGATTTTAAAGCTTATATGCATCAAGTAGAAAAGCAAATCTTATGTATGGGAGAAAAGGATTTAAAAAAATGGGCTATTAACCAGGCAAGAATGGTTAATAAAAAGGATAGGAATAATTTTTTAAATAGTTTTAAAGAAATAGACATGGATTATAAAAGCCAAGTGGAAGGTATCGTAGAATCTTGCAGAAAAATTTCAGAAGGGGAGCTTAAGCTTGAATGTAGTTATTGTGAAACTGGTGAATATGATTACTATTACCATGATGCAGAATATGAATATGTTTATAGAGATCCCAATGGAATAGTTGAAATGATGCAAAAGGGTTTTGAGACAGCAGAAAACATGCTTGATAATAAATGTTATGAAGAGGCCCTAATAGTATATGAGGCCCTAAGTTATATTGAAGTGGAAGCTTACGACGAAGATGGTGAAGACAGTCAATATTTAAGAATAGAGGATTTGGTTTCAGAAAATATTGTGAATGTAAATCTGAAAAAAGTGGCTATTGATTTGCTTTATTTGAATTACATTGTTAGTGAAAAAGATGATCGGATAGAAACAATATTTGGGGTGTATAGTTTGGATATAGCCCAAAATGTTAAATTAGAAGATATTTTTTCTAATGGACCAGAGGCCTTAAAAGATATAAATTCATTTATGAATAATTGGATAGATTTTTTAAAAGAAAAAAGGGGATCATTCATTTCGGAATTGCTTGAAGATGCTATTATATATAAAGATGGTATGGAGGGGCTCCTCGTGCTTGCAGAACAATTCCCTAATAAGTATCCTGAGTATTATGTCAAATATTTTCAAGATGTATTGGAAAGAAAGGAATTCAAGATAATCCTTGATAAAGGAAGGGCTGCCTTAGAAAAGATAGACAAGACTAAAATTTTGCGTTCTAAGATTGCGTATATTATGGCTATTTCAGCAAAAGAGCTTAATAATAAAGAAGAGGAACGTATAGGTCTATATGCGACGTTTGAGTCAGATCCATGTGCTAAAAATTATTTAAAACTAATTAATGTATTTGATGAGCCAGAACTGAAAAATACAGCAATGGCTTGGGTTAGTCTATTCCATGCTGGACAAGCAAAACAAAGTTCAGATAACCTTAAAGAACCAGGTAAAATTAATATAAATGATGAGAACTACTATTCTATAAAATTCTTTAATAGAGACTTTGAAGAGGTGTGGTCTTTTTTAAAAAAAGATAAAAAAACATTAGGATGGTCAAATCACTTGAAAGGAATTATCATACCATTATTTTTAATAACGCTTACAGGAAAAAGTGAATTTACAAAAGTAGCGGAAGAGAAAATTAAAAAGCTAGAAAGTCGATTAGAATATCAAAAAGAACGAGATGAGAAAGAACTAATAGAATATCTCATGGAATGGAAAAATAAAGTTAACCTGTCTGAAGAAGAGCAGAAAAAGTACTTTTCTTGGTGTGAAGAAGAAGTTAAACAAAGAGTTAGTAGTATTGTATCTAATCAGTATAGAAAGGCCTATAGTAGGGCAGTAGAACTCATTATACTTTTAGCAGAGGCATCAAATTTTTGTGGTTTTTCATATAAAGAAGAAGTAGTAAAAAAATATAAGAAGATGTTTCCCAGACACTCTTCTTATCAAAGTGAATTTTTAAAGTATGGATATTAAGACTCGTTTTTAAAGAACATAGGTGAAAAAGATGAGCTTATAAAACAGATTCAGGGGATGTGAGGCCAGAACGTGTGGATGAAAAGTGGCTAAATGTCTTAGTGATTAGGAGATAAATGCTTTTTAGCGGATATAATTGTATCGAAAACATGGGAGTGCGTAGAATAGTTTGAAAATCAGTTCTTACTAATAAATAGAATGATGAAATAGTTACTTCTGGAAAACCATAATACGAACAAAATAAGGAACGAATTGACAAAATAGCGAACAAATAAGGAACTAATTAGTATGAGATAAGGAACAAGTATGGTACAATATTTACATCACACTAGGAGGTGAGCTATGTTTGAGTCCAAATTTACGTACACAAATGATATTGTTAACGACTTAATTTATATTGAAAGATATAAAACACAATTGGAATATTTATACTTGCCTACAAGGATCAAGCAGGAGATGATGTACAAAGCCAAAATGAAGAAAACACATTTTTCTACAAGTATTGAGGGTAATGTGCTTTCTTACGATCAGGTTGAGCGGGTTATTACTGAAAAAGGTAAAAAAACGAAAATTGATGCCGAAAGGGAAGTTGTAAATTATTGGGATGCGCTATCATATCTTGAGAAATGCAGAGAAGAAAAACGACCGATTGATATTCACTTTATTTTAGAGTTGCATGGAATTATCGAACGTAGGGACATAAGGAAAAAAACAATTGGGTTCAGACAACAAATGCCACCTGGTGTGCTCTTTGCTGTTTATGATAGTGTAACTAGGTCTCCTGAGTATATACCGCCAGAAGCAATAGATATTGAACCGCTTATGAGTGATTTGGTAGCTTGGTATAGTAAGGAGAATGATTTGCCGGTTCCAATTAAAGCGGCGATTATTAGTTATCAGCTCGTTACAATTCACCCTTTCGAAGACGGAAATGGAAGAACTTGCAGAGCATTAGCTACATATGTGCTTATGCTTGGGGGCTATGATTTTAAAGGCTTTAATTCAATGGAAGAATATTATGCAAATGATCTGGAGGGGTATTATAAAAATCTGCAGATGGGACTTCCCGTACTGTATTATGATGGAAGAAATAATCCCCCACATTTGGAAAATTGGATAGAGTACTTTATTCGAATTATGAGTTTAAATGCCGAAAATATTGCAAGACAGGCAGAAGAGGCAACAAAGAATGAACAAGAGAAATTCGAATATGGTAACTTAAATAAAAGGGATACGAAGATGTTAAGGTATATGCTTGAAAATAGTATGGATAGTGTTAAAACAAAAGATCTTGCGGCTATTTTTGAGGTAACACCAAGAGCAATCACAAAGTGGTGTAGCAATTGGGTAGAACGGGAAATTTTAATTGCAAATTATATAAATGTTCGTATTACATCGTATTCGCTGACTGAAAAATATAAAAAGATGACACTAAAGGATATTGGTTTTATAGAATAATAATTCGTGCAGTTACTTCGCCAATGCTTAATTGTATAGTATAAGAAAGATGAAAAATCGTTAAATTTAGTTATAACCTATATGAAGAGTTGGTATGCTGCTAAAAGGAATCACAATTGAAGATGTACTTGATGGGAGATCAGAAATAAGAAATAAGGTCATTGTAAGAATTTTTAGGGAGGCCAAGATAGTAGAACAATGGGGAAGAGGCGTGCAGCGGATTATTCAGCTCTGTGAGAATAAGGGCCTAAAGAAGCCAGATATTATTGAATCGGGTATGTTTGTAAAGTTTATTCTCTATAGAAAATCGGACGCAAAATCAAATGAGGCTTGAAGTTAAGGGTATAGACTTTTCAAAGGCTTCTATTGACTGGGGAACACAAGTTGCAAAAGAGAAATGTATAAACGTAGATTTCGTATGTCAATCAATATTTGACTTTCAAGATAAGCCGGAGACTTTTGATTTCATTTATGACAGCGGGTGCCTTCATCATATAAAACCACATAGGAGAAATCAATATCTAGAAACTATCTTCAAATACTTAAAGTCAGATGGTTATTTTGCAATGGTATGCTTTAATCTAAAGGGTGGTGCAAATATATCTGATTATGATGTTTATAGAGATCACTCAATGCTTGGGGGTCTTGGGTTTTCCGAATATAAGCTCAGAGCGGTTTTAGAACCTTATTTTAAAATTATTGAGTTTAGAGAAATGTCGGATACTACTGATGAAAGTATATTTAGGGGATCTTTTCTTTGGACAGTTTTAATGAAGAAGAAATAGTCAACAGACATAGAAATCTTATTAAGGCTTTAAAGGTAGGCGGTATTCTATTTGCATCTTTTAGATATGGAAATTTTGAAGGAGAACGTAATGATCGCTATTTTCATGATCTTACAGAGCAAAAAGCGGAACAAGTATTCAGCGATTCGGGATTTAAAGTGGAGAAAATGTGGATAACAGAAGATGTGAGGCCAGAACGTGTGGATGAAAAATGGATAAATGTCTTGGTAATTAGGAGATAAATATGAGTACGTTACCTCTAAATGTTTAATAAATGGTCTTTGTGGTATATAATAGACTAAGAAGTTAAAACTAAAAAAGGCTGTAAGGTGGTGATTTGTATGCAGTTAGCATTCGAAAATAAAGATCTAGAAAGCATAGGTAAGAAATACTGCCTCAATAATATTATTCTATTTGGAAGTGTGCTAACAGATGCATTTCATCAAAACTCCGATATAGATATTGCTGTAATAGCAGAAAATAAATTGAGTTTAGAAGAGATTTTGGAGTTAGAGTTGTACTTTGAAAAGAAATATGATAGAGATATAGATGTCATAGACCTTAAAAAGGATAATTTAGATATCTTTTTAAAGATCAATATTTTGAATACTGGAGAGAGTATCTATACCAATGATGGTCATAAGTCTCTAGAGCAGCTAATAGATGAAACAGAGTGGTATTATAGAGAAAACGAAACATTCTTTTTCTTTAGAAGGAGGGATTTGCTTTCATGAATATAGAACGGTTATTAAAAGTTATAGAGGATATGACAGAAAGTGTAAGCAATCTTAAAGAGTGTAAGGCGATCATTTTAGCTGATCCAAAGCATAAGATAACTAAGTATATAACATTTGGGCTTAAGCAAATTTTTGTAGATTTTTTTATTACTGTAGAAGATTTTACTTCTATGATGCTTAAGGAACTTAGGCAATTTAAAGTTGGCATGGATATGAGACAAGGGCTGGAAGTTTTAAGAGACGAAGAAGTTTTAGATGAGACTTTATTTATATTTTTAAATAAGGCACGTCTACTAAGAAATAGAATTTCTCATAGATACAAGGAACCCTCAAGAGAAGAACTGTTACAGTTTATAGAAGATAACCAGAACCAGTTCATGAGTACACTAGAAGTTGTAAAGAAATATAAGTAAAATGTGGATAACAGAGGATGTGAGCCCAGAGCGTGTGGATGAAAATTGGCTATCAAGTATAAAGGCAAAGAAATAGCCTTTATCAATTGACATCAATATGCTGAAATAAGGAAATTAAGGTGAGTCCTAATGAGCGGAAGGCGGTGATCAATATAGAGCTATTTGAGCAAATTAAAAAAGGGGAAGGCAAAACTATTGAATTTAAAGAAAAATTTCCTTCTGCTGAGAAACTTATAAAGACAATAGTTGCTTTTGCAAATATGGCAGGGGGAAAGCTGATTATTGGGGTGACGGATACAGGAGCAGTTATAGGAGTTGAAGACTTAGATATTACAAAGCAAATGGATCGTATATCTAATATACTTCATGATTCTATACATCCTATTATCATTCCTGATATTTATGCTCAGGCGATTAAAGATAAAACAATATTAGTTGTAGAAGTGTATCCAAGTCCACTTAAGCCCCATTTCTTAAAGAGCATAGGTAAAAGAGATGGAACTTATATAAGAGTGGGTGCAACTAATAAAAAAGCAGACATAGAATATATTCAAGAACTAGAAAGACAAAGATTAAATATCTCTTATGATGAAGATTTTTGGATTGAGCAGCAAGAAGATTTTGATCTTAATTCTATAATCAATATATTATCTGTTCATTTAAATCGTGAAATGACAGAAAAAGATTTAGTTAATCTCAAGTTATTGAAAAATGAGTTAAAGTCCTTTCGGCTGACCAATGCGGTACCTATTCTACTAGGTATTTATGAGCAAGTTCTGATAAAATGTGCGCGTTTTAAAGGCGAGACAATGGATGTTTTTATTGATCGTAAAGAATTTAATGGGAGTCTTTTTGTGCAATTAGAGAATACTATGAAGTTTTTATTGGCAAACATTAACTTGCATGGAGAAGTAGGAGAGGACTTTGTTACACGTATTGATGAATATGAAATCCCGCCGGAATCACTTCGTGAAGCTATAGTAAATGCAATTATTCATAGAGATTATAGCATGACAGGTTCGGATATTAAGGTAGCAGTTTTTGATTCGCGAATTGAAATAACATCACCGGGAGGTCTGCCAAAAGGAATCACAATTGAAGAGGTACTTGGTGGGCGTTCAGAAATAAGAAACAAGGTTATTGTAAGAATCTTTAGAGAGGCCAAGATAGTAGAACAATGGGGAAGAGGCGTGCAGCGAATTATTCAACTATGCGAGAATAAAGGCCTAAAGAAGCCAGATATTATTGAATCGGGTATGTTTGTAAAGTTTATTCTCTATAGAAAATCGGACGCAAAATCGGACGCAAAATCGGACGCAAAATCGGACGCAAAATCGGACGCAAAATCAAATGAGGATTTGTATATACAAAAAGTATTATTTTACTTACAGGGAAATAAAACAATGAGTATTTCACAAGCTATGCAAGTGCTCGGCTTATCTAAATCCAGAACGAATGATATTTTAAAGAGTATGGTTAAAAATGATATCCTTGAAAAACAAGGATTAAGCAGAGCAACAAAATATATTTTAAAGTAATTTTTGATAGCATATTGATACAGCAATTAACTATTTTTGGAAATCCTCTTGACGGAGGATTTTTTTTAATGTCATAATCCCTCTGATTAAGGTAATAGGATCGTGATCTGAAGATAATAAAAAGGACAAAAATGTCGAAAAAGACAAAAAAGTATTGGAATATAGCCAAAGTAAAGTTATTATAGAAATACGGGTAATGATTTTGGGAGTTTAATGGGAGTATCTTGAATTGTAAAAGAAAGAAGGTTGGTGACATCATGGGAAATGGATTACTTTGGCACCTATTTGAATACAGCATTTTTTTAATCGACTTTATATTTGTCTACTTATTCCTAAAGGGGATACTTGATAGAAACTTAAAGGTTTCTGAGCGTTTAGCATATGTTATTGTTTTTAGTTCGGCTACTTTAGTTTTTGTATTAAGCCGAGTGGCTAAGTTTTCAGCAGCTCAAATGATTGGTTCTTACCTGTTTTGTATATTAATAGCACTTGTGATTTTTAAAGGAAGATTTCTTGTTCGCCTTTTTTGGGCAACAATGTTCATGGTTGGAATTGCTGTTATTGAAAGTATAATTATTTATGTTTCTTCTGCCATTACAAAAATAGATGTTATCACCCTTGCGCTTTCTCTAAACTGGTATAGAATTGTCTTTTGTATTTTTTCAAAATTAGCTACTTATATTTTCATAAAATTAGTAGGAAGAACGACGCGTAGAAATTTTAATAATATTCCTGCACGATTTTATAAGATTATAAGCGCTGTTTTTATCGTTTCAACTCTTTCGATGTTGTTAATTATGAGAGTCGGGGTAGCTGTTCAAGGAAATGAGAGTGTTGGATTTGCGTTAGCTTGGATTTCAGCCGGAATACTTGTTTTAACGATTACTGTTTATCAAATCTTTCAGTATATGTCGGATTATTTTGAAAAAGAAACTCAGTATAATATTATGCAGTATCAAAATGAAGTTATGATGCAAACAGCTTTAGAGCAAGACGCGACAAATAACGAAGTAAGAAAAATCTGGCATGATTTTAATAATCATATCAGCTGCATTGATATGCTTCTTCAAATGAATAGCGTAGAAAGAGCGAGAAAATATATATCAAATATGCAGGTAAACAGCCAAGTTGTTCATTTTGAGATTAGAACAGGCAACGAAATTGCTGATGCTGTCCTTAATCAGAAATATAAGAAAGCTAAGAAACACAACATTCAATTTGAAGTTGAAGGTCAATTAACAGATGATATTAATATTAACGCAGTCGACTTATGTTCTTTAATGAGCAATGCACTGGATAATGCCATTGAAGCCAATTTAAAAGTTTCAGACGAATCGCTTAGGGCTATTAGCGTTCAGATCAAACCTAGAGCTCATTGTTTGTTTTTAGAAATAACTAATACAGTAGATAAAGATATTACGAACACAGAGATTGTAGGCACAACAAAAGAAGATAAGAAGAGCCATGGATTTGGCATGCTGAATATGAAAAAAATTGCAGAAAAATACCAAGGAGATATGAATTACAAGTTTAAAGAGGATTCTTTTAACTTATCAATCATGTTAAAAGCAGTATAGCAATAATTAACTTAACATGTAAGTAGATATGAGTACAAAATAAAAGAACGGCTCATCCTCTTAAGATGACCGTTCTAATTTTAATTAGAAATTAAATTACTATTCGAAAAACATTGAAGAAAAGGTATGAACTGGTATAAGTCTAGCATCTCTTTGTTCAAACATAGACATAGGGAAAGTTTCACATGCGCTTCCATCATCTTCTAAGAATCTTAGCTCAAAACTATAATCATTAAAAGATTGTACGGTGCCTATTTTCCAAGCTTCAACAGTTTCCAGTGTTACAGGATCAAATTTAGAACACCTAATTTGCACCTGGTCATCTATTTGCATAGAATCACGCTCCTTTGTGATATTATGCCACTAACCATCTTTTTTAATAATTATTTTTACTAAAATATCTTTTTGATAAGGCATAGTTATAAATTTTTCCAAATAAAAAGCGGCCCCTCTACAAAAGTAGAGAGGCCGACTTTAGATTATTTACCAATAAACATTTGTGTCCAGTAGCTGCCTGTAGCCACATAACCTACGCCGATATGCGTAAAGTCTGCTTTTAAGATATTGGCTTTGTGACCTGGACTATTCATCCATGCTTTAACAACTTCTTCAGGTGTTCTCTGACCCATAGCGATATTTTCACCGGCCGTTCTGTAGCTGATTCCAAATTGTTTCATCATATCAAATGGTGACCCGTAAGTTGGGCTTGTATGAGAAAAGTATTTTTTCGCTTGCATATCCGCAGATTTCATTCTAGCTACATTACTCACGGCTGCATCCATTTGAAGAGGTTTAAGTCCAACTTTCTGACGCTCAACATTAACTAACGTTAATACCTGACTTTCATAGGCAGCAACAGAGTTGCTTGGCGCTGTTGGAGTCGTAGGAGCTGGAGCTGGTGTAGGTGTAGGTGTAGGTGTAGGTGTTGGAACTGGAACTGGTGTTGGCGTTGGAGCTGGTACTGGAGTAGGTACTGGTTTTGCAGGTGTTTTAGGATCTAAAATATTAACTCTGCCATTACTCCAGTCTACATTGTAGCCAAATACTTCAGCTAAAACACGTAGTGATACATAGCTTGTGCCTCTTCTGATTTCGATAGCATTTCTGAGTGTCGTGCCATTAACACTTAAAGTTCTTGTTGAAGTGTTGGCCTTTACAGTAACTTGTCTATTTGTTGAAACATTTCTGCCAGACATAATTACGAATGGCGCTTGCCAGCTTACTCTGAGTCCTAGGGTATTGCCTACTGCTCGAATAGGGATCATAGTTTGACTGTTATTTGAAATATAAGGCGTGTCAGAACCTAGGTCGATTTCTTGGTTTTGCACACAAACCGGAATCGTTTGTGCATAGACACTTGTTGAAGCCATAATGATTATAAATGAAGAGAGTAATGATAATTTAATTGTTTTATTTATTTTCATGTGAGTATCCTCCTGTGAGTTGTTACATAAATGTTAATCAAATGTTACAAACTTATTATAGAATATTACGAGACAGAATGCAACATAGAAAAACAAATTACCAGGAAGTACCTTCTAAGAAGAGCGGTAAGAATTGGTGGTCATATAAATAGGAGCAACAAGGGGGTACCGGTTTTCTTTAAATTCTTAGATTTAGATGTGGAACCTATTAGAGGCTTTAAGCATCTAACTAGCAAAGGAGTGATTTTATGAGATCTATTATTGTTTGGGTTGTTTTACTAGCGTTAATAACTGGATGTTCATCAGAAACGCAAAAAAAAGCAGAAAAAGTACAAGAGGAAGCAGCTGCAATTTATATTGGTAATCCTACGGTTGATCAAGTCTTAACAAAATATCAACAAACAGATATCTTTCTTATGAATGACATTGTATATGTTAATTCAGAAGAAATTGACTGGGTAAAAGCGTTGGACCTGACAATTGGCGAAGAAGTTATGGAAATAACAAGCCAATCAAAAAACAGCGAGACATTTATAGAAGGCACAGCGTCAATATTGCCAATAGGAACAAAAATATACAAACCACTCGAGAAGGGGGATATTTATATTGCAGTTGTTAAGGATAAAGAGATACGGTATTTGGGATGGCGTGAAGGATAAAATTCCCTCGGCAGCTCCAAGCTAAGTTATTTGAACTGTGAGTAGAGAAACTAAAAGAAGAGATTAAAGAGACTTTCTTAGATACCTATATAGGAAGTAGCTCTAATGGGAGGTAAGGGACGGCGGAGCAAATATTCAGGGTTGCGGGGTTTAAAGTGGAGATAAGTGTGAGAGCGTTACCTATAAAAGTTCACAGACAGGTACTTAACCTCGTCTGTGGACTTTTACTATTTATGCAGTTCTATCTCAGTAGTCTTCTTTTGCATCTGTGAATTGTACATCACTGTCTAAGACTGAGGTGTACTCATTTGAATATCCAAACTTTCATTCATTATAAAATAATAAAAGGAAAAATAGAAACATAGGTGCCTATACCTAAGTATTTGAGCAACGTATAATTAAGTCATAAGAGATAAATATTAGCAGACATAAACCCAATTCTAAGTAACTGCTATAGAGAAGCAACTTAAAAAATTTAAAGATGTGAAATCTATAGTTATATAAAATAAAACTAAAAGGAGAAGATATGTGAAAACACAAAAAAAATCAATCTTATACAATAAGAAAAGCAAAATGGAAGAACAAGCTGCTTGGATTTTTGTAGCACCTTTCATGATAGGTTTAATATTCTTAAAGGTTATACCTGTTATATACAGTTTGGTAATGAGTTTTGTAGATGCAAATAGCATTAAATCTATAGGTTCTATGAACTTTGTTGGTTTTCGTAATTACTATGATGTGTTTAAAGATTCTATAACCATGAACTCTTTTTTGAATAGCTTAATTTATACTTCAATCTATGTTCCTGGAACGATCTGCGTTGCTTTAATACTTGCCTCAGCTTTAAATATTAAATTATATCTTAGAGGATTTGTTAGAACAATGATATTAGTGCCATATGTTTCAAATGTTGTTGCAATAGGAATTATTTGGTCAATTATTTTCAACCCATTTAATGGACCATTGAATATTTTTCTAAAAGGCATTGGTGTCCAGAATCCACCTATGTGGTTAGTGGGATCAAGTACATCATTGATTACTATTAGTTTAATTGCTATTTGGCAAAATGTTGCATTTCAAACAATCGTATATTTAGCTGCGATGCAAGATGTTCCACGAGAATTATATGAATCGGCATCTTTAGATGGTGCAGGAAAAATTAAAAAATTTATACATATTACATTGCCAATGATATCTCCCACAACCTTTTTCTTAGTCATTTCAAGTATCATAGGTTCAACACAAAATTTTGCTCTTGTTAAAGTATTGACGAATGGCGGTCCTGGAACTTCGTCTAATGTAGTAGCGCTAAATATATATGAAACAGCTTTTGGTTTTAATAAGTTCAGTAACGCAGCAGCTCAATCAGTTATATTATTTATCATACTTATGATATTTACATTTATTCAATGGAAGGGGCAGAAGAAATGGGTACATTATTAAAAAGAACAGACAGTAAAATAAGCGCTAATAAAAAACAAAAAAATATAACAATATCCATTATAATGATATGCCTATCCGTTGCCATGATTTTTCCATTTATTTTCATGTTATCAACGGCTTTAAAGACTAATGTAGATTTTCTTACTAACCCTACTGGACTTATTCCGGAAAAATTTTATTTTGAAAACTTTAACAAAATTTTTGCTCATAATTACTATTTAGTTTGGTACTGGAACACAGTAAAAATAGTTGGATCAACAATGATTTTAAGATTATTTGTAGTTACATTTGCAGCTTATGCATTTGCTAAACTTAACTTTAGAGGAAAAAATATTATGTTTTTTTTAGCTTTTGCATTGTGGATGGTACCTAACGATACAACAGTTGTAGGACGCTATTTATTTTATAAATATATTAACTTAGTTGATACGCCTTGGGCAATCATATTACCGTACACATTTGATGTCTTTGTACTCTTTATGATGAGACAGTTTTTTATGAAAATTCCAGAATCTTTAACTGAATCAGCTACTATTGATGGAGCTTCCTATTTTCAAATTTATTATAAGATCATGATGCCTTTAGCAAAGCCTGCCATTATGACAATGCTTTTATTCACATTTATCTGGACCTGGAATTCTTATGCGGATCCCTTTGTATTTATCAGTACCATCAACAAGCAAATGATTACGGTTGGGTTACAGTTTTTTCAAGCGGAAATGGGCGCTAATATTCCCATGCAGCTGGCAGGTGCTAGTTTGGGCATATTTCTACCCTTGATACTTTATGGGTTTGCGCAAAAATACTTTGTAGAAGGTATCGCGATGTCAGGTATAAAAGGTTAGCAATGGTACAAAAGATAGAGAATTTTTGTTAAGATGCTATCAAAAATTAAAAACTATAAGAGAAAGTGAGGGGATGTATCTACTATTTTAGATTAAATCAACAAAAATTAAATTAGAAAATATCAGAGGGGGTAGTGAAATGAATTTAAAAAAATTAATTGCAGTTATGGTTTGCGTACTGATTCTTGTTACAAGTCTTGCTGGTTGTGGTGAGAAAAAGAATGAAAGTAAGGAAGCAGAGCCTAAGAAAACAGTTCAGGATACACCTAAAGACGAAGCAGAAACACCAGCAAAGGAAATCGATAAAACAATCACTATGTATGCATCTGCAGCTATCGCAGAAACAGAAGGGTTTATAGCGTTTAATAAAGCCTTTGAAGAAGATACCGGGTTTAAAGTAGAAGTTAATGTTATTCCAGGTTCCGGACCTGAACAATATGCAAAAATAGATATATCCTTAATGGCTGGTGAACAAGTCGACATCATTCGCCTTGATAACTCAAATGTACAATATAAGTATGGTAGCTCAGGACTTTTATATCCTCTAAATGATCTGATAAAGAGTAACAACTATGAGGCTGAACAAATTCATGGTGAATATCTAGATTGGTATGATGGTAATCTTTATTATTTACCAACCGAAGTATCTCTTTCTTGTGTTTTATACAACAAACAAATTTTTGATGATGCTAATGTTCCATATCCTGATGGCTCTTGGACATGGGATGAATATATCGAAACTGCAAAAAAATTGAATAATCCTAGTAAACGCATTTATGGTTCATTAATGCAAACTTGGGAATATTATTTGTACACTTTGGCAAGACAGCAAAAAGTTTCTGGATATAAAGCAGATGGCACATCAAATTATGACGACCCTGCCTTTGCAAATTCACTTAGGTGGTTTGGTGAACTATCTAGTGTTCATGAAATTCAACCAAGTTGGTTAGAAATGAAAGCTAGTAATATTGGATGGGATTCCTTTATGAGCGGTACTTATGGCATGACTTTTATTGGTGGATGGCATTTAGGTATAATGAATAGTCCAGACTACCAAAAAGACTGGAAATGGGGGATCACTGCACCACCAACAAATCCAGAAGGAAATAATAATTTTGGTAGCGTTCAAGCATTAGCTATCAATAAGAATGCTAAAAATCCTGAAGGTGCATTTGAGTATGTAGCCTATGCAGCAAAAGAACAATATAAATATAGAAAAATTACCCCAGCAAGAATAGATGTTTCAAAAGAAGATCTTGAAGTTGTATTTGGAGATGTAGCCGACAAATCTGACGGTTCGGTAACTGTAGAAAATATTTATAAAGCATTTGTAGATAATGGATTAGGTTTTACCTCTGAAAAAATTGTAGGTGTTGCTGCAAGTGAGTATAACTCAATTATCCTTAAAGAAGGTGAATTATACTTAGTAGGTGAACAGAGCTTGGAAGATACCATCGCAAAGATAAAGCAACAAGCAGATTTAGCAATTGTAAATGCAGATCAATAGGTAATTCGATAGTTTTAATGATAGGGCTGTATATTTTAATATACGGCCCTATCATTTCATTTAAAAAAATTTGTAAAGGAGAGATTTTATGTTGACACTAAAGGAGTGCAGTACTATTCCTATTATTGAAAAAGTTGATCTACTTATCGTAGGAGGAGGTCTTGCGGGGCTTGCTGTAGCCAAAGAATACGCTGCTGCCGGAAACAAAGTAATGCTTATTGATAAAGGGACCTTTTTAGGATATGAAATGGGTCAGTGGCAAAGACCTTGGTTTCAAATGAGAGAAGCATATTTTGATATCATGACAGAATGGTTTTCGTTAAGTGGATTGGAAACTAAAATAAATACGATAGTACCTATTAATATGGACAAATTCAAAATAAACTTTGAAGATATTCTTATGAATGAAGGTGTAAAAATACTATATGCAAGTATTCCTGTAGCATGTACCAAGCAGGAAGAATATTGGGATGTAGTCATTGCAAATAAATCTGGTCGACAGTTAATTAGAACCTCCAAGGTAATTGATGTAACACCCAGCTCTATTATTGCAAGGCTAATAGAAAACGAAAAATGTGAGTTATATCCAGTTGATTCTGCTTTTGTTTTCCATACATTAGAAAATAAAGAAGTGGTTAGCCGAACCATTGAATTTATAGGAATTGATGGAGAATTTAGTGATGAATATGGTATGACAAAGCGCTGGTATGAGGTTCCAGAACATTTTGGTGTATGGAGAGATAAAGTTAAAATATATCAGGGTGGTTTTTCAAATGACCACGTGTATGTCAATATTCCAGTATTAGTAGATGAACATGACTGTTCTTTAATACAAGATACTCAAATTGAATTTAAAGTAAGAAAGATATCTTTAGAAGTAGCTGCTTGGCTCGGTCACCATGTTCATCCTTTTCTACTTGCAAAAATAGGATTAGGATCTTTAGAGGTTATGCCTGCTGTTGATTTTGATCCTTTGAAATTATTAGATGAAGGAAAAAGGTTAGGAAAGAAATTAATAGGTGGTCAGATTGGGAATGATAGTTGCATTATCGTAGGCTGCAAAAAGAACATGGACAATGCGATGAATTATTGTTGCAAAAAGAGTGAAGATAGTGAGAGAGTAACTTACTCAGAACATACTGAGTTCAATAAACTACACAAATTTTCTGAAGTACAGGCAAATATTCATAGCCTTCCTGTACTTGGTGAAAGTGATGTTCTGGTTGTAGGAGGTGGAACGAGTGGAGCTGTTAGTGCAAGAGTTGCGGCTTCCGAAGGCGTTAACACAATACTACTTGAAATGAATACCGCGTTAGGTGGGACAGGAACGCTAGGGGGTGTACATTTTTATTGGTTTGGGAATAGAGATGGTTTTACGGCGGAGATAGATAAAAGAGTTAACGACCTCTCAGATAAGTTATTGTATCCCAAGCAAAAGTATTACTGGGGTATGAATGATAGCTGGAGTATTGAAATTAAAGCCTTTGTTCTACTAGAAATGTGCCTGGAACAGAGTGTTACTGTGTTTTTTAATTGTTTTATCATGGCTACCTTATTAGAAGGAAAAAATGCAATAGGTGTAGCGGTTGCTACTCCCTACGGACCAGTTGCTCTTAAGAGTAAGGTAATCGTAGATGCAACTGGAGATGGTGATGTAGCAGCTTTTGCAGGAGCCGAATTTATCTTTGGGAATGAAAGGGATCCAATGACTCTTTGGTCTTCCTTTGCCCAATTTAAAAAACCTGGTGAGTATAAAGGTGGTAACTTTAGTACGACAATGGATATTGGTGATGTATTTGATTATACAAGATTTATTATCGTGGCAAGGCGTAGAGGCGGCCAGGAACTTCATGACCATAGTACGTATGTAACCCCTAGGGAGTCTAGGCATATTCGTGGTGAAGTCATATTAAACCTTATGGACCAAATGAGTATGAGAAAATATCCTGACACAATTTCATTCTGCTTTAGTAACCATGACCCAAAAGGAAAATCTAGTTCAGATATTGTTTACTTTGGACTTCTTCCTGCCAATTTGGTTATAGAAGTTCCATATAGAGCAATGCTTCCCCTAGGTTTAGAGCAACTTCTAGTTACAGGGAGAGCCCTATCTTGCACGCATGATGCATTTTCAGCAATACGCATGCAAGACTCAATGCAACAACAAGGAGGAGCGATTGGACTTGCTGCAGCACTATGTGTGAAAGATGGTATTAGTCCTAGAAATCTAGATGTAAAGAAACTGCAAAAAAAGCTTGTTCAAATGCAGATGTTGCCTGATAGTGTACTTCAATATGCAGAGGACTTTGGTAAGCCGGATTATTCACTTATTGTTTCAAGTCTTACGGGAGAGGAACCCTTTGAATGGTTAGAAATGAGTATTTATGAAAAAGCTCTTACTGTTTCTCCACTGGTACAGATTTGTGCAGCTGACAAAAGCCAAGTCTTACCGTTACTTAGAAATAGATTTCAAGAGGCGAGCAAAGATCTAAAACTTTTGATTGCTAGGTTATTGATTTGGCATAAGGATATTATGGGGCTTGATACAGTGATAGATGAAATTATGAATAAGTTGAAAGAGAGTAATACAGTTCCTTTCAGACAAGGCTCAGTGCGATGGACTCATAATTATCCAGATCATGGTGTTATGAGTGAGGTAAGTTACTTAATTAACGCCTTGTCCAGAGTTCCGAGTAAAAAGACCATTGCGGTTTTAGCTTATTTAACTGATATTATCTGCAATACAAAAAGAGATTACACAGATAGGTATCAATGTATCTTTAATTATATTGAAAGTGTTAGTTACTGCTCTGAACGGCTAGCGTATAAAGAACTTATACCAGTGTTAGAGAAGCTTCTTGAATTACCTGAATTGCAAGAACGAGAACGATATGATGATGTGGAACTCGATATCATGGGCGAGCGCTTATCCTACCTCGTCATTAGTCTAGCAAGAGCACTAGCAAGGTGTGGTGGAAAAAAAGGATACCTTAAGTTAGTTGGTTTTGTGAAAGATAACAGAATATTACTTGCTAAAAGTGCTAGAAATGAATTAGTTTTATTAACAGCATGTGATTATGGAACAGACTTAGCTAAATGGTTTGATTTTATAAAAGCTATGCCCGATGAAATGGAACCAATTGCATGGGAGTTGAATATGGATTAAATACTACGTTGGTGCTTCTAATATAGCCAAATGATTGGATTGTCAGCCATATATGCCTATTCGACTATATTGTTTTGATATATAATAAGTAATATAAATTTAAATATTATAATACATCTTAAAATATATGCTCATTTGATTCTTTAGCATATTACCTAGAAAGGAAAATGTATAGTGACTTTCTATCTATTCATTATACAAGGGTTATTTATGAGCGAATTATATAAAATGCTTATTGTAGATGACGAGCATATTATCCTAAAAGGGTTAATGTCATTTGATTGGAAATCTATAGGTTTTGATGCTTTGCATTCGGCAACAAATGGACGGGAAGCATTAAACATTTTAGAAACAACGCGTTTTGATGTTGTTTTAACGGATATAAGGATGCCAGAGTTAGATGGATTAATGTTAAGCCAGATGATTCAGGATAACTATCCGATGTGTACCGTTGTGATTTTATCCGGACATAAAGACTTTGAATATGCAAAGGCTGCTATTAAGAATAAGGTCTATGAATATTTACTTAAACCAATTAATTTACAGGAACTAGAGGTATTGTTTCGTAAGTTGAAGTTAGATTTAGATAAGAAGAAGGAAGCGACTTTAAATATGAGTGGGTATAAGAAACAATTAGATCATATTTTACCGTTTGCTACTAGAAACTTTTTTGTTAATTTTCTAGGAAAAAAGATGACTCATATAGATGAAGTTCAAGAACAATTTGACTTGTTTGAGATAAGTATGCTCCATTCTTTTTATGCATGTTTAACAATTAGGTTCATTGATGGGTTTAATGCGACGCTTATAAGTCATATTGAAAATTACATCTATGATAAAGCATTAGGGTATCTCTTTAGTGAGGATAACTCGAACATTACGATTATACTTAATTTTGATATCAAAGCATCCTCCTCCACTACAGAGACTACCCTTATATGGATTTGTGAACATATAAAGACAATTATATGTAATAGTTTATTGACTCATGATACCAATAAGATAGCCATAGGCGTTGGAAATATTTATAATAATATTATGTCTTTGCCTTTCTCCTTTGAACAGTCCAAAGATGCTGCCGACCTAAAGTATTTTAATGATAAACAGACTATTTTCTATGCCTGGAAGCAGAAATCAATATTACGAAGTTTGGTATATGAATATCCCTATGATAAGGGAAATGAATTATTAGATAGTATATTTGAAAGCAATGTAAATCAAACTTTAAACAAGCTTGATGCTTTTTGGGAAGAAGTTGAATTATCATTAAAATACTTTTCACAAGATCATATAAAAAATATTGCTGTTTTATTATTAAATAGCATGGAACAACGTCTTGTAAAATCAAAGTTTTCTTTATATGACATTGTAGGGATATCGCAGCCATTTGAACATTATGTTTCATCTTTTAACAGTTTTCATATTCTAAAGAATGACATAAAAAATATAATAATTAAGATTATCACCTACCTATCAAACGTATACGATAATATAAAAACCTCCTCATACAATGCAATAAAACAAGCAGTAAAATATGTCGAAGTTAATTATGCAAAAAAAATATCTTTAGTTCAGATTGCTGAACACGTGTCATTAAGTACTAGTTATTTTAGCATACAGTTTAAAACTGAAACAGGAAAAAACTTTACTGATTATTTAAATGATTATCGTTTGGAGAAATCAAAAGAGTTATTAAGAACCACTCATTTAAAAATATATGAAATTGCTTTTAAAGTTGGCTACAAAAATCCGAAGTATTTTACTGATATTTTTAAAAAAAACTTTTCTATATCTCCAAATGAATATAAGAAAAAATATATGACATGAGTAGGGGGTCATCAATGAAAATATTAAAATATTTTTCTAAACTAAAAATTCAATCGAAACTCTATTTCGTATCTTGTTTTTTAACTGTTAGTGTGATCATCTCTATATATATTTTCACCTATAAATTTTTTATACCATTAGTTGCGAAAGAACATATAAAACACAATAATATATCTTTTGAGCAAGCATCTAACTTCTACACATCTACTTTTGAGCAAATTGATAAAAATATAATTGAAGTAAGCCAAAATAAAAACATTATTAATATTTTTAGTGAAAATCTAGACTTAAATGATTATAAAGAAGTCATTAACAGAAAAAAATTGATTGACCTAGAAATCAACACTATTTTCCAAGATAGAAATTTTATTGAAAGTATAATTATTATAGGAAAAAATAATATTCTATATCGTTATGATTGGTCTAATCAAGGATATATCTTGCAGGAACATTTCTTTTATGAAGATTTATTTAAAAATAATACATTTTCTGACGTGTCAAATGAAGGAAAACTATTTTTCTATGATTCTAGTGAAGAGCCCTCTGTAAAGCACTTCAATAATTTGGCGCATGGAAAGGTTTTATATTATAAAAATATAAGAGATTTTAAAAAAAACGAGTCTATTGCTAATATTATTTTCACATTCAAACCAGATATATTTTCTAATATATTTTTTAAATATATTACAGAGCAAGATCTATCTTTTTATACACCTAACAATAATTTGATTAGTTCTTATCAACATAAAAATAAGTCTATTTCTGAATCTATTGATATGCCAATCATATATAATCAGTACGATAATAATGCCATCATAAATAATGGTATCTTAACAATGTATCATAAACTCCCAGGCAATGACGTATTACTTATTTCACAATTTGAACTGTATAATAATATATTAAATGTTTCTAAACTTAATATATACGCCATCTTTTATTTAGGTATATATCTTTTAATAACAGGGGTGCTAGCGCTAGTTTTTTCAAAAAGAATTTTAATGCCTATTCATAATTTAAAGCATGAACTTTCAAATGATCAGACTTATGAGAATATAGACTATACGTTAGAGAAATATACTCCCAGCTTTTTTTATCGTCTTAGATTAAAAACAAAAATAAATACTTATTTTGTTATTACTATTATCGTTCCCAATATGTTGATATTAGTTTTATTGTTTTTCAGCTACTATAAAATATATAACCAGACAATTGTTACGTTAAATTCAGGTACTATGAAACATATAAAAGTAAACATAGATCAAAACCTTCAGAAAATAGATAATATCTCAAAACAATTAATCACAGACAATTATGTACAGAGAAATATGAACAATATTAAGAAAAATAAAAACTATGTATTAAGCGAATTAGATTCATTATTTTATAAAACAGTTATTGCTGAACAAGACTTGATGTATATGGAACTAATAGATACATATGGGAATGTTATTTATCCAATTAACCAATACAATAGCCTATTTAATTTTTCAAGTAATTATCTGTTAGATGAAGTTAATGGTAACAAACTGAGTTTTATACACGCAGGAAACGATAAGCTCATTGAACCCTATATTCTTTTGTCACGAAGGATTAAATCGCTATATGAATATAATTTTAATGAGGATTTAGGAGGCTCTACTTTATTTCTCAAACAACAAGCGCTGTTAAGTGCTTTTGATAATACTAAACCAAGTAACTCCAGTTTTTACTTTATTATTTATGATAATGACAATATATTTCCATCGAATAACAATAGTTTTATTGACTCTTATGTACGAGAAAACAGCTTTTTTTATGATCAAATAAATGATTCGAATGGATTTTTTACTATCAATACAGATAAGAAGTATATTGTTTTTTATGAAACAACTAAATATTTTAATTTGAAGATTATTAGTATTTTACCGTATCAAGAAATAATATCAAGTTTGAATGGTTTAGTGATCTATACTATAATTTACATTATTGTACTATTATTTATCATTTCTATAGCCTCAATTTTAATTTCTCAAATTGTCATAAAGCCTTTTGAGCAATTGAAAGGTCAAATCGAACAATCTATTAATAACCGAGAACCTCATATAAGTATCGATTATTATGGTAATGACGAGATAGTACTCATATCCAGGCAATTTAATAGTTTGGCTAAAAAAGTCAGGGTACTTATGGAAGAAATATATCGTTCCAAAATTCAAGAAAAAGAACTTCTCTACCTTGAAAAAGAAGCACAGCTTTATGCATTACAGCAACAGATAAATCCGCATTTTATTTATAACACGCTAGAAGCAATTAAGTGGATGGCCTTTGAAAAGGGAGCTTTAGAAATTTGTGATATGTCAACATCCTTAGGAAGTTTCTTGAGAACGGCAGTGGAAAGCACTGATTTAATCAGTTTTAAAGAGGAAATTGAACACTTAAAGAATTATTTAAAAATTCAAAAGATACGTTATAGCGAACGCCTAAAGGTTACGTTTTTGATTGATGATGAAATTATGAATTATAAAACGATAAAACTTATTTTACAACCTATCGTAGAGAATTCTATTACACATGGGATAGACAAAATTGTAAATGAGGGCGAAATAATAATTAAAGGATACAAAAGCGAAAATAGGATTTGCTTTGAGATTACTGACAATGGTCTAGGAATGAAAGAGGAAGAATTAGAAAGACTTCGTTCAAGCCTAATAACTTCTAAAATAAGCAGCAAAAAAAAGAGCATCGGCGTTAATAATGTATATCAGAGATTAAAACTATATTTTAATAATGATTTTAATTTCGAAATCGATAGTGAGTATCATGTTGGAACAACGATAAGATTTTCTATCCCTTGCATTACTACGGATTGACCTCTTCATTACCAATATGTTATCATTACAGATTCCGTTTGCTAGTTTGTTAAGCTTGTTCCATGTCACAAGGATACTTCCCGATCCCAACTCATGCTGCTGTAGGTTTCATTAGTTATACAAATATCGTCGCAATCAATATTTTTTTATCATTCACTAAAAGAAATCCCTAGTAGTATTCAGATTCTGTGATTTAATCTGAATGCTACTAGGGGTTTATAACTTAATCAGTACTTCTAACTCTTCAGATAATTTTTTTGCAAGCTCAAAGTTGGTATCTTTTAAAGCTAATTCTATTTTTGTTTCAACTGATTTTTTCTTTTGTTCTCGTTCTAAATAGTCCTTATCAAAATGACCAGCATAAATCATTTTTCTAAATTTTCGCATACTCATTTTTCTAATGGTCTTATTTTCAATGATTAAAACATAATCCATACAGTTTATTATGGAATAGTAATCATGAGAAATCATGAGAATCGCACCTTTATAGTTTTGTATGGCTTTTTCAAGAGCTATTTGTGAATAAGTGTCTAGATGACTTGTTGGTTCATCGAGAAGCAACAAGTTTGCATCACTAGCAGCAACTTTAGCTAGTTGAAGCATATTTTTCTCTCCACCAGATAGAGATTCTATCTTTTGATGAAGGGATTCTTCGTCAAAACCATAGTTTGCAATATAAGAGCTAACCGCTTCATAGTTTTTAAATCCTGCATCTAAGAATTCTTCAAGTATTGTATGAGACTCATCCAGTATCTCACCTTGAAGCTGAGATAAATAAGCTACTTTGACCTCATCACTTATTTCAATGGCATCATGAGTATTTTTAAAGATTTCTCGCAGCAACGTCGTTTTCCCAGTACCGTTTGAACCAATAAGCGCTACTTTATCAGTAGATTTAAGCTCAAAGCTAACATTTTCTATAAGCATTTCATCAAATGCGACACTGTAATCATTAACTTTTAAAATAGTGGTTTCTTCGAGTTCGTGATCAGGAGCTAAATGGATATCGGGTTGTTTAATAGCTACAAATGGCGCTTTAATTCTACGTGCTTCTAATCTTTCTTGAATTTTAACTCTGGCTTTTAGAGATTTTCCGTTAGCAGCTTCAGCATGATTTGTTGCGATAAATCTTAGTTTATTGATTAAGATTTCGTTTCTCTCAATTTCTGCATTATCAACACTCGCGAGCTCTTGCAGCTCAATTTTAGTTTGAAGTAATGAGAAGTTATAATCAATGTAGCTACCATTAAACTCTTGCAGTTCCATGTTTTCAAGGTGAATAATCTTGTTAAAACAATGATTTAACAGATATCTGTTGTGCGTAATAATTAATAAAATTCCTTTGTGTGAATTAATGAGATTTTTAAGAGCATTAAGGTTTTCAAAGTCTAAAAATACGTCTGGTTCATCCATAATCATGAGGTCTGGACGTGTAAGCATTTCCTTAATGACTTGAATAAGTTTGAATTCCCCACCACTAAGATCGCAGATCATAAGGTCTTTATGTTTGATGAGGTTTGCAAGACCCAGTTTTTTAGTAATGTTATTTTCGAAATCATTCCCACCTATTGCATCAAATGCGTCTAAAGTGTGTTGGTACTTTTCGAGTAAAGTATCTATATCAGAAGATGTTTCCATTTCAGTACAAATAGAGGTTAATTCATTTTGCAGTTTAATAAATGCTTCTGCTATATATTCAAAAACTGTAGTTTCTTTTGTTTTATCAGGCTGTGAGAACTGACTTACATATCCAATTCTATAATTTGGATCTATCACCAGCTTACCCTCGAACATATAGTTTTCTGGATTCATAATGATATCTATCAAGGTGGTTTTTCCACTGCCGCTTGTTCCTATAAAAGCGCAATGCTGACCCTCTTCAAGTGTAAATGAAATATTATGATATAGATCTTTTTGCGGAAATGAGTAGGACAAGTTATCAACTTTTAGCATATTATTACCTCTCTTTATCATTTGAAAAGAGCTTATAGTCACTTTTCAAGTAACATAACAATAAGCTCTTTAATATATAATGTTCCCAATCTTAAATTTAAAATTTATGATTATATAGTAACGACATTCTATTTAGGTTTACCGTTGATAGCATAACACTTTTTAGGTCTAATTTCAATCATTCGAGAAAGAGTGTTTATAAGTTATTAAAAGATGCAAGAGTTACTAGACTAAGAATGACAAAGCAGAGTTATACATTTTTGGAAAAAAACATCCAAAAGGCAAAATAATGTTTAATCTAACCTTAAATAGGTATATAATATAAGTATTAACAAGTAATAGAGGGAAGGAAGTGAATGTATGGTAATACTTGATCAAACACGAAATTACTATCAATTTGATCTTATAGTAAAAGAGAAAAAATTTTCACGCATACACCCTGTAAAACAGAAAAAAGTATATGATTTAGTGCAAGATTTATTAGAAGAAGATGTTAATCATAATATTACAGATATTATCATATTTGGAAGTTCCTTAACTTTATTTTGTAATAGCTATAGTGATATTGACATAGTAGTATTAGGTGACTTTGAGGAGTTTAATACCAAGCTTCATCTTTATAAATATGGAGAAGTAGACTTACTTGGATACAACAAAAAAGAGTTTATAGAACAAATACAGAGCAATAGCTTTTTTAAAAATATTTGGGAGAGAGGATATAAGGTATATGAGCAGTTTCCTAATCATTGCACAATCTGATTTGCAAGTTGCATCTCTTATTATGAATACATTAACTGATGAGCTTGCACTCTGTAAATCAGCCTACCACGTTCAGCAAGCAGTTGAAAAAACACTAAAGGGTATTTTAGAGCTAAGTGGAATTGATGTATCTTATAAGCAATATAGAACACATGATATAGACCTATTAATATCCTTTGTTCCAAAAGATAAAGAAATTCCAGAAATCATACAAGAAAGAGCATTTAAAATAACAAAATGGGCAGTAGAATCTAGGTATAATGTTAACTATAGAGTAAGTCTTAAAGAACTTCACTTAGTCTATGAGGCTTGTAGTGAGTGGTTAGAACAGATATTAACGAATACCAATGCGTAAAGTTCAAATAGCAAGTGGCAAAATAAAAAATACTGCAACCAGTGAATTCAGTTTCAATCTACTGGTTGTTTTTTTGTGCCCCTGCCACGGAATGGGTCTCTTTTTATCTGTTTGATAGCTCTGGTGTTGTAATTTATAGGCTCAAGAAATATAATAGATAGTAATAGAATAGATAGTAATACAATAGATTGTCATATTATAAGAAATATAGTATTTAAAAGAAATTAGACAACTAAGGAGGGTTTAAGAGATGAAAAACGATTATCCTTCAATGCTTCATCGCTTTACGATTAAGCGACAAATGCAAATTTTTGCGATAGCATTATTGCCTTTAGTGGCTGTAGGCGTTATGCATTATGGTATGCATGTCTTATGGATGCTTATAACTTCATATGTAGCTGCTTTTAGTGTTGAAATTGCATTTTCTAAGGTAAGACATTTAAAAGTAGATGCGGGTGCAATCATTACGCCTCTTATCTTTACACTCGTATTACCACCGACGTTACCGTTATGGATTGTTGCTGTAGGAAGTGCCTCTGGTGTATTTTTTGGCAAAGCTATTTTTGGTGGCTTTGGTAAAAATATTTTTAATCCAGCTATTGTGGGGCGCCTTTTTATTACGATTTCTTTTCCTGCATTTATGGCTACTATGTGGCTAGATCCTAAGACGGATGCAATAACAACGGCTAGTCCTTTAGGGGTTCTTAACAAAGGAGGAGAATTTGGTTACAATATGATAGATTTGTTGATAGGAGGAGTTCCAGGCTCTATCGGAGAAACATTTCGTTTAGGAATTATAGTTATTGGGGTTATCCTGATTTTGTTGCGTATGATTAACTGGCGGATTCCTGTGTTTTTTATCGGAAGTGTTTTTGTTATAACGTGGGTGGGTCACTTGCTTGCACCAGGGATCTATGAAGATCCTCTTTTGTCTATTCTTGTAGGCGGCGTCTTATTTGGTGCTTTCTTTGTAGCTACTGATCCTATAACAGCACCTTATACCCAAGGTGGGAGAATCATGTATGGTATTGGACTTGGTATTATTACAGTGGTTATTCGAAACTTTGCGGCGTTTCCAGAAGGGGTTATGTTTGCAGTCATTATTATGAATGCAGTTTCGCCGCTGCTCGATGATGCGGTGCTTAACGGTCTGAAAAAGAAAAAGCGAGGTGCTGTAATATGAAAAAATATTTAAGCATGCTGCTATTTATCTTTGTTTTGGGATGCGTTGCTTCGGCTGTACTTATTGGTATGGACATTCTAACTTCTGAGCGTATCGAGTCTAATAAGGAAGTTGAATTAAGAAAAACGGTTCTTGACGCTTTTGACATACCTTATAAAATGGCAAGTATTAATGAAACTTATGAAAAAGAGATTGTGATAAAAATGATTGGGGATCTTAATTTTTATCTGTCACCCTCACAAGAAATTGGATTTACCTATGAAGGATCCGGTGTCTGGGGACCGATTAAAGGCTTTGTAGCAGTTGATGAAGAGATCGAAACTTTGCGCTATGTGGCGGTTCTTCAACAAGAAGAGACTCCTGGACTTGGAGGAGTTGTTGCAGAGGCTCCTTTTTTGGCTCAGTTTGTCGGTGTAAAAATAATGCCTGCTCTTGAGATCAATCAAGACTCAGGGCCTAATAAAGAAAATGAAGTGGATGCCATTACGGGTGCAACAAGGACGTCTAAGGCATTTGAATCCATTTTGAATAGTGAAATAGAGCGTTACCGGCTCATTTGGGAGCAAAGAGAAGAATAGGAGGGGTGTATCATGAAGTTAATTCGACTAAAGTATACAAAGTGGTTTGCAATTTCTAAAGATGGACTGTTGAAAAATAATCCGATCTTCGTCATGGTACTTGGGATCTGCTCGGCACTTGCTGTGACAAATAGGGTAGAAAATGCCATCGCTATGGGCCTTGGTGTGACGTTTGTGGTTATGGCAAGTTCTATGAGTACGTCACTCATTCGCAAATTTATACCACCTAAAGTCAGAATGGTTACCTATATGGTTTTAATATCAACGTTTGTTATTGCGGTTGATCTTTTTTTACAAGCCTTTTTCCCAAGTATCAGTAGGGCTCTAGGGGCTTATGTGGGGCTGATTATTACCAATTGTATCGTAATGGGACGTGCGGAAGCTTTTGCCGTTAAAAATCCTGTTAGATTCACTTTGATTGATGCGCTTACTAACGGCTTAGGGTATACCTATGTGCTTGTTGCAGTAGCAGCTGTACGTGAAATACTCGCTTTTGGTACTTTGCTCAATATGCGTGTTATGCCTGCGGAGTGGATTAATTGGGTAGTTATGGCAATGGCGCCTGGTGGTTTTTTTGTTCTTGGTATTTATATATGGCTCATGCGTGTTGTTACAAACACCTATGAAGAATAGGAGGGATAAAGCTTATGGCACATTTAGTTGAAATTTTTACAGCAAGCTTATTAAGTCATAATATTGCACTAACGTACATACTGGGGATGTGTCCTCTTATCGCTATTTCGACAAATGTTAAAAATGCAAAAGGAATGGGGCTTGCGGTTGTTTTTGTTGTGACCTTGACAGGGATCATTAACTGGCCTATTTATGTGCTTTTAAAAGCTACAAACACAACACAGTTAAGTCTGTTGGTCTTTATTATTACCATTGCAGCAACAGTACAGTTTTTAGAATTATTTTTAGAAAAGTTTATACCAGCTCTTTATAATGCTTTTGGTATTTTCTTACCTTTAATCACGGTTAACTGTATCGTTTTAGCAGTTTCATTATTTTTTGTGAATCGTGCCTATACTTTTGCTGAGACAGCTATTTTTTCTTTTGGTTCATCGCTCGGTTGGATGCTGGCCATTGTTTTGGTAGCAGGTATTCGCGAGAAGATGGCCTGGGTATCGGATGTGCCAAGGGGGCTTCGGGGCAAAGGTATTACATTTATTATTTTAGGCATATTGAGCCTTGCGTTCATAGGCTTTAGTGGCCTTGCAAATATTCAGTAGGGGGGATCATCATGAATTTATTAGTACCTGTCATTCTCATAGGGGTCTTACTGATCGTGACGGTTCTCTTGGCACTAGCTGATTTTTTGCTTGGCGGTCAGAAAGAGAAAACCTTAACGGTCAATGATAAGACAAAAATCACGGTCCAAGGTGAAGATACGCTGCTAAATACGTTATCACTTAATAATATATTTATCCCTTCGGCATGTGGAGGTAAGGCAACTTGTGGTTACTGCAAATGCAAGGTGACATCGGGAGGTGGGTCCATCAAACCAACTGAAGATCCTTTTTTAAGTGAAGAGGAACGAGAAAGCGGCGTTAGATTATCTTGCCAGGTGAAGGTTAAAGAAAATATGGAAATTCTTATACCAGAAGAGTTGCTAAGTGCCCGGGAATATAAAGCTGAGGTCGTGGATATAACCTCTTTAACCTACGATATCAAATTAGTTACATTTAAGCTATCAGAAGGAGAAGAAATGGCCTTTAAGCCTGGTCAGTACGCACAATTAAGGGTTCCAGGCATCGAGGTGATCCGAGCCTATTCCATAGCCTCAAATCCACGGATGACCAATACCTTGGAGTTTATCATTCGTCTTGTACCTAAAGGGCAAGCCACAACGTTCGTTCATATGGCACTTGAAGTTGGCGATACAATTACCATTACGGGTCCTTATGGAGATTTTTACTTAAATGAAGATTCCGATGAAGACATCATTTGCATTGCAGGTGGTTCAGGAAAAGCACCCATTCGTGCAATACTTTATTACTTAAAGGACCAAGGCATGAACCGTAAAGTAAAATATTTCTTTGGTGCAAAAACTAAAAAGGACCTTTATTATACTGAAGAGCTTCTGGAATTAGCAAAGGAATACCCTAATTTTCAATATATACCTGCCTTATCTGAACCATTACCAGAAGACAACTGGGAGGGTGAAGTTGGTCTTATTACGGATGTAGTTGATAGATTCAGTGATAATTTAGAAAAGTCAGAAGCCTACCTATGTGGCTCGCCAGGTATGATTGATGCTTGTATCCGGGTTTTGACTAAAAATCATATACATATGGAGAATGTCTATTACGATAAATTCTAACAATATTTTAAGACTAAAATCCTCTTGATAGAGGGTTTTTTTATGTTATTATGACTATAAATAAGTGAGAATTATTGATATAATTCAGAATAGTAATATGCCCAATGATGTGGTAAGGTATTATGGATACACTTATTAGTTAAGTTTATCTGGCTTAAAAGATGGAGGAATTTTATGCAAAGGATAAATACTATATATGAACAACCTTTTATAATTGAAAAAAACGAAACTGTTATTCAAGTCAGCCGATCTTTTGTTAAAATGATGGAATATAAGGATAGCGAGTTATTAAATAGTAATATAATAGATCTATTTAAAACTTTAAAAGTTGGACCTAACGTAGATATTAATATTATTAATGAGCAAACTGAGTATTTTTTGTTTACTAAGTCTTTTGAAGTTAAGCTTGTTAATATTCAGATAATACATTCAGTAGAAGGAAAGGTATATGTTTTTTTAGAGAAGGCTGATTTAAACCTTGAGTTTAGCTTCCCCTTTGCAAATATGCTATATTCAGGGAACTATTACGGAATTGGTATATATAGTGCACCTGATAAGACACTGCTTAAAGCTAATGAAAAATATATAAGCTTTTTTGATAAACCCTATAATAAAAAGGAAAATTGTATTGGTAAAAACGTGTCAGAAGTTACAACAGGCTTTAAAGGGAGCACCTATGAGGAGATCTGGAGTACCGTACTTAAAACAGGAGAGCAATATAATATAGATGAATATATGTATGAGGGATTTAATAAGGGCATTACTTATTGGAGACTATCGCTAGTTCCCATTTGTGAAGAAAATAAAATAAAGTATTGTATTGAAATGCTTATAGATATAACAGACCAGGTTTTACATAGGAAAAAAGCAGAAGAACAAACAAAGATTATCAAAGAACAGCAGAATTTACTTCTAAAAAGAGAAATAGAAAAGAATGAAATGCTTGAAAGAGCAATAGAGATGAAGGATGAATTTCTATCACTTATATCACATGAATTTAGGACACCTCTTAATGTTATTAATTCAGCTATTCAAGCAATGAACTATATGTGTGGCAATGAATTATCAGGTAAGTCTAAAAGGTATTTAGATATGATAAAACAAAATACCTTTAGGCAATTAAGGCTCGTTAATAATCTTCTTGATATTACACGAGCAGATGCAGGATGTATTAAGATTAATAAAAAGAATAGAGACATAGTTTTTCTAACAAAGGCTATTATAGAATCTGTACATATTTATGCTTCTCAAAAGGAGGTTAGTGTAGCCTTTGTATCTTCACTTAGAAAGAAGATTGTAGGCATTGATGATGAGAAATATGAACGAATACTTTTGAATCTCCTTTCAAATGCTATTAAGTTTACGCCGAAAGGTAAGGCCATTGTTGTAAGTTTATATTCTAAAAAAGGCAGCATATATATTGAAGTTAAAGATAATGGGATAGGTATACCACGGGATAAGATAGATATAATCTTTGAGAGATTTGGACAAGTGGATAGCTCATTATCAAGACAGGCAGAAGGTACAGGGATTGGTCTATCGCTGATAAAGAAATTTGTTGAAGCATTAGGAGGGAGTATATCGGTTAAAAGCAAAGTAGGTAAAGGTAGTATCTTTACTGTTGTAATGCCTAATGAGACTGTAGTTGAGGAGCATAATGAAAAAGGAATGATAGACTTACTAGGTAATCGTCTGATACAAACTACTAGTGTAGAATTCTCTGATATTTACTTATAATTATAAACGAGCATAAATGCTCCCAACTTATTACCAAGGCATATTATTCCAGTTGATGAAGATATAATTAGTCTCTATGCTACTTTTTTGATTTTCAAAATATCTCTTTATGTCTAAGCTAACAAAAACTTTCATAGCCCTAGGATTCCACAAAGCATCTTTAGGCCAGCTTATAACAATCTTAACCTTTCTAGCGCCTTTAATTTTACCAAGATAAGTATATGTATAATAAGCCTTACCACTGACTGTCACTAAGTCAAGTTCATGCT